>DATBXX010000029.1:0-165865 GCA_036514055.1 Candidatus Acidiferrales bacterium
AATGAAGACTTCTGGATTTCGCGGTTCCCTGGAACCGTCAGCCACGTCGTGGCCTTCGCAAAACATACAGCAACCGTGCGACGCTTCCGCCGCATTCAGCGACTCTGGAAATGGGGCGGCAAATATTTCTTCAGAGCTAGACTCCTCCAAGCGCTCTACTCCTGATTTGGTTCTATGGAGATTTTGGGATGCGGGTTACGAGCGGAGTTGCCACGGTGCGCCTGCAATCGTGGATCTTGGCGAAATCTGATGTACCAATAAACCCTACTTGACATCAAACTGACATTATCGGTGCGGAAAACAACGGCACACAACGGCATGGAATGGCAGATAAATCGAAAAGAATCAGCAAAAGGCTTTGCGAAATGAGGGCAGGTTCGGTTCCAGAATCTGATGTACTGCCAATTGTACGACCTCCCAGCCGAAGGGGAGACAACAAAAAAGGCCGCAAATGCGACCTGCACCTACTTTAACGGCGGAACCTACATTCGTCAACCGGGGGTTGGGGGCCGACAGCGACACGTGGGCTCGGTCGAAGCCGGAAAAAGCTTCGGTGATTGAGTTTCTGGCGGCTACGCAAGTCACGGCACTTGCCGGATGGCCAAAATAGGCGGCACCCCACCGCCGGGCGCGTCACCGGGTTGTCCTAGGGCTCCCGGGGGGTGACCGGGACCAGGCGTTTGTTGAGGACGTAGAATTCACGGCCGCGCCAATGGATGCGTTGCGGAACGAAGCTCACGATCCAGACCACGAAGGCGAACCCGTCCCGCAGCGGGAGCATCCAGAGTTTTCGTCTCACCAGAGTATCGCGCATTCCGCGCGCGCCCGTTGCGAGGGCCATCTCGTAGCGCAGCAAAGAATACCCCGCCGCAAATGCAAATACCGCAAACCACGATTGTGCGACCGAGATACCGACGATGGCCCACACCAGGCCGTGCGTGAAAATCAGGCCCAGGTGTCCCCAGGGGCGTGAGTAACGGATGCTCAGATTCCAGCGAAGCTGGTGGCGAAAGGCATCAGCGATGGTTTCTCTCGGGTACACGATGTCGACCGGAAATCGGCTCAGCTCGATGCGATGGCGGCGCGCGGTGATGCGATTGCCGAGTTCGTAATCGTCGCAGAAATAATCCACGAGCGACTCAAATCCGCCGATTTCAACCAGATGCTTTTTCGTGGTGGCCATCACCGCGCCGAGCATGAAGCGGACGCCGCCAAGAAGCCATGCAACCAGGACGCCCGGCGCGAAATCGGCGGTATTGCCCAGCGCTTCAAGCGTGGCCGCGAATGACCCGTCCGCGAGGCCGCGGTACAGGCAGGTGACGCCTCCAACCGCCGGATCGGCAAACGGTGCGGCCACCGCAGCCAGGAAGCCGGGTTCGACGCGTACGTCGCTGTCACTGACGAGGATGATCTCGTTGCGTGCCTCGCGGGCCATACGGCAGAGCTTGTTGACCTTGTCACTTGCGCCGCGGGGCTCGGCGCCAATCAGCAGGCGGATCGGGCGCCTGGGGAAATCGGCGATTAACTTCCGTATGATCGGAATCGTCGGCTCCTGTTCATCGCTCGCGCAAAACAGGATTTCAAATTCGGGATAATCCTGGCGGCAGAAGCTGGCAAAGTTCTCGTAGGCTTCGCGATCCAGACCGCGAATCGGTTTCAGGATGCTGATGGGCGGTCGGAAATCGGAGGAGGAGGGGATTCTAAAGAACTTGCTCGCAGCGATGATTGCAAGAAAGTAGTAGGCGAACGGCGCTACGGCCAGCACAAGCAACGCGTCGCGAACCACCGTCCAGGGAGTCATGCCACAGACAATCTCACAAATGCCGAACCTCGGCCAGTAGGCCGGCCGCCCGTCGGTGGGCGCCTACTGCTTGCCGAAGAACACCAGCGTGACGCCGACACAAACCAGCAGGACGCCGAACCAGCGCTGGGGAGTTACGCGTTCCCGCAGGAAGAGCTTGCCGCCGAGCGTCCCGACCGCATAGCTCAGGGCTGTTGCCGGAAAGACAAAGCTGACGTTCGCAACAGACAGCAACCCCAGCAGCGAAAAAAATCCCGTCGCCATCATGGTGATGCCGACCCAGAACCAGGGCACGCTCATGGCACGGCCGAGCGCATGGAGGATTGCACGGGGTCGAAAGTCCGTTACTTCGCCGACCGTCTTCATGGCGCGCGACATGCAGATCTCACCGCCCGTACCCGGCACCACGTTCAGCAAGTAGAAAATAAAACCGGTCAGCACTATCGGTGCTCCGTGGTGCGCAGATGCGTTCGCCCTACGACGAATACGCCCAGGCAGATGAATGCGACGCCGGTCCATCGGGTGGGCGTGATGGTTTCGTGCAGGACAAAGTAGGCGAGCAAAGCGATGAGCAGGTTCGAGATCGACGAAGCCGGCAACACGTAGGTGTAGTCAGCCCAGGACAGCACCAGCAGGTAGGCCACAAAGAAAGTGAGCAGGAGACCGATGCCGAGCCAAATGGTTCCCGAGGTGAACGCCCGGAAAAAAAAGTGGAATACCTCGGCGGGAGCCCAGCTGGCCATCGGGGGCACGCGCTTCATGCCTTTGCCCAGAAACATATCTCCGAGCGGGGCCACGGAAACCATGATCAGGATCAGCGTGAACGTCTTTAGGTGCAGGCCTTGCGGCGCCGTCATGCCCCTTGCGACTCGCCGATCCCGGAACGAGGGTTCATCGGCGGCACGGCAACAAGGGCTTTCTTGTCCACGCCCTTCCGTTTCCGGGATACCCTGCCGCGATCCGCGCGGAGTTTCATGAAATCGACGGCCTCGTGATAGAGGCGCTTGCGCTCGTGCGAATCCCAGAGAGCATCGCGGACGATGCGCCAGGCGACTTTGGGACGAAAATAGTAGCTGTCGTAGAAGCGGTTGACGGACTCGACCATGTATTCCTTGGAAAGGCCGGGGTACTCCAGGTGAGGAAGCTGGTGTCCGCCGTCGTCGGTAATTGCCTCGCCGGCGAGAAACCCTTCGCGAACGCCCTGATCGTAGAGTTCGGTGCCCGGGTAGGCATGCGCCATGGAAACCTGAATCGTCTCGCAGTCGAGTTCCTTGGCGAAGTTAATGGTCTTCTCGATGGTGTCCTTGGTTTCGCCAGGAAGACCGATGATGAAATCGCCGTGAACGTGAATGCCGACCTTCTTGCAGTTCTTGACGAAGTTACGGCCCATATCAAGAGTCTGGCCCTTCTTGATGTTTTTCAGGATCTGCGCGTCACCTGATTCAAAACCCACGATCAACAGACGGCAACCTGCGTCCGCCATGGCCTTCAGGGTCTCGTAGTCCCCATGGACGCGGGCCGTGCAGGACCACTGGAAACCCACAGGCTTGAATTCCTTGCAAAGAGCCAGGACCCGGTCCTTGCGAATGTTGAAGGTGTCGTCATCAAAGAAGAATTCCTTGGCCTGCGGAAACATCTTGTGCGCCTGGCGGAATTCCCTTGCGACGTTCTCGACGGACCGCGTGCGCCACGCGTGGCCGGAAAGCGTCTGGGGCCAGAGGCAGAACGTACAAAGGGCCGGACAACCCCGCGCGGTGTAAAACGAAACGAACGGATGCAGCAGGAATGGCACATTGTATTTTTCAATCTGCACGTCTTTTTGATATACATCGGTCGCGAAGGGAAGCTCGTCGAGCTCGGCGGTCTGCATCAGCGGGCGCGACGGGTTGTGCGCGACTTTGCCGTCTTTGACGTAGCTGGCGTTGGCAATCTCAGAAACCGGCTTGCCCTGGGCGTACTCGACAACGGCGTGGTCGAATTCTCCGCGCACGACGAAATCAATATCCGAGCTTGCCAGCAGGCTTTCTGCCGGCTTGATCTGCACTTGCGGTCCAACAAAACAGATCTTGGTGTCCGGCTTCTGTTCCTTCATGGCTCGAGCCATGCGCAGGTCGCTCAGAAAGCCTACCGTGGAGGTGAAAACCACGACAAATTCGTAGTCCCGCGCGATCTGGACAACCTCGGCAGGCTTGATGTGATGGGGAGGGCCGTCGAGCAGGCGGCTGCCCGGGAGCATGCCTGCGGGATAGGACAGCCAGACCGGATACCAGTACGACTCGATTTCTCGCGTGGCAGGCCAGCGGGAGCCCGCGCCACCGTCAAATTTCTCGAAACTTGGCGGATTCAGAAGCAGCGTTTTCATTACGGACGGCATGTACGATATCCCCCCAGAGCTACGAATCAACCCCAGCCAGAACACTCATTCTACTGCATTTCGCGGATCAGCCCTAGCGCGCCTTTTTGGATGCGTTCTATTGAAAAACCTTAGCCAACTGCCCGGTCGCCTGGAGCAGGGCGAGCTGGGCCTGCTGGCGGGCGAAATCTGCGTCCAAAAAGGCCACCCATTTGTCATTCTCGTCCAGGCGGGCACGCTCGATGTCCTGCAAGGTAACGCGGTTTTGGTCGAATTTGGCCTGCTCCAACTGAAGCGTCTCCTGGGCAAGCTGCAGATCGAGCCGCGCCACTTCCCTGCTGGCCTCCAGCTCCCGCACGCTGCGCGCCTTCTGCTGCACGTCGAAGCGAACCTGCTGCCGCTTGTTGCCGAGCTCCAATTCCGACTCGCTCAACTGGCTCTTGGCCAAGGCTACATTCGCCCGAGTTTTCGCAGCAAACAGTGGAATGGTGATCTGGACACCCACATTGACGTTGTTCCGTTCGAATTTCTTGTAAAACTCGTCGTAATTGTTGAATTTGCTCAGCACGCTGTACTGCCCGACCAGATCCACCTTTGGAAAATAGCTCCAGCGGGCGCCCTTGAGGATCTGCTCGCGCGCCTGGCGCTCGTTTTCGGCTTCGGCGAGGCCCCGGTCGTTCTGGATCGCCAGGCTCTCAATTTCAGCTTCCGATTGCGCGGTCGCAAGCCCGGCCGTAAACGAGGCGTCCTCAGGCGCAACCCCGATTGACTGCCCGTCGGGAATGCCGGTGAGATCGTGGATTTGCGCATCGAGAAAGGCCTGGCGGTCTTCGGACTTCACGACCTGCTCGGCAATATGCGCCAGCGTCAACTCAGTGCGCGTCACCTCGATCGGAAGCTCCTGATTCGCCGCGACACGCTCGCGAATGGCTTCCAGAATTTTCGCACCGCTTGCTTGTTCGCCCAGCATCAGTTCAAGCGAATGGCGGACCTTGGCCAATTCCAGGTAGGCGGTCGCCGTGCGCACGATGGTGTCGTCGCGCACCCGGTCCAGCTCGAGTTTCTGGCTTTTCGCGCGCTCCTCGGCGGCGTGCTGCTGGCCCTTCAGCAGGGGATCAAAAAGCGCCTGGGTGTAGTCCAGCTGAAAGATCGAGGGCGCCTCGCCGCCTGGCAGAGACGGAAAACCGTGGGTGTAAGCTGCGCCTGCGCCGGTGTACAGATTCGGCCTGAAGGCGGCGCGATCGACCTCCGCTTCACCCAGCGCCACGTTGTATTGCACCTGTGCGAGTTTGACGTCGCGGCTGTTCTCAAGGGCAAGCGTCACGGCCTGATGCAGCGTCAAGTTGCCTGAGTCCTGCCCGCGCGCAGTGCTTGCGGCGGGAAACATCCAGACGAGCGCACACAGCGCGACGACTCCGGCAACCCAAGCGATCGGGTGACGGCATTCGATACTCGGTCTCGCGGGGCTATTCATGGCGAAGCGACTGGGTTGGCTCAAGACCAGCAGCCCGATTGGCGGGCAGATAGCCGAACACCAAGCCCGTCGAGCAGGATACTACGAACGCTATTACGACTGAGACCCAAGACACCGGAACGGTAATACCCGCGGCCTGGGGGAAGAAGCCGATCAGGAAATTGAGCAGAAGCGGGATTGCGACGCCGATGGCGATTCCTGCAAGCGCGCCGGTACCGCTGATGGCCATGGCCTCCATCAGGAATTGATAGCGGATGGCGTCCCGGGTCGCGCCAATGGCCTTGCGAATGCCAATCTCGCGCGTTCGTTCGGTCACCGTGACCAGCATGATATTCATGATCCCCACGCCGCTGATGACCAGGGCGATCAGTGCGATCAAGATCAGTACCACCATCAGCGCGAGCGCGATCTGCCGCGCCGTCTCGAGAATGCCGGTGGAGTTCTGGACCCGATAGTGCGCCTCGGAGCGGTGTCGGCTCTGGAGAATCTCCCCTACTTCGCGCGTCACCACCGGAACGTCTTCCGAGCTTGCGGCCATGACATCCAGGGTCCGGAAATATTCCGTTCCCGTATAGTACTGAAGCAGCGAAAACGGAACGACCACGGATTCCTTCTTGATTTCCGTTTGCCCGAACGTGGCCACGCGCTCGTTGAAAACGCCGATTACCGTGAACACGAGTTCGCCCACGCGAATACCCTTGCCGACGGGATCGTCAAACGGAAACACGCGGCGCGCAAGATCTTCGGTCAGCAAACACACCTTGCTGCGCGAGTCCATGTCGTCGGAATCGAAGTAGCGCCCGCGCAGAATCGCGATATTGCGAATCCGGTTGAAACCTTGGGTCACGCCCAGGAAAGTGACGGGACGCTCCTGGCCGTTGACAATCACGGTCATGGGGAGGGCGTTTGTGCCCGCGGCCTCGGAAACCAGTTGCGGCATGGCGAGCCTTACGGCGTTGAGGTCCGCAGGCGTTATCTGGTCCTCGATCGCAAGCGAACCCGCGTCGCCGGAATTAATCACCCGCGCGGAGACCAGGTTTGCACCGATGCCTTCAATTTGAGACAACACGTAGCGCTGCCCGCCGAGTGCGATTGTCACGACCAGAACGATTGAGCCGCTGCCGATGATCACGCCCAGCATCGTGAGCATTGCGCGCATTCTATTGGCGCGCAAGGCCTGCATGGCGAGCGACCATGTCTCGCTCCAGAAGGCCGCTGTGTTTTGCGTGGTTGCCATGCGAACCTAACTCGCGGGCGCCGTCAGCGCGGCGCTATTGGGACTTCTCGAGCTTCTCCAGGCGCACGCGCGCTTCCTTGCGCTTGGGCTCAAGCTGAAGTGCCTCGCGGTACTGTTCGGCCGCGTCGGCGCGCTTTCCCTGCTCTTCGTACAGCCGCCCCAGCCATTCGCGCGCGGCAGCGTGTGCGGGCCAGTCGCTGCGGTCCGGTGTACTGGCAAGATAGGATTTCAGGTCGCGCTCGGCGCTCGGCAGATTCGAGTTCGCAAGGACCGCCGCAACGCCGCGAAAATAGGCCAGGCGCGGATCATTGGGGCTTACCTGCGCCGCGGCATCAATGGCCGTTCCCATATCGGCCGGCTTATTCAGCTCTCTGTAGAAATCTGCGACCTCTAAATACGGGTCTGCCGATTTCGGCTTGGCCGCCAGAACCTGCCGAAGTTCGTTTTCGGCGTCCTCGGGAGCCTTCAGGCCTTCGCGATCATACAGCGCGCGCGCCAGGTGGCCGGCGATCGGGTCGATCGCCGCGATGGCATTCACCTGTTCAAGCGCTTCGTCCTTGCTTCCTCCTGCGATCCAGGGCGCATCCAGGCAATACTCTTCGAGATCGCGCCGGGCGGCAATATTCGCAGGATTCAGGCTGATTGCCTCTTTGAATTCCGACTTCACCTTTTTTGCCGTGGAAAAACTTCTGTCCCGGTCCGCCTTGCCGCCGTAGGAACGGCCGAGCCATTGGTGATACAGAGAGTTCTTGGGGTCCAGCGAGACCGATTTCTCACCCTGTGCGACGGCGTTGTCCCAGTCGCGCAATTCATAGTAGCTGCGCCCCAGCCAGTAAAACAGCTCGGCGCTTGACGGGTTTGCAGGAGCTGCCGCCTGCAGCGCCGAGACTGCGCCGGTATAGTTTCCCGCAGTGATGAGGTGCTGCGCCGACTGAATCGCGGCGGAAGCATCGGCACGCAGCGCCGGCGGGGAACTCAGCAGCCCCGCCAACAACACGCCAAAAATAACCGCCCCGAACTGTTTGTGTGACGTTCTCAATTCGTCTCCTCGGCTCGAACTTCCATTCCGTCGCGCAACTCTTTCTCTCCCGGCAGCGCCACACGATCGCCGCCGGTCAAACCCGACACGACTTCATACTTTGACGCGCTGGCCACGCCTATTGAGATGTCGCGGCGGCGCAGTTTGTCGTCTCCGAAAACAAGCACGTAGTGCTGGGCACCGTCACCCAGAACAGCAGTGCGCGGGACGACCAGCGCCCCGTGGCTCTCGTGCACCATGATCAGGACCTGCACGTTGGTATTCGGCAGCAGGTCGAGTCGGTCGTTGTCAATCGAGCAAAGGACTTCTCCCACGCTGCGCATTCCGCGCGCCACTACTTGTTTGGGAACTTCCTCGGTGTGGCCGGTCCAGGTTCGGCCCGGTTTCGCGTCCCAGGTGACCGCAACGTTTTGATTGGGTTCAAGCGAGCCGAGGTCAGGCTCGTCCACAAACGCGCGCACACGCACGTGCCGCAGATCGGCCATTTCCGCCAGCGTGTCTCCGACCTTCACAAAGTCGCCCGCGTTCACGGGCAGCGAATACAGCGTGGCATCGGTCGGCGCGGTGACGGTGGCCGAGCGTACTTTTTCTTCAAGCGATTCGACCAGATCCTGGGTTTGGCTGACACGCAGGGTCGCGCCCTGGACGATCGCCGACCCGCGCTCGGTCAAATCCCGTTTCTTGGCCTCGAGCGCCTGAAGGTTTCCGCGGGCCTTGGCAAGACTGGACTGGGTCTGGGCGAGCTCATCTTGCGTCGCGGCGTGCTGTGCCACCAGACCTTCGAGCGCCTTTTCGTTTGTCTGAAGGTTCCGCACCTGAACCTGGGCGGCCTGCAAATCGCCGTCGAGCTGCGCCACCTGGTCCGGCGGACCTCCGGCACGCGCGTTTCTGAGGTCATTCTGTGCAGAAAGCAGATCGGCGCGCGCCTGGGCGAGCTGCGATCGCACATCGGATGCGTTCAGGGTCAAGATGACCTGCCCGCGGCGGACCGCCTGCCCCTCGGTTGCCAGTACTTTGTCCACGAACGCCGGGAACCCGGCTCGAGCCACGGTCGGCGAGATGGGCTCGACCTTGCCGTTGCTGGTGATTGTGGCGCTCAGATCCTCGCGCGCAACGCGCACGACCTTTACCACCGGCGCCTGACGGCGCAAGGCCAGAACGGCCAGGACAGCGATCGCGAGCACAGCGATCAGTATCCAGGTAACCGGTTTTCTCTTGTTGTTTTCCGCCATGATGGGCCGCATCACTGTGTGCGGCCTGCCCCGTGAATCACAAAATTGTAACAGACCCCTTCCGGGCTTGCCTACGCAAACGCCCGGTGGTTGCCGCGAAGGGCATCGGGCGGCGGTCGCGCTCGCTCCTGAACCGCTCCCGAAGCAGCGATGCCAGGCCCCCTAGCTTGGATGCTATGCATGGCCGAGACGGGGCAAGTCGTTGCCCCGATTTGGCTGCCGGGGCATTGCCGACCGGCTTCTGTTCCCGTACCATCAGCGCCGTGAACGAGTTCCCATTCCGCGAAAGGCTGCGCCGGGAGTTTGAAGCGCGTCGCAACCGGAATGCGCGCTACTCCCTGCGCGCCTTTGCGGCTTTCCTTGGAGCGGACCACTCGACGCTGTCTCAGATACTTCGCAAAACGCGCCCGGTTCCGGAAACCCGGCTTCGAAGCTGGTCCAGAAGGCTCGGCCTGGACTCCGAAGAGATCGCCTTGTATCTGGCGCTTGAGAGAATGCCGGATGCGGCGAGCGCTGATCCCGAGGAAAGATTGCGCCACTGGACGGCGGATGCCCTGGCAGTGGCGACCGAGCGCGTGCACTTGCAGATTCTGCAGCTGTTACGGGACCCGGAATTCCGCGCCGACTGCCGGTGGATTGCGAAACGTAGTGGTGCGAGCGTGGACCAGGTCAATCTGGCCTGGGCCACACTTCTGCGTCTGAGGCTGATCAAGACAACTTCCGCGGGCCGGTGGAAGGACGAGACCGGCCTTGCGCAACTCACCGAACGCGCTTTCCGGCGGGTTGCGCTTGGGCGAATCAGAGAAAGTGCAAGGTAGCCTCCCGGGACGGCGGGCTCGAACAGGCGCGGAGGAAAAATGGCGAATCCAGTCTTGCAGTTTCAAATCGTATCGAAGACACCGGACGAGACCGCGAGCTTCTACTCCGCCATGTTCGGATGGAAGGTGGAGGCTGGAAATCCGCTCGGCTACCGCAGAATCGAGACCGGGTCGAGCGAAGGCATCCAGGGCGGAATCTGGCCGGCTCCGCCGCAGGCGCATAACTTCGTGCAACTGTTCGTCGGCGTCGACGACGTGAAATCGTTCGCCAAGAAAGCCGAAGGGCTCGGCGCAAGAGTTCTGATTCCGCCCACAACGTTGCCGGAAGGGGACGAAATGGCGGTGTTGCACGATCCCACGGGCATGCCGTTCGCCATCTGGCGCCGGCCCTCGCGCTAGCGTCGCCAGGGTTTCCGTATCGCGTATACTGGCGGCTGTAGCGGAGCGCAAGATGAGTTTCGTCAGTCCCAACGGCGCTGCACGTACCGGCAAAGCAGTGTCCTGCCTTGTAGCCTGTCTTCTCCTGTCGTCCGTGACAGTCTTCGCGCCGCCTGGCTTGCCTGCTTGGGCAAGTCAGAACCCGGAACCGTCGAAGCAGAATCCTCCTGATCTGAAGACATTCGTGGGCACCTGGACAGGGAATTTCAACGGCGAGGTTTTCGCAATCCTAGTCCTCAAGGAACAGGGTGGCGCGCTCAGCGGCACGCTCAACAACTTCGATATCAGCGTTGACAAGGAAGGAAACCTGATCGAACCGACGCACAAGGACCAGGGTGACGCACCTCTTCTGAACGCGCGATTCCGGTCCGGGGCTCTGCTGTTCGTGGTGATGCAGAAAGATCAGTACGCACCGTCAACGGAATGGAAATTTGCTCCGAAATCCGCTGACGAAGGCGAACTCACGCCCGTGCTCGACCATCAGGTGAATGCGCCGAAGGACATGATCGTCAAACCGATTCGCATGGTCCGCGAGCACGCCAAGCCTTAAATCCCGCGCGCGGTGCGCGGGCACCTTCGTCTACATCGGCAGCGACGAGTTTCGCCGGGACGTAATTTTTTCGGAGATGATAACGGCTTCTGCAATCTCCTTCATGGATTTTCTGCGTTCGCGACTTTCCCTCTGCAGCAAAGCGAAAGCGTCGTCCTCGGCGATCTGCAGATCGCGCTGCAGGATGCTCTGAGCCGTCCTGACCATTTCACGCGCTTCGGAAAGCTCCGAGAGCTTTGAGTCTTCGGCCTCAAGGCGCACCAACTCGATTTCCGGACCCACCAGGAAACCGATGGTCGAAACCAGATGAATTTCACGCTGGCTGTGGACGTGGGTGTCGCGGTGCTGCAGGTTGATCACTCCAACCAGCTTGTCGCGGCACAGGATGGGCACGGACAGAAAAGCCTCAAAGCGGTCCTCGGGCAGCTCGCGGAAAGACTGGAACCTCGGATCAGACGACGCACGGCTTGCGATCGCCGCTGGCCTTTTGTTTTCCGCAACCCAGCCCGTGATGCCCTCGCCGATTCGCAGCGTCAGACGGTTGACGACCTCCGCATGAGGATTCTGGGATGCCCGCAGGATGAGATCGCTGCCCTCGAGGACATACAAAAAGCACGAGTCGCATTTCACCACGGTCGAAACAAATTCGACGACCAGCTTCAGCACCGTCGAGAGCGGATCGGCCGCGGCAATGCGCTCACCGATCTGATGCAGCACGTCGATGTACTGGTGCTGTTCAAGGCCGGCATATCCATTCATACCCCACTGTAGGAAGGCTGCGCAAAACACGCAAATTCAAATTCGGAGTGGGTGTCATCAGAATTTGAGATCACGCGAAACGGCGCGCGGACCGAGGACCCGATGGCTCACTTTGGTGCGATCGCAACTGCCTGAGCCGAGAACAGATGCAAGAGAAGAGCGGCCGCTAGGCTGCTTGCGCCGGCGCGATTCTGGCGCGGGGGGAGCTGCGGACCGGGGGTTTCGCCAACAGATAAAGGATCGCGCTGATGAAACACAGCGCGGCCACGATGGAAAATATCTGGCTGTAGGTGCCGTAGCGATCGTAGAAATATCCAGCCGTTAACGGGCCAGTGGCGCCCAAAATCGTTCCCAGCGGCGTGGTCACTCCCAGCAGCGCGGGATAGACCTTCAATCCGTAATAATTGCTCAAAATTGTCTGCATACATGTAAACGCAGCACCGAATCCGCTGCCCATCAGAATCGCGTAGGAATACATCACGGCGGGCGTAACGGCATGGATCGCAAGAAGCGTCCCGGCGCCGTACAAACACACCGCTACGGCGGAAAGCAGGCGAGGCTCAATGCGGTCGCCCACAGCGGCGACTGTGAATTGTCCAATCAACGAGGAGATCAGAATCACAAAGATGGATTTCGCCGCCTCGCCCGGCGCATAACCCAGACCTTCCAGATGCGAGACACCGTGCGCGATATAGATAAAGAAACCCATAAAAAACCCGAGATAGGTCGGCACCAGCAGCCAGAGCGTAGGCGACTTCAGTGCCTCGCCTAGTGTCCAATCTTCGGTGGTTTTGTAGACTCCGTGGTCGGCCTGCAAGGCGGGCGTATTCGGCGCGGGGGCATCGGTGAGCGGTTCATTGTCCGGAGTCTGCCCCATCGCGGCCGGGCTTTCCTTTACAAAAAGGGCTGCGACGATTGCCGCGACCAGTGACATGCCGGACATGCACCACCATGCGGCACGCCAATCCCCTCCCGATCGAGCGATCGTCCAACTCAGCGTGGGCACGGCGATGCAGCCGCCCACGCCGGAAGCGGTCAGCAGAAGCGAAATCGCGCGAGCGCGTTTCTTGCGGAACCAGCGCGCCATGCCCACCTGCGGCCCGATCGTACCCGCCATGGCGGCGCCCGCCCCCACGATGATCCCGAATACGATAATTGCACCGGACACTGATCGCACGACCAGCGCCATCAGCAGCGCCCCGGTTGAAGACAGCAGTGTCCCCACCACCAGAGTAAAACGGATGCCAAATTTGTTGATCGAACGCGCTACCAGCGGTCCGGGCAGGCCAGCCATCAGGCTGAACACCGAAAATGCCAGGCCGAGTTCCTTGCGGTTCCAGTGCATGGCCTTCGCCATATAGGTGTTCACGACGCTGGTTCCGAACGTGGGAAAGGTGAAGTTCAGGACGATGATCACCCAGAAAACGATCAGGAGCTTCCAGCCATAAAATGATTTCGTTTGCACGGTGCGTTCCGTTAGCCGCCAGCGGCTCTGGATGCGGTCGCCAAATACTTAACCAGGACCACCTCGTTGCGCACTTCGTTATACAGCAACTCGTCGACTAAATCGCGCGCCATGAAAAGGCCATAGCCGCCGGGGCGCAAGCCCTTCTGCCTGCGGACTTCGCTGTGAAGCATGGGATCATCCTCGGGATTATTGAGGGCTGCGTGGCTTAATTCCTCATCGCGAAAGCCCATCCCGGGGTCCGCGATTCGGTACTGGATCATGCGTTTTGTCTTCAAGTACGAGATGCGCACCTTCTGATTGGGGTCAAGCTTCCCTCCCCATTCGATCGCGTTGGTGAGCAGCTCCCGGAATGCGAATCCGACGTGTTCGCGGTCTTCGTCGGACAATTCGGACTTGATCTGAGCCATGAAACCTGTGATTCGGGCCACGGCTTCCAGTTCGCACGGCACGAGTAGTTCAATCCAGTGGGGAACGGCGGAAACGACTTCAATGGGCGAGGACGACGGCTTGGCCGAAAGCGCATCGTTGACCAGTTCGACGAGGGCGCCGGGATCCATGGGTTTTCGCATGTAGTGGTAGGCCTGCTCGCGAATCGCGCGCAGCATCACCTCGGAGGTATCGTCGGAGGTCATCACGATCGTGCGGGGATGATCCGGTTCCTTCCGCAAGCGGGCCAGCAGATCCAGGCCATTCATGCCTGGCATCCATACGTCCGTCAGAAGTAAATCAAACCCCCCGGCGCGCAATTTTTTCAGCGCAGCGGTGCCGTCGACGGCGACAACGACTTCAAATCCGGCTTCTCCCAGCACGCTCTTGAGCATGTGGCGGGTCGCGCGGTCGTCATCGGCAACCAAAATCCTCTTCATCAGGCTCTCCTTCGCGATGGCATTCCGCCGGTCTTTCGATTGCGTTTCCCCGAGGCCCGAGAGTTTACCTTCAAATGGGGCGAGAATCTTACTTGCTTCATGAATTCTTCCGGCGCGACCCGTGGCCACGATTTGCCGCATCCGGGGCGATCCCGATTGCGCCCTGCATCGCGACCTAATGGGAGCGGTCCAAATCTGACTGCGCAACAGGTGGCTGTGATGTAGACTCAGGCATTCGCCGGGACAAACGACCCGTTCTGGGCGACACCACCTATGGACAATCCTCAGACACCGAAGGGCTTTCCGCGACCGCTTGAGGGCATCACGGTGCTGGACATGACCGTTGCGCTGGCCGGCCCGTTTGCGACTCTGTTGCTGGCTGGCCTCGGGGCGCGCGTGATCAAGATCGAGAACCCCTCCGGCGGCGACACGTGCCGGAGCAACTCCCCTTACCTTGGAAGGAATGGCGCGACCCTGACCCGCGAAAATGATGACGACGTCTCGATATCTGCATTGAATCGTCTGCGAAACAAACTCGGCATCACCCTGAATTTGAAGAGCCCCGAGGCGCGGGAAGTGTTCGCCGATCTGGTTCGCAATGCGGATGTCCTGGTCGAGAATTTCAGCCGGGGAACGCTTGAGCGCTTGGGCGCGGGATACGTTCAGGTTCGCGAATTCAACCCGCGCATCATCTATTGCTCCATCACCGGCTTCGGCAGCGCCGGAGATCCAGGATCCGGCAAGGCGATGGACGCCATCATCCAGGCG
Source organism: Candidatus Acidiferrales bacterium (assembly GCA_036514055.1). Taxonomy (GTDB): domain Bacteria; phylum Acidobacteriota; class Terriglobia; order Acidiferrales; family UBA7541; genus Palsa-295. Next base: position 14,804 of record DATBXX010000029.1, read on the forward strand.
CTGAGCGGAGTGATGATGACGTCCGGGAAGCCTGCCGAACCGCCGGTACGGGTCGGCGTGCCGTTCGCCGATCTTTGTGCGCCCCTTTTCGGAGTGATTGGCGTTCTGTCTGCCTTGCACCAGCTGAAAAGCACCGGTGCGGGTCAGCACGTGGATATTTCCATGCTCGGCGCCCTGACCATGATGGTTGCATGCGAACCTTTCGACATTCTGGAGAGGTGCGGTGTACCGCAAAGAACCGGGCAAACCGTTCCCCGACTCTCGCCGTTTGGCGTGTACCCCACGCAGGACGGCTACATCGCGCTGTGCGCGCCGACCGACGCGTTTGCTCAATCGCTTTTTGGCGCGATGGGCCAGGGTGAATTTGCAACCGGACAACAATTCGCGACCCGCGACCTTCGCGTGAAAAATTCAGACGAACTGGACGCTGTGGTCGAGCGTTTCACTCGTTCCATGACGACCGCCCAGGCGATCGCCAAGCTTGACGCTGTCGGCGTCCCCTCGGCGGAGGTTCGCGATCCCGATGCGGCCATGCGGGACCCGCAGGTCACTCGACGGCGCGAAACGGTTCCGCTGGCTCATCCGAAGTACGGCCTGGTCGATGACGTGTTCGGGATGGGAATGCCGATCCATTTCTCTCGCGCCACTGCAGAATTCGACCAGCCGGCGCCAGGCCTGGGCGAACACAACCAAGCCGTCTACGGTGGAATTTTGGGGTATTCTGCCGGCAAGATCGAAGCGTTGCAGTTGCGAAAAGTGATCTGACCCCGTCACGATGCCCGAAACAGAGAGCGCGGCCAAGCAACTGGCCTGGCACTATGAAAATCCGATGGCGCAGGCGATCGAAGCCCACCGCGCCGGCACCCCGGTTGTAGGCCTTACCTCCAACACCATTCCATGGGAACTGATCCGGGCGGCGGGTCTATTCCCGGTCATGCTGCGTCCCGCGCGCGGCGCCACTCCCACGGCTGACCAATACATGGAGACAGATGTTTTTCAGGCGCGGATCCGGCAGATCTTTGAAAGTACCGCGAGCGGAGAATGGGATTTTCTGCGCGCCATCTTTCTTTCGCGCACCTCCGAGCAGGAATACAAGCTGTTCCTGTATCTGCGCGAGATTGCGAGAGAGAATCTGCGCCAGGGCATGCCACCGGTCTACCTCTACGACCTGCTGCATTCGCAGTCAGCGGAAACCAGCGCCTACGGAATTTCGCGAACCGAAGAATTGAAGCGGCTACTGGAAGCGATCGCCGATCGCCGGATCCATCGGCCGGACATGGCCGAGGCCGTCGCGGAATCAAACGCGGCTCGCGCCGCGGTGCGCCGGCTGCTCGGGCTCCGTCAAGGCGATGTGCGACTGGCAGGGATCGAAGCGCTTCCGCTGATTGGCGCGTATTGGTTCATGGCTCGTTCCGAGTACGCGAAGCTTGCCACTGAGGCCGCCGAAATCTTCGGTCAGAGGAAACCGTTGACCGGGGCGCGCCTGATCGTGAAGGGTGCTCCGCTTGAGCATTTCCGGCTGCACGCGGCGCTGGAATCACATGGAGCGATCGTGGTCGCAGAAGATGATTGGTGGGGAACGCGGAGCGTTGGCGCCGACATCGAAGCGGGCACTGATCCCGTGAAGGCGATCTTTGAGCACTACTATCTGGACGCGCCCAGCCCGCGCGTGTTTCCGGCAGCCGCCGCCGACTGCTGGTTTGAGTCCCGCGTGCGAGAGGGCGTCGATGGCGTTGTGTTTTATCTCCCGCCGGAAGACTCCGCTCTCGGATGGGACTTCCCGAGGCAAAAACAATTTCTCGATGGCCTGCCGATTCCGAGCCTCGTCGTGGACGAGGATCCCGGCGCCGGAGAACTGAGCTCCGGGTTGCAAGGAAACATCGAGCGATTTGTGAACGCAATCGCGGCGAAACGCTAGGAACCGATGCCTGAAAAACAGTTGCAGTCCACGGTCTTGGCGGGCGCCTACCAGAAGGAATGGTTTGCGCAACTTCGCCGCGACGTTTTTGACAGCCATCGCCCCTACGCAATCCTCCAGGCGGACATGCCTTTCGAGCTTTTCCAGGTGATGGGCCTCCCGGCGGTCAGTAATCAGTGGTGGTCCGCCGTGATCGCCGCCAAGCGTCTTGCGCCGAAGTACCTTGATGCGATGAACGTGATGGGATTCCATGACGGACTCTGCCGCTATTGCAGTCTATCCATGGCCTGCACGCTCACCGGCAGTCCCGCTGACGCGCCCTGGGGCGGGCTGCCCAAACCGGCGCTCCTGTCCGCGCGGCTCACCTGCGATTGCATCCAGCGAGTCTTCTCCACTTGGGCCGAAGCGCTCCAAACAGAGTTCTTTGCGCTGGATAATCCCGGCCCGACGGTGATGCCGCCGCGCTGGTGGGAACTTAGCCGGCATCGCTGGCGCGAGCTATTCGAGGGGCACCGCCTGGATCTGACGGTTGCGCAATTTCGCGCCCTGATCGGCGTGCTGGAACGCCTCACCGGCCGCAGGTTTGATCCCGAGGCACTGCGCTCGCTGATGGAGGGGGTAAACCGGCAGGAGGAGTATTTCGAGGAAGTCCGCGAGCTGATCTGCAATGCGCCAAAGACTCCCGTGCGCATGAACGAACAAATCACCAACGTGATGGCGGCCCAATGGGTTCGCGGCAGTGATTGGGCGATCCAGCATGCGAGAACGTTCCGGGACGAGGTGAAATCCCGGGTCGAGGCAGGCGTCGCGGCCTGTCCGGGGGAACGACGGCGGCTCATGTGGGTCGGCGCAGGGCTCTGGCATGACACCGATTTCTATACGGCATTTGAGCAGAAATACGGCGCTGTGTTTGTGTGGTCCATGTATCTCGCCTTCGGCCCCGACGGCTACATCCGTTACGGACTCAACGATCCGCTGGAGGCACTGGCAAGCCGCACGGTCAGCATGAACGAACAACTTCATCTGCCGCCGTGGGCGAACGAGTGGATCGTAGATCAGGCGATGCGACATCGCATTGACGGGGCTCTGGTGCTCACACCGCTCGGCACCAGATCCTCGGCCGCCGGGAACCGCTTCATCGAACGCGCGCTGGAACGGGCGGGCATCCCGGTCCTTCCGGTACGCGCGGACATGGTGGATGCCCGAAGCTGGAATGCGGCTGAAATGATCCAGCGGGTGGGACGCTTCATCGAGGAGCGCCTGTGACGGGTTCGCAAACCCCGCATACACGATGGATCATTCCTTTTGTGGCCACGCTTTTTGGAATGATGGCCCTGCAGATTTCAAGCCTGGGCATTGCGCCTTTGCTTCCGCACATTCAAAAGGCGTTCGGTATGTCCTATTCGCAGATTGGCTTGTTCACCGGAGTCTACGGCCTGCTCGCAATCGTTCTGAGTGTGCCTGCCGGATTGACTGCGAAGTATTTTGGAGAAAAGCGAGTCCTGATTAGCGGCCTGGTGGTCGTGGCCTTGGGTCTTGGCGCGCTCAGTGCAGCCAACAGTTTCACGCAGGCATTCCTGGGACGCGGACTCTGGATCACGGGATATCGATTTGCGTTTGTCTGCGTGCTGACGGCGATTGGATTGACGTGTCCTCCCTCGCTGCGAGGGCGAACGATGGGAATCCTTGGCGCAATGTCGTCTCTTGCGTCGGTGATCGGAGCGCCGTTTGGAAGTTCCATCGGAGAGGCGTTCGGATGGCGGAACGGAATTCGCGCATTCGGCTGCGCGGCGCTGCTGGGCGCTGTGGTTGTCGCGATCTTTTACAAGGACCCGGTGGCCGGAACCGAACGCGCCCAAACCCACTCCCTGGGTGAGACTCGCCACACGGCCCAGGGCGCGCCAAGCGCGTTTCGTATGCCCGTGGTGTGGGCGCTGGCGTTGCTGTTCGGACTGGTCGGCATGCCGTCGTTCAGCGTAACGTTTTTTGTCCCGTCGGCCGCCACTTCCATATTCAAGCTCGATGCGGTCGCCGCGTCGTGGATCATCAGTAGCGGCTATGTGGTGGCAATATTCCTCAACCTTCTGGTCGGGTATCTTATGGACCGATACAACAAGTGGGCCATCATGGGAATTTTGATGACGCTGCTTGTTCCCGCGTGCCTGGCGATGACGACAAGCCGCCTGGTGGTCTTCCGGATCGGTGCCGCATCCATTTTGGGTATCGGCTTCACTGCCACCAATCAGATCTACGGCATCGCAGCCGACGTGCTTCGCGGACGACAAACCGGTAACGTCATGGGAATTGTAAGTTTGGGCGCCGGAGTCTGTGGATATCTCGGGCCCCAGATGCTGGGAGCTCTACGCGACTGGACGGGAAAATTTGCCGCCGGGTGGTACATGATGGCGGCGATTGCCGCCATTAGCGTTGGCGAGTTTGTAGTCTTGGGCCGTTACGGCCGGCGTGAAAAACGGCTTCCAGAGGCCTCCCTGGCAGGTCGAACTCCTTAAGCAGCCGAGCACAGAGGCTGACCGTAGCTCCCATCTCGGGCGATGTGGCCCGGCCCCCACCGGAATGAAGCCGCGAACGGGATCGACAACCAGGACGAAGCGTCACTACAGGGAGGCTGACACTGAAGTGCCGGCCGCGGCAAACACGGCCGACATTTCCGCACGTGCCAGGGGAAGAAAACGATCGACGACGGCGGGATCGAATTGCGTGCCGCGTGCTTGAAGCAGCCGGCGTTCGGCTTCTTCAAACGGCAGTCCTTCGCGGTACGGACGCGACGAAACCATGGCGTCAAACGAGTCGATCACCGAGACGATGCGCGATCCGACGGGAATCTCCTCGCCCTTGAGTCCAGCGGGATAGCCCTTGCCGTCGTAGCTCTCATGATGATGCAGGATGATCAGGCTCGCCCGTTCCATACCGGGGACGTTTCGCAACACCGCCCAGCCATATTCCGGGTGCTTCTTCATGAGGTCGTATTCTTGGTCGGTCAGCTTGGCGGGCTTTTGGAGAATTGAGTCGGGAATCCCTATTTTCCCGATGTCATGCAGGAGCGCGGCCACCTCGATATCGGAAAGAGAACTGTCGGCCAAACCAAGTTCTCCGGCTACGTGCAAAGCCCATTCAGCCAGACGCGTGCTGTGAACTCCGGTGTTGAGGTCTTTGAGATCCAGAAGTTGATTGAACGCGCAAATCAAAGACGTGCGGAGCTCGGCCAGCTGCTCCTCCATTTCCTTTACGTGCAGAACCGACGGGGAACACTGACGCGCGACGCGCGCCAGCAGCCGTGCGGACACAGATAGCGCTTCCGAACCGCCGTCGATCCGGCTCGGAGGTGCGGAAGCGCTTGATTGCGGAATGGTCATCGTCAGCATGGGACTATGCGCCTCGGCCTACGGAAGCTGAAGTAAGCCCTGGACCGGATTCAGCGACGACAGCGTCCAGTCCACGTTCAGACGCCCGTTGCCCATATTCAAGCCGACAAATTTCCCGTGAGAGATTGCCCAAGCCGCCTGGGTTTGATTGGTCTTGGATTGCATGTTGAAGATCAGCGCCGCGGTGCCAGACACGAACGGCGAGCTGAACGAGGTTCCCCAGCCCGCGGCATAGATCCCGAACGGGTAGGTGGTGATGACTCCCTCGCCGGGTGCTGCGGCCCAGACGATCTGGTTACCGTAGTTCGAGAAGCTCGAGCGCTGGTCCTGGTTATTGGTCGACGCGACGCCCATCACGTTCTGCAATCCCGCCGGATAGACCATTTCGTTCTTGCCGTCGTTTCCGGAGGAAGCCACGCAGATGACATTCTTGCTGTTGGCATAGTTGATCGCATCGGTGAGTTCGGTCGAGCCTTGGGTCATGTCGAAACTCATGTTGATCACGTTCGCGTTGTTCCCGACCGCGAAATAGATGGCAGAGATGATATTCGAAAGCGAGCCGTTCCCGTTTGCGCTAAACGCCTTGAGCGGCAAAAGCTTGGCAGTGGGAGCGACCAGATGAATGACACCCATAACCATCGTTCCGTGTCCGAACGCTTCATAGGAGGAGCCGTCCAGCATGCTCGCGGTGTGCTGATCGAGCATTGCTGCCGTGTGTTGGTTCACGTACGCAGCCGGGCACGAACCGCAAGGCGGGGGAGCGCTCATCGAGACGTCGTTCATTTCCGAACCGCCCGGCTGATTGCGCGTGAAATCGTAGCCCTGGAGCAGAACACCCTGAAACGCCGGATGGTTCGGGTCCACGCCGGTGTCAATATCCGCAACGATTCCCGCACCGCTCACATTGAAAGTGTTCTGGGCCTGAGGTATCTGGATGATTTGGACCGCGGGTTGAGTGACATACCCCTGCGTGACGGTTGTTCCGTAATAGTTGACCGGCGTCGTATCCCACAGTCCAGGCGGGGGCGCGTTTGAAGTCTGTTGGCTGGCCGGGTCCGGCGGAATCTGCAAAACCTGATCTGGTTCAGCGTCGAGAATCCCCGCGACAAGGTTCAGAACTCCCGCCAGAAGGTTCGGCAGCAGCCCCTTCACTGGCCTTACCAGGAAAACCTTGTTGAGGTTGCCGTCCAGATTGCCGACCACGGTGCATCCGTGGAGAAGGCAAACCAGCTTCAGCCCGGGGAGCCCGAGATTTGTGCGCACGATAACGCCGGGTTGGGGCGTCGTCAGGCTAGACAGCGAACTTCCGACATTCGAAAGCAGCCCGCCGAGTACGCCTTGAGCTGCTGTTGGGCGGCCTGAGAGGCCGACGAGGAGAAGTAGAAGGATGCCGATTCGACGTTTCATGATTGCCAAGACTCCTTTTGCGTTCCGACTCGGTAGTCGCTGGTCCGTAGGACTGGCAGGGTCCCAGTTTCGTTCGGACTGCCAAATTCGGCTATAGTACAAGCGGCTAGTTTTGGCGGTATGCCCATCAAACTTTCTTCCTAGTACGTTTCTTGACTCTCCGATGGTACCTCTTAAGATTTCTGGAATCAGTGACTTGCGTCGAGTCTTCGACGGTACTGGGCGGCGGCTCGATCGCGGGAAATGTGACCGTCTGGCCGGGCAGGTAAACTTTCAGATGGAACCGGCACGAGGGGTCGGCCACCAGCTGGAACTCGCCAAACTGGCCGGTAACCGACTCCGATAGAGTCTTTCGGTCGCTCAACAGCGCAACCCTGACGGCATCAACCGGGTTCAGCTCCGCCGAGTTTAGGACCTGGCCGGCGACGTTGGCATGGCCTGAGTCGGCCTGGGGCTCGATGCGAACGTCCACTCGGTAGACCCCTGCGCTGTAAAGCAATTGCCGCGGGGCAGCGCCGGCGGAACGGACGCCGGTAGCCAGGCGATTTTGCCCAGTATCGAACAGCAGTTCTGCGATTAAGCCAATGCCTCGGCTGACTGGACTTCGCCCGTGAATGGCGAAGGTGCCTTTGACCGAGCGCACCGCATTTTCAGGCGGTTGGTAGTCCTGCTCGCGACGGGCAGCGGCGGAAACGCGCTTCCACATGCCCAGGATCTTCGAGCATTTCCTGCAACCGTCGTTGTCCAGATGGCTCTGCATTGCGGCTCTGTCCTGCTCTCGGATGATCTGCCGGGCGAAGTCCGCCCACTGCTCAACTGAAAAGTGCTCCATCACGTCCCCCCTAAATTTGAGTTCCCCAGGCCCTGAACTGGGACTGGTTACTGCCTACTGCGCTCAACTCATAAGGGTACTCAGGCGGTCAATAAATATAGGGGGAGTCAGAATAATCAGGCAGGGGTTAGACCGGTAAAACCTTTCCTATCAGTGTGAAAGGGGCCCAATAATAGGGATGGGGATAGTCCACGCGCAATTCGCGCATGGCACCTTGCAGGGCCGATGCCTTGCCCTCGCCACCGGTGACGCGCCGATAAAAGCGGGTCATAAAGTCTGCGGTCGTCCGGTCGTTGACGTCCCACAAGGTCAGCAGCAGTGAAGGAGCTCCGGCATACAGCAGTCCGCGAATCAGTCCGAGAAGTTCATCGCCCGGTGCAACGACGTTCAATCCGGTTGCGCAGCCACTCAGCGTGATGAGCTCGGCTTCGAGCCTGAATTGATAGAGGTCGTACAGGCTCAGGTAGGCGCCGCCCAGTCGTATCCCGGAGAACATGGGATTGTCCTGGCGATAGCTGCCGTGGGTTGCGATATGAATCAACCGGCTGCGCGAGCCCTTTTCCCTGAGCGCTGCTTCATTCGCTTCAGCGCCTACGAGCAACTCGGCATCAGGCAGGATACCGGCGACGGAACGCACCTCGTCAAGAATCAGAGGCGCCTGCGAATCGGGAACTCCCAGCACGAGCGAGGTGGCGGATGGGCACGGCGGTTTTCTCTGGCAATGGGCGAAAATGCTGGCGCTGGGCGCGTAGGAAATGGTGAAGGAATCGATCAGGTAACCCGAGCCGTCGAACAGGGCGTGGAAAGGAACATAGTGAAGCACGCCATGCGGCACAACCACCAGATGTTTGCCCTGCAGATGCGGGCGTAGCGGCGCGAGCACTTCCTGGTAGAGCTCACCGAGGTGCGCTTGCGTGGCTTCGAGCAGTGATTTCTCGAACGTACGAACATACTCGGCGCCGAGACGAAACTTCGAAATCTGAAAGTGCAGCATGCGAACCAGGTTCATCACGCGGGAGACAGGTGTGAGAGGTATGATTTCCAGACTGTCGCGCGTGACGACGGCGGCGATGAACCGGTCCTTCACGGTGAAGTACTCAATCAGAGACGCGTGCGGTGGCAAGGATTCCTGAATGGCATCGAGTGAACCGATCGCGTCACCCAGACCCAAACCTTCGCCGGCACTCGGCCGTGGAATTTGGCGGAATGCGCGAAGCAGCTCGTTCTCGTGTGCCAGCGCCTGTTTCTGGAGCTTCTCGATTCGCTGGGGCGACGGTTCGTCGGCGCGCAACTGCTCAAGCTCGATGCGACGGTAATACCAATTGAGTTCCTCTCGCATTTCGCGGATCCGGCGAACCATCTCGCTCTGGCCCGTGTCGCCGACCGGGAGCGCATTCCCGTGTTGCACGAGCAGTTCGGCAAGGCTCCGGGATTTCGCCAGCTCCATGTACCCGAACGATTCCTCCGCTGCTTTCGGGCCCCCGTCGCCCAGGCACAACTCCACCAGGCATTCGTACACTTCCAGGCGATTCTTCTGGAAGGCAATCTTAAGTTCCTCGCCACGAAGGCTGCTCCGCAGGGTTTCCAGAGCTTCCCGCGCCCTCTGGCAGGATCCGTAGGCGCCGGAAGGATCGCCCGCGGCCTGCTGAACCTGACCCATCAGAAATTCCGCCTGATACCGAAGCATCGGAGCGTTGAGTGAGGCCAGGCGATCCAGGGCACGAGCGCATTCCGCACGGGCAGAGGGAAGCTCGCCCGTCCGCAAGCAGATGCGGGCCAGAAGCAAATGGCAGAGCACGGCCTTGCCCGGCAAGAAAGACGTGTCAAAAAAACCGGCTGCGGCGGCACACAGGCGGCGGGCCTCAAACAGGCGCCCCTCGCCAAACAGCACGACAGCCTGGTAGAGATCAGTGAGCCAGGGCCATACAAGGTTCTTTTCGCTGACGAACTTTGACCGCGCCATGGCAAACAGCTCGAGAGCGCGCACGGCTTTTCCAAGTTGACTGAAGGCCATGGCTTCGTAGGCCTGGCATTTGGCCTCCTCATAACCCATCCCCAGCTTCTGAAAGCGAACATAACCTTCGTGGGCCGTCTCTCTGGCTTCGGTGCTCAGGTTGAGCTCCAGGTATATCTCGGAAAGATCCAGGTAGCAGAGCGCAAGGACGTATGCGTCGCCGTTTTTCTCGCACTCCTGCCTGGTGGCCTGCAGCATTTCGATTGCCCGGCTGTATTCACCGCGGAGGTAGTAGAGATAGGCGATGTTGTAATCGGCTTGCGTCACGAGCAGGGGCATTCCGTGCTCGACACACATGGCCCGGGCGCGCTCGTAGCTGGCGAGTGCGCGCGGGAAATCGTTCATGGTGATCAGGCAGACGGCCATGTTGTAGAGAGCGACTGCAAGGCCCTCGGAGTCGCGAAAAGGCAGCAATGCTTGGTAGGCGCGCTCATAGCAGGCTAGACCTTCCTCGAAACGGTCCTGCCGGTGAAAAATGTTTCCGAGGTTGATTTCCACGTGAGCGATGCGTTGCTGATTTCCGAGTCCAAGAAAGATTTTCTTGGCGCGCTCGGCTGTCTGGAAAGCCTTGTCGTATTCACCGAGCATGATCAGCGGCTGGATGGAAGGGATGAGCGTGCGGGCCTCTTCTTCCGGATCGGGAATCCCTCGAAAGACTCCCAGGGCCTGCTCGTGAAAATCCAGGGCCTTGTGATTGTCGCCCATGATGTTCAAGGCGTTTGCCTTGGAACGGAGGCTGCGGCCCAACTCCCTTTGGTTCTGCAAACGGCGCGCGATGGAAATCGCAGATTCAGCCAGGGCCAGAGCCTGCCGGGTGTCGGCGCGCAGCTTCGCGCGGACGACATCATTCAATTGGCTGAGAATGGTCTCGCGATACAGCCGACGGCGGGTGAGGAAGCGATTCCGGCTCACCTGGCTTGTGAGACTCGCCAGGTCCCGAAGCAGTTTTTCCGACAGAGCCGCTTTCTTTGACCGGGCGTTCACGAAAATCCCACGTCCGTCAAAGCCTTGCGCAAACGCCCGAGACACCGCTGGCGGATGAAGCCGATCGAGCCCTGGGCGATTCCCAGGCTCTGTGCAACCGCCTGATAGGGACGCGCCGGCTCTTCAAAAAACAGCATATGGATGAGTTGCTGGCAGCGGGGTGGCAGCGCCGCGACTGCCTGCCGCAAATTCTGCTCGTCTTCGGCTTCCCGCAGGATGCTCTCTGCGCGGGGCGGCGTACTTCTTCCAAACTTCGGATCACTGGGATCGGCGGTTTCAACGCGCTGCTGCTGTCGCTTTCCGTGAAAACATTTGTGGGCGGTTACCTGCATGATCCATTTCGGAAGGGCCTGCGGATTTCGCAGGTTCGGCAGCTGCGAAAGCAACTCCAGGCAAACCGACTGAAAAATATCGGTGGCATCATCGGCGGAGAAACCGTATTTGATGGGAATCGAAAAAATGAGGTTCTTGTATTTGTCCACCAGCGCGGACCAGGCATCTTCGTTCCCCTTCAGGCACTCCCGCACCAGGCGCGGGTCCGGCCACGCTTTGATGCTGTCGTCTTCTGTCGCACGGGAAACCATCGGGCTCGTGGCCGCCAGTCTTATTGGATATACAGCTGGTCAATATTCCAGAGTGTGTAGGGATCCAGAATAGCCGCATGGAAGTTCCCGACGCGGTCGCTTGCTCCTACGAGAATATTCGGGCTTACCAGGCAAATGACGGGCAGTTCGTCGGCCACGATTTCCTGCACGCGGTCGTACAGGCGCTTCCGCTTGGAATGGTCCAGCTCGACCAGCTGCTGCTGCATCAACCGGTCCATTTCGGCCTCCCAGGGCGTTGCCGGCTGAGTCTGGTTCGGATGCCAGAGGTGAGTGTCTCCGCTCGACATCCACACATTCATCTCAGACGTAGGATCGGCGTCACCGCTGACCAGGCCCATGACCGCAGCCTCGTAATCATGGCTCGTCAACAACCGGTCCACCATGGTGTGAAATTCCAGCGAATTGATCTGAACGTTCATTCCCAATTTGCTCAGATCGTCCTGGATCAGCGTCGCGATCTTTACGCGCTGAGCGTTGGAGGAGCTGGTGAGGATCGAGAACTCGACCGGGCGGCCATGGCTGTCCTGAAGCGAACCATCGCTCTTCCAGGAAAAGCCGGCGGACCGCAAGAGCTCGCGGCCATGTGCGACCGACAGGGCCGGGTGAGCAATGGCGGGATCGACCCACAGACGGTTGCCGGGAGTTACCTGCGTCCACAGCGGCGTCGCGCGCCCGTTGTAGACCAGGCGGACGATGCTGTCGCGGTCAATTGCTTCGGAAACCGCCTGCCGGAATCGTTTGTCTTCAAACCACTCCTGTTTCCGGGCAATCTCCGGCTGAGCCTTCGGATCCACGCCATTCAGGTTAAAGAACATGAAATTGTATTCCAGGCCCGCGCCGAGATCGTCGAGATGGTAGTGCTTGGCGGCCTGCTGCTTCTCAAGAACCGCAAAATTCTCGGCACTGAATCTGGTCAGGATGTCGGCATCCCCGGCCTGGAAGCGAATGACCTGCGTGTCCTCATTTGGGACGAACAGAAACACCACCTCGTCAAGATAGGGCAGGCGGTGGCCGCTGCCGTCTTCCTTCCAGTAGTACGGATTGCGTTCGAGTACGATTCGTTGCCCGGGAACATATTCCTTCAGCCGGAAGGGACCGAGACCGGCGAACTCGGCCGGCGCCATCGACACGCTCCATGCATTTGCGAATTCGCCCTTTCGATAGGCGCCTTCAAGAAGGTGCCGCGGAAGAATCGCGATGCCGTCGAAAAGCCGCTCGGCGGCGGCATCGGGCTGGGCCATTTCAAATCGAACCGTGTATTGATCCACCTTCTCAACCGAGATCGGTTTGCCGCCTACGACCAGAAGATCTCGCTCGGACGAATCTATTTTTTCGTCCAGGTAGACCTGAAAGCTGAATACGACGTCGTCGGCATCGAGCGGTTGCCCGTCAGAGAATCGCAAGCCGCGGCGGAGCCGCAGCGTGTACTGTCTGCCATCGCGGGATGCGGTCCAGGATTTTGCAAGAGCGGGTTCGGTCTTTTGCGAGCCGCGATTGATATGAATCAGGTCCGCCGTCAGACAGCGAATCACGTCGCGCGAAGGTGCGTCCTGGGCCAGGACGGGATTCAGCGTTTTCGGTTCCGAGCGCATCGCAAGTACGAGCCGGCCGCCGGCGTGCCCCGAGGAAACCTCCGCGACCATGGGCTCTTCGGCTGGATGCGACTGCGCGCGAGCGTAGCCAATCGAAAGCGTTGCGGCAGCGACAAAGACGCAGTAATTCCAGAAGGGTACTCGTTGCATAAACTTAACTCTTAGCAAAGATCGATTGGTTTTTATAGCGGTACGGAGGCGAGGCGTTCCTGCAGAGCATCGGCAGCTGCGTAATACAGCAGAAATACGGGAACCAGGAGGATCGCCGGCAGGAACATCCACCAAAACGAGGACAAAACGTAGTATTGCTGCAATGCTGCAAGCTGCGTTCCCCAGCTGGGTATCGGCTCGCTCGCACCGAGTCCCAGGAAACTCAAGGTCACTTCAGCCAGGACGTACTGCGGGATGAGAAGCGTGATTTGGGTCAGTATTACGCCGTAGGTCTGAGGGAGCACATGCCGGCAGATGACATGCATATCGGATGCGCCGAATCCTCGAGCCGCGAGCACAAAATTGCGCTCCTTCGCGCTCAAAACGACTCCGCGAATCAGGCGGGCCGGACGCGCCCAGCCAACCAGGCCCATCACCGCGACGAGCAAAAGGAACACCTGCCACCCGGCGATATGCAACGGCAGCTCAGCGCGCACCGCAAACAGAAGATAGAGCCAGGGCAAAGCGAGAAACAGCTCTCCTCCGCGCATCAGAATTTGGTCGATCCAGCCGCCATAAAATCCCGCGAGCGTGCCCACGATGATTCCGATCAGAAGCGACAGGGCCGCGGCGATCCAGCCAGCCATCAATGAAATCCGTCCGCCGTACAGAAAACATGAGAATTGATCGCGTCCGAAGGCATCGGTGCCCATCAAGAACAGACGGCCCGGGTCGTCGACGCCGAACAGGTGCAGACCGGAGGGAAGCACCCGACCGAACCTGTATGCTGAGCCACGCGAGAAAAAGCGCATGGGATAGACGCGCGCTTGATCCACGGCATAGCCGTCAGCACTGGTCGGGTCGTTCTTCAGGCCATACACGAACGGCCGGGCGTGGAAGTTTCCCGCGGCATCCAGGAAATGGATCCGAGTGGGCGGCGCAAAGGTCAGGTCGCGGTTCTGGGCTGCGAAGTCGTAGGGCGCGAAGAACCCCGCAAAGAATACCAGGGCGTGAAGGCACACAAGCAAAGCCAACGCAGCCCACAGTTTGTGCCGGTGCGTCACCTGTTCACTCCACTCGAATCCGCGGGTCGCTTGCGAAAAGCAGCAAATCCGCGAGCAGATTGCCCGCCACGAGAAAAACAGAGGAAAGCATCACGATTGCGACGACCAGATAGATGTCTTTTGAGAGAATCGATTCCACCAGCAACGGGCCCAGCCCGGGCCAGCCCAATACGATTTCCGCAAGCGCCGACGCGCTCAGCATTGTCGCGACCGAAAACCCCGCGAGCGAGATGAGCGGATTGGACGCGGCCGGCAGGGCATAGCGGAACAGCAATCGTGAATTGGCAATGCCGTGCCCCCGTGCCGCGCGCAGGAACGGAGATTCAAGCGCTTCGACCATGGCCGCGCGAATGTGGCGGATCAAGATCGGTACGCTGACCAGCGCCACGGCCAAGGCCGGAAGAATCAGGTGACGCGCAAGGTCTTTCGCGTCGCTCCAGTACCCGAGGCCGTCGGTCGTTTCCGTGCGCATTCCGCCCGTCGGGAACCAGCCGGTGCGAATCGCAAGTAGCAGCAAACCAAGGAATACAACCAGATCCGGGACCGTGAGCAGCGCCGAGGTGGCCAGGCCCCAGAAGCGGTCCGCCCAGCCATTTCGTTTCGTCGCGCTCCAGATCCCGATCGGGAGGGCCAGAAGCCAGGCGAACAATGTCGCTGTCCCGGACAACACGAGCGTGTTGCGAGCCCGCAGGCGCAGCACGGGACCGACCGGTCCGCGCGATGCAAAGGAAACGCCGAGCTGGCCATGCAGCAGCGCCGTAAGCCAGCGCTCGTACCGGATGGGAAGAGGCTGATCGAGACCATATTGCGAGCGCATCCCGGCCAGGGCTTGCGACGAAATCTGGGGATTCAACCGCATCGAATCGAAGTAATCGCCCGGTGCGAGCTGAAGAAGCGCGAAGGAAAAAAATGAAATGGCGAGCAGAAGCGCCATGGCGTGGATGACGCGTTGGGCGAGGTATTTCATGGGGTTAAGCGGAGCGCTCCAGGCAAATGGATTCCAGAGACGGCATCGCGGCCAGAAGTTCCTGCGTGTAGCGATGCCCAGGGTTCGCGAACAGCTCCTGCGCGCTTTTCTGCTCGACGATGGTTCGCTCGTTCATGACGGCGACCTCATCGGCGCACCGAGAGACCAGCCGCAGGTCGTGGGAGATGTGCAGGTAGGTCAGCGTGTGCGCCGCTTGCAGGTCGGCCAGTAGTTCAAGCAGCATCTCCTGATTGGCAAGATCGAGGCTCGACAATGCCTCGTCGAGGATCAGCAGCTCAGGTTCCAGAGCCAATGCCCGTGCGATGGCAAGGCGTTGGCGCTGGCCGCCACTGAACTCAAGAGGCCGCCTCTGTTCCCACCTTGCGGACAAGCCAACCTGGTCCATCAGTTCCAGGGCCCGGCGCCGTCGCCACAGTTTTGTTCCTTCGCCCTGAACGGTGAGCGGTTCGGTAATAATTTCAGCAGCGGTCAGTCTCGGGTTCAGCGCTGAGGTCGGGTCCTGAAAGATGAGCTGAATCCGGCGGTGAAACGGCAAAAGATCTCTCGAATCCATTTCGGTCAGGTTGTCGCCAGAGAACCAGATCGAACCTCCCGACGGCTTCTCAAGGAGGGCAAGACATCGGGCGAGTGTGGATTTTCCCGAACCCGATTCGCCGATGAGCCCAAGCGTGGTGCCGCGACGAATCGTCAAACTCGCGTCGTTGAGAGCTTGAACGATGACCCTGGAGCGAGTCAGAGCACCACCCTGGACGTAACGCTTGCTGAGACGCTCGATTCGTACGAGCGGCTCAGCCCAATCCAGCTCCGTGTGTTGATTCGGTCCGAGTCTCAAGGGTTCCCTCAACGCGCCAGCTGCTCGTCTAGAGCGTGTTCGGATTCGACGTCCGGACCTGCGCCAGAATTATGCCGAAGCAACGTCTTGGTATATGGGTTCGACGCATTCCAGTACAGATCCTCAAAACGGCCCTGTTCGACGATCTGTCCGTCCTTCATCACCAGAACCCGATCGGCAAGGCTCGCCTGAATTTCAGGGGTATGACTGATGAGCAGCATCGAGACGTTAAGCTGATGGTTCAGTTCGCGCAACAGGGCGACGAAGTCGGCCTGGCTTCGGGCATCGAGTGCGGCGGTGGGTTCGTCGGCAATCAACAGTGCCGGTCGGCAAATCAGCGCCTGAGCGAGCACAACGCGCTGGAGTTGGCCGCCGCTTAGTTGATGGGGATACGCCGAAATGATTCTGTCGGTTGACGACAGGCCGACGCGCGAGAGCATGGAACGGGCCTCGGTATGACACTGCTTCCAACCCCAGTCCGTGTGCGCGTGAACGACTTCTGCTATCTGACGTCCGACAGGCATGAACGGGCTCAACGCGACGCCCGGTTCCTGATACACCATGGAGATTCTTGCACCGCGGATGCGCTGAAAGGAGCGCTCGTCGAGCGCGATCAGGTCCTGGCCGCGGAAGACAATCGAGCCTGAAATCTGCGTCCGTTCCTTCGGGAGCAAGCCAAGCATGGCGAGTGCGATGCTCGTCTTGCCGCACCCGGACTCGCCCATCACGCCCAGGACTTCGCCCGGAGCGATGTTAAAGCTCACGGCATCGACTGCCCGGCGCTCTGTCGATTCTGACGACCGGTGGCGGATCCTCAGATCCTTGACTTGCAGAAAGGTCTCCATCAAACCCTTTCCTTGATCAAACTCGCCCGGAAAACCCCGCGATGCCAATGCGGACACGGCTGGACTCGAGTCTTTTCGGGCAATCCTTGTCGTCAATCGACACAAACTGCAGGATTTGACGACGAACTCTACAGTAGCGGAGAGGCCGGAATTGGTCGATAGGTCGTCCGGTTCATAAAATGAATGGGGTTATAGTACCAACGGACTAGGGGTAAGTTCGTGCCTTAGAGGATCGCCGTTATGCGTGCCAGACCTTCGTCGCTTGCTGGTTTCTGTCATGTTTTGCGTTCAGCGTCCGTAACTTATAGAAAATATGCGGGTGAGCCTGTAAGCCGGATTCTGTGCGCGCGTGACCGGCGTCCTGATTCGCATCAAGATGCTTGAGGCGCACGCAACGCGGCGATCATTCCTCTAGGTCCCGAATCGCTCCGGGACTCAAGCAGCCTACCCGAGGGTCACAGCGCTTCGCTCTTGCGAGCAAAACGCATACGGGCTGGGCCAGCCCTCCCCTCCTATTTGGCCTTGCTCCACGCGGGGTTTTCCGTGCCCCGGATGTCACCACCCGGGCGGTGGGCTCTTACCCCACCTTTTCACCCTTGCCAAATGCGCTCGACCGAAACAGGCGGGCTTCCGGTTTTTCCGAAAGCCGGCCGCCGAGGTACAAGCATCACCGGCGGTTTATTTTCTGTGGCACTTTCCGTAGCCGCGTGGCTTGAATGCGCTTTCGCTCATTCCAGGACGCAACCCCCTGGCGTTACCAGGCGCGTTGCCCTACCGTGGCCGGCTCTTGCGAGTTCACCACGGCTGGAGTCCGGACTTTCCTCCCGTTCGTTCCGTTCGCACGGAACAAACCGGCGATCACCCGACTCACCCGCAGTGCAAATTATACGATGACCCGCGCGAGGCTACAATCGCTTCGACCGATCGCGATTCTCGGGCGGTTCGCCTATACTCTAGCAGCTTGCCCGAAGCATCTCCGACCGTTCAGTTGCAAAAGGCCTCGCGCGATGAACACGAAGCTGCGAATCATCGGATTTGTCCTTCTTCTTGGCCTGACCGCTTTATTTTTCTGGAACCACCCGCCTAATCCATGGACCTGGATGCAAACACTGGGCGTCTGCATGATGGTCGCCGGTTTCCCACTCTGGCTTGCGGCACACGTCCAACTGGGATCGTCCTTCGCAGTCTCGGCGCAAGCCCGTGCGCTGGTAACGCGGGGGTTGTATGCGAAATTTCGGAGTCCGATCTATCTGTTTGGCTCGATTGGGATTGCCGGAGCTTTCCTGCTATTGGGACGTCCCTATCTGCTGCTCGTCTTCGCTGCGTTGATTCCCCTGCAAGTGGCGAGAACGCGCACAGAGGCGCGGACGCTCGAGGAGAAATTTGGCGACGAATACCGGCTTTATCGACGGAGAACCTGGTTCTGATTGTCGCCAGAGAATCTGTCTTCTTCCCGTGATGCTCAGCCCGTGCGGAGCAGCTTCTCGAATTGGGCTTCGTCGAGAATTGGGACCTTGAGGGCAGTAGCCTTCCCGAGTTTCGAGCCGGGATCACTGCCGACCACGACGTAGCTGGTTTTCTTGCTCACCGAGGACCCTGTTTTGCCCCCATGCGCGGCGACGAGGGCTTCGGCTTCCTCGCGCGAACGCTTCGCAAGCGTGCCGGTGAATACGAACGTCATGCCCGCGAACTTTGCGCTCTTGGGCGCCTGGCGTTCTTCCTTCATGTTCACGCCTGCGGCCCGCAGGCGTTCGATCAGCTTGCGGTTCGCGGACTCGGAAAAGAACTCCAGGATTCCCTCGGCGACCTTTGGACCCACCTCGGTCACCCCGATCAGCTCTTCTTCGCTCGCCGCGGCGAGCTTATCCATCGAACCGAAGTGCGCAGCGAGCAGTTGTGCGGTGCGTTCGCCGACAAAGCGGATTCCGAGGGCGTAAATAAGCCGGGAGAGGCTGTTTTTCTTGCTCGCGGCTATTTCGTCGAGCAGATTCTGAGCTGACTTTTCAGCCATGCGCTCAAGCTCGGAGACTTTTTCAAGCTTGAGACTGTAGAGATCGGCGTAATCCTTCACCAATCCTTTATCCACGAGCTGGTCCACAATCTTACTGCCGAGGCCGTCGATATTCATTTCGTCGCGTCCGGCGAAATGCAGAAATGATTCCTTCCGCCTCGCCGGGCAGGAGACATTCACGCAGCGATAGGCCACTTCTGCTTCGTCTTTGTGAATCCGCGTTCCGCATTCCGGACATTTCTCGGGCATGCGGAACGGCTTCTCTAGATCGCCGTGTTTCACCACCTTCAGGACATGCGGGATTACTTCGCCTGCGCGCTCAACCAGAACCGTATCCCCGGCATGCAGGCCCAGCCTTTGGACCTCATCCAGGTTGTGCAGCGTCGAACGGCTGACGGTAACGCCGCCGATCTGCACCGGCTCAAGAAACGCAACGGGCGTGAGCACTCCGGTGCGGCCGACGCTGACCCCGATTTCGCGGACGATGGTCGTCTCCTGATGGGCGGGATATTTGTAGGCGATTGCCCAGCGAGGCGCCCTTGAGGTGAAGCCCAGCTCGTTTTGCAGCCCAATTTCGTCAACTTTCACGACGATGCCGTCGATTTCATAGGCCAGCTTCTCGCGCCGGGCATCCCAGCTCTCGATGTATTGTTCGACTTCGCTAATCGAGTGGCAGAGTTTCCAATCGTCGCTGGCCTTGAACTGCAGCACCGCGAGCGCTTTCAAGACTTCCGACAGACGCTTCTTTGCGGCCCGGCCGTCCACCAAAATGTAATAAGCGAAGAAATCCAGACGCCGCGAGGCGGTGATCTTCGGATCGAGCACGCGAACCGCGCCCGCAGCGGCGTTGCGCGGGCTGGCGAAAATCTTGCCGCCGGTTTCGCTCTGCTGCAGATTCAACTGCTGAAAGGATTTGTGCGTCATGATGACTTCGCCACGCACTTCGAAATCCGCAGACACACCGGCTTTCTTCAGCAGCGCGGGCGCAATCGCGAGCGGAATCGAACGGATGGTCTTCACATTGGGCGTCACATCTTCGCCCGTGGTTCCATCGCCGCGCGTCACGCCGCGAACCAGCATCCCGTTCCCGTAGGTGAGCGAAAGACTCAGGCCGTCAAACTTGTGTTCGGCGACGTAGTCCACCTTGTCGCGCCCCGTCAGCTCGTGCACACGGCGATCAAAGTCGCCGAGTGCCTGGAATGAAAACGCGTTGTCGAGACTGCCCATCGGGATTTTATGGCGCACTTGCTGAAAACCCTCGCGCGGCGCGCCTCCCACGCGGTGGGTCGGAGAATCAGGGGTTGCCAGTTCCGGGTGCGCTGCTTCCAGCTCCTTCAGGCGTGTCATCAACCGGTCAAACTCGGCATCGGAGATTTCGGGGTCGTCGGTGACGTAATAGAGATACTCGTGGCGGCGAATCTTATCGCGCAGCATCTGGATCTGTTTTGCGACCTTGCTGCTTCCGGGCATGGAAACCTCTTCGGGACGAAGTCCGTCAAACGGCGGCGATATTATACAATGCGCGCTTGCCTCGAATCCCCGGGACAAACCGATGCCGCATGAGATCAAAGACGCGCTGCTGATTTATAACCCGACCAGCGGCCGCAAGCGCCAACGCCGGTTCGCCGAGATCGAACACGCGGCGCGCATCCTGAAAGATGCGGGCATCATTGCGGAACTCGCGCCCACGACCGCGCCGGGCGCAGCAACCAAGATCGCCAGACAAGCGGTTGACCAGCGCCGCGGGATGGTGATCGCTTGTGGCGGCGATGGCACGATCAACGAGATCGTGAACGGGCTTGCCCGAAGCCAGGTGCCCATGGCGCTCCTGCCGGCGGGCACTGCAAACATCCTCGCCAAAGAACTGGGCGTCCCCTGGGACATCCCTCGGGCGGCTCGGCTGATCCCTGGCGGAGATATCCGGAGAATTGCGCTTGGCATGGCTCTACCTACCGACGGTAACCGCTCCGCCGCCCTTGCGCGCGAGGGCCGTTACTTTCTTTCGGTCGCGGGCGCAGGGCCCGACGGCGCGATTGTCAACTGCGTGCACCAGGGGCTGAAGAAAAGCGCCGGGGTGGTGGCCTACTGGGTTGAAGGATTCCGGCAGCTGTTCCGCTATGGCTTTCCCCAGATGCAAATTCATTCCGCAGGAAGACAGCGCCAGGCGACCATTATCGTCGTCGGACGGACGGCGCACTATGGCGGCCCGTTCAAGATCACGACCGAAGCCAGCCTGTTCGAGGATTCCTTTGAGTTTCTGACCCATTCCACGCGCAGCCGACTTGGCTATCTCGCCTGCCTTCCGGCAATCTGGATGGGCACACTGCGCAAAAGGGACGGAGTCGAGACCTGGAAAGCGACCGACGTCATTTGCGAATCCTCCAGCGCCGAACCGGTGTACGCTCAGGTGGACGGCGAACCGGTTGGCGCTCTTCCCATGGCGTTCCGGATCGTGCCCGACGCGCTTTCGATTGTGACGCCGGCAGCGAGATAGCTCGAATTTTCCCTGCTATATAAAATCGTGGAACCGTTCACACATGCGTTTACGTCGCTTGCGATCGCGCGCGCCGGAGGGAGACGCCTGCCGCGGTTCGGCACGGCCATGCTGGTTGTTTCCGGCCTGGCGGCCGATCTGGACTACGCGAGCTATTTCGGCGGTGCGGGTGCGTTCATGCGATTTCATCGCACGGCACTGCACTCCGTTGCCGGCTCGGCGGTGGTGGCGTGCGTCGTTGCCGGTGCATTCTGCCTGCTTGACCGCAGGCTGCCGGCGAAGAAACATTCGGCTCCGCCTGTTGCCCCGCTCGCGTTCGGTGCAGCACTCGCGGTATCTGCCGTCGGCGCGGCAGGACATGTGCTGCTCGATGTCGCAAGCGGAGTGGGAGTTCAGCTCTTGTGGCCCTTTCACGCGCACTGGTCCGCGTGGAACCTGATCAACGAACTGGATCTGTGGACCCTGCTTCTGCTCGTGGTGGGATTGCTGCTTCCTCTGCTGTTCATTCTGGTGAACGAAGAGGTCGGCGAGCGGCGCAAGGGGCCGGGCGGCAGCCGAGCGGCGATCGTCACGCTTGCGCTGCTTGCAGCCTATTTCGGCGCGCGGGCAGATCTGCACAGCCGGGCGCTCGACCTGATCCTGTCGCGCGAATACCACGGAAGGATTGCACTGTCGGCCGCGGCCTTTCCCGAATCCTCGGCTCCTTTTACGTGGCGCGGCATCGCCGAGACGGACAACACGGTTGAGGAGGTCGACGTTCCACTGTCACCGGGCGATACATTCGATCCCGACCGAAGCGTCACGCTGTTCAAGCCGGAGGACTCTGCCGAGCTCTCAGCCGGAGAACGGTCGGCTGCCGCGCGGAAATTCCTTTTATACGCCCGGTTTCCATTCGCAAGAGTTCAGCCGCTTGAGGCGGGTTATCGGGTGGAAGTGCGCGACCTGCGTTTCGCAGACGACGACAACGGACCGGCGAACATAGTTGTGCGTGTGGATTTCAACAGCGCCTTGCAGATCACCCACGAAGGTTTTTACTTCGCTTCGTCGCCGGACAACTAACTCCGCGAGCAGAGCTTCGGTTCACGGCCGTTTTCCAGCGTGTCGCCGGCGAGGTCGGGCGCGATCGCAGGCGACGGCTCTGTTCAATGGTGCGAGGGCGGATCATGGTGAAGCGAACGGACCGCCGCGTACAAGACCAACAGAACGCCGACCACCGAGAGTGCAAATCCGATCCTGTGCACCATCAGGAATGGCAGTACGGCATTTCCGTAACGAACCGCCAAAATTCCTTCCAGGAAATATCGCAGTGACCGGCCGCAGAGCAGAGCAAGAACAAAGGTCTTCAAGGGAACCTGAAATACGCCCTCGGCAAGCACGAAAATCTTGAATGGAATTGGCGGCGGCAGGACGCCCGGGAGGAAGACGCTCAAGAAAGCATTGCCCTGTACCCAGCGCTTGACTGTTCTTGCGCGCTTGCCCGCACGGCGATGAAAGAATGCCTCGCCTCCTTTCCTTGCGAGCAGGTAAATCCATATGGAGCCTGCAAGCGAACCGAGCGCGGCCATGGCGCAGTAGTAGGGCATTCGCTCCGGACGCGCAATGGAGAGCTCGATTACCAGGGCATCGGCGATGAACGGAAGCGTCAGGACGGAGGAATCAAGGAAGGTCGCGACAAACAGTCCGCCGCCGCCCATCGTAGCGACCAGTACGGCGAGCCAAACGGGCAGCTTGATCTGTTGCATGTCGCGGGAATTCCTCGATGAAACCGGCTGATTGTAGCAGAGTTTGTTCTGCCGTCCCGGCGCACGCCTGCCGCAAAATTGCTCAATCTCACCTGGTCGGATAGAATTGTCACTTGAGCAATTCCCCCCAGAGAGTGCCACTGGTCCCCGGTCTCAACGAACGCCAGAGCGAAGCCGTCCTGGCGACTGAAGGGCCGCTGCTGGTCCTGGCAGGCGCCGGAACCGGCAAGACCCGGGTAATCACCTATCGCGTCGCGCATCTGATCGAACACGGAGTGCCGCCAAGCTCGATTCTCGCGGTTACCTTCACGAACAAGGCCGCGGGAGTGATGAAGGAGCGAATCAGCGATTTATTGCGCTCAACCGGACGCGCGGCGTTCGACATCTGGGTCTCCACATTTCATTCCTTCTGCGCGCGCCTGCTGAGGCGGGAATCGCAGCACCTCGGTCTGCCGCGCGATTTCGCGATCTACGATGATGACGACCAGGCCGCGGCCGTGAAGCGCGCCCTGATCCAGCTCGACCTGTCGGCCGAGGATTACCCACCACGCAGCGTGCGCTCACAGATCAGCCACGCAAAGAACCACGGAATTACCTCCGATGAGATGGAGTCCCAGGCCGCGCAAATGCGGGATCCGGGGCGCCAGGACACCGCCAAGCTGTTTCGCGCCTACAATGAAATCCTGCGCAAGGCGGCGGCGCTCGATTTCGACGATTTGCTTCTGCGCGCAGTCGAATTGCTGCGCGATCATTCCGAGGTGCGCGCGCGGTGGAGCACACAGTTCCAATACCTGATGGTCGATGAATTCCAGGATACGAATCGGGCGCAGGAAGAGCTGGTGCGCCTGCTCGCCGGCACGCGAAAAAATGTCTGTGTGGTCGGGGACGAGGATCAATCCATCTACGGATGGCGTGGCGCACGCGCGGGAAATCTGAAGCGCTTCACCGAGGATTTCCCGGGAGCAAAGATCATCCGGCTGGAGGAAAACTACCGTTCGACGCAGACGATTCTGGATGCGGCTGCGGCTGTGGTGAAGAACAATTCTGACCGGCTTGGCAAGACTCTTCAGGCGACACTCGGTTCGGGCGACCCGCTGCGCTTTTTCGAGGCACCGGATTCGGCCGGGGAGGCCGAGTTCATATGCGGGGAGCTTTCCGCTGTCGTGCGAAACGACTCCGATGCCCGCGTCGCGGTTCTGTACCGCACCGGCGCTCAATCGCGCTCGTTTGAGGAGGTCCTGCGCCGCCTGAATATTCGCTACCGCGTGGTCGGAGGATTCAGCTTCTACGAACGCGCCGAAGTTCGCAACGCGCTAGCCTACGTACGGCTGATTTTCCATCCCGAAGATGACGTCGCGCTGCTGCGTGTGTTGAATGTGCCGCCGCGCGGCATCGGCGCGACAACCGTCGCGAGTCTGGAAGCGCGCGCGAGAGAAACCGGGGCGTCGCTCTGGGAAACGATTCGCGCGGGCGAGTTTTCGATGGGCAAGAAAATTGCCGGAGCGATGAATTCCTTCCGTGAATTGATCGAAGTTCTGCAGGAAGAGTGCCGCGAATTGCCGCCCGCCGCATTGATCGAGTGCGTACTGGACCGCACCGGTTTCCTGAGTTGGGTCGAGCAACAGGACAATATCGAACACACGTCGCGCTCGGAAAATCTTCGGGAGTTATCCAACGCCATGGCGGAAGCAACCGAGCTGGGTCAGACGCTCGAGGACGTGCTCGATCACGCCGCGCTTGTGAGCGACGCCGACCAATACCAGGAAGACGTAGCCGTCTCCCTGATGACGCTGCACAGCGCCAAGGGTCTGGAGTTCGACGCCGTGTTTCTGGCCGGGCTCGAGGAGGGGGTGCTGCCTCATGGCCGTTCGCTTGATACCCCGGGCGAGGTCGAGGAGGAGCGCCGGCTTTTCTACGTCGGCATGACGCGCGCAAAGCGGTCGCTCGTGCTCACGCGCGCGATCTATCGTCGCAGCTACGGCGAAGACCGGCTGCGCGCTTCCCTGCCCTCTCGTTTCCTGTCCGAGATTCCGCGGGATTTGATCGAAGCCGCGGCCGGTTCACAGTCGGAGCCGGGCGATACGCGTCGCTATGAACCGGATCCGGAATTTTCCGAGAGTTACCCCCACCGTCGCACTCGAACGCCGTACGGGCACCCGGCACCGAAAGCCCGCGCGTCCAAAGATCCGCTCATCGGCGCACGCGTCCGGCACCCGAAGTTCGGCATGGGCACGATCATCGAAATCGAAGGCGATGGCGAAGACCGCAGAATCACGGTCAGCTTTCAGGATTTCGGCCCCAAGAGATTGCTCGAACGCTACGCGAATTTGCAGCTTGCCTGAGTTTGCCTAATCCCGCGCGCGTCGCTACGGACAGGTTGCGCCGGAGGGTCTGCCAAGGTAGAGTTTTTCTTCGCTCGCACCGGGAAGGTGGCGATTGGGCCCACAGCTGCTCCGAACCAAGAATATCGATCAGCTCATTTCCGACGCCGACAGACCGGAAATGCGTCTGAAGAAGTCGCTCGGCTGGCTGAGCCTCACTTCGCTTGGGATCGGCGCGGTGATCGGGTCCGGAATCTTCACGGTGGTCGGAACAGCGATCGCCGGCGAGAAGATGCAGTTCAGTTCGGTCTTTAACTCAACCGTAATCGAGTACCTGATCTATCGGTCCGCATCCTTCGGCAGGCCCGGAGCGGGGCCCGCGATCGTACTCTCGTTCGCACTGGTGGGCGTCGTATGCTGCTTCGCCGCTCTCTGCTATGCGGAGCTGGCGGCGATGATTCCGATCGCAGGAAGCGCGTACACGTACACCTACGCGACCATGGGCGAGCTCATCGCCTGGATCATTGGCTGGGATTTGATCCTGGAATACGCCGTCTCGAATATGGCCGTGAGTGTGGGTTTCTCGGCGCATATCGTCGATTTGTTCGACTGGTTTCACTGGCACCCGGATTTGCGATGGATCACCCCGGCCTACCTGCCGTCGGGTCTTGCCGACCTGCAAGGAAACACGCTGTACGATCCCGGTTGGCATTTTGGATTCAACTGGCCTGCCTTCGTGATCGTCATGCTGCTCACGGTGGTTCTGGTGCGAGGAATCAAGGAATCGGCGCGCACCAACAACGTGATGGTGCTGATGAAAATTCTCGCCATTCTTATCTTCATCGGATTCGCAGCGCGCTATATTCATCCCGCGAACTGGCATCCGTACGCGCCAAACGGCTGGCCGGGCATCCTGACCGGCGGCTCGATTATCTTCTTCACGTACATCGGCTTTGATTCGGTTTCAACTGCCGCCGAGGAATGCAAGAACCCGCAGCGCGATCTGCCGATCGGAATCATCACCACTCTGGTGATCTGCACGGCGCTCTATATCGGCGTCGTCGTGGTTCTTACTGGAATTGTACCGTGGCAAACCCTGGTGGATGATGCTGCACCGGTCGTCAACACCATGAAGCGGCTGCATTTTGGCAACATCCGCCTGGTAGTGCTGGTCGGTGCGCTGATGGGCATGATTTCTTCTCTGCTGGTGTTTCAGCTCGGCCAGGCCCGTGTGTGGTTCGCCATGTCGCGTGATGGCTTGCTGCCCGCCATTTTCAGCCGGGTCCATCCGCGCTTCCGCACACCAGACTTTTCCACCTGGGTCGCGGGATTCGTCGTTGGCATTCCGGCCGGCTTGCTCGACATCGGTACGCTTGCGGACCTGTCGAACATCGGAACCCTGTTTGCGTTTGCGCTGGTCGCCGGTGGCGTGCTGATCCTGCGTTATCGCGAGCCGAACCGCCCGCGGGCTTTCCGCGCACCCGGTGGGCCGCTTGCGCCGATCGTGACCATCCTGTCCTGCCTGTTGCTGATGACCGGACTTACGGTGACAAACTGGATCCGCTTCTTCGTCTGGCTGGTGATCGGGCTATGTGTGTATTACTTTTATAGCCGCAAACACAGTCAGCTTTCCGATGCCAATCTGGCAGCAGCTGCGAAGGGAGGGCCCCGCTGATGCGGCGATGGATGCAAGTGGGGCTTCGCGCGGCGCCCGCGCTTCTGTTGACGATTCTATTTCTGGCGCTGCCGTCCTCGTTTGGCTGGGGAGAGAACGCCGAGCGGATGATTGTCGACAAAGCCGTGGACACCCTGCCGGACGAGATGCTGCCGTTTTTCCAGGCCAATCGCTCGTTTCTGATGCAGCATGTGACCGATCCTCTCCAATCCGAGGCGCGGATTCCCACCGAGCAGCCAAAGGGTTTTATTGCACTGGATCATTACGGGCCGTTTCCGTTTTCGGCATTGCCTCGCACCTACACGGCCGCGGTCGCGAAATACGGACGACGGTCAATCGATGCGCACGGGGTACTTCCCTGGCAGATCGGGCTATACAGCAAGAAATTGACGGATGCGTTTCATGCTCGCAACTGGGACGACGCCCGGCTTTCCGCCGCTCTTCTGGCTCACTTTGTTGCCGCCGCGCATGATCCTTTCAAATCCACCTTGAACAGCGACGGAGTGCTCTCCAATCAGCAAGGCGTCAATGAGCGGTTTGGTGCTGGACTGGTGGACCGCTATCAGCGATTCTTCTATATGAAACCGAACGAGGCCGCTTTTATCCGTGACCCGACCGATCATGCATTTGAGATATCACTGGACGCGCACTCCTGGGTTGAAAGCATTCTCCTTGCCGATCGCCGCGCTCACGAAGGCCTATCGGGCTATACCAGCGAGTATTACGACCGCTTCTACGCCCAGGCCGGAGCAGTCTTGATCCGCCAGCTTTCCGATGCTTCAACCGACCTGGGATCTTACTGGATGACGGCGTGGATCAACGCCGGCCGTCCGCAGTTGCCTGGAAACTAGATTCATACAGCGATGCGAACGACGCGGCAACCGACCATCCTTGACGCTCTCCCCAAGGCGGAACTGCATCTGCACTTGGAAGGCTCCATCCGCCCGGAAACCGCTGTGGAGCTGGCCGAACGCCATGATGTAAAGCTCACGGCCGAGGACGTAGTCGCGCGCTACAACTACTCGAACTTCGCGGGATTCATCGAGGCTTTCAAGTGGGTCACGTCGTTTCTGCGCGACCCGGAGGATTACGCCCTCATCACCAGGAAGCTCCTGGAAGAACTGGTCCGGCAAAACGTCGTGTACGCCGAAATCACAATCTCCGCGGGCGTGATGCTCCGGCGTATGCAGAACGTGCAGGCGAATTTCACCGCCATCCGCGAAGCCTCCGAGGGCGTCCTTTTCAGGCGCCTTCGCACGGGCTGGATCGTCGACGCGGCCAGGCAATTCGGCCCCGAGGCCGCGATGGAAGTGGCGCGCTGCGCGGCAAAGCTGCATCACTCGGGCGTGATCGCTTTCGGGATGGGCGGCGATGAGCTCGCCTTTCCCGCTGTAAACTTCCGCCCGGCCTTCGATTTGGCGCGAAGCGAAGGATTGCACATCGTCTGCCATGCGGGAGAAATCGGCGGACCCGAATCGGTACGCGAAGCAGTTGAGATCCTGGGCGCCGAGCGCGTAGGACACGGAATCGCCGTGATGAATGATCCGGCGCTGGCTGGATCGCTTGCGACGCGGCACGTCGTGCTCGAAAATTGCCTGTCGAGCAATCTGTCCACCGGCGCTCTGGCGAAGCAGACCGGCAAGCCAGGCGCAACGATCACCGACCATCCGATTGCAAAGCTGATTTCCCAGGGCCTGCTCGTGACGCTCTCTACCGACGACCCCGCGATGTTTCACACCGACCTGTTAACGGAGTATTCGCACGCGGCATCGCTCGGCCTATCGAGCAAGCAGCTTCTGCAACTTGCCGAGCAGAGCTTCAGCGCCGCGTTTCTCGCGCCCGTCGACAAGCGCCAGTTGCTCGAGGACTTTCGCGCGGCCGCAAAATCGGCTGGCCTGCTATAATCACTCGCCTCGACACGGGAAGGAAAAATGAAAGCACATGTCTGGGTCATGCTGAAGTCCACCGTCCTTGATCCGCAAGGACAGACGATTCAACGCGCGCTATCGTCGCTCGGGCACGTGAAGGTGCAGGGCGTCCGTCAGGGCAAGTTTTTCGTCCTGGAGCTCGACGGCCTCAGCCGCGCCGAAGCCCACAGCGAAGTGGAACGCATTGCGAAAGACGTCCTCACCAATCCCGTCATCGAAGAATTCCGCTTCGAAGTCCTCGACTGAGTTGCCGGGTTTCCGGCCGGGAACCGGTTGCAGAGCTGTTGCGCATTCTGCTATAGATGCCGCGCGCCGGTTCGGTCGCGCGGGGAAAAACGCATGCCCAAAATTGGATTCACGTTTGCCGTGGTATCTGTGGCGTTGTTGATTGCTGCCCGGTTTACGGCGCATTCGCGGGCAGTCGAGGCAGCAGGTCCGGCAAGTAACGCCTGCGACCAGGCATGCTTGAGCGGTTTTGTGGATCAGTATCTCGCCGCACTGTTGATACACGATCCCTCCGGACTGCCTGTTGCCGCAGACGCGAAATTGACCGAGAACACCAAGCCGACGCCTTTGGGCGAAGGCATCTGGAAAACGCTCAAGTTCATCAAGTTTCGCGGCGAGACGGTCGCCGATCCTACGACCGGGCAAGTAACCTACTGGGGAGCGGTACAAGAAGATCATGTATCCCTGCTGATGCTTCGCCTGAAAATTGTCGGTGGCAAGATTGCCGAAGCTGAAACGATTGTCGCGCACGGCTCAGCTCCGGACGCGCCCCGCACCGGTTTTGAGGTAATGCCTGACTTGCAGCTTCTGGCGGCGATCAAACCGTTCCTGGAGAATGAAGTCGCCCATCGCGCGTCCCGGGCGCAGCTCATCGCCGCGGCGAATGCGTATTTCGACGGGATCGAGCATCAGCCGGGCCATGTGCCTTTTGCGCCAGGATGCAACCGCATCGAAAACGGCCAGCTGACGACCAACAACCCCACTAACTCCGAGGGCTTGCCTCCGCTCGGATGTCAGGAACAGTTCCAGGCGAAGCTTTTCACCTACGTCCCGCGAGTTCGCGACCGGCGCTTCCCCGTAGTCGATCCAGTCCGCGGGCTGGTCGTTGCTCAGGTCGTCTTCGATATTCCCGGTAGCAAGACATGGATTAGAGACGGTAAGGAGGTCCCGGCGCCGCCGGCCGTTGCCAACCCCCGCAACAACATCCTCAACGAGCTGTTCAAAGTAGATCACGGCCAGATCCAGCTTATACAGGCGTTCATGCTCCCGAACGAGCCCTACGGAACGCCGACCGGCTGGAATTAAGGCTTCGCAGATCGCCTGACTCTAAGTCCCTCAGTGTGCTGAGGTTGCGACCAAGTCACGGCTGTGGTCTGCGGCGCGCATTTGGCCGTGGAGTCTTTCAATCAGCAGCGCGCCCTTGATTTAGCGGCAACAGGGCTCTGTCGTGGCCATCGTGGCGCTCAATGATTGTGCTAGCATATTCCAGTTGCCGCCGACTCATCTTGCAATGCGGCAGCCCCGGAGTCATACAGCCATGTGTGGAATCGTCGGTTATATTGGGGCCAAGCGCGTTGTACCGCTGATCCTAGATGGCCTGCGGCGTCTGGAATACCGCGGCTACGACTCAGCCGGGATTGCGGTGGTCTGCGATAACGGCAAGCTCGACATTCGCCGCGCGCCCGGGAAGCTGCGCAATCTGGAAGAATCGATCCGCGTCACGCCGCTGGATGGCGTATACGGCATCGGACATACCCGCTGGGCAACGCACGGACGCCCCACCGAGGAAAATGCCCATCCGCATCGCGACTGCATGGGCGAAATCGTCGTCGTGCACAACGGGATCATCGAGAATTACATCGAGCTGAAAAGGAATCTGGTCGCCGAAGGCCACAAATTCGTCACCGAAACCGATACGGAAATCATCGCCCACCTGATCGAGAAATTCTCCAAGGACGCTCCTTTGGAGGAAGCGGTGCTTCGGGCCGTCAAGTCGATGACCGGCGCCTACGCCTTGGTGGCCCTGTCGACCAAGGACCCCAACAAGATTGTCGCCGCTCGCCTGGGGCCGCCGATTGTGATCGGCCTGGGAGACAAGGAATTCTTCGTCGCGAGCGACATTCCGGCGATTCTCGCCCACACGCGCAGCGTCTTCTTCCTCGGCGACGGCGAAATGGCCGTTCTCACGCCGCAAGGAGTCAAACTGTTCGATTTCGAAAGCCGCCCCATCAGCCGCCCGGCGCAGCACATTACCTGGGACCCGATCATGGCCGAGAAGGGCGGTTTCAAGCATTTCATGCAGAAGGAGATTTTCGAGCAGCCACGCGCCGTGCGCGACACTCTGCTGGGAAGAATTTCGCAGGAAACCGGGAAGGTCTTCCTTGACGAAATGGACATCAGCGAGGAGGAGTTTCGCAATTTCCGCGATGTGAAAATCGTTGCCTGTGGCACGAGCTGGCATGCTGGGCTCGCGGGGAAGTTCATGATTGAGCGGCTAGCGCAGGTGCCGGTTGAAGTGGACTACGGAAGCGAATTCCGCTATCGCGACCCGATTCTCGACAAGCACAGCCTGATTATCGCCATCAGCCAATCCGGCGAGACGGCCGACACGCTCGCGGCAGAGCGCGAGGCCCGGCAGAAGGGCGCGAAAGTCCTGTCCATCTGCAATGTGGTCGGCTCCATGCTGACCCGCGAATCCAGCGGTACGATCTATACGCACGCGGGCCCGGAAATCGGCGTCGCCTCAACGAAAGCCTTTACCGGGCAGCTGACCGCGCTTCTGCTCACGGCGCTTCATCTCGGCCAGGTGCGCGGAAAACTCGGCGCGGCTCAATCCAAGGCTCTGATGCAGGAACTCACGCGCATCCCGCACAAGATCGAGACCATCCTGCAGCGCGATGCGGCGATTGAAGAGCTCGGTCGCCAGTTCTTCCGTTACACGGATTTCCTGTACCTGGGCCGGGGAATTCACTACCCCATCGCTCTGGAAGGGGCGCTCAAACTGAAGGAAATCTCCTACATCCACGCCGAGGGTTATCCTGCCGGCGAAATGAAGCACGGCCCGAACGCGCTGATCGACGAAAACTTGCCCGTGGTGATGATCGCCACACGCGACGAATCCGATCCCGCCTCGATGATGCGCTACGAGAAAACCGTGTCAAACCTGCAGGAAGTAAAGGCGCGCGACGGAATCGTGATCGCCGTGGTCACCGAAGGCGACCAACTGGCGCGCGCGGCCGCCGATCACATCATCGAAATTCCCACGACTTCGGAATTGATCGCGCCAATTCTGGAAATCGTTCCCTTGCAGATGCTCGCATACCACATCGCCGTGCGGCGCGGTTGCGACGTGGATCAGCCGCGCAACCTGGCAAAATCCGTCACTGTCGAATAGCCTACTCAATCGGCGGCCTCGCATATAAAATGCTGGCTATGCAGGTCCGCTTGTCCGCAAGTCGCCTTCTCGCCCGCCTCGCGACCACGGTTGTGGCAGGTTTGCTGTTGCTTCCGGCCGCGTTCGGACAGGCTCCCAATACAGACGGAAACGGAAAACTCGAGTCCGTCAATATCACCGGATCGGCAAAATATCATTCCGATCAAATCGCCGCCGAGACCGGGCTTTCTGTCGGAGCGACGATCACGAAGTACGACTTGCAGCGCGGTGCCGATCGCCTCGCGCAGCTGGGGCTGTTTGCAACCGTCCAGTACCGATTCGCGACCGAAGACTCCGGCGTGCGCGCCGAATACCAGGTGACCGACGCGCCGACGCTCCCTGTCCTGTTCGACAACTTCCCGTGGTTCACAGACGACGAGCTTATCGCCGCGCTGAAAAAAGAAATTCCCCTGTTCGATGGTACTGCTCCGCAGCGCGGCAGCATTCTCAATGAAATGTCGAACACGCTCGAATTACTTCTCGGGACCCGTAGCGTGAACTCCACCGTCTCAATCGCTCTTACGACCGCGCCGACGACTGATGCGCAGGTCATGCAATTTCACGTAGAGCACGCAGGGATGAATATTGCGAGTGTCGAGTTCACTGACCCGCTCGCGCAGGGTGACCGCGGCGTGCAACAGCGTCTGGGAGACGTCGTCGGGCAGCAGTTTTCCCGCACGCTCATTGAACTGTTCGAATTCGAACAAGTTCGCCCCGTCTATCTTTCGCACGCTTTTCTCCGCGTGCGATTCGGCGTGCCCGTCGCGCGGATTACCGGCAGCGGCGCGGGTGCGCGGGTTGCGGTAACAGCGCCGGTCGAACCGGGAGCCGCCTTCGCCTGGAACGGAGTTGTCTGGAGCGGAAACGCCTCGATCGCCTCTGCGATCCTGAACGGGATCATCGCGCTGAAGCCCGGCGACCCTGCCGATGGAATGAAGCTTGAGGCCATGTGGGACGGCGTACGCGACGAATACACTCGTCGTGGATATCTGGATGTGAATCTGGTTGCCGCACCCCATTTTGACGATAGCGCGAAGCGCGTCACCTACGCCGTTTCGATCACCGAGGGCCCGCTGTACCACATGGGCAAGCTTGTCCTGACCGGACTTTCGCTCGAAGGCGAGCGCCGCATTCGGGCGGCCTGGGGAATTGCGCAGGGGGCAGTATTTAACAAGGAAATCTACGAACAGTTTGCCAGCACCGGTGTCAAGCAAGCATTTATCGGGCTTCCTTTTCACTACGAAAAGGTCGGGCGGTTCCTGCAAGAGGACCCAAACAGCGGATCGGTAGACGTTCTGCTGGACTTTCAATAACAGGACCTGATTCGCGTCGTTATCTGTGAGCTGAGACCCTCCTTCAGATGACACCACATCCCGGGCCGCGGAACTTTCCTTCGCATAGCCTCGTATAACTGTGATAGGAAGGCAGCGAACAATCCAGACGGCTTCCTAAGCGAGCAAGCATGGCGGAACCCAGAGAACAGATCACGCGGGCGGCGCTTCTGGCGGCGCTGGTTCTGGCTGCCGCAAACCTGATAGGGTGCGGCCAGGAATCGGACGCAAGTGAGACCGTTGATCGCACGTTCACTGTGAGCGGCCCAGTCCGGCTGGAGCTAGACAATGCCAGCGGCAGTTCCCGGGTCACGGTTGGCTCACCGGGCGAGGTTCGCGTCCACGCTGAATTCCGAGTGCACTCCTGGCCCTGGGAAGATCCGGGTAAGACTCTAAGGGAGGTAGCTGCAAATCCCCCGTTTTCACAGCAGGACAGCCTGATTCGGATCGGCCATTCAAACCAGGACACCAGTCAGCTTTCGGCAGAGTACTCCGTCGCCGTCCCACCGGAAACGGAGATGCGCGGAGTCATCGGCTCGGGGAATCTGGAAGTCAACGGAATTGCGGGACCAGCAAATTTCACGGTCGGATCCGGAAACATTTCAGCGACAGCCATCGTGAGTGACATTCGCGCGATTGTAGGCAGCGGAAATGTGACTCTGACGGATTCCAAGGGCCGCATTGACGCGATCGCTAGCTCCGGCAATGTCGACATTCGCGAAGCCAAAGACGAGGTTCGCGCCCGCACCGGCTCTGGCAACCTTCGCATCGAACAGCCGGGCACGATTGTCGAGGCCGAGGCGGGTAGCGGCAGGATCGAAGTGCGAGGCGCGACGGCGGACCTGCGCCTGCGAACCGGGTCGGGCGAAATCACCGTCGATGGCAACCCAGGACCCTCGAGCTACTGGGATATCCGAGCTAACTCCGGCGAAGTAGAGCTCGAGGTTCCATCCAGCGCCAGCTTCAAGTTTTACGCCCGCAGCGGCTCAGGCGACATCAATGTCACCTCTCCTTCAGTAACCGAAAAAACTCCTGGGAAGCACGATTTCGAGGCGCGTATCGGCGACGGCAAAGCCCGTGTCGAGGTTGAAACTTCCTCCGGAAGCGTTTCCCTGCACTAGGCCCGGGGCGGTACCGAATCCCCGCGGCCCTGGTGAGATTTCCGCGATAAAATGGGTTTCCGATGCGCCTAACCAGCGTTGCGCTTTGCGCGAGCATTCTTCTGGCGTCGACCCCCGCGACCGCAGCGGGACAGGAACCGCAATCGACGCCGCCGGCAGAGAAAAAATCCCCGGACTCTTCCTTGAAAAAAGCTCCCGACCCCGAAACAGAATTGCAAAAAGCCCTCGCGAATGCAGGGAACGACAGCGCTCTGATGATCACGAATCTGAAAGAGTATCTCCGGGAATTTCCCGATTCCCCGCGAAAAGCTGCCGTGTACCGGGCGTTGGTGGAAGCCTGCGAACAGACTCACGACACGGCCTGCGCGCTGGATTTCGCCGAGCGTCTGATCGTGACTCGCCCGGACGACTCGCAAATGATGTTGGTGGCCGTCAACCTGCTGGAGCAGCGCGGTGACGATGCGAGTCTGGCGCGCGCCGCCGGCTACGTCACGCGCATACTCGACCGGGTAGAAAAAGCTCCGCCGGAGGAACGGCCGGCGCGCGAATCCGTCGCCGAGTGGCAGGATGGCCAGGCCCAGCTTCGCACGGCGCTGTACTACGTTCGCGGCCAGGTCGAAGTCGCCCAGCACAACTATGACGCCGCGCACAAGGACCTGCTGATGAGCGATTCGATCGATCCGAACGCCCTTGCCGCAAAGACGCTGGGCGAAGTGGCCGAGACGAGCGGCGACTCCGCGGCGGCGATTGGAGAATACATTCAGGCCTTCACATTGCCGGAAAGTGGCCCGGCGGGAACCGTGAACCGCCGGGACGTCCTGCGGGAGCTCACAAACGCATGGCGGCAGGTTCACGGCAGCGAGAAGGGCTTAGGCGATGGAATCCTTGCGGCATACGACCGCGTGGCGTTGCCCTCGCCCGATGGTGGCTCCGTGGATGCGACGGCGGCAGGCGCGCGAAACAAAGATGCGAAGGATGTTTTCTCGTTTGTAGTGCGGCGTCTCGATGGATCCCCGGTCCCGCTCGATTCGCTCAGGGGAAAAATCATAGTGCTGAGTTTCTGGTCCACGTGGTGCGCGCCGTGCCGGGAGCTTGAGCCGATGTTTAACACCGTCGCGCGCACCTACGCCGGCAATTCCGGGGTGGCTTTCTTCGCCGTCAACACCGACGACGACGAAGCGCAGGTACCGGCGTTTGTGGCGCGCGAGAAGTGGGACGTGCCGGTTATTTATTCCGACGGTCTCGGGGCATTCACCAAGTCCGACACTCTGCCCGCCGTCCTGGTCCTTGGCCGCAACGGCGAGATCGTCTATCGCACCGCCGGTTACCCTCGCGACACGTTTGGGGATTCGCTCACGGCCGCGATTCAAGCCGCAATCGGGGCGCCACGCTAGCCTCGTGAAGCTCGAGTCTTCAGACTTGCCGCGTCGCGCGCCGCCAGAATCGTACTCGCGTGGATGCTTACCGTATCAGCCACGCGGCGCGCATAGCCACCGGCCAAAGCAATTGCCACCGGAGTTTCATTTCGACGGGCGTAATCGAACACCAGCGCGTCGCGCCGCCTGAGTCCTTCCATCGTGAGCGCAAGCCCTCCCAGTTGATCCTCGCGGTACGGATCGGCTCCCGCCACGTAGAACAGAAGCTGCGGCGCGAAATCCAGGAAAGCCTCCCGCAGATGTTTTTCCAGAACTTCGAGGTATTGCTCATCGCCGGTCCCATCCTCCAGATTGATGTCTACGGTCGAGCGAGGCTTGGGGTGCGGGTAATTGTGCTCCTGATGAATCGAAAGTGTGAAGACGCTCGCATCGGAGCCGAAAATCACCGCCGTGCCGTTTCCCTGATGGACGTCAGTATCAACCACCATGGCTCGCCTGATTAAGCCCTCAAACTGAAGGCGGCGGATGGCGATCGCCACGTCGTGGATCACGCAGAATCCTTCGCCGTGATCGGGGCAGGCGTGATGGAATCCGCCCCCGACATTTGCAGCCCAGCCGTCGCTAAGCGCGCGCCGACCGGCCAGAATGGACCCACCCGCTGCAAGCCAGCAGGCTTTGATGAGTTCTTTCGAGTAGGGGACTTCGAGCCGCGCCTCCTCGTCGTGGCCGAGCGAGCCGGTTTTTAGTTTGTGAACGTACTCGGGCAGATGAACGCGCAGGACGTCCTCGTCAGCGGCAGGCTCGGGGGCGACGAAATCGTCCGGCGCCGCAGACCGATCCGCCAGCAGCCGGTCATGAATCATCCGGTATTTCTGCGACGGAAACACATGCGCGCCAAGATTCAGGTCGTAGCCTTCGTGGTAGATGAGTTTGAAGGGCAACACGATTTTCCGAGCCTACCGCGAAGTTTTTGGGAACGCAAACCGCCTTCGTTTTGCCGTACCGTCAAATGACGGCACAACCCGCAACACGCACCGGTGGCTGTCAGGCGACCCGCCGTGATAATCTCTCAGAGATGCATCGCACCGTCGCCGTTTTGGCTATCGTGGCATTGTTGACTGTTCCGCTCGCGCCCATCGCCTGGGGCATGGCCTGCGAGACGTCGCAGGCGCCCATGATGTGCTGCCTGCCGCATGGCTCCGCTGCGCAGCAGGGCAAGCCCATGATGTGCCACTGCCCGGTGAAATCGGGAAGACATCTGCCGGATATTGGATTCATCGCACCCATCCCTCCGGCAACTCCGGCCGCGCTGGTTAGAATCAACACACCGGAGAACGCCCGCGGCGTCCGGGTCGCGTTCTCGCCATTCACTGCGTCGGGATTCCTGCCCGCCCCGTTTGAACCTCCCCGGGCCTAGCTTCATTCCGCTGCGCAAAGAAGATCAATCTGGAATGGAGTCTGTCGATGCGGAAGTTCGTGTATCTATTGCTCGCTGCTGCTCTGGGGGTGTATGCGCAGCCCGCGCGAGCAACGGTTTTTGGCAGTGTGCGAGGAATCGTTCATGACCCACAACACCGGCCCGTGGCCGGCGCAAATGTGCTGCTGAAATCGGCTACCTCGGAGTGGTCGCAGCAAGCGCAGACCGATATGGACGGATCTTTCGCCTTCGCAGCTGTGCCTCTGGGCGACTACATCGTCACTGCGACTGCCCCTGGATTTAATCCGCTGAAACAAAGCTTCACGCTCGCTTCCGATAGCTCTTCGATCCTCCATCTCCAGCTCGAAGTCGCCTCTGTGAGCGAAAAAGTGGTCGTCTCGGCCTCCCCGGGGGCAGCCGGCCTCGAAACAGTGACGCCGACAACGCTCATCGATCGGGTCGATATTGCGCAAACACCCGGCGCTGATTCCACGAACAGCCTCGCGATGATTACCGATTACACGCCCGGCGCCTACTTGACGCACGACATGCTGCACATGCGCGGCGGCCACCAAACCACCTGGCTCATCGATGGCGTGCCGATTCCGAACACGAATATCGCGACCAACCTGGCCCCGCAGGTTGACCCCAAGGATGTCGACTACGTCGAAATCTTGCGCGGCAGCTACGATGCCCAGTATGGCGACCGGACGTACGGTGAGTTCAATGTACTTCCGAGGTCGGGGTTTGAGCGCAGCAACGACGGCGAACTTGTGACGACCTTCGGAAGCGACTACCAGACGAACGACCAAGTCAATATTGGAAGCCACACCCAGCGGTTCGCCTACTATGCGAGCGTGAATGCCAATCGCAGTAATCTGGGACTTGAAACGCCAATTCCTCAAATCTTTCACGACGCCGAGAATGGCTTCGGCGGGTTCACCTCCCTGATCTACAACCTGGGCCAGAAGGACCAACTTCGGCTCGATGCCCAACTGCGTCGGGACTACTATCAAATCCCCTATGATCCTGACCCCAACGATTTCGAGAACCAGCAATTCAATACAAGCGGACTGCGTGACAACCAAACGGAGACCGACGGGTTCGTGATTTTTTCCTGGGTTCACACATTCAACCCCACCACGATTCTCACCGTCTCTCCCTTCTATCATTACAACAACGCGAGCTATAACAGCCCGCCCGGGGATACACCGCTGGCCACCACGGACCATCGCACCGCTGACTATGGCGGAGGCCAGGCGGTACTCGGCTTTCATCTTCCAAAAAATGACGTGCAAACCGGGATATACGCATGGGGAGCCAATGACAACGAACTGTTTGGCCTGGTCTTTCATGACGGAAGCGGCAATCCTCCGATCAGCGAGACCGACAACGTTCTCGGTTCGGAAGAAGCCGTGTATCTCAGCGATAAATTCAGCGTCACGTCCTGGCTTACGCTGATTGCAGGAGTTCGAGCAACGCATTTTTCCTCCAGCGTTAGCGAGAACTTCACCTACCCGCGAATCGGAGGCACGCTCCGCGTTCCGCACCTGAACTGGGTGTTCCGCGCCTTCTGGGGCCGGTTCTATCAGCCGCCGCCGCTGGTGACCCTTTCAGGCCCGCTTCTCGGTTTTCTTGAGGGCATCTCAACTCCCGGCAACCCGACTTCCTTCGAGCCCCTTCACGGCGAACGCGATGAAGAACATCAGTTTGGAGTCACCATCCCCATTCGCGGCTGGCTGCTCGACATCGACAATTTCGAAACACGCGGGGTAAATTTCCTCGACCACAACAACATCGGCGAGTCCGACATTTTCATCCCCGTTACTTTGGCGGAATCGCGCATTCGCGGAACCGAGCTGACGCTGCGCTCCCCGCGTCTTTGGAATCGGGGCCAGGCGCATCTGGCCTACTCGAATCAGATGGCCCAGGGCGAAGGCGCGTTTACCGGAGGCTTGATCGTAGGACTGCCTCCGTCGCCTGGATTCTCGGCGCTGGATCACGATCAGCGGAACACGCTCAACGTCGGATTCAACGCCGCTCTTCCCTGGCACATGTTTGCCGCAACAAACGTCTACTACGGCTCGGGCTTTTCCAACGGCTCTCAGGACATTCCAGGGTCTCCTTTTGCCGATGCCTACCTTCCAGGCCACGCATCGATTGATCTTTCTCTGGGCAAGCAGTTTGGAGAAAAGTATTCGGTTTCAGTGACCGCACTCAATGTGGCAAATCGTCACCTGTTGATCGACAATAGCCTTACGTTCGGCGGTTTCCATTATGATGATCCACGCGAGATCTATGCGGAGTTCCGTTATCGGTTTCATTACTGATGCACCACGCTCCGGGGCAAGCGTACAATCAGGAAAACGGAAGGGAGAGAAAATGCAGGCAATGATGGAGAATGGCGGTCCCTGGCGCCGCAAGCAAACTCGGATTGGAACTGTTTTCTTGATCTTCCTTGCGGCCTTCGCGATCGTCCCCGCCGCGTGCAGCAAGAAAGCTGCGACGCCGCCTCGGCGTTATCAACTTGTCGGCAAGGTCGTCTCAGTCGATAAAGACCACTCAATACTGCTGGTTGACGGCAAGGAAATCGTCGGTTTCATGACCGCAATGACCATGCCGTATCCTGTGCGCGACACCAAAGCCCTCGGTGGGCTCAACCCAGGCGACGAAATCACGGCCGATGTCGTGGTTGCCGACGATGGCAACGCCTACCTGGAAAATATTGTCGTGACCAAGAAGAGTGATGGCAAGCAGCCTACGGGAAGCTCGAATCCACCGAAGCCGGGCGACAAGGTTCCTGACTTCGCCATGGTCAATCAGGACGGAAAGCGGATCCATTTAGGCGGGTTTCAGGGGGACGTCCTGCTCGTCACGTTCATCTATACCCGCTGTCCGTTTCCCGATTACTGTCCGCTGGTTTCAAAGAATTTTTCGAAAATCTACGCGTCTCTCAAGAAGGACCCGTCACTCGGTTCCAAAATCCGTTTGCTGAGCGTCAGCTTCGATCCCGAACACGACACCCCGGCTGTGCTGCGCGAGTATGCGCAGACATTCCGCGCAACGACCGGGGGCGATCCTTTCGCGCGCTGGCAATTTGCCGTCGTCCCGGAGAAGGATCTGACGAACGTCGCGAACTTCTTCGGTTTATATTTCAGCCTGCAAGGCGACCAGATCGTTCATTCCATGAGCACGACGGTCATCTCGCCGGACGGCACGGTTTACAAGTGGTATCAGGACAACGACTGGAAGCCCGCCGATCTCGTCGAGGACGCAACGCAAGCGCTGCAATCAGGCAATCAGCGAAACGCCGGGCCGCACACCTCCGCGACCATCCCAACGGCATAAACTGTAATCACCTAGTGTTTGCGATCGAGGATGAAATCGGGGACTGCGAGTAGGGCCCTGCGATACTCGGATTCCGGCAATTCATCAAGGCATGCTTTCGCGCGGCTCACGTAATCACGCGCGAGGTTGGAGGCGCGCGTGAGCGCGCCGGTTTCCTTCACCAGTTTGGTAATCTGTTCCGGCCGTACACTCAGAAACCCGCGCTCCTCGAGAACCTTTTCTACCAGCCGACGGCCTGCCCCCGGCGAATGCCCGTTGCCATTGCCCTCGGCTTCCAGCGCAAAAATCAGCGGCAGCGTGACTTTGCCTTCCTTCAGGTCACTCAGCACCGGCTTGCCGAGTTGCTCGGGCGACGCCGTGAAATCGAGCAAATCATCCACCAGTTGAAACGCGAGGCCCGCGTTACGCCCGTATCCCGCCAGCGCTTCCTCCATATCCTTCGGCTGCTTCCCCAGCACGGCACCCAGCCGCGCGCAGCCGCTAAAAAGGCACGCCGTCTTGCGAAAGGCGAGTTCGGTTGCGTCCGCTTCGGTCAAGTCGATGCGCCCCAGCCGCGTCAGCTGCAGCAGTTCGCCCTCAACCATGTTTTGCGTCAGGCCGATCAGGATGTCGAGGATTGCGAAATTCCGCTCGCGCAGCGCGAGCTCAAACGACTGCATATAGAGCCAGTCACCCGCAAGCACGCTCATGTGATTTCCCCAGCGCGCGTTGGTGCTGGGTCGGCCGCGCCGCGTCTGCGCTCCGTCAATGACGTCGTCGTGAACCAGGGTCGCGCTGTGGATCATCTCCACGACCGCGCCCATACGGACCGCGCTCGGTCCGCGATAGCCGGCCGCCCCCGCCGTCAGCAGCAGCAGGGCTGGGCGCAGGCGCTTTCCGCCGCCCTCGCGCAGATAGCTTGCGATCTCGGCGACTGCCTCGATCGCCGCGTCATTCTGCGCGGCAATTTCCTGCTCGACCAGAGCCAGATCGTCGCGGACGAGATCGAAAATCCCCTTGGCGATTTGTACGGCGAAGGCCATCTTGGTTGTGGCCGCCTTTTACCGGGCCTGCCCCGGAGCCTCTCGTGCATCCAGCCTGAAAAACCGGCGAAAATTTGCGGCCGCCGTAGCCGCGACTTCTTCTGGCGCTAAGTCTCTCACATTCCCCAACGCCTGCGCCACCTCAACCACAAATGCGGGCTCGTTGCGCTTGCCGCGGCGTCCCTGCGGAGGCAAGAACGGCGAATCAGTCTCCGTGAGCAGTTTGTCGAGCGGAATCTCCCGCGCCACATCGCGCAGGTGCTGCATCTTCGGGTAGGTGACGTTGCCGGCAAAGGAGATCAGGAATCCCATGTCCAGACCGCGGCGCGCTTCGCCGGTAGAAGCAGTGAAGCAATGGAAAATCCCGCCGAGGCCTGTCGGTCGCCAATCCTGCTCCAGGATCGCGAGACAATCGTCCCATGCGTCGCGGCAGTGGATCACAATCGGCAGCTTCGCGGCCCGCGCCTGTCCGAGCTGCCGCCGGAATACGCGTTGCTGGACGTCGCGCGGCGAATGATCGTAGTAATAATCGAGTCCCATTTCGCCCCAGCCGATCACTCGCGGGTGTCGCGCGAGTTTGTCTAGGCGCGCGAAATGCTCCTCGGTCGCCACACTTGCG
This sequence comes from Candidatus Acidiferrales bacterium, assembly GCA_036514055.1. Lineage (GTDB taxonomy): Bacteria > Acidobacteriota > Terriglobia > Acidiferrales > UBA7541 > Palsa-295. The sequence goes on from DATBXX010000029.1 coordinate 57,262, forward strand.
TCATGCGGATGAATTCCCACCGTCGCATAGATCCAGTCGTACTGCTCGGCGAATGAAATCGCGGCGTCCATGCGCTCGGTAGGTGAGCTGCCGCTCCCGATCGCAAGCAGCGTCTTGACGCCGGCCGCGCGGGCGCGTTCGAGCATCGCTGCGCGGTCCTCGTCAAATTGAGACATCTCCAGGTGCGCGTGCGAGTCGATAATGTCCATAGGGCAACTGTTACGCGCTTCAAAAGCCTTGCTCGAAACCGACCTCAGACCGAAAAGCTGGGTCTACCGGGATGCCCGCGCCTGGCAAGGGGTCACTTCACCTTCGAGCCAACCGGAATATCCTCGGCAAACGTGCACAGCACCGGTTTGCCATCTGCGCCAGCCGACGCTGCCAGCAGCATGCCGTTTGATTCGAGCCCTCGCATTTTTCTCGGTGCGAGATTTGTGACAACCACGACCTTGCGGCCCACCAATTCCTCCGGCGTATACCCCAGAGCAATTCCTGCGAGCACCTGACGTACCTCGTCGCCAATGTCCACCATCAGCTTCAGCAACTTGTCCGCACCCTGGATGCGGTCGGCCGATTTCACCACACCAACGCGCAGCTCGACCTTCGCAAAGTCGTCAATCGTGATTTTGGCGCCAGCGCCTGCGGTCGCGGGCGCAGCAGCCGCCGCGGAGGTCGTTGTGCTGCCTGCTGGTGTAGCTGCAGCATCTGCTGCAGGCGTGCTGCCCGGATTCCTTATCTCGTTTTCCATCGCTTCGATCCTTTCCAAGACCTCGGTTTTTTCTGCTCGCGGAAAGACAGCTTCCGTCTTTCCGATACGAGGGGGCTTGGGAACCTGCCCCCACGGAAGATTGCGGAACGACTGCGCTCCCAAGCCGCCATCCTGTCCAAGTTGGGTCCAGATTCGCTGCGTTGCCTCGGGGAGCACCGGATGAGCCAGGAAGGTTGCGATCCTCACCGCGTCATAGGCAACAAAAAGCACCGTTTCCAACCGCTCCCGCTTGGTCGTGTCCTTGGCGAGTGCCCATGGCTGGAACTCGACCAAGTATCTGTCGATTTCCCCCACCAATCGCCAGATGGCCTCAAGCGCATGCGAGAAATCGAATCGGTCATAACTGGCCGTTGCATCGGTAATCGTATCCTGCTTTAGCCGTTCAATCTGTCCATCACGATCATTCGGCCAGCTGCCGGGCTTGTCGGGTGTTCTTCCTTCAAAATACTGCTCGATCATCGTGAGCGTCCGGCTGGCCAAATTCCCCAACCCATTCGCCAAATCCGCGTTGTAGCGCGTAATCAGCGCCTCGCGCGAAAAATTACCATCCTGCCCGAACACCACCTCTCGCAGCAGGTAATATCGGAGCGCATCATTCCCGAGAACCTTCACGATTGGCTCGGGATAGGCAACGTTCCCCTTTGACTTGCTCATTTTTTCCTGCTCGAACAGGAGCCAGCCGTGCGCGAAAACCTGCTTCGGCAGCGGTAGCTCCGCGGCCATCAAGAATGCTGGCCAATAGACCGCGTGAAACCGGGTGATTTCCTTGCCGACCACGTGCAGATCGGCGGGCCAGAACCGTTCAAACTGCTCTCGCTTGTCCGTGCTCTCGCTAGCGTAGCCGATGCCGCTCATGTAGCTCGTCAGCGCGTCATACCAGACGTAGAAAACGTGTTCGGGATCGCCCGGCCATGGAATGCCCCACTTGATTGTCTTCCGGCTGATCGAAACATCTTTCAAGCCGCTCTCGACGAAACTCTTCCACTCATTCAGCCGAAACTCCGGCTGAACGAACTCAGGATGAGTCGTGTACAGTTCCAGCAGTTTGGCCTGATACGCCGAAAGCCTGAAAAAGTAGTTCTCCTCGGAAATCAGTTCCGCCGGACGCCCGCAGGTCGGGCAATTGGCCGGGTCCGGTGTGTCGCTCACATACAGATTGTCGTAGATGCAGTACCGCCCCACGTACTTCGCTTTGTAGATCGCCTTTTGGGACTCCTCGCGGTTGCGATCGAGCTCCAGCGTGCGCCGCACGAGCGTCTGCACCGCGCGCGCGTGCAGACTCGATGTCGTGCGAACGAAATCGGTGTTCGTAATTCCCAACAGCTTCCACAAATCCCGGAAGATCTTTTCATTTGTATCCACAAGCTGTTGCGGCGTGATGCCCTTGGCTTCTGCCGCGCGCTCGATGTTCACTCCGTGCTCGTCGGTACCCGTGAGGTAGGCGACGTCGAAACCGCACATGCGCTTGTACCGGGCGATCACGTCACACACGATCGTCGTGTACGCCGACCCAACGTGAGGCCGCGAATTCGCGTAGTAAATCGGCGTAGTCAGATAGAACTTGGGCTTGCCGTTCGGTCGGTTCGGTGGGTTCATGAAATGGCTGTATTTCTGCTGCGAAATTGCAAGAAAACGATACTAGTCTGACGCGGCAGGGCTGTCAATTGAGGTGAATCCGCGGTAGTGGGTCAGTTTGAAATTCTGAGCGCAGTCCGGTGGGCGCGTCGCGCGATTGAGCAGGAACGTACGTCAACCGCATCAAGTCATCGGCGATTAAATCGCTGGCCACCAGGTGAAGCGGCGGCCGGGGGCCGGCGAAGAATGGCGTGCCACCACCAAGCACGACGGGGCGGAGGTAGAGCCGATACTCATCGATAAGACCGGCCTGGGTAAGGCTTTGCGCCAGGACTGGTCCGCCAACGAGAATCTCGCCAGACAGCTCGGCCTTCAGCCTGCGTATCACCTTCTCGAAATCATCCGCGACAAGCGTGGCGTCGGGGCCAGCTGACTTGAGGGAACGCGACACGACCCACTTCGGCTGGCTCCGCCACGCTACCGCGAAGTCACGGTCCTCCGCGTCCCAATCAGGGAGATCTTCATCCCAATAATGCATGATCTCGTACGTGCGGCGACCATAGATGAGTCCGGTCAGGCCGCGCACCAGTTCGGTGAAGTGACGGAAGGCCGCGGGTACAGGCGGCCCAAGCTTCATGTGGTCGACGTAGCCATCGAGGGACTGGCTCAATCCGTAGACAAGTTTTGCCATGCTGCAAATCTCCCTTCCACGTTCTTCAGAATAGCTTGAGCCGACGTCGCCCGAAGGTGAAGTTGAACACGATCTCCGCGCCGCGTTGTCGGTGTGACCATTAACCATAGGTCCGTTTCCCAATCCCGAGATTCAAACTGACCCACTGCCGAATCCGCGTGTCAAGTTCTCTGGAATTGTACCCTCTGTTTGCCTGGATAGAATGTCCCCGCGTCGAGCCGCCGAGACCCGCGTCGACGCTTTCGTCCGGGACCAACGACAGTGCCCTGCTTAAATCGCATTTCTTACGAAGGCACGGTTTTGACGCCCCTGCTGCGCTTCTCTATAATCGCGGGACTCACTCGACCCAAGGAGACACGTGTACAAGGCCGTTGATGACCGGATTCGGAAGGCGCTGCGCCACCATATCCACGAGCGCTACAAGACAGACGTACCCGTGGTCACTGAACGCCCCCCGAAGCTGTCCATGGGCGAGGTCGCTTCCCCGCTGTGCTTTGAGCTGGCCAAGCGACTGAAGAAGCCGCCGCGAGGGCTGGCGCAGGAGATTGCGAATTCACTGAAAAACATTCCCGGCGTCGAACGCGTGGAAGTCGCAGGCGGCGGATACCTGAATCTGTTTTTCGACCGCGCCGCATTCTTTCGCGCCGCATGCGAAGAGGCCGGCCACGAGGCAGCAGCAGTCCCCGCGCCGAACGCCCCCAAAGTCATGGTTGAGCATACCAGTATCAATCCCAATAAGGCGGCCCACATCGGCCATCTGCGCAACGCCGTCTTGGGCGATACGTTCTGCAGGTTGCTTCTCTACACGGGCCGCCGCGTCGAGATACAGAACTACATTGACAACACCGGCGTGCAGGTCGCCGATGTGGTCCTGGGATTCACGCAACTCGAGCCGAAATCACTGGACGAAGTGCGCTCGCTCGCTGCTGGACCGCAATTCGATTATCTCTGCTGGGATCTCTATGCGCGTGTCACGCAGTTCCTCGCCGAAGACAAATCGCGCCTCGATCTGCGTTCGCAAACCCTGAAGGACATTGAAGAAGGCCATGGGGATTCGGCAAAGATGGCGGAAATCGTATCCACAGCCATCGTGCGCTGTCATTTGAAGACATTGGGTCGGCTTGGCATCCGCTACGACTTGCTGACTCGTGAGAGCGAAATTCTGCACCTAAAATTCTGGGATGCCGCATTCGACCTCCTCAAGAAAAGCGGCGCAATCGAGCTTGCGACTTCCGGGAAAAACGCCGGCTGCTGGGTGATGCAGCTCCCGAGCGACTCGAAAAAAGAAGCGCCGGAAGCCGGAGCAACAGCAGAGGAAGAGCCAAGCGAACTGGCCGACGCCAAAATCATCGTGCGCTCGACAGGCACGGTCACCTACGTAGGCAAGGACATCGCCTATCATCTTTGGAAGTTTGGCCTGCTCTCGCGCGATTTCTACTACGAACGGTTTTACACGCAATGGGACGGCAGCGAGGTCTGGATAACCAGCAGCGTACCGGGCAGCGGGGCCGCCCCGGGATTCGGCCACGCGCAGGAAGTCTACAACGTCATAGATTCCCGCCAGGCATATCCGCAGCAGGTTGTCGTCGCAGGCCTGCGCGCGCTGGGACACTCAGAGCAAGCCGACCACCTGAAGCACTTCGCCTACAACGTTGTCGCGCTCACACCTCGCTGCGCCCAGGAAATGGGCTACGAGATCGCCGCCGAGGACGCCAAGAAACCGTACGTCGAAGTCAGCGGGCGCAAGGGTCAGGGCGTCAAGGCCGACGACCTGCTCGACCGGCTCCAGGCAAGCGCGAGAAAGGAGACCGACGAGCGCCACTCGGATTCACCCGAGCACGAGCGCGCAGCCATCGCCAACGCCATCGCCATCGGCGCGCTGCGCTATTTCCTGCTGCGGTTCACGCGTTCGACCATCATCGCCTTCGACTTCAAGGACGCGCTCAGCTTTGAGGGCGAGACCGGACCCTACGTGCAATATGCCGTCGTGCGCGTGAACGGAATCGTAAGAAAAGGCACGGAAGCCGATCCCAACTTTGGAAATGCAAACGCGGCGAATCTCAAGCGCATCGAGTCGGGCGAGATCAACGTGGCAAAATTTCTGGCCGCACCCGCAGGCGACGACCTCTGGGAACTGATCCTGCTGGCGGGCTCACTGGACGCGCGCGTCGATGCAGCCGTGGCAGCGCAAGAACCGGCGTTCCTTGCACGCTACGCATTCGAGCTGGCACAAGCGTTCAATGTCTTTTATCACAAGCACCACATTCTTTCGGAAGAAGACCCCGAAAAGCGCGCCTTCCTGCTGCGCCTGTCGTCGCTGGTGCGCGAGCAGCTGGTCACGGCGCTGGGCCTGCTAGGGATCGAAGCACCGGAAAAAATGTGATCCGTGGGTTCTTCCGATGCGCTGAGGAACCGGAGATCCGCCCGCCACTACATTTTAAGAGCGAAATCGACGATCGAGCGAATGGCGACACCGGTCGGACCCTTCGCGAGCCAAGGACGGCCTTCGTCCACCCAACACGTGGATGCGATGTCGAGATGGATCCACGGCGTGTCCTCGGCGAATTCCTTGATGAACCACGCACCGGTGCTCGCGCCGCCGCCTTTGCCGTTGCCGGTGTTGCGAATGTCGGCGATTTCGCTCTTGATCATCAGCTGGTATTCGTCGTCCATCGGCATGGGCCACATTTTTTCGCCCGCGGCCTTCGCGCTTTCAAGGAACGTGTCGAGATATTCGCGAGGCGTTCCGAAGGCGCCGACGTGGACGTTTGCCAGCGCGACTTCGATCGCTCCAGTCAGGGTGGCCGCATCAATCAAGTGCGTGCAGCCGAGCTTGCGCGCATAGAAAACTCCGTCGGCCAGAATCATCCTGCCTTCAGCGTCCGTGTTAATTACCTCGATCGTCTTTCCGGACATCGCAACCTGTACGTCGCCGGGCTTCTGCGCCCGGCCGCCGGGCATGTTTTCGGTCGCAGGTATCACGGCAATCACCGGAATCGATGGCTTCAGCGCTGCAATCGCGCGCATCGCGCCGAGCATGGTCGCGCCGCCGCCCATGTCGTACTTCATTTTTTCCATGTTGTTCGCGGGCTTGATCGAGATACCGCCGGTATCAAACGTGACCGCCTTACCCACCAGACCCAGCACGGGGCCGCCCGGAGTGGGATTTTCAGGCGTGTAGCGCACCACGATCACGCGGGGCGGCTCGATGCTGCCCTGCGCCACGCCGATTAGCGCGCCCATTTTCAGTTCGGCGATTTTTCGCTCGTCGAGAATTTCGATGCCGAGTCCCATTTCCTTGGCCATGGCCTCGGCCTTCGCGGCGAGCAGGCGCGGAGTCAACTTATTGGATGGCTCGTTGATCAGATCGCGGGCGAAATTCTGCGATTCGGCGAGGATGCGTCCATGATCGATGGCAGTCGTGAGATTCGGCCAGAGGCCGGAGTCGAAACCGGCAAGGGCGACCGATTGAATCTCACGATCCTTTTTATCGGTGTGATATTTGTTCGATTCGAAGTCGGCGACGATCAGCCCTTCCACCACCGTCTGCGCCGCGGCAGGACCGCGTTCCCCTTCGCGCGTCAGGAAAATGACTTTCTTCACCCCACGGGACTTCAGATATCGTAGCGCCGTGCCTGCGATCTTCCGCAAATCGGAGATCGCAAACTTCTCCGGCTTCCCCGCCCCGACAAGGAGGAGCTTTTTTGCAGCAAGCCCCTCGGGGAAATGGAGCAGAAGAAGCTCAAGCGCCTTTCCTGAAATTTCTCCGCCGGCGGCGAGCGAGCTGAGGCGGCCGTTCATCGCGCGATCAATGTCGCCGAGAACTCCGTCGAATTTGTCGGTCTTATCGAATACGTAGGTAACCAGGGCGTCGGAATCGATCGAAGCATACGGCTGGGTCTCGAGTTGGATCTGCATGTCTCCCTTTCAATTTTATCTGCGTCGTGAGCGGGATATCGCTTCATCCGCCTCGCGTTTCGCTTCCTTGCGTTTTTCGGATTCGCGGCGGTCGTGGAACTTCTTGCCCTTACCCACCGCCAGTTCGCATTTTGCCAGTCCATCACGGAAATAAATCTTCAGTGGCACCACGGTCATGCCCTTTTGCTGAATGGCGGCGTCCAGTTTGTCGATCTCCCGGCGGTTCAGAAGCAGCTTGCGCTTCCTGAGAGGGTCGTGGTTTCGCGGACCTCCCGGCCGATATTCCGGTATGTGGCAGTTTATCAGCCAAGCCTCCCCGGTGCGAATCTCGGCATAGGCCTCGCGGATAGCCCCTTTGCCTTCGCGCAGGGTCTTGACCTCGGTACCCACCAGTACCAGACCCGCCTCGAACTTGTCGAGCAGCTCGTAGTTGTAAGAGGCCGCACGGTTCTGTGCGACGATCTTGTTGTTCTCGTGTTCTGCTTTCTTCGCCGCCGCCTTCATGGGGACGCTATCATAGCCGCCGCGCGCGACCGGCTGCAAGTCGAGGAAAACCGCATATTTCCACCCAACTCTGGGTTGAAATACTGCTATGCAGGTTCCCAGGGCGTCTCAAGCGACCCTAATCCGACGGACCCCGGCAACGGGGTTGGTTCCTTGCCGCATCATACCCCGGGTGTTAGACTCCCATTGCACTGACACACCCCTTCGGAGGGCCTGGTTGCACCGTAAAGCGTTTTTCCCGCTTTTGGCGATCGCCGTGGTTTTTCTTGCCGGCTGCCCGAAGGCTAACCAAGCTAATTCAGATTACAGCGACGGCCGCAAGGCTGAGACCCTCCAGGACTATGATACCGCCCTGGTCCATTACGAACGCGCGCTAAGGGCTAATCCCTCCAACGCAGAGTACAAGCTGCGCGAAATGCACGCCCGCTATGCGGCTGGCCAATTCCACCTGGAGCAGGGCCAGAAGGCCTTGCAAAAGGGTGATCTGCAACTGGCGGTGACGGAGTTCCAAAAGGCGCAGTCGCTTGATCCGTCCAACACCGCAGCCGACCAGCAATTGAAGCATACGCTCGAGCTGCTTTCGGCCAAGACGGCCGCCGTGGTTCCCCGGGCGGTTGACCCCAACGCCACCGATGACTCGGACCTGCTCCCGGGCCCCCCGCAATTGAAACCGTTCTCGCTTGAGCCGATCAATTTGAAGATGACCAACGACGCCCGGGTCGCATTCGAGACCATCGCAAAGCTCGCAGGGCTGAGCGTGATTTTCGATCCGGACTTCACCTCGCGGCGCATACCGGTCGAGCTGCCAAACGTCACACTGGAGCAGGCGCTCGACGCCGTCTCTCTTGAGAGCAAAGCATTCTGGAAGCCTCTGACTCCCACTGTGATTTTCGTGGCCCCGGACACGCCGCAAAAGCGGAAGGACGTGGAAGACGAAGTCGTGCGAACGTTCTATCTCTCCAACACGCTCACTCCCCAGGATTTGACTGAAGTTGTCACCGGGCTCCGGCAGCTCCTGGATCTCCGCAGGGTGCAGCAGGTGAACGCCCAGAACGCCATCGTGATTCGCGATACGCCTGACAAGCTCGCGCTTGCCGCGAAAATTATCAGGGACATCGACAAAGCCAAACCCGAGGTTTTGATCCATGTTCAGGTGGTGACCGCGAGCGTAGACCGCTTGCGTGACCTCGGTATTTTGCCCGGACAGAGCGTTTCGGTGTCCTTTACACCGCGCACGTCACTGCAGCCTAATAGCGGCACGACGACAGGTACGGGCACCACGACCACTACCACTTCTTCCTCGACCGTCAGCCCAACGCAAATTACGCTCGATAACCTGAGAAATCTTTCCGGTGCGGATTACAGCGCTACTTTGCCGGGCGCGACGGCGAACGCAATTCTTACCGATACCAAAACCAGGATCATCCAGGACCCCGAGGTCCGCGTGAGTGACGGCGAAAAGGCCACGCTCAAAATCGGATCGCGGGTTCCGGTCGCAACCGGGAGCTTTCAGGCTGGCGTCGGAGTAGGCGTCGGCACCGGCGCGGGCGTGGTCAATCCGCTGGTAAATACGCAATTTCAATATATTGACGTTGGTGTGGATATTGAGGTGACGCCACGCGTGCACCCCGATGGCGATGTCAGCATGAAGCTTTCAGTCGAAGTCTCTCAGATTACGGGAACCGACAGCATCGGAGGAATCAACCAGCCCGTTATCGGCAGCAAGAAAATCGAGCACGATATACGACTCAAGGATGGCGAAGTAAGCGTGCTGGGAGGGTTGATTGAGCGCACGGAGACGAAAATCGTCAACGGAATCCCCGGTCTGGCTCAGCTTCCGCTGTTCCGATATCTTTTCTCGGACAACAGTAACGAGGTTCAGGAGGACGAGACCCTCATCGTTCTGACGCCGCATATCATCCGTTTTCCCACGATCGAGAAGGACAATCTGCAGACGGTAGCGGCTGGAACGGATTCCAACCCGCGTGTTTCCCGACAGGCCGAAGACTCGCCAAGTTCAGCGGTACCGCAAGCGCAGCCCGGCTCCCCGTTCGCAGCGTCGCAGGCGGCTCCGCAAGCGGGCGCCCCGGCGGCAACTCCGCAGCTTCATTTTGAACCGGCGAATGCGGCGCTGAAGGCCGGCGACACGACCACGCTTGGTCTGGCTGTCTCGAACGTCAACGATCTGTATTCGATTCCGCTCTTGATCCACTACAACCCGGCCGTGATCCAGGTGGAAGAAGTGCGCAATGGCGGCTTTCTGTCTGGAACCAGCACACAGGTGATTGCCATCGTGCAGCGGATTGACCAGCAAAAAGGTGACATTGTGGTTTCGGCGACCCGCCAACCGAATACGCCTGGGGTGAACGGCTCCGGCACGCTGCTCGGGATTGTAATCCGCGGCGTTGCGCCCGGCACTTCCGCGCTCCAGATCCTTCAGGTCAACGCCCGCGACTCCCAGCAGCGGACCGTCCCGATGGTTTCCCAGGAAGCCACAATCCAGGTGCAGTGAGGAGAAATGCCCAGGAACAGCCGCATCCCTGGCATCCGCGCGGCCGCGAAGGGCCGGTCCGTGTCGACTTCTTCGGCGATACGCGCCGGTCGCACGACGCGGGCGAATGCCTTGGGAATGACGCTTCTTGAATTGTTGATCGCCTGCTCGATACTTCTGGTGCTCGCGACGGTGGCACTGCCGCTGACACGCGTCACTGTAATTCGCCAGCGGGAACAACTGCTCCGCTACGATCTGCGGGAGATGCGCGACGCCATCGATCGTTATCGCGACGCCGCGGACAAAGGAATGTTCCAGGTGCAGGCCGGCACAGAGAACTACCCACCCGACCTCGACACACTTGTCAATGGAGTGCAGTTGACCGGGACGCAAAACGTCCACATGCGATTCCTACGCGAAAAGCCAGTCGATCCCATGACCGGGAACAATGACTGGGGGTTGCGCTCGGTGCAGGACGACCCGGACTCGACGTCCTGGGGAGGCCAGGACGTCTTCGACGTATATAGCAAGGCGACGGGCACGGCGCTCGACGGAACGAAATACTCGGACTGGTAGTCCGCTTTCAGCCTGATTGGGCAAATCGATGGCAGGATTCGAGCATTCCAACTCGGAGATCAAACGCACTGGCCGGTCAAACCGCGGATTCACGATCATGGAACTGATGATCGTGATGATGATTATCGTGATCCTCGCGACAATGAGCACGGTACGCTACGAACAATCGGTCGTGCGCGCCCATGAAGCGGCACTTCATCAGGACTTATTCGTGATGCGTCAGGCGATTCAGAACTATACGCTCGACAAAGCAGCAGCGCCCACTTCGCTCGACGATCTTCACACATCCGGTTACATCGGGGACGTCCCGACTGATCCCATTACCCATCAAAAAGACTGGACCACGGAAACCTGCGACGATGTGCTGAGCCCCGACCAGGTTGCCGGAGGAATCTGCGACGTTCATTCCGCCGCGGATGGCGTCTCGCCGTTTGACGGCAAACCCTACAATTCATATTGAGCGAAAACTCGTTCTTGGCCCAGATTTCGGGCGCCGTTCAATGCCGAGATTTCCGAGGTTCGTTTGGCTGCCTTCTGCTATCATGAATTCGCGGGGTGGAGCAGCCTGGTAGCTCGTCGGGCTCATAACCCGGAGGTCGTCGGTTCAAATCCGACCCCCGCAACCAGCAATCCTAAACAATACGAACGGCTTAGCGAGTCACACTCGCTAGGCCGTTTTCAGTTTGCGTCCATTTGCGTCCAGAATTTCCAGCGATGGACCCCAACCGCACCGCCCTAGTGGCCTGTACCAACTGATTGTGTACTGATATGCCTGATGGGTCGGCGTATTTCCACTTCACGGTGCGGGGCGATTTGTTGTACTGACGGATGTATCGCAAGAGCTTTCTTTTTAGATCAGGGACCGAAGTGAATACGCCTCGGGCGATGACGTCACGCTCGATCTTGCCGAACCACAGCTCGATTTGATTCAGCCACGAAGAGTAGGTAGGAGTGAAGTGCAAGTGAACCTCGGGATGCACCGCCAGGAAGTCTGTGACCGGCCTGCTCTTGTGAGCAGAGGGGTTGTCGGCAATCACATGGATTTCTTTGCCGCGGGGCTGATCGATCACAATGTCTGTAAGGAACGCGGCGAACTCGGCCGCGGTGTGCCGCGCAGTCGTTTTGCCCAGCACCTCGCCGGTCTTGGTGTTGAAGGCGGCATACAGCGACAAGGTGCCATGACGAAAGAACTCAAAGCCGTGCCGTTCGGCGCGTCCTAGGGACAGCGGCAGATCCGGATCCTTGCGGTCCGGGGCCTGGATGACGGTTTTTTCATCCACGCAGAACACCGCGGCTTGCGCCGGCGGATTCAGATACAACCCAATAATGTCGCCGGCTTTCTTCTCAAAATCCGGATCGTTCGAGGCCATGTAGCGCTCGATGCGATGCGGCTGGAGTCCATGCTTACGCCACACCCTGGCCACCATCATGTGGCTGACGTCCAGATGCGCACCGAGTTTGCGCGTGCTCCAGTGCGTGGCTCCACCCCTCGGCGCACGCCACGTTGCCTCCAGAATCCGTACTTCCAGTTTCGGAGTGAGCACCGTGGCGACTTGTCCCCAATGCCGGCTGTAGAGCCCGGCGATGCGCTGCTCGGTAAATCGTTTGCTCCAGCTGGCTACAAAACCCCGGCTGCAGTCGATGCGTTCGGACACTTCATCCCACGTATGGCCCTCGGCCAACAACAAGATCAGCCGCGCCCGTCGAGCATCTTCGGCCCGATTGGTCCGGCTATTGGCTCGCCGTGTCAGTTCCGTAAGCTCCGAACTCGTCAATCTGATCGCGTCACTCATGGACGCCATCATAGTCTATAAATGGATGTTACAGTCAACCAGGATAATGATTCAGTCCGGGCGTGACGAGCGCCGTTTGTGCTGGGTTTGCCAGCTGCCGTGCCATGGCAAGCAACACTGTCGGCGTGGGTTCTCGTTGGGGCGTGTACAACACACTGCTCAATTCCATAGCTGTTTCAGACTCTCGGTGGACGCAACTGCGCCGGTTTCTCCCTCGGAAAGGCGCCTCGGAAGTTTGGCTCTGCGCTGCTCCGCGTGGGCTCTAGAAGTAAACTTTCCCGCAGGGCAGCCGATAGCCAATAGTGAGGATTTGCCAACGCTTGTGTCCGACATCTCAGATCCATGCGGAAGTCGAACAGGCCGCCAGCTCGATGAAGCCAGCGAAGAAACCGCAGTCCGGCCACAAATGTGCGAGGAGCAATTGGCGCACTCCAAATGCAACCGGAACGTGAGCGACTAATGCCAGAGCATACGAAAGACCCTTTAAAAGAGGCAACGAATGATTACCGCTCCCTCGCGGAAACAATTCCTCAAATCGTGTGGACAGCGCGGCCCGATGGGTGGCTCGACTACTTCAATCAGCGTTGGCTCGATTACTCGGGAATGACAACCGAAACCTCTCAAGGGACGGGTTGGGCCTTGACATTGCATCCGGACGATCTCCAGAGGTGTACGAGCGCGTGGAGCAATTCACTCCAAATGGGCCAGCCCTATCAGGTCGAGGCCCGTCTCAAGCGCGCTTCCGATGGCGCCTATCGCTGGCATCTCGTGCTCACACTGCCTCTCTGCGACACCGCGGGCCACATTTTTAAGTGGTTCGGAACGGCTACCGATATCGACGACAAGAAAAAGGCGGAAGAGGTTCTGGAGGCATCGAAAGCTCAGATCGATGCTCGTGCCAAGGTCGACGCGGCCAAACTTTCCGAAGCCAATGCCAGATTTACGGTTTTACTGAATGCCGCGACTCTAAATGCGATCATTGCCACCGACCTGCAGGGATTGATCACGATCTTCAATGCCGGCGCGGAACGAATGTTGGGCTATACCTCCAGTGAGATGGTCGGTAAACACACCCCGGCGTTTTTTCACTTGGAATCCGAACTCCAAGCTCGCGCCCGCAGCTTAAGCAAACTATGGGGGCGCCCCGTCCAGCCTATCGAGATCCTAGTCGGTCCCACCCACAACGGCGAATCTGAAGGACGAGACTGCACCTACGTACGGAAAGATGGTGAACATCTGAGCGTAAGCATCGCTATAACCGCTGTTCGGGATGCCGCCGGAGAAGTCAACGGTTACCTGGGTATTGCCTATGACATCACAAAGCGCAAGGAAGCCGACGCCCGGCACAATTTGCTGACCGAACGCCTTTCGCTGGCAACCGCGGTGGCGGCGGTGGGAGTATGGGAGATGGATTTGGCCGGAGGCACGACGATATGGGATGCCACAATGGTGAGAATCTATGGCTTCTCGCTCGGCGCCCAGCCCCATGAACAATGGCGTGCAGCGGTTCATCCCGACGATCTGCCAGCAGCGGAAGGCATGTTGCAGAGGGTGGTCCAGGAAAAGGGAAGGGGATCGGTCGAGTTCCGTATCATCCGCGCCGATGGCTCCGTGAGAAACCTTGCCGCGGCCGAGGGCGTGGTTCTTGATGAGCAGGGGAACGTCAGCCGCGTCATCGGCGTCAACATGGACGTTACCGACCGCAAGCGAGCGGAAGCGGATTTGCAGCGAGCCAAAGAAGGGGCTGAGGCTTCCAATCGGGCGAAGAGCGAATTCCTCGCGAATATGAGCCACGAAATCCGCACTCCCATGAACGGAATCATGGGGATGACCGACCTGGCTCTGGATACCGAGCTCACGTCGGAGCAGCGGGAATATCTAGAGACGGTAAAACTCTCGGCGGACCTTCTTCTCAATGTAGTCAATGACATTCTCGACTTTTCGAAAATCGAAGCAGGTAAGGTGGACTTGGAGATCAACGATTTCAACTTGCGCGAAACTCTGGAAGTGACGCTGAAGGCACTGTCGCTCCTGGCCGACGAAAAGGGACTCGAGCTTTTATGCGAGATCGCTCCCGAGGTCCCCGAACTCGTGCGGGGCGATTCGAACCGGCTCCGCCAGGTTGTAATCAACCTGGTCGGCAACGCCATCAAGTTCACTCATGAGGGTGAGGTCGGATTGAACGTTACAGTCGAGGCCGAGGAGGGTCCCAATCGCATCTTGCACTTTATGGTATCGGACTCAGGAATCGGGATTCCCGCCGAGAAGCTAAGCTCAATCTTTCAGCCTTTCGTCCAGGCAGATACCACAACGACGCGGAAATACGGAGGCACGGGCCTGGGATTGACCATTTCTACACGGCTGGTGGAGCTTATGGGCGGAAAAATCTGGGTCGAGAGCCAAGTGGGGCGCGGAACCCAGTTCCACTTCACCGTGAGCCTTGCGACCTCAGAAAAATCGGTCGAAGTCGGTACGATTGCCCCGGCTGAAATATTGCGAGATGTAAAGGTTCTCATCGTAGACGATAACCGCACGAACCGGCGGATTCTTGAGGGAATGATGAAGCGCTGGGAGATGAAGCTGACTTCTGTCGAAGACGGAGAAGAGGCGCTCGCGCAGCTATCCTCGGCCCGAAACGCGGGCGAGCCGTATGCTCTGGTCTTAACCGATATGCACATGCCCAAGATGGACGGCTTTGCGTTAATCGAACGAATTCGTCAAATGGCTGAATTGAACACGGCCACCATTATGATGCTCACCTCGGCGGGCCACCGAGGAGATGGAGCGCGATGCCAGGAGTTGGGAGTGGCGGCGTATTTACTCAAGCCCATCTGTCAGTCCGAACTGCGCGAGGCAATTGCGCGTGTCCTGGGAGCCCGAGAGCAGAAAGGCGCAATTCCCTTGGTCACGCGATACTCCTTGCAGGATGCCCGCGACCCCGAAACCTCTCTGCGTGTGCTGGTCGCGGAAGACAATTCGGTGAACCAGCTACTGGTGACTCGATTACTGGAGAAAAGAGGACATCGCGTCGTAGTGACCTCTAACGGCCGCGAGGCGCTCGCCGCACTCGAGAAAGATAGTTATGACCTCGTCTTGATGGATGTGCAGATGCCAAAGATGGATGGGATTGAAACGACCACCGCTCTCCGAAAGAGAGAGAAGGAGAAAGGCAAAGGAATCCACCAGCAGGTAATCGCCTTGACCGCGCACGCCATGAAAGGCGATCAGGAGCGATGCCTGGCGGCCGGCATGGACGGCTATCTCGCGAAGCCGATCCGAGCGCCGGAACTGGATGCGATCTTGGCGACCTGTGTGATGCGCCGGATCTCTGCGACAACACCACCTGAAATCACTGTACTAACCAAATGAAAGACTTGGGAAAAGCGTTCGTGAGTCGTGTACTCCCCGGAGTTGCATGCGAGTCGAGGCCACCGGCCGTGAGATTGTCGAGGCAAAAGATGCAATCTGTCTTCACGGATACGAATACACTTTTCGCACGCCGGTGAAGAGACTCCTTGGAGAAGAAATTGGATGGTTCGCCGAGGACTACAACCGACCCAGAGTACTCGTGGCTGAATCCAATACATATCTGGGGCCTCGGCATCGTTGATGTTTCAAAGGGAGAGATTCCGTGCCAAGGGATGCGCTGCCTGGCAGCGGCGCGCAAGAAATGAGGTGAGGTGACGGTGGACGAGTGGCTACACGGAAGCAATTGCCAATCCATGACCTTGCACGCTGGCGAAGCAGCAAAGTGTGGGCCGGGGAGGAAGTGCGTCGCCGGATTTTGCTAAGCAAAGGAGGACCCGGTTGGTTACTTGGGCTCTCCCCGAATACAAGAAGTTTTTCTCAAAAAAGCCTTACGGTATCAAGGCGTTGTCGCGTCCAGCTTGCGTCCAGAATCCACCCGTCTGGGGGTAATTTTCAAAGACTCAGGGGTATAAGTGCACTCCCAACGGAGACATGAGTGTCGTGTTCGTGTGCCGGAACTGATCAATTACAGAGCAGTCCGCCCGAGGGCGTGGCCATGATCACACTCGGTCGAACGCCGCGAATGAAGATGGGAAGACCCTCGAACAAATACTTTGCATTCGAGCATGGCTACGCCTTTGCGAGTCCGAGCAGCTTTGCGAGCTGGGCGTCGAGCATCCTTACGGGAAGAAGTCTGGCCAGTGTCCAGTTCTTGAAACGTTGTGGAACGACCGCGTACCGTGCCTTCGGTTTCGCCGTGCTGAGTGCCACGTAGACTGCTTCACCCAGGCGCTCGGGGGATAAGCCGTTATTACGCGCTTCGGCGACGATGAACTTCTGGAAGTTTTGCACCGCCTCCCAATACTCGGTCTCCTTGAACTCGCTCAGATCTTCCTTTTCGCCCTTGTCGTACATCGCCGTGTTCACGGTGCCCGGTTCAATGATTACGACGTCGATGCCAAATAACAGCAGTTCCCGCCGCAGCGCATCCGACATTCCTTCAAGACCAGACTTGGAGGCGCTATAAGCACCGAGAAGCGGGATCGCAACTTTTGCGGTGGTGGAGCTGATGTTCACGATGCGGCCAGCTGGACCCTGCCTGTTCTTATCCGTGCCCAATAGAGGAGCGAAGGCTTGGATCACGACCAGCGGGGAGATCATGTTGACATCCAACTGCCGCCTGTACTCGCTGGACCTCAGATAAAGCAGCGGTCCACTCACCACGATTCCAGCATTGTTCACCAAGCCAATCAGATTCCTATTGCCAATCAAGGAGCCGACCTTCTGGGCAGCTTGATGGACAGCATCGGCGTCGGTAATGTCCATCGTCAGGGGCACGAAGCCGTCACCGAAGTCTTTTTGCAAACGAACGGCGTCAGCCTGGTTGCGTACAGAACCGAAGACGCGAAATCCCTTTGAAACAAGAACCTTTGCGGTTCCCCAACCAATCCCGGTGGAGACGCCGGTGACCACGACATCTTTGCTGCTTGCCATCGCAGTTCTCATATTCAATGATCACTGTTCATCTGGCCTTCTTGCTGTGCAATAAAGCACGTCTGACGGAACCAAACGGTTTTTTGCCACAGGGCTCTGCAAAGGCTCCTTCCCATACTTACGAGAGAGGCGATCTGATTGAGACGCTGGCAACGTATGTCGCCCGGTCGGTCATACCACAATCGATGGGGAGGAAGACCTGAACTGCTTTGCAGCCTAGCCTTTAGGTTGCCACAATTCGATCGGATTTCCCTCGGGGTCATGCAGGCGGGCGAACCGGCCGTTGGGATAAGCCTGAGGGTCAATCTTGACCTCGATTCCCGAAGCTTGCAGCTGGGCCGTCATTTTGTCGAGATCCCGCACTCGAAAGTTCAGCATCCAAACCTTCTGGGGATCCCCGAAATACTTGCTCGTCTCGGGGAAGGGAGCGAAAGCGGTTGATCCTGCCTCTTGCTGCCACACGGTTCCCCCGTAGCTCGTTGGTATCGGCAAAATCCCCAGGTGTTGCTCGTACCAAAGTGCCAACGCTTTCGGATCTTTAGCTCGAAAGAAGAATCCTCCGATTCCGGTCACTTTTTCGATTTCTGTTCCTCCAGCGACTCCATCGCGAACAGCGGCCCCCGCAGGGGCAGGAGAGGACTTTGGCTCTACGGCTGTCTGCGCCGCTGTCGCGAGTTGGTTCCGCCCCACGACGAAGGTTGACCCGAAAGCGAATGACAGAGTTCGAAGCAGTTGGCGTCTTAGAAAAAGCATACCATCCTCCTTTTGAGAGGTGCGCAATTCGGTCTACGATACCTGCGCAAAGGGGGTTCGGGAAAGCGCAAAGATGAGTTTCTCGGTGAGTTGTCGGCTACCTGGAAGTTATCGCCAAACCGATGGCCCTGCACGCTGGCTATGCAGCGAGCCGGACCAGTTCGACGCGACCACTTCCGGTTTCAACAGCATTCTTGCGCGTGGCGACATTGATTGCCCTGCACAACTCCCACCACTTGCTATTCGTTCCTTGGTTGTTTACTATCCGCGTCAGAATCGCTTTGTTTCCGGGCTCACACAGATTCTGATTGTGAGGATTTTTATGACCCCGTCGAGCAAGGTCCTTTGTGCGGCGCTATTCTGTGTGTCGATGTGCTTCTGGCTGCCCACGACAGCCGAAGCGCAAACGTTGTTCTCAAACTTCGGGCCGGGACAGTCCTACGACGCAGGCACGAGTTACGTGGTAGGGGTGGTTGACGAGGGTGTAAGCAGCGTGCTTGGCATTCCTTTCGTGCCCTCAGAGACCGCAAACCTATTGGACGTAATGGCGCCGCTGAATAGCGAAGGTTCGGTCAATTTCTATGTCGAGTCAGACAGCGGTAGCGGACCTGGTTCGATTCTCGATGCGCTGACCACTACGGAGACTATCGGAATTTCCCCTTCTATCCTTACTTACACGTGCTCGAGCTGCACTGAACTCACAGTAGGAAACACTTATTATTTGGTCGCTGTGTCGCCCGGTGGACTGTACTCCGGTTGGAACCTTTCAAACAGCGATTTTGGCCCAGATTATGTCAACGGCGTTGGAAGCGCGACGGGGCCGTGGACCTTAGCCGAAAGCGCAACCGACCCACTCCCCGCTTTTGAGGTCGATGGAACGCCACTGACTCCCACGCCGGAGCCGAGTTCCTTTGCCCTCACGCTGCTCGGAATCGGTGGCGTGTTGGTGATGCTCAAACGGGTATCCTAGCCAGGTACCCCAAATTCGCGATTTCTGCCGATGTGGTGAGCGCCTGTAGCGCTATTCGACTTCTGAAGCATATCGATGTTGGGCGCGATACAACCGCGTGCCATCCGGCCTAACCGCATAGAACAGCAATGCACCCTTGGAACCATTCTTCATTGGGTGCGCTACTACCGTAATTGGGTCACCCGGCTTGTACGTCGTCTGATTCCAGCCCTCGCTGACCATGATGTTTACGCTCGAAGCCTCGATATCCCACGTTCCGACCGTGGAGGCGTCCTTCGGGTCCGAGCCAACCGTGAGGATGATGTGGCTGTGTGGGTTCTGCAGCTCATACTCCTGCACGACGCCTCGATAGGTAATATTCTTGGCCATATCGAACATCGCGCGGGAATGATGAGCTTGGGATGGATGAGCCGTAGTGAGCAAGCCCCCCGTCACCGCGATCAAACTCAAAATTACTCGTTTCATATTCATCTCTCTTACAGTCACTAACTTCTCGGCAAGCCTGACCAGCAGCTTTTCGTCGCCGTCGTTCATCCCAACGCAGAGCCGACGAACCTGTGACCATTTTCGATCAATCTGAAGTCGGCGATTTTTTGGTTAACACTTGTAGCCCGGCGCAGCCATCTTTGGCTTTCTATCCGTGTCGTCTTCATCGGGATAGCGCGGGCGACCGTTGAACCTTCCGGCCTCCGCGACTAGCGCCCAAATGACGCTCGCGGCAGCTGGAGCCTCGGCCGAGCGCTCCGGAAAACGGAGAAAACACGGCGATGAACGAACTATAGACTGGAATACCCGACTTAGACTCGCTTGTGCGCAATCTGTATCCTTCGCTGTCAGATCCTGGCTACGTTAGCCGGCATGATCTGCGTTTCCGCTCGACACTGAGTTATATTGGTTATCTCGGCGGGAAGGGAGAACGGGACTTGGTGACCGACCCGGTCGTTGAAGGGCTGATCGTCGATCTACTCCTTTGGCTGGCAAAGGGCGAAAGGACGTACGAAGAAGTGATGGACGCATGGCGCACCTCATGCCCGAGGCTTCCGATATGGGAGGAGGCGAACGATCGTGGACTTGTCACCCGTGAGCATGTGAATGGGCTCACGATTATCAGGGCCTCGAATTCGGGACTTGCTCTGCTTGAGCAGCTCGGGCTGGGTCAAAGAGCAAGCGTAAGACAGACTCGGGGGCGGGTGGACGAAGCTCAATCCGGACAGGCTCAGTGAACGCAACGTCGCAGGCTCCCACGGCCGCACTCTAGCTTACAACACAGCAAACCGCCCGCATCGCCCCTCTCCGAGCGGGGCGGATTCACGTCGAACGATTTGTTTCAGTTCTCCACAGAATTCCACGGCGACTACCTGTTGCACAGCCCCGACGGAACGTTGAAACGACTCCACTTACGATTCTCTATCAAGTAATTGAAGAGTGTCGCCTCTAATTCGGTAAGCAACACCTGGAAACCTGCAGATCTCCCAGGCGTTGCCCACTGTTTCAACGGGAGTCGTGCGCGATACCACCCAAGTTCCCGCAGAGAATGCGAAGTCAGCTGATCCATAAACGTGATCAGGGGCATGTAAAGAAAAGATAAGCGTTCGTCCTCTGCGCACATATACACTCCAAACACACAATAACGCGAACCGCCGCCCCAAAGTTGTAATGGCAGGTTCCTCTAATGCCGGAAGGAGCTGGACACCGTGAACCGACATCGCTGTCTCGCAACGATTTCCCTGGGTTTGATTGTCGCCCTGTTTCCAATGGGTGCGAACGCCGGGGGAAGGAGCAATTCAACCTACGACGGCACAATTGACTTCGGAGCCCAACTGCTCCACCTGGACGATGGGTGTCTGGCTTTGAACGGCACAGTGACATCGGGAAATTTCTTCCAGGACTTGAGGCGAACAGAGGTCGGCAACAGGTTTGAGTACAGAAAACAAGGCAAAGTGGTGACGGAGTATCCGGAATCGCTGACAACCTCAATCCGCATTGAAGGCGACCGCTGCACCGCAGCCTTATCCAATTCGCCCTCTGCCATTTTTCAGGGTGATTCGTACTCAGTGAAATTTGAGGTGGAATGGAAGGACGGGATGGAACTGAGGCCAGCTGTGCTGTCTCCGGTTACCGCTCGCTGTACTGCGTCTACCAGCACGCCGATTCCCAAACGTGACTATACAATTCCTTTTGTAACGTGTGAAATGACGGTCGACAGCAGAGGTGTTCCGCTCGGCGACCATTTGATCGTATCGGTGTTCACAGCTGACGGCAAACGCCTGACCCGACTCTCCGCGGGACCCTAAGACCCGAAACGGTCTCGTCGTGGCGATTAACGAAGAATATCGCCAACCGCCACGAGGGACCTGTAATACGCCATTCGCAACAAAGCATACGTTGTGAACCGCCGGCTTTGCCACGAACTACTTTACCTTGTGCGCTAGGTCCACAGTTGTGACCACGAGATCTGTGCCATTGAGATCTCCACTAACCGTGACCGAGTTTTCTGCAGCAGCCTTCGCCAACTCTTTCTCGTAGCCTGAGAGCCGATAATGCGTGTCGCCAACGACGAGCACGTAGGAGGCCCCCTGGCTTACCCACATCTGCGTGCACGAAAGCCGCGTCTGGGCCTTGCACGCATTTGGCTCAAAACAGGTCGTGCAGCTTACATATCCAGTCAGAGTGACGTGCTGCGACACCGGCCGGGCACTGGCCGGGGCGGCAAACATGGAGCACAGCGCGAGAACGCCGACTGCAACAACAATTGGGTACGTCGCTTTTCGAATCATGGTATCTCCTCGGGACTCTTGTTTCTTCCCACAACGCGCATCGCGTGCGAATCTGAAAACTGGCTGCACGCTACGTTCGCGTTGTGTAAGTCTCCTGAGTGAAATCATAGTCAAGACAGATACGGACTCCGTAAGTTCTTACTAAGAACTACATAAGATAGAGATAAAGGAATCCTTATGCTGCTTTGTATCAGCCCAATCCATAAATTTAATGGGCTTGACCTGTCGTCCCGGTGTACTAATCTTAGCGGGCAGACCTTTCAGATAACCGGGCTGGCCCCAGGGGCTCGGTGGGCGGTGATCCTGTGTCCTCCAATTCAGTGACTCCTGACCCGGCTGCTTCCCTCCAACTGCACCGGCCGCCTTTCCCGCGCCATTCGCGCAGTTCCGCAAGAACCAGCTTACCGGGTGAGCGCGACGAGTCGATGCTCCACCATTTCGCGAAGACCATTGGGCGCCCTACGGTCGGGGTCGCTGCGGTTTTGCTGATCACGGTTGTCTTTCGACACGTACCGGTTGCCAACGTGACTACGGTTGGGTTCACGTTCCTGCTGGCTATTCTCATTGCATCGACCGTCGGCGGGCTCGCAACTTCGATTCTGATGTCCGTTGCAGCTACCTTAACTTTCGATTATTTCTTTATTCCCCCGGTCGGCACACTGAATATCACCGACACCCGTGACTGGGTCGCTCTATCGGCTTTCCTGGTCACATCGGTGATCGGAAGCTCGCTTTCAGACTGGGCCCGCAGGCAGACGAAAGAGGCGAACCGGCAACGAACTGAAGCCGAGCAGTTGTACGACCTGAGCCAGAGACTGCTGAGTGCGGGAGACTCGCTTGCGCTGTGCAATGCAATACCCTCGGATATTGTGGATGCCTTTGGTGTGAAAGCTGCGGCCCTGCTGATTACCGAGGGGCAGACGATCTTCTATTCACCGGGCGGTTCGCACCACATTGACGCAAGACATCTGAAAACCAGTCTCGGTTACAGGGATGTCCAGATCGAAGACGGGAAGGGCCTCTCGTTTGTGCCCCTGCGATTGGGAATCAACGTGATCGGGACGATCGGAATCGCCGAAACAGCGCTTTCCACGGCGACTCTGGAATCCCTGGGATCCCTGGTGACGATCGCAATCGAGCGCGCCCGAGCAATCGAACAGGTCGGAAAAATCGAGGCACTGCGAGAGAACGAGCGGCTGAAGTCCGCACTATTGGATGCGATCACGCATGAGTTCAGAACCCCGCTCACGGCGATGAAGATATCGGTAACAGGCATGCTTTCTGATCTTAATTTCAATCGAGAACAATGCAGAGACCTTCTGACCATGATCGATGAAGGATGCGATCGAATCGATCGTCTGGTTGATGAAGTCTCGGAGATGTCGCGGCTCGAATCCGGCGATATCCAGCTGGATTTCAAACGCTATTCGGTTGGCGAACTGATTGAAGCGGCGCTCGATGAGTGCAAGGACGTTCTCGCCTCAAGGACGATTGAACGTGGGACGGCAAATGAAGCGGTGGCGATCCGGGCCGATCTGTTTTGGGCGACAAAGGTCCTGGTACATCTGATTCGAAACGCGAATCTGTACTCCTCTCCGGGAACTCCGATCACGCTACGCACGGAAACAAAACACGGGTTGATGTTTTTCAGCGTGGCAGACCGCGGCCCGGGAATCAGTCAACCCGAGCTGGGGCGGATCTTCGAAAAGTTCTATCGCGGAGAGGACTACCGCTGCCGGGTCCAGGGCACGGGCATGGGTTTGCCTATCTCCAAAGCGATTGTGGAGGCACACGCCGGTACCATCGGCGTAACCAGTAAAGTAGGAGAAGGCTCGGTTTTCTCGTTCGGCCTACCAATTGACAGGGCGTTAGAACCGAGCGAGTGATTCCAGCGGCTGGGAGATCTCTTCGGCAAGTGACTCCGACAGGTCGGAGGCAAACTCGCGAGCGCTCGGATAGCGATCAGCGGGGTCGCGTGCGAGAGCACCTTGGACAATGCTTTTTAGCCGCGACGAAATGGCAGGATTGATTTCAGAAGCGTCCGGCGGATCAACCAACAGCCGGAGGTTCATGGCCGCAAGCGGATCAAGACCCGAGAAGGGCACTTCGCCAGTCAGCATTTCAAATAGCATGACACCGAGGCAATACACGTCGCTGCGGGCGTCGGCGCATTTCCCTTTGATCTGCTCGGGCGACACATAATCCGGCGTCCCTATCTTCTCGTGGCGCTTCACTCGATTCCACAGGTTCACCTTTGATTCGCGGGCAACTCCAAAGTCCAGAAGCTTGATGTTGTCCTCGCTATCTACGATGACGTTGTCCGGCTTGAGATCGCGATGGACGACTCCTTGGGCATGAACGTAGTCGAGCGCCTCACAGATGGCAACCGCGATTCGGATGGCCCGGTCAATCGGCAGTTTGCTTTGTTCTTCGATGATTTCTCGGAGCGGCTTGCCCTCTACCCACTCCAGGACAGCATAGCGCTGGCCCGCGTTCCCGTCGGAAAGCACCTTCACTAGGCCACGGTGGTTGAGTCTTTTGCCAATCTCGATTTCGGATCGGAAACGACTGAGAATGCTACCGTTGTCGGCTTTCTCAGGATGGAGGGTCTTGATGGCGACCGGGCGGCCTGTCTTCATGTCTGTCGCGCGGAAAATGCATGCCATACCGCCAGACCCCACAAGACACTCAAGCCTGTAGTGATCCAGGACGTCTCCGGAGCGGAACGGGGTTCTTATCAACAGGCTCATGCGACCTGGTGATCCTAGGCCAGCCCAGGTACGGAAACCGTAATGGATTCCTAAGGTTCCCGTAAATTCGCCATTCAGAGTGGAGCCCGCCGGTCACCCGCTGGCGAGCGCCCACAGGACACTTGGTGAAGGCGCTTCACGGTTTGCATACCTGGGACCCTACTGAACTGACGAGGAATGCTTCTTGAGCGCCGCGAGCTGCTCTCGGCCATCCTTCACAAATCTCACAAACCGATGCGCCAATTCGCGAATCCGAGCCGCTTGCTTGAGCCGCAATGCATCTTCCGGGATTAGCTCTGCGCCTACACCTAGCGCACTCGCTCCTGCGACGATGAATTTCTGAGCTGTTTGTTGATTCACGCCGCCGGCGGCGATTAAGGGAATATGCATAAACGCCTTCTTGAGGATCCTGATGTAGCCCTCGCCGCCCACCGGCGCGCAAGGAAAGACCTTAACGAAGTCAGGTCCAGCCTTCCACGCGGTGATCACTTCAGTCGGCGTGAGAGCCGCGGGCCAGACAGCTATCTCCTCCTTGTTCGCGAATTCGATGATGCTCACGTCCAGCCCGTCGGTAGTCAGGAATTTTGCGCCCGCGCCTATGCAACGACGCGCCGTTTCTGCATCGTAGACGCTTCCCGCTCCGACCAACATGTCTGGGATGTGCTCGACCAGGTATTTGATTACGTCAAGGGCGCCTGGAACTGTCATCTCGATTTCTACAATCGGAATTCCCCCGGATGCCACAGCTTCGGCGGCGAAGCGTGCCACGTGTTCCGAGGATACGCGGACGGCTGGCACGATGCCGACCTGGAGAATTCGCGTGCGGACCTCATCCCTGTTCAACAGTCGGCTCCTTTCGCAGCCCGACTCGCCAGTCGAGGCGGAGCATCTCAACAAAGTGTGTAGCCGAAATCAAGGCAAGGTCCTCGTGCCAACAGCCTCGCGAAGCTGCTCGAGGGCAGTCAGGTATGAGGCCAGTGCCTGGCGGTAAGCAAGCTCGGTCACTCGATAAGTTCGCTCGGCGTTCAGCCAATCGAGTAGGCTCGCTCCGCCATGTTCGTAAGCGAATTCTTCGATATCGCGGTCCCTCACCGCCGCGTTGAGATAACCCGAGCGATACAGGACAATAATCGCGTCGTTCTCCTTGAGACCCCCATAGGCGTCGTGCACGTCGGTCATCACCTGTTCGCTGGTAGCCTTTTCCTGTTCTTGTGTCTGAGTAATCGCATAACGCGCCTGGGCAATATTGCCTTGGTTGCGATTGAAGACCGGGAGCGGAACGCTAACGTACACGGTCGCGGCGTTGATTCCGTTGACGTGCGAATAGTTCGCCTGACCGGTGACGTCCACTTTGCCATCCGCCTTTTGTAATTCCCACTGGCTGGTCGCGGCAGTGACACCCTGTTGCGCCGCCCGAAGATCTGGACGGTCCTGCAAAGCCTTCATCTGAAGGTCCTCGAGGTTGGCGTTGACGGGCTGGTACTCGAACGGACCGCTCACATCGTAATCCGCTGGCACGGACTCGTATCCGAGCATATTTCGCAGATCGTCGAGTCCCTGATCTTTGGCAAGTATCGCTTGCTGGTAATCGCTCTCATACTGCAACAACTGGAGCTTGATCATCAGGAAATCACCCTCGCTCATGCCGCCAGCCTTGTACTGGAATTCACTGATGTCCACGGTTTTGCGAAAGCTTTCCACGTCTTTTGTGGCGAGTTCGAGCGTCGATTCGGCCAGTTGGACATTGAAGAACTGAGACGCGACGTTGAACGTGAGAGTACGTTCATTATCGGCAACGAGCGAACGCGCCTGGGAAGTAACGTCTTTCGCCGCCTGCAGGCGGTGCTGGCGTTTTTTACCGCGCTCAAAAAGATAACTGAGACCCAAGTCCGCCTCGGTCGAATTCTCTAGGTAGCTTGCGTTTTGACTGCCTGGGTTGAACGGCAAGTACTCCCAATCGGCGAAGAGCGCTGGATTCGGACGCAGATTCGCCTGGGTTTCCAAGGCTTCGTCCTGCTCAATCGTAGTCTGGGCTGCGAGCAGGTTGTGGTTGTGCTTCAGCGCCAATTGTATGGCATCGTCGAGAGCGATTTTGATCGGTCCCGGCGCTGTCGCCGTGGCCTGCGCACGCGCCATTGGAGCGAAAGTACAATATAACAACCCTGAACACATAAAAAACAAACGCGCGGCGCCACCAGCAGTGGCGCGACGACCGCACAGAGTCTTGAGTCGGAATTTAGGCTTCAAGGGATTCCTCCGGCGCCGGCAGCTTGTCCCCGTCGCGGGCGACCCATACGTAGAGCGTAGGCAAAAGAATGATGCTGATCGCCAGCGCGGCAACCAGACCTCCGACGATCACGATCGCGAATGGACGTTGTGAATCGGAGCCGATCGCGTGCGACATCGCGGCAGGAACTAACCCGAAAGTTGCGACGAGCATAGTCATCATGATCGGGCGGAGCCTAAGGACTGCTCCCTCGACCGCTGCGTCCACGACCGTGAAGCCTCGCGCCCTCAGTTGGTTAATATATTCCAGCATGATGACGCCGGTTTGCACGGACACACCGAACAGGGCAAGAAAGCCGACACCAGAGGACACGCTAAAATTGGTGTGGGTGATCAGCAGCGCGAGGCATCCTCCCAGCGGAGCCATGGACACGACACCTAAAATCAGCGTAGTCCATTTGGCAGAGCGAAACATGGTGTAAAGGATGATGAAGATCACCAGAATCGTGAGCGGGACGATGATCATCAACCGGCGAGCTGCCCGCTGCTCGCTCTCGTATTCGCCTGACCATTGAATGTAGTATCCGCGTGGAAGCTGGACCTGCGTATCGATTTTGTCCATGGCCTCGCGCACAGTCGTGCCTAGATCGCGGTCCCGCACCTCGAATCGAACTGCCACGTATCGAGTATTCTTCTCGCGAAAAATGTCGTAGGCGCCGTCGCGAATCTCGACTTTCGCCAGCTGCCCCAGCGAAACTCGCTCGCCGGTCGGGGCGAGGAGACGAATATTTTGGATAGCTTCCTTCGTGTCTCGATAGGGCTCCTGATAGCGAACGACCAAGTTATAAACCGCTTCGCCCTGCAGCACCTGACTTACGGCATTACCGCCGACGGCTGTCTGAACGGCGTCCTGGACATCCGCCACGTTGATTCCAAAGCGCGCACAGACGTCACGGTCCACGGTGATATTGAGATTCGGCTGTCCTGTGTCACGCTGGACTCCGAGATCGCTGATGCCGGGAACCTTCTCCATCGCGGTCTTCATCTCATCTGCCTTTTCTTCAAGGACCGTAAGGTCCGGGCCAAAGAGTTTGGCCGCCAGGCCACCCTTCGTACCCGTGAGCGTTTCGTCGACGTTGTCCTCGATCGGCTGCGAGAAATTCCAAAAGACGCCCGGCAGCTTGGAGGCTTCGCGATTCATCGCGGCGATGAGCGCGACTTTGTCCTGGTGAAAAACGGGGCGCCATTGTTCCTTTGGCTTTAGGTCGATGAAATATTCGGTGTCGCCAAATCCACCCGTATCTGTGCCGTCGTCAGGCGCGCCGGACTGCGACACGACGGTTGTTACTTCCGGAAACGAGGCGAAGATAACCCGGGACTGATCAGCAAAACGGGTACCCTCGGTGTAACCAGTGCTGTTCGAAAGCGTTCCGCGAGCCCAGATCGCGCCTTCATCCAAATGCGGCAGGAACTCCGATCCGATAATTCCGCTGAAGGCCAGGAAAAGCATCACGCCAAGAGCCGCCAAGGCGACCCCGGCCGTAACTCTGCGGTGCTCGATAGCCCACCTCACACCTCTCCGGTAAACCTCGATCAGGTAGGCCATGACCGGGTTTTGCCGTTCACGAACGCCTTTGCGAAACAGTGTCGCGCACAGGACGGGAGCGATCAAAATGGAAAAGGTCATTGCACCCAACAGGGCGAATGCGACCGTCCAAGCCATGGGCTTGAAGAGCCGACCTTCCACGCGTTGCAGAGTGAAGATGGGCATATAGGCCGTGATGATGATCGCAATCGCGTAAAAAACAGGCCGTTGGACCTCATGGCAAGCCTCGCGGATTGCCACGAGCGGACTCTTCCGAGCCGCGCCGTTCTGGACGTGACTCAAATGTCGAACGATGTTCTCCACCATGACCACCGCGCCATCGACCACCATCCCGAAATCAAGCGCTCCCAATGAGAGCAGGTTGGCTGGAATGTGACTCAAGTCCAGACAAATGGACGCGAACAGCAGCGCGAACGGAATCGTCAACGCGACGATGAGGGCTGACCGCACATTCAGAAGAAACAGAAGCAGAATGACCGTGACCAGGATCATTCCCTCGGTCAAATTGTGCAATACGGTGTGCAGCGTGTAATGCAGCAAATCGCTGCGATCGAGCATCGGAACGACCTTTACCCCTTCCGGCAAAATTCTGGCATTGAGCTCGTCCACTTTCTGGTGGATTGCGTCAAGAGTCGGCTGTTCCTCCGAGCCCTTGAGCATGAGCGCCACGCCTTGAACTACGTCGGGTTCATCGACGATGACTCCGTCCGGACGGTGCGTCGCCCGGGCCATATGTCCCAGGCGAATACGGGGGCCCCACCCGACCTCAGCGATGTCTTGGATGCGAATGGGCGTCCCGGCCTTGTTCGTCAAGACGGTCCGCTCGATATCCTGCGAATCACGGATAAGCCCGAGCGCGCGGACGTTCACCTGTTGCATGCCGCTCTCGACGAAGCTTCCGCCGGCGTTGATGTTGTTATTGGCGAGTTGCTGCTCAACCTGTCCAATGCTTAACCCGTAGGAAATTAGCTTGTTGGGGTCCACGCGGACCTGATACTCACGCGCCGTACCCCCGAAATCGCTCACGTCGACGACGTTCGGCACGGATTTGAATTCCTTCAGCAGGACCCAGTCTTCGATGCTCCGCATGTCCATCAGGTCATACTGCGGATTTGTGCTGCGGATGGTGTACCAGTAGATCTGGCCGGTGAGGCTCCAGTCAGTGCCAATCTGCGGCTGCACACCTGGAGGCACCGTGACGAGGGTGAGTCGTTCAAGAACCTTCTGCCGGTTCCAATCATTCACAGATTGGTCGTCGAAGATCAGGGTAATCAGCGAAAGCCCGAAAATCGATTCCGACCGCATAATCGAAAGGTGCGCGATGCCGCCCATTTGAGTTTCGATTGGGATGGTGACTAGCTGTTCGACTTCTTCGGCAGATCTGCCCGGCCACTGGCTGATAACAGTCACGTAAGGATCGGCGATGTCCGGATATGCCTCGACCGGCAGGTTGTGGAATGAGACAGCGCCCCATAGCGTGAGCAGTGTTGCCAGCGCCAGCACAACGAATTTGTTGTTCAGAGCAAAATCTACGAGAGCACGAATCATCTTTCGGTCCCTGTCCCAAGCATCTTTTGCGTCTCGATCCGACCGTTACTCGTTGTCGATCGCGGTCTGCAGCGCCAGAGCGTTGCTAACCACCTTTTGCCCCGGCTGCAGTCCGGACAGAACCTGTGCCATTTTGTCCGGCAGCTGATCTCCACTCTTTACTTCAACGCGCTGGAACATATTGTTCGGCGCCGGCTCGTAGACCCAGTCGCGATCGTGCAGGTGAATGATTGCGGTGGCCGGCACTGAGGTGTGTGTTTGTTTTTTCAACCCGTAGAACGTAGCCGTTGCAAACATCCCAATTCGCATCATCATTCCGGGATTTGGAACTTCAATTCGGACCTTCGCAGTGCGAATCGTGGGATCGAGAAGCGCGCCAATGTTACTAACTCGCCCTTTTAGGACCTTGTCCGGTAAGGCGTTGAGCCGAACGTCAGCCTGTTCACCAACTCCCAGCGTCGTAATGTCGTTCTCATACACGTCGCAGACGATCCACACCGACGACAAATCCGAAATTGTGAACGGATTAGCTGAATAACTCTGTATGGTGCTGCCGTTCACCACTTCCTGGTCGGTGATCTCGCCAGAAATGGGGGACGTAATGTCGACAATTCCATTGGGATGATCCGGGTCGTCCCCGAGCAGCTTGAGATGCTCGGTGGCAGTGTCGAGCGTGGTTTTCGCGTCGTCCTCGTTGTCCTGCGCCGCTTCCAGGTCCTGCACCGCGATTGCACCGTGATCGAGTAGAAGCTTTGCGCGGTCGAGTGCCTTGCGCGCGAGCAGCTCATCAGCAACCGCCTTGCGATACGCGTCGTAGCCGCCCGATACATCGTCGCTTCGAATGCGCAGCAGGAGCTGGCCTTTCTTAACCGTATCACCGAGTCGCGCCCGTATATCCACGACGCGACCGGAGGCCAGCGTGACGACCGGAACGGTGCGGGCGACGTCTGGATACACTGCACCCGTCACCACCAATTTTGACGGGGCTTCGTATTGCGCCGCCGTTGCTACGGGATACCGCTCGGGATGGTCCACGGAGAAATGGGTTACGTCCAGGCCGGGAACGACCGTTGCAGGGGGCGGAGCTTCCGCCGCCACGTTGTCCTTCGTCCCACAGCCGGACACCAACAGGGCGGCCAACGCGGCTAAAACGAGTTGTGGCGATAACCTGCAGAACTTTTTCCTGCGCATCTTTACCTCCCGAACAAAACGGAATCTTTTCGCGATCCCTATCGGATACACACCTACCGTTCGGACCGACTCAGTCGTCCTAAACTGCTCCCAGCTTTTCGATCGATTGCCTACGCGGCTGCGGGTGGGGCCCGGTCCAAACCGAAGGGCAGAAATGGATGCAATGGAACGTAGCGATTTGTTCTGACAAGCGACACTTCCTGAGCATCGGGATTCCGAGTGGCTCCGGATTGACTGCGAATCGTGTTGGACCTCGGTGAGACGAGTGTGGCGCTGAAGTAGAAATGCTCAGTTGCGAATTTCTGCCCGGGCGCAGTTTCGGGGAGGACATTTGCGAAGCCGCTCGGCTCAGCTGCGGTAAAGTGGCCATGGCCATCATTAATAAAAATCGTTACGGGGGCGCCGGACCGCGCGGCGCGGATCACCAGGTCCACATTCCCGTCGCCCGTCACATCCTCGGCGTTAATAAGAAGGCCACCGAAGGGGGCGGTCAGTTGCAGGAACTGATGCCCGCCCTCCGAGAACTGAACCGCGATCAGGTATCGCGCGCCCACAGAGTCGAGCCGATTCAATTCCACCGTTGCGAGGTCAGGATGCGTATCACCTGTAAAGTCCGCCATCGCAAATCCCACTCCGAGGCCAAGTTCGGGGGTGGCCAAAACGCTTGGCAGAGCGTCGGCCACGACCGGGGATTTCGACTCGCAATCGCGGGCCGCAGACCAGGTTCGCACGCCATCTGCGAGCGCCACAGTCAGGCCTAGTGTGGCGATAAGAAGGATGATTGTTGTCCGCAATGCGCTTTTCATCCGGGCGTTGCCTGATCGCGTTCTGCTTTTCCCTCTCGAAGTGAAATCAATTGAACACCTGTAAGCCTACGAAAGTGATAAGCACGGCCTCAGGGTTTCGTAAAGCTGCAGCGATTGAAAACAGTGAGTTTGAGAGACGCGGGCAGCGCCCGATTCGATGCCAGTTTCGAACGCTGCCCGGTCTCATATTTCCCGTCCGACTAGAGCTTAACCATGATGGCGATGGTGTTTTCCCACTGGCTCTTGCGCAAATCCGGCTGCCAGATGTTGCCGATGCCCGGCGTGCCAGCGCCACCTCCTTCCATGTTAAAGCAGGCCGTTTCGGCGCTCCCCAGGTTCGCATCGAGCAGATAGTTACCCGAGTTGTCCGAAATGCCCCCCGCTCCTATACCGGAGTCGGCGCCGTTGCTGCAGACGAAGTGCGCCGGGTTGGTAAGCGGCAGGCTGTAGTTCGCACCGGGGGGCGTAATCCCTTGCCGACCCGTCCAGTACGGCACGTTCGCGTAGCGGTAGCCGGTCTCAAAGCGGAACGTCACGAATTGACTCGGCATCCAGTCGAAAGTTACCGTGCTGTCCCAGCCTTTGTATTTGGCGCCGGGATAGCCTTGGAAGTACGGCGATCCGGAAACCGCGTCCGCTCCATTGATCGGCGGTAGCAACACGAGGTAGCGGCCCGGATTGTCGAGCACGCCGCCGCCCACCGTTATCCCGAACAGGTCGTGGTGGAACTGCGTACGGTCGTACAGCATCCAGCCAGCGAAGGACTGCTTGGGATGGCCGTTGCTGTTGTTGTGGCAACTCACGATCGTGCCAGGCGCCGAACCGCCGTATTCGCATCCCAAGTCACCCGTTACGGAAAACGCCATGCTGTCCACGAAGTTGTCCGGGTGATGGTAGTATCTGACCTCCATGCTGTCATCGGTGTGGATGCGCGAGCGTCCGGGAACACCCAGCGTATCGGTGCCCATTCCGTAGTTATTGAAGACGAGCGATAGATAGGGCTTCGGACGCCACAGAATCTGCCCGCCCAAACCCAGGTGGCCGTTGAATTTCGCATACGATTGCCACCCGTTGATGATCCAGGGCTCAATCTTCAAGTTCTCTTTGGGGAACCACTGGATCCGCAACCCGTTGAAAAACCAGGGCGTGTTCGAGGAAACGAAGGAGGGCTGGTACGCCCAATTGTCGAAGTTGTAGTAGCTGAACAGCCCGATATACGACACGAAGATCCCCGCGTCGATGTTGAGACCGTGGTTCACGTTGAAGTGATACCCGCCCCACGCTTCAGAAACATACTTATAAGCGCCACGGAGGTCCCACTGGCCGACTCCGTAGCTGCCGTCATTGCGTGGCGTCGTGGTGGCAAACAGTCCGAACATGGTCAAAATGCGGCCGCGAACATTGCCAACGCGCAAGTCGCCGCCGAAGCTAGCCTGCTCCAACTGAAATTCGCCGTTCCGGAAGCTTTCCGTCGCACCGCCCATGGTGTGGTCTTTCGGCTGGTTATAGTCTTCAATGTAGTTGGCGTCGAATCGGATCTCCGGGTCGAAATACTTCGTGGCCAGCGGGTCATCGTGGTTGCGCGGATTGCCGTTGAGCCAGGTCCAGTCGTCCACCGAGAACGGATCCGTCGGCGCTGGTTTTGCATCGGCCGGCTTGGCCGCAGCGTCGGTTGACGAGGATGTCACCACCTGCGTTTGCGCGGCTGTATTGGCAGGAGCAGGAGAAGCGGCCGACGGCGGCGCTGGAGCCGGTGCCGCTGCGTCGCGAGCCTTCAGTGCCGCCTCGAGTTCCTCGATCCGTTTTTCCATGGACTCGAGCTCTTTCATGATCGCGGCCGATACCTCGGACTCCGAAGTGGTAGCCGGTTGGTCCGACGCCGTGCTGTTTGCCGCGGCAGCGCTACCGGTCGCCGTACTAGTCGCGGTATTTGTGGGACCGGCAGAAGACGGCTGGGCAGGGTTGTTCAGGGTTGCGAGGTCCGCCCGGGCAGGAACCTGCGTTTGCGCCTGCGCAGAACAGCACCGAACGTGAGTAGATACGAAGCCAAGGAGCAGCACGCAAGCAAATGCCACACGCGCGGCGGTCCTGCATAACGTAGTTTTCATGTATTTCACGCCTCGATCCCTTTCTGGTTGAAGGTGGTAACTTGTTCTGTTCAAGATCGGCCTCCCTGGATAGTCGTTAACTCCCCACGTCTGCACCGCAAGATCTGACGAACCCGTTTACGTTCTTCTTCGCCTTGGCGCAGATCCCGCTTGATCTCGGCCATTACTACCCGCCGCACGTACGGAATGCATAAACGCGCGATAAGGTTTTCGTAAGGAATGCGGGTACCGACTCCCAGGCAGAACGGCGAGAGTAGTAGCTGTGAGCCCGCGCCTTGCGAATCGCCGCGCGGCTCGATGTTCACCTTTCCTGCTCGTGTGGTCGCTTCGTAGCACTGGCTTCAAGCGCTCGTATTCCTTGCATCCTCAGTTTTTCGTAAATGTGTAAAATTAAGTGAGGCACAAGGTAAGGTCAGCTGCGTCTCGGGTCAAACTCAATGAAGTGATTGGGTGAATTGACGTGCAGCCTTGGTTCGCTTACGCGAAACGAATGAGTTCCTAATGTGCTCCCGCTTACGTAATCCTTAGGAATGGTTAACAGCTTTCATATCTCCTCCGTGTGACACTCTCGCCGTTGCGCCAGGCGCACCCGGGTTCGGTACAAGGAGATGCCAGACTTGATCGAAACATCGCACACGCAGCCTCTGGTGAAAACCGTACCGACGAGTTCCGCAAAAGTTCTGTTGGTGGATGATGACCCGCAGGTTCGCCGTGCGTTGCGCACGACCCTGGCGAGCGCGGGATACACCGTAGTTGAGGCCCGCACCGGCGAGGAGGCGCTGGAGGAGGTTCAAGCCGGTGGCGCGGTCGATATGGTTTTGCTGGACCTGAAGATGCCCGGCTTTGGCGGGCTGGAAGCCTGCCGGAGAATCCGCGCGATCTTCGATGTTCCGATTCTGGTAATCAGCGTTCTTCGCACGCAAGAGGATAAAGTGCAGGCGTTCGACGCAGGCGCCGATGACTATCTGGTGAAGCCGTTCGGCATCCAGGAACTTCTATCTCGCATCCACGCACTGCGAAGAAGAACGTCCGGTTCCGAATCGATTGCCGTGTTTGAATCCGGCGGCCTGAAGGTCGATTTCGAGCGCCGCAGAGTTACGGTTGACTCCGATCAGGTGCATCTCACGCCGAGCGAATTCGAACTCTTGCGATACCTCATGCTGCACGAGGGAAAGCCGGTTTCGCATCAAACATTGCTGCAATCCCTATGGGGGCCGAAGTATACGAACGAAGTTCAACGCCTCAGGGTCACAATCAATCAGCTGCGTAGAAAGATCGAGAAGCAACCGGATCGTACCCGCTATATTCACACCGAGCATCAGTTCGGCTATCGGTTCGAGCCCGTGCAGAAGAAGTCGGCAAAGCGGCATGTGAAAGCTTGAACCGCTGGTTCAGGCGGTGCGGCGGGACCATGAGTTCGCGATGACGAGTGAGAGCCGATGCAGGTTGCCAAACTCCTTCAGCCTACCTCGAGAGTTCCGTTGCCCGGTGCGGTCGTGAGTGCCGAGCCGGTTCTGATCGTGGATGACAGTCCGCAAATCCGTCGCGCTTTGCGGGCAATCCTGATCCCACAGGGCTTCGTGGTCATCGATGTGCGCTCCGGCGAGGAAGCGCTTGATTTAATCCGGAAGGAACGCGTAGAGCTTATTCTTCTGGATGTGAACTTGCCCGGAATGTCCGGATTCGAGACGTGCCGTGAGATACGACGTACCAGCGATATCCCCGTCATTATGCTCACTGTACGGAGCAGCGAACGCGACAAGGTGCAAGCGTTCGATGCGGGTGCGGATGACTACATTGTGAAGCCCTTTGGGGCCGAGGAACTCACGGCCCGCGTACGCGCAAATTTACGCCGCGCCGGATCAGACTCTTTGCCGGTTTTTGTGTCACCCAACTTGCGGGTTGATTTCGAGAGGCGCACCGTCGCCGCGAAGGGCCGCACGGTTCACCTGACACCCAAGGAGTTTGAGCTTCTGCGCCAACTGATTACAAACGAGGGGAAGACTCTGACGCATCGCTGGTTGCTCCAGACGGTATGGGGCCCGGACTACGGAGAGGAGATGGAATCTCTTCGCGTCCTCGTTAACCAACTGCGCAAAAAGATCGAGCCCGATGCGCGCAAGCCGCGCTACATCCTGACCGACCCATGGGTGGGATATCGCTTCGAGAGCCCGAACAAAAGCGAGCCGGCTGCCCGCTCCAAGAAGTGAAAACGGCATCCTCTTTTTTCAGGCATGCATGCCCTGAATCGTACGCGGGCAACGCCTTTGCGAGTTCTTCGCCAACGTCTGCTTGCGACCTATCCTGCGCTCTCTGGTACGCAATTTATTTCTACAAGCTTGCCGGGATCTCATTCCCATATTTCAAACCACTCGGTCAACCGTCTAGCGAGGCAGGATCACAACTTCGTCTTTCGGAATTGCGTCGAGCGTGGCCTTGTCAAGATTCAGGTGTGCTGCGACAAGTTCTGGCGGCGTATGCGTGAGCCACTCCGAGAGCGCGAGATCCTGGTAATAGCCGCTCCGAAACATCTCAAGAAACTTGAGATCTGTGTTGCCGGTGTTCTCCACATAATGGGGCAGCGTCTTCTGAATGTATCCGACATCACCGGCCTGAAAATCCATCGTGCGGGCGCGGCCACCAGTGGCAAATACCGTCATCCGGCCCTGACCGCTGATGAAGTATTGCCATTCATCGGCATTGGGATGCCAGTGCAGTTCACGAATTCCTCCCGGACGAACCGTGACGATAGCCGCCGCGATGGTCGTAGAGACTTTGAAGTTGCGCGAATCGACGATGCGCACCTCGCCCCCTTTCACTGTCTTTGTGGCGGGCTGCTCCAGGATGCGGAACGCAAAATCATGCGGCGACGGACCGAGGGCGCCCGCTGCGACTCGTTGATCTTCCGAGAGCGGACCCGGAACTTCCGCCTGGAAGATGAAGAGTTCTTCCTTGGGCATCTTTTCCAGGGCTCGCTCGGTTACCCCAAAATTTTTTGCGACTACGTCGCGGGGCGTGTGCGCCATCCAGTCCGTGAGAAGTACGGTCGCATATTCGGAAAAGTTGCCATCGTCAAAAACCAGCAGGAATTCAGCGCCGTCCGGATTCAAGCCTTGAATTGAATGGGGAATTCCGGTCGGAAAATACCAAAGATCCCCCTCTTTCACATCCGCTACGAAGCTGCGGCCGTCTGCGTCGATCGCGGTGATCCGCGCACTTCCGTAGAGCATGATGGCCCACTCACCGGCCGTGTGCCAGTGCAGTTCGCGGACGCCGCCGGCGGTCAGCCTCATATCCACGCCCGCGATCGTCGTCGCGACTGCGAGTTCGCGAACAGTTACCTCGCGGGACCAGCCACCGGAATGAAGCCGCTTGTGGGCCATTGAGAACGGATACTTGAAAGTCTGCACGCTGCCTGCGTCGGAGCTAGGCGGAGCTATCGAGTCCGGATTCTGGGCGTCGAGCGCAGGATTTATGGGACCCGGGTCGCTGGTCCTTCGGTCAGCCGTAGACTGTGCCCCGGGCTGCCCTTGCGCCGCTGCCTCGGGGGTTGACAGCATTGCGGCTGCGCCGACCACCGCGCCTCCAAACCCCAGGAAACCTCGCCTTGAAAACCCAGCTTTTCTCTTGTCGTTGTTCATATTGTCCGCCCTCAATCAAGAGTGGTTATTGATCATCATTGCGTGGCTGCCGGGAGCATACGCCGGGACGCGCCCAGTGGTCAAAAGGATCGAAACAATGGGAGGTATCCACTGGCGAGCCCCCTGAATCCCTCCGTGGCCCTGTGAAATGCCAGTCCATACGATGGCTGGGGTTGTCGTAAATGTGAAGTTCCTGCCCTCGCAACAGCCTCAAGAGCCCTCCGAGCCCGATCGTCCTCCTGTTCAAAATCCAAACGCACGAGGATTGCGCGGTACTAGTGCCAGCCGCCAGTCACACATTATTCATGTTCCTCTCACGGGAGATTCAAGCGGCGTGGTTAAGGTTCCGTCGCCTTGTGGTTTGAGTCTCGAGTGTGGCCGCACTGCACCCTTTGTGAATGTTGTGAAGCTCGGCAGTCTGTTTTGGTTCCCAGCGGACTGGAATCCGGCTTGGATTTGTCTCAGAAGAATGGGCTTGCGGACTCTGGGCGGGTCTTGGTATGAAATGCCCAGATTTCGGCCAGATATTTCTCAAATCTCTCGAATGTTGGTCTGTACGGATTCGATCTAAATCCTAAGGAGGAATGAATGCGAGTACTTGCAACGTGTATCGTGACCCTCGGCCTGGTCGTCTCGCCGACGCTGGCGGGGACGGCCGCGCCAGGGACCAACGACAGTGCGGCGACCGATTCAAGTACGACGGCTGCCTCTCAACCCGCTGGTGCGCCCGCGGCAGTCGCGAAAACCGACGCGGCCGCAAAGCCCGAGCCCTCTAGCAGCGAGGTAGCGGCCGAGCTGCAGCAACTTCGCGACCTGCTCGAAGCGCAAGCGAAGCAGCTTCAGCAACAGCAGCAGAAGATGCAGTTGCTCGAAGAGCAACTCAACGCTTCCAGTGCAGCCCGCGAAAATATCGTGGCGGCACCGGCTGCTGAAACTCCTGCACCGGTTGGGCCCGTAGCTGGCGTGACGGCAAGCGCCAACGTGGCAAACGCAGGTTCGAGCCAGGATACAGCGGGACCTCCGACCTCGATCCAATTCAAGGGGATCACCCTGACTCCTGGTGGGTTCTTCGCGGCAGAAACTGTGTGGCGCCAGAAGGGTCTCGCGTCCGACGTCAACACGCCTTTCAACAATGCTCCCTTTGACGGATCTTCGAATGCGCACATGTCGGAATTCCAGGCCAGCGGCCGTCAATCGCGTATCTCCATGTTGGCCGAAGGGAAATTGGCCAGCGTGAAGATCGGCGGTTATTACGAAATGGACTTCCTGTCCGCGGGCGTCACCTCGAACCCAAATCAGAGCAACAGCTACACGATGCGCCAACGTCAGTTTTGGGCCCAGGCCGCCTTCACCAACGGAATCACGGTGACAGGAGGACAGCAGTGGAGCTTGCTCACGGAAACTCTCCATGGCATGGATAACCGCACAGAAGCATTGCCTCAGACAATCGACGCACAATATCACGTCGGATTCAGCTGGGCGCGCCAGGAAGGTATCCGTTTTACCAAGGACTTCGGAGACAAGGTTTGGCTGGGCTTCTCGATTGAAGAACCACAAGCAACGATTACGGTCCACGGCAACCCAACGGCGGTTTCAGGCGGAACGGTCATCACCGAGCCAACGACCGCTTGCGCGACGCCGCCTTGCACCGTCACGGTTAACACCGTCACAAACAACAACTTCCTTCTCGGAGGTTTCGGCGCAACCGGTGGTCTGTTCAACCCGATCGGCAATTACCCCTACAATCCCTCCCCGGACTTCATCGTCAAGGCAGTCTTTGAACCGGGCTTTGGCCACTACGAAATCTTCGGTGTCCTGAGCGATTTCCGTGATCGCGTATTCCCGTGCGTTCCGCTGAGCGGTACAACGGCTCCCGCGGGATGCGCGTCGATCACGTCGGCGGCGGGTGCTTTCAACGACAACCGGCAAGGTGGTGGAGTTGGCGCCAACGCGCGCTGGGCTCTTTTTGCGAAGCACGTTGACCTCGGCGTCCACTTCTTCGGTGGAGACGGCATTGGCCGCTACGGCTCAGGCGGATTGTCGGATGCGACGGTCCGTCCGGACGGCGAACTTGCTCCGATCCACAATTTCCAGGGGCTCGGCACGCTGCAATTTCACCTGACGCCGAAACTGGACGT
Source organism: Candidatus Acidiferrales bacterium (assembly GCA_036514055.1). Taxonomy (GTDB): domain Bacteria; phylum Acidobacteriota; class Terriglobia; order Acidiferrales; family UBA7541; genus Palsa-295. The sequence goes on from DATBXX010000029.1 coordinate 97,055, forward strand.
TAATCTCAACCTGGGCGGTGAATTTGAGGAACGCACCGCTTTCATCAAGAGTGGTACGGCAGCAAACGAAGGCTACGGGTACGCATCGCTGAACAACTCCGGGTGCTGGACCGAGACTCTGCCGATCGCCGCTCCTGGCACCGGCAATAACCTCGGTACACCCACCGGCGTGGCAGGCGCGACGGGTTTCATTCCGGGAGCACTGGCGAATTGCACTGGTGATACGCGGAACTTGCTCGAGGGCACGATTGGATTCTGGTATCGCTTCTACAAGGGCCCGAAGGGCACGATCCAGTACGGCATGCAGTATTCCAACTACATCCGCAACACCTGGAAGGGTGTCGGAGCGACCAGCGGCGAGGGAACAAGTGGCCAACCTCACTCGGATGAGAACATGGTCTTCACTTCGTTCCGTTATTACATACCGTAGAGAGTCGATCGGCTCGGGGGGAGCCTCTTTCCGGCTCTCCCCGGTCGACCGTCTTGCAATTTATCAGGGTATGTCAAACTGACTTGAGTACACGCGGCCCGGGCTCTGCTCATACGTTTTCCTGCCACGCAATTCGGAAGCACCGCCGGCCGGCAGCTCCCCGGCGCAGGTGCTGGCCTCAGCTTCGTTCAGATCCATATCACCTTCCTGAGTGGACCAGGCGCAGTGCGACGTGCACCGCGTTTGGCTCGATGACAGTAGGAAACGTCAGGTGTTCTGGCGCTTTTGAAATACCGCGATGTCCTTCGGCGTGAGAAAAACGACTTCGTTCTTCGTCAATTGCAGGGCGTGAAATCGCTCCTGCGAAATCTCAACGTGAACGGGCGCGCCCCATTCGGTCACCGCGTCCACCTTGACGACGGGCCCGGCAGAGTTGATGTGCGTGGTGGTGGCGCGGAAGTGGCTCGCGCCATTGGGTTCTCGCGTGATTTCCAACAGATGCGGCCGGACGAATGCGACATCTCCGGTGTCTGTTTCCTGAATGTAGGCCTTTCCGTCGTCTACGCGCCCGTGAAACAGGTTCACGTTGCCTAGAAAATTGTAAACAAAGGGCGTGGCGGGATGATTGTAAACGTCCTCGGGGCTTCCGATCTGCTCGACGCGGCCCTGGTTCATCACGGCGACCAGATCGGCAACCTCGAGCGCTTCCTCTTGATCGTGAGTGACAAAGACGCTGGTAATGTGAACTTCGTCATGCAGCTGGCGGAGCCATCGGCGCAATTCCTGCCGCACCTTTGCGTCCAGTGATCCGAACGGCTCATCAAGCAGCAGCACACCAGGTTCGACGGCCAGCGCCCGCGCCAAGGCGACACGCTGTCGCTGTCCTCCGGAAAGCTGAGAAGGATAGCGACGAGCCTGATTCTCAAGCTGTATTAACCCGAGCAGTTCCTGCACCTTCGCACGGATCTGCTTTTCCGAAGGCCGTAAACGCCGCGGCCTCACGCGCAGGCCGAAGGCGATATTTTCAAACACGGTCATGTGCCGAAACAAGGCGTAATGTTGAAAGACAAAACCGACATGTCGTTCGCCCGCCGTCTGATCGGTAATGTCCTTCCCGTCGAATTGCACGGTTCCGCAGTCGGCAAATTCCAGTCCGGCAATGATCCGCAGGAGCGTGGTCTTGCCCGAGCCCGACGGTCCGAGCAGCGCGACCAGCTGTCCGTCGGGGATTTCCAGGTCGACATCCTTCAACGCCTCGAAATTCCCGAAATCCTTCCGGATGCCCCGCACGCTGATGCTCATTGGATCTGCTCCGTGTCGCTCGCCGATTGAGCCGTGAATTGCTGGGCGGCTTTCCATTCAACCAGGCTCTTGACCAGCAGAGTCATCAATGCCAGCAGCGCCAGCAGTGATGCAACCGCGAAGGCAGCGACGAATTGATAGTCGTTGTAGAGAATCTCGATATGCAGCGGCATGGTGTTGGTAAGGCCGCGGATATGGCCTGAAACTACCGACACGGCCCCGAATTCGCCCATTGCGCGAGCATTGCAAAGAATCACGCCGTAGATCAGCGCCCATTTCACGTTCGGCAGCGTCACCCTTGCAAACGTCTGCCAGCCGCTCGCGCCCAGGGTTAGGGCAGCCTCCTCCTCGTCGTTTCCCTGCGACTGGATCATCGGGAGCAGCTCACGGGCGACGAACGGAAACGTGACAAAAATAGTAGCCAGCACGATACCGGGTACGGCGAATACGACGCGAACGCCATGGGCGATCAGCCAGGGCCCGATCAGACCTTGCAGGCCAAAAACGAGCACGAAGGTCAGCCCAGCGACAACTGGAGACACCGAAAATGGCAAATCGATCAGCGTGATCAACAGACTCTTGCCCACGAAGTCAAATTTCCCGATCAGCCATGCTGCGGCGATTCCGAATGCGACATTCAACGGGACCGCGATCGCCGCAGCGAGAAGGGTCAAGCGAATGGCCGCCAGCGTGTCCGGGTCCTGAAAGGCCCGGAGATAGAAGCCCATTCCCTTCTGAAAGGCCGTGGCAAAAACAACCACCAGCGGCAAAAGGAGAGAAACACTAAGGAACAGTACGGCGATACCGATGAGAAACCAGCGCACGACCGCGGGTTCGGAAATTGCCAGACCCGAGGCGGCGCTTCGGGGTGCTAGCGCCCTCTGTGTATGGACTTGAGCTGACGCTGACATAGTGTTTTCCGGGGCGATGAGATTCAATCGCGCTACAGGTTATCCCTCTGAACATAAACCGCCTTGAGGCTTACGCCCAAAGGCGTGTCAATCGACGATTCGCTCATGCGGCGGCCACCGCTCCACCTCTGCAGAATATTGATGGGCAGCAGCAGCGCAAACGAGACAACGAGCATGGCCACGGCAATCGCTGTGGCACCGGCGTAGTCATACTCTTGCAATTTGGTGATGATCAGCAGCGGCGTGATTTCCGTCCGCATCGGCATGTTTCCTGCGATGAAGATCACCGAGCCGTATTCGCCAACGGCGCGAGCGAAGGCCATGGCGAAACCGGTGAGGGCGGCGGGGAGGATTGTTGGCAACAGAACGCGTGTGAAAGTTTGCCAGCGCCGCGCGCCAAGACTTGCCGCCGCCTCTTCCAGCTCCTTGTCCAAATCCTCCAGTACGGGCTGAACGGTCCGCACGACGAAGGGCAATCCGATAAAGGTAAGTGCGATCACCACGCCCAGCGGTGTGTAGGCTGCGTGGATCCCCAGGGCCAACAGTGGCCGGCCAAGCCACCCGTTCGGTGCGTAAATTGTCGTGAGTGCGATGCCCGCGACGGCCGTCGGCAAGGCAAATGGCAAATCGATTACAGAATCGAAGAGGCGCTTGCCCGGGAAGTCGTAGCGCACCAGAACCCAGGCAACGAGAACGCCGAAGACAAGATTCATGAACGCGCCGATCAACGATGCTCCGAAACTCAGGCGATAGGAAGCCAGCGCCCGAGGGGAAAGAACCACATGCCAGAACTGATGCCAGGTTAATGTGGACGCCTTCAGGAACGTGGCTGAGAGTGGAATCAGGACAATCAGACTAAGGTAGAAGACAGTGAAGCCAAGCGACAGGCCAAAGCCAGGTACAATGCTCCGTTGCTTAAATACCCATTTCATCGCTTGACCTCGCTGTCCACCACTGCTGAAATCCGTGCCTTCGGCTTCTCCTATTGATTCGGTTGGTAAATCTGATCGAATACCCCGCCGTCAGCAAAGTGAACGCTCTGCGTTTTGTGCCAGTCGCCGACAACGTCCCCCAAGGTAAATAGCTTTATCTTCGGGAACGTCGAAGCGTATTTCTTGGCCACCGAATCCAGCCTCGGCCGGTAGAAATTCCTGGCGGCGATCTCCTGTCCCTCCGGCGTGTAGAGATACTGGAGGTAAGCCTCAGCAACGGTTCGGGTACCTTTCTTGTCCACGACCTGGTCCACGACCGATACAGGCGGTTCAGCAAGTATGCTCACGGACGGAACGACGACTTGCAACTTGTCCGGGCCCAACTCCTTGACCGAGAGCAGCGCCTCATTTTCCCAGGCCAGCAGGACGTCTCCGATGCCTCGCTCAACGAACGTGGTTGTAGAACCGCGCGCGCCTGAATCGAGAACCGGCACATTCTTGTAGACTTTCGTGACGAAATCCCTGGCAGCGGCGTCGCTCTTGCCGGACTTGAGGTAGGCATACCCCCACGCCGCCAAGTAGGCCCAACGCGCGCCGCCCGAAGTCTTGGGATTCGGCGTGATCACCGAGACTCCCGGCTTCACGATGTCGTCCCAATCCTTGATGTTTTTCGGGTTGCCCTTCCGCACCAGGAAAACGATTGTGGAAGTGTACGGCGTGCTGTTGTTGGGAAGGCGCGACTGCCAGTTAGCGGGCAGAAGCTTGGCCTTTTCCGAGATAGCGTCGATGTCATAGGCCAGGGCCAATGTCACGACGTCCGCCTGCAACCCGTCAATTACGGAGCGGGCTTGCGCCCCGGATCCGCCGTGCGATTGCTGAATGGTGACTTCCTGTCCTGTTTTGGCTTTCCAATACTTCGCGAAAGCCGCGTTGTAATCCTGATAGAGCTCGCGCGTGGGATCGTAAGACACATTCAGAAGCGTTACCGGACTCTGGGCATGCACGGGCATGCCCAGAGTCACAGCCAAAGCGATAACGGCGATCAAAACCCCCCTCCACCGATGTACGGACTTCATTTCCTGTATCTCCCTTTTCGCGTTCCTTGAGACTGTGGTTTTCATCGTCACGCCTCCAGCTAGAACTTATAGATGACGTCGAACTGGAGGCGCTTGAGTTCGGTTTCGGTTGCGTCTGTGGTGTCAAGCTGCCGGCCGAAGAAACCGGTGAACCCGACTTGGACGTTGTGGTGCACCTGGTAGAACGCTTCCACACGATTCTGCTGAACGTTGCTGCCCTGCCGGATGTCGCTAAAGTCGAACAGCGACATGACCGCTTCCCGCTCGATCAACATGTGAGTGTAGGCAAACTGCCAATCGCCTCTTTCCTGCTGGCGGCCGAAGCGTGCTTCCACCCAATTGGCTCGCCGGTCGTGGGAATCGCAAGTGCCGTTCACGGTTGCGACAGTTATCGTTGCGGTCTTTTCCAGAGTAGCGAGCGTAGCCGCCGGGATGAATGGAGCAGCCCCCGGATCGTTGCCGCACGCTTCGGTATTCTGGACGTAGTCGCCGAGGAACCGAATCGGCCACCGATCCGACCACGTTTTGATGTCGAACTGTGCGATCGAATCCAACAGCGCGAACTTCGAGTTCAGTTTCGCGGCAATGATCTGCTTGCTGACCACGACACTTCCGGGGGCCGAGCCACTCGTGCTCAGTGTAGTGACCGTTTCGGTCACCGTCTGGAACGAGTTTGTCAGCGTATTGTTCAGCGGCAGGAGTCCGTCGGTCGTACTCGAAGTCGTCGGGTTTCCGTAAGCGACCTGGTTCGCGAGCGCGATCGGGTCGGCGTTGTGATAGTTGTAGAACGCGGTGTCCGCGAGGAAAGATACACGGCTTCCCAACTGCCAGCGCGTTTGAAGCTGTCCGCCATAGACGACGCTTTGGTGAATGCTACCGGTGTTGTAAGGGAGAATGGCATTCACCGGCTGTGTTGAGGTCCTGATCGCCTCGGGATTCTGGGTCTCGGCGAATGGCAGCTCGAATCCGATCAAGGCGAATTGGCGCAGTACGTGCCAATTGTCCGATTTCCACTCAAGCTTCTCGGCGACGCCTTCCGGGAAGATGTCGTCGTCCCAGGTGAGCTGTGTGCGGTACCAGGGGTAGGCGAACTTCCCACCAATCAGTGTCAGCGCCTTCCACTGGTGCGGGTTGTAGTCAATGAAAGCCCGGTCCAGAGCGAATGGCTTGCGCGTAAAGAACTGATTCGCGGTCTGGTTCGACGTGATCGGATCGTTCAGGTCACCGGTTGAGAGACCGAGCCCGCCGAACAGGTCGTCGTTTAGCTTCGCATTGATATAGAAGCGCGCCCGGTAGCGTTCGCGGTTCCGATCCTGAGAGTCATTGATCGGCCCGCCCGAGTAGTCTTCATCCCTCACACGAACATCTCCGGCAAAAGAAAACGGCCCAAAAGTATTTAGACTGCGCTCCAGGGTGTCGATTCTTCGCGCCAGGTTCTGTTCTCCTGAAAGTTGCTGTGACTGGGCACCGCCGAGTTCTTGCGTCTGGGCACCGGGGGGCGGCGGAAGAACAGTCTCCAGCGGAAATCCTGGATTCGCTGCACTCAGCGCGGCTTCCAGCTCCAACATCTTCTGGTGCTGATCCTGTAACTCCTGGCTTTGCTGCTGAAGCTGTTGAGCCTGAGCTTCAAGAAGTACCCGCAGCTCTTGCAGCTCGCTTTCCATGCTTGACGCTTCTGCAGGCTTCGCGTTCGCCTTCGACGCTGTCCCCGCCTTGGCAGGATCGGGCGCGCCGGCCGTTGTGGCGGCGCTAGCGCTGGCGGCCGCGCCGCTGTTCGGTGCGGTTGCAGTTCCATCGCCGGCTGGTAGGGCCCATGCAGATCCCGTGGAGCTCAAGATCAATGCGAGCGCCACGGTTATGCGTTTCGATTTCAGTGCTAAATGTGCAGACATTTCATTCTCCTTAAGGTTTCGGCTTCAAGCCTCCAGCGGGCTGGTCGGTTGGCCGCACTCCTTGATCCCTCCCGTTGAGCGGGTCGGGGCAATCCTGTTTGCGCCCGCTATGCCGGGCTCTTGCGAATCCGCTCGGTCTTGTTCAGCTCCACGATTCGACCGTCATGAACTGTGAGAACCACCGAGCCGTAACGAATGCCGCGTAGCGCGAGCGCCACTTCTCGGAGAAGTTCGCGCTCGGTGTTCGATAACTCTCGCTGCCAGTCTTGCGTGGGTGCTGTGCTCATCACTTTTTCCCTTCCTGAATTTTTGTCCACAGCTTTCGCGGATTTCGCATCTACCGACACTCCGCGATCACGGGACAGAATGAATTTTTGCTGGTATCTGAAAGCGGGCCGACTGCGACGGGAATCTAGCTGCGGCTGCGACAACACAAATCGGAGAGGGAGGTGTGGTCCAAAATCTGGGCCGTGGCATTGCGTACCTGCAACAAGACGCGGAACAAAGGACGATGCTTCGGGTCGGTGCTTACGCGCCGGCGGAGGGATTCGGCGTCCTCAAACGGCGCCAGTGGGCCATCAATCCTGCGGAGAACTTCTCCGAGCGAAATCTTTTTGGGATGTCGCTTTAGTTGGTAGCCACCATGAGCGCCGCGGAGGCTGACCACGATGCGTGCTCGCTTGAGGTCCAGAAGAATCGCTTCCAGAAATTTCTCCGGCAACTGTTCTTCGGCCGCGATGTCCTTGATCTTGACTACGCCCACAGGATGCTGGGCGAGCACTGTAAGTGCCTGCAAGGCGTAAAGTCCTCTTTGAGAAAGTCGCATCGCGATTCTTCGATTACCCGCTAAGGTAGGTAAGACTATCAACTTAGTAGACTATGTCAAGAACAAAAAATATAGACACGAAGGATCGGCGCACCTGAGGTCAACAGCCCAACTCGTCACAGGACTCCAGCAAGGCATGCTGGTAATGCCCCTCAGATCCGGCTTGTGCCATTCACGGGCCGCTTGGCCACCCTAGTCCGTTACGCTTTCAGCATGCAGGCGTAGGCACAACGCCGGCGGTGCCCGCTGCCGATGTAGACTGCCGCACAAGACCAAGTGGGCCAGGTTTGGGATCGGCGCACTCGGGCTGCCGTGAGGGATTTAGCTTGAAAACGAGGAACCAGCCTGCATCCATTTCCGCCGCGCATCCCACCGGACCGTGGATTTACGGGCCCTGGCTTGATCTCATCGTAGGTTGCGGAGCATGGTCGGCTCCTCTATTGGCTGCGGCTTTGTGGCTCACCCGGTCTCACACTCACGCGTGGGTGGTGGGCTTCTATCTTTTGGCCCTCGCCTTCAACTATCCGCATTTCATGGCGACGGTCTATCGCGCCTACCACACGCGCGCGGACTTCGAAAAATACAAAATCTTCACGCTGCATATCACGCTGTTGCTGGTGTTGACCGGAATTCTGCTTCATGCGTCCTATCGGCTGTTCCCCTGGGTGTTCACGCTCTACATCTGCTGGAGCCCGTGGCATTACACCGGCCAAAACTACGGACTGATGATGATGTTCGCGCGCCGCAGCGGGGCAGAGGCCACGCCCGGAGAGCGCCGCTTGGTTCGCGCAGCGTTCGTCGCGTCCTACCTGATGCTGCTCGCAAGTTTTGAAACCGGAGGCTCGACCGACCCTTTGATTCTTTCACTCGGGCTGGCCTCGAAGTACACCCTGCCGGCGCGCCTGGTCCTGGCCATGGCGTTCGGGGTCTTTCTATTTCTAGGATTCCGGCGACTGATTCAGCGCAGCGGAGCACGGGCGCTCCTAGCGCCACTGACTCTAGCCCTTACCCAATTTATCTGGTTCGTTGTGCCCACGCTGTTGGAATTACACGCGCAATATCAGATCCCACAAACGCGCTATAGCAGCGGGATCCTGGCGGTGCTGCACTCGGCGCAATATATCTGGATCACCAGCTACTACCAGCAGCGCGAAGCGCGCGCCGCGGGCCAGGTGGGCTGGCGTATGACGCGTTACTTCCTGACGCTGGTCGCCGGAGGCATCGCCCTTTTCATTCCCGGCCCGTGGATCGTCAGTCGCCTGCTTCATTTTGACTTCACCACGAGCTTTTTGATTTTCACCGCGGTGGTAAACATCCACCATTTCATTCTGGACGGCGCTCTGTGGAAGCTGCGCGATTCGCGCATCTCGGCCATGTTGATTGACCGCAGCGCAAAGTCCGAGTCAAGCCCGAAGAAGATCGCGCCATCTCGACCTGCCGCTGGCGGAATGGGAGGCCGCGTGTTTTCATCACCGGCGTTTCGCGTGGCGCTTGTCACCCTGCTCTTTCTGTGGGGCGGAATGGACCAGGTTCGCTTCGCGCTAGGTACCCACGAAGCGAACCTCTCCGCTTTAGTCAGCGCCGCGCGCATGAATCCCTACGACAGCGCTGTGCAGACTCGCATCGCTTCTGCGCAGACCATGGCCGGAGACCGCAGCGCGGCAATCGACGCCCTGACGCGCGCAGTGGACATCAACCCCTACGATGCGCGCGCGCAGCAGGCCTGCGCCCGGGCATTGCTTGAGGACGGCAGGTACCAGGACGCGTACGCGCGTTACGCGAAAATGCTCGAGCTCTTTCCGCGCGACCCCAACGCCCTGGTGAATTACGGCCTGCTGGCGGCACGGCTCGGTAACCCGGATGAAGCCATGGATTCGTGGGAAAGAGCCGTAACCGTGGATCCAAATCAGCCGAATGCGCACTTGTATCTCGCCGAGGCCTTTGATCAACGAGGCGAACCTGCGGCTGCGGCTCGTCATTGGGAGGCTTTCTTACGATTCGCGGCTGAGAATCCGGAGGATCCTGCAGCGGGAATCGAGCAGCAAACTTCCGCCGCGATTCAATTGGCCGACGATGAGTCGCGCGTCCACCGGGCCGATGCCGCAATCGCAGAATATCAATCGGCAATTTCCATGGCCCAGCGGATGAACGATGATGCGCGCGAAAGCCTGGCGCTCGCTCATCTCGCGGACCTGCAGGAAAAATCAGGGGACGTGAAATCCGCCGCTGATTCCTATCAGCGCGGCCTCGCACTCGATGCCAAGTCGGCCGATCCGCACTCCGAGGCACTGGACTGGTTTAACTACGGACAATTCCTCCGCCGGCATGGGTTACCCGACGACTTGGTCTACGCGTGTTTGGTGCACGCGGAGCAGTTGCTTGCAAGTACCCCGGGCAAGGATCTTGAAACCGTGAAAACGGTACGCCGCCAAGTTGAGGGGCGCTTGGGGAACAGAACCGGTGCGTCGCAAAAGGACTTGCCGGCCCTGCTGGCGCGCGCAGGCGACCTGCCAACGCAATCGTTCTGATCTTGTCGAACTGGGCGCACGGATACAACTCAAGGGTAGGGGCGTCGCAAGACAGTGCTGCCCGCAATCGGTGAAGTGCGATCGGTTAATTGATGTTCAGTTTCGATTGCGTGCTGGGAAGATGTTCGTTCAGGTCCGGCAGGCATTCGACTTCGGTAATGTCGGTATCGTCCACCCGATCCCAACGCTTTGTGCTCGTCCACTCGCCTTCCCAGTTTTGCGGATCGAGCAGCGTATATTTGATTTCAAGTTTTTTCCCGCCCTCAACCAAGTGGATGCGCTCGATGATGTGAAAGTCATCGCTGACCGGTACTCCGGTATCGATCCAGTGGCGGCCCGGAATCATGCTGTTGGTATCAACCACGAGCGTATCGTCTTCCCAGTGTCCTACTGAATCGCCGTTGTAGGTCCGGACCACGACATCGGGATCGGTGTGCTTCCGGCCATCGATATAGACTAGCCGCAGCGCGTTCTCGAAGCCGCTGACCATGTAGATCACCGTCGGGGTCTGGATCATCGCAATTGGCCAGACACGCGTCATGATCATGGGCATGCCGGCGGGGAAGCATTTACCGATGTCGTCGTGGAACGGGCGGCCTTCTGCGGTGGCTTTCTTGCCCGCATCGAACAGGGCCTGAGCCGCAGGCTTGAACTTCGGATAGGGGGGGCCGAACATGAACGAGCTGAAGCCCGAGCTTAGATCGACCAGCCATGTTCCGGTCAGATCGAACGGCGGCTTCGGGCGTGGCTTGGCAAGATTATCGGGTGCGAGCGCGCCTTCCGGAAACGGGTCAGTCGGTTTCGCCTTTTGCTGCGCACGCGCGCCTGCGGCGATTGCGACAAGGCCTATCGCCGCCAAAGCCGCTTGGACCAGGAACTTCGTTCTCAGTCGGATCATTATCAAGTCCTCGCCATTTCGAGCTTCAAGTTACGGCGCGTGGTTCAGGCCAATTAAGAACGATTTCAAGGCTTCGCAGGGGCAGGACCGGGAGACGGATAACCAGCCGTGTCGGTCAAAATCTGTCCGTCGGCCAGTTTGACTGAAATGAATCGGCCTCCCTTTTCACCGCTCCGCAAGGGATGCACGAGGATCGTGACCTGATCGCCAGGCTTGAGCGTGGTGGACCTCCAGCCCGAACGGGCCATATTGTTGGGACTGTTACACTCCACGCCCCACTTCTCGGTGCCGCCGGATGAGTTCGGCACTTCGATCTCGATCCAACTGTGCGGATTCGTCCAGCCAAAGCTGACGACGGTGCCGACCAGCTCGACTTGTTTGTCGCGATCGAACATCGCGCCGGAGTGGTGGGCGAGTGCCGTCCCGGCAACCGCGAGCAGCATTAGGCTCACGCAGCCAAGCCTCACGATTTTCATCTTCTGGCTTCCGAAACAGGACATTTTGCTCACCTCGAATGACCGTCAGGCAGATCGATGTGAAACGGCTCCATCACGCTGGCAACCGAGACCCAACCAGGGAAATTATGCTCCAATGTGCAGCCTTCCCGCAATCAGATCGTGGGTTCGCTGCGGCAAGACGTCGGCGTCTTGCGCTCCGAGCCTAGTCGCCCAATACATCGGAAGTCCTAAAGGTGAATGAAATGGCTTTTGACTCTTTCGGGCCGATCACGACCGTCTGATCCTGCGCCCGGTACGTCTCATGCCAGGCCTCGATCGTATACGTGCCCGGCGGGAGATTCTTCAACTCGAAAGTTCCCGACTGGGAGGTAACAGCAAAGTACGGATGATCGAACACGAACACGACAGCGCGCATCCATGGGTGCACGTTGCAGAGTACGGGCATAGCGAATTCCGGATTCGCAAACGATTGCTTCAGCGGCGCCGATCCCGCAGGCTGGGAATTACTCCATTGGCGATTGTGCTTCGGCATGGGATGAACGTTGTGCATCGTTGGATCGTTGTTTTGGACGGCGAACGGTTGATTCGTCATCAACGCGAGAACGTGCGGTGAGTACATACAGTTTTTCTGGCCGAGAATCACAGTATCAGACGGCGTATCGTACCGATAGTTGCCAAGACCGCTTTTCACGTAGACCACTACGTCGGCAAGCGCGCCGTTTTCCCCTGTCACAACGGTCGGTGGAACCACGGGTGACGGATTCGCCTGGGCACAAGCAAGCGAAGCGCTCATATCGATGGGCTCGAGCGCAGCAGGCGCACCGTCCAGCTTGACGGTGCCGGTAACAGACCCGGCGGTTGCGGGATCAACAGTCGGGCCGGGCGGGGATGATTCGCTCGTCTGGGGTTTGCCGCAGCCGGCGAGGGCACATCCGAGCGCGCCTGCAAGAATGACATGCAAGAAGCAACGTCTCATGCGACCTAGTGGGTGTCGTAATTTGGAATCGATACCGCCGCAGTGATTACCGAAAACCAGATCAGAAATTCAAGCAATGCCAAGACCTTGGCCACGACGGGAGTTTCCGGCGTCTGCCCCCAGGTACGCGACTTTGCCTGATTGATGATATGCAGGATGATGCCGGTCGGGACCAGGATGCCCAGTTTGATCTCGAACGCGGGATTGGGAACGTACTTGGTTGCCGCGCTGGCAAAAAGCATGAATCCGCCGGCGACCGCGATGCAGAATCCGATCCAGTTCCAGGCAAACAGGGAATCAGAGAGCTGTGAAGCCGTCTGGCGCTTCTTGCCGATGCCCAGGAGGCGCAGATCCAGTGACAGATTCGTGCCCAGCCACAGCGACAGTCCGGAAAAGTGGGTCATCTGCACGAATGGATACGCCCATGTCGAGCCACTGATATCCAGGGCCCACCAGGTCCCCTGCAGCCACTTTGCGAAGGCCATAAAGAAGCTGAGCATTTGTGCCCACCTCAATTTTCCTGGTTAGCCGGCGTGCAGGTCTTGGGCTCGTTATCCGACGCCTGAAATCGCCGGAACTTCAACGGACGCGAGAATGGCGCCAATCCAGAAAATCAGGGAGATGAAAGCCACGAGTTTGGCTCCCGCCGATATCGACGGCAATTCGCCCCATCGCGAAGCTTTCCGCTGAACGACCGCTCCCAATATCGCTGCCAGCACTACAATCAGGATTTTGATGCGAAACGTGTTTGCCAGATAGAAATCCGCGGCATCGGCTGAGAACATGAAAAAGCCCGACACCGTAGCCATGGCAAGGCCTGTCCACATCCAGGGGACAAGCTGCTCGGCGATCGCCGAGGGAGACTCCTTGCGCCCGGCAAGACCCAGAATTCGCAGATCCAGCACCACGGTCGTGCCTACGACCAGGAAAAAACCGGAGTAGTGCATGATCTCGAAGAAAAGCGACAGCGGGACATTGCTATCGAGCGCAATGATCCACGAATTGTGCTCCAGCCACTCACAGAAATGAAGCATGTACGGCCATCCCCCGCGTGATAGTACATCCGCAAGGGGCGATGTCAATTGGGTTTTAGACCAGGGCTCGGTCTCAAGAAACCAGCGTGCTCGGCGGCTCGACTTCCCCCCAGGGAATGTGCGAACTCTCAAAGGGAAGTTCGCGATCGCGTTCGGTGACCGGGCCGGAAGGCAAGAAGTTCGATCCGAGACCACCGGAAGCGTATGATGCCGAGACCAACGGCCAAAACTGAAAATTCCTCGGGTCCGGACGGAGAGTAACATCGCGTCATCCGGCGATGGTGCAACCCGGTCCGACCTTCGATGAACAGTCATCCCGTTGCCAGCGGTTTTTCAGGGGGAGCATGGAGCGCAAGCAAAAAAGTGCCGGATTCATTCTCGGCCTCCTTTTCGCCGTCAACCTGTTGAACTTCTTTGACCGGCAGCTCATGGGCGTCGTTGCCGAGCCCATCCGCAAACAATGGGCGCTCACAGATTCCCAGATCGGTTGGCTTGGGACCGCGTTCACTCTGCTCTACGCGCTGGTGGGGGTGCCGCTTGGCAGGATCTCGGACCGCTCCAAGCGTTCGAAGTTACTCGGGGTGGGAATTGGGTTGTGGAGCCTGCTGACGGCTGCTTCGGGTTTTGCTTGGAATTTCGTTTCCCTTTTCCTCGCCCGGCTGGGGGTGGGGGTGGGCGAGGCAAGCTGCGCGCCAGCGGCAAATTCCCTGATCGGCGATCTGTATCCGCCCGCCCGGCGAGCGTTTGCGATCTCTGTCTTCATGGCGGGTCTGCCCGCTGGGGCCTTTTTCGGCAACTACATCGGCGGAGCGATTGCGGCTCAATATGGCTGGCGCAGCGCGTTTTTCGTAGCGTGCGTGCCGGGGTTGCTGTTGGCGCCTGTGGCTTATCTGATGCCTGAAACAAAGCGGGGCGCGGCCGAGACTTCCCCGGGCGCCGCGCGCGTGCACGTAGGCTCCCCCTACTGGCGCGTGCTGAAGATCCCCACGATGTTCTGGATCATCGTCTCGGGCGCGCTGTTCAACTTCAACTCCTACGCAATAAACCTTTTCATGCCCTCGTTTCTGATCCGATATCACGGACTGAATCTGAAGGACGCCAACCTCATCGCAGGTTTGACGATGGGCGCTGTCGGCGTGCCCGGTCTGCTGGCGGGTGGATGGATGGTTGATCACTTTCGCAAGGTCAGGTGGGACGGCCGACTGCTGACGCCCGCGATATCCTTGGCAATTTCCGCGCCCTGCATCTTCTTTGCGCTGAAACTTCGCCCCGGAGATCTGGGCGTTTTCGTGGCGCTCGCGAGCGTCGGATCGATGCTGGGCTGCGTGTACTATTCCGGCGTGTACGCGGCGGTGCAGGATGTAGTCGAGCCAAGCCTGCGAGGCACCGCTATGGCGCTTTATTTCTTTGCGATGTACCTGCTGGGCGGAAGCTTTGGGCCCGTGCTGACGGGAAAGCTGAGTGACTATTTCGCCCGGCACGCCATGATCGCGGCCGGTGCAAGCGTCATGACCGAGGGATTTCGAGCCGTGGGCTTGCACAGCGCCATGTACGTGATTCCCCTCTGCAGCACTGTTCTAGCAGTTGTGCTGTTCGCTGCTTGCTTCACTGTCGAAGCGGACATGCGCGCGCTCGAGCGATGGATGGATGAGCCCACCGTCGGGCTCTCGCTGCCACCAGCGCCCCTGGAACCGACCGGCGACTGAAGCGAGCCCACGCCGTCAAGCAGGTCGCGCTATTCCGGCAAGATCATCGGACAGTGCCATACCAGTACTCGGCCTTGCTGGCAAAGCCCGTAAGCTCAACCCAGTTCTCCCAAGGAAGAGGATTTCCCCAACCACGCAAACACTTGTCCCCCTGGGCAGGGTCATCTCAAGCACTGGTCTTAGCTGCAACAGAACGCATTCGTTATCAATGAGTTGCGGGGGCAAAACGGGGCTGATTCTTGGTATCGCAGTTGCCCTACTGGACGTCATGAGTCGTCTCGCGCTCAACGTGCGGGGTGGCTGGGGGACCATAGATGTGCTCAAATCGAGAGCAAAAGGGAGATTGCCATGAAAAAGTATGTGAAGCCCAGCTTGATGGGACTTGGTTTGCTCCGGGATGTCACGAAGTTCAGCTGCGGTGGTAACGAGCCAGGAATCAAATCAGACATCTGCCTCGTCTGAGGCCATGTACTTAGGCTCCGGAAGGCGGGGAACTGTTGCTCAGCAGGTGTGGCAACCTCCCGCCTTCGGGAGAAATCTTGACCTTCTCGCGTGGTGGGTGTGCGCCTAGGGGCATGCGACAGGCTGCGAGAAATATCGCTGCGCCGTCGGCTGCCGGGCGCGTCAGGACCGGAGTACGAGCCCATCTGCGAGCACGACGCTCGTGCATCGCATCGTTTTCGCGCCGCTCTTTGCGGCGCCGCCTGTGCAGGTGATGATGTCACCGGGCTTCACCGTCGTACTGGTCCAGCCGTTGTGCCTCAAGAAGTTCGGGCTGTTGATTTCCATGGCCCATTCCTGCACCTGCCCTTTATCGTCCTTCACCTCGAGGTACACGTAGGCGTGGGGATTGGTCCACTCAATTCTCGAGACCACGCCCTTGTAGGTGCTGGGGTGATCCATGTCGTACATCGAGACCGAGTGGTGCGCGTTCGCCGCCGGGGCTATCAGCAAAAGCGTCATTCCTGCAAGCCAAACTGCAGCCTTAATTCTCATTTTCATGGGCCTCCTGGTTGCACGTAATCGCAGACGCGCCGCGCGCCCCTGCGTCTTATTTCTTGCGCGGATATAACGGTTCCGCGTACTTAGGATTGTTTTCCTCGCATGCCTGCTCCCGGGTCTGCCTTTCTCGCTGGAGAATCATCGCCTCCGCCACTTTCGCTGCAGCCGAGAAAACATTTGAATGGGCTGTTTAATTGTCTCCCATGCGGGCATCCCGCTGCGTGCCAGAACGCGAACGCAGACGCTGTGCTATTTGCTCTGCAGCAGGTCCTTGTAGTCCTTGTTGTTGTCTTCGCACACATATTCCTGGATCTGCCATTCCGGATGCAGCCTCATGCGGCTGCTCTGCTTCCAGGGAGCCGCAAAAACGTTGGGATCATCAATGGTGGCCTCGTAGTCAAGTTCCTGGTAGGAGACGCGATGGTAGCGCTCGACAACGTGATAGTCCGTCGTGTGCTTGTAGGCGCCGACGAAAGTCTTGTCGTTGAAACCCACCACGTCAACCACCAGAGTATCCCCGTCCCAGTGTCCTACCGAATTGCCCATGTACGTTGGGTCAAGGTCGTCCGGGTGAGTGCTGCCATCAGTAGGGATGACGCGAAAGATATGGTAGGCCTCATAGAGAATAACAACCAGACCGGGCTTCTGAATTATCTGCAGCGGATAGGGCTGCATGGTCGCGGCCGGAACGCCGGGCGGTACGCAGGTTACTCCCTGGCCGAGATCGTTCGGGTCGGCAACAACCCTGTATTTCTCGGCGCCCGGTTTCAGTTTGATGTTGTCCACGGGCCTGAGGCTGAAACCGGCAATATACACTCCAGAGAGATCCGGATGGCCGTCTGGCGAGCGCGGAACCGGCTGGTTATGCGGGTCCCCGCACGCGGACGCCGCCTCCGGAGGAGCCGGAGTGGTACCTGCAACGGTCACGGTCACGGACTTTGTATCAGCCCCGGCGCGGCCCTTGGCAGTGAATGTGTAGGTCGTGGTCACCTTCGGTGAAACCTCGTGGCTGCCAATGGTCGCGACGATTCCCAGACAGTTGTCAAAGAAGGTGTCGTCGGCATTCACGGCATGCCAGTGCAGCGTGGCGGTTCCACCGGGCTGAATCGAGACTGGGTCCGTGCGGAGCTCGAGAATTTTTCCTGGCGGGCCGATCGGGAATCCGCCGACGACGGGTCGGCCCGGTTCCGGCGTTGGCGCGGGCGCCTGAGCTGGCGCTGGTTGCTGCGCGGCCGCGCACCAAACGATCGCCGCGGCCAGCACGATCACAACCCAAGCTCGGTTCACGACTCGCATGCTGCTTACCCCCTACCCTTTGGTTTTTCTTGGTCGTCCGACTTCAGAATTCTACGACCTGAGCTGTACGCCGTTTGAAAGTTGAATGGTCATGCCGTGCATAAACTTCGAACCGCTCTTGGCGGGCGCTCCGGTGCAAATAATCGTGTCGCCCGCGTTGACTGTTGTGCTGGTCCAACCGTTGTGCCGGAGAAAATTGGGACTGTTGATCTCGATGGCCCACTCCTCGTCCAGACCCTTGTCGTTCTTTACATTCACGTACAGGAAGGTGTGGGGATTGGTCCACTCAACTTTCATCACCACGCCGGTCACCGTGATCAGGTGCGCCATATCGAACATGGCGCCCGAGTGATGCGCGCGTGCAGGTGTGGAGAACAGACACAGGAGGCCTGCGAGCAGGATGGCGGCAGCCGTTTTCCTTGCGCGGTTCCCGACCAGGTAATTCTCTGTCTTTGCTCGATCCATGTCACCGCAGCGACCACGCCCGCAATTTTAGCGGATGGCAATCCGCCGGCCGCCCCCAAATCGGCGTAACCGGGGCATCATGCCATGAGCCCTGTACTCGGCAAGAATTATTTTTCGCGCGACCGGCGCTGGACGCCGCTCACTTGCTGGGAATCAGCGTCGTTAGGCTAAAAGCTGTACTTTAGCGCGAATTGCATGATCCGCGGATCGTTCACGGTTTGGGCCAAGGCTCCCAATCCTGCCGTAGTCGCCGGCGTGGGTTGACCGAACGTCGGGGCGACAAACGCTGTCTGCGGCGCATACAGGTTCGGGTGATTCGGAAGGTTGAATACCTCCCAGCGAAATTCCACTTGCTGGCGTTCTCCAATCGGGAAAAGCCTCGACAGTCCGGTGTTGACGATGATCGAGCCGGGACCAAACAGACTGTTGTTCCTCAGATCGCCGAATGTGTATGCAGCCGGGGCTGCGAATGCGCAGGGGTTTATCCAGAATTGCCGGTTCTTTACCGTGGCAGGGGCGTTGCAGGTTGGATTGGCAGCCACCGGCCCACCCCTGTAGGGGTTTCCCACCAGGTCGGGACGCTGTGTAAGTCCATTCCCGCTGCCCGAAAAATCGAGGATCAAAATCGGAGAGAAATCCAGACCCGATTGCACAATGCCAGAGACCGACAGTCTCCAGTGACCAAGCAGGATCTCTTCCATGTGATTGGAGAACTCGGGCGTCTCGGCCACGAGCGATTGATTGAAAATGTCGTGGGTGTCGGCGCTCGGGCAGTTGCCGCGATCCGCGTGCCGGTCATAGGGCACCTCTTCGGCGGCAAGGAAGAAACCGAGCGTGGTCGTGTAGTTGTCGGAGATGCAGTGGGACCAGGTGAAATTGGTGGTGGAGGTGAAGTGATGGGCAAAACGGTGTTGGGCCGATAGCAGGAGGCCGTTATAGTTTCCCGTCCCCCCTTCTTCGAGCAGGAGCGTTTCGCCGTAACAGGAAGTCGTCGCCGAACACAACGAACCGTAATGTTGAAGCATGCGGTTCTCGCTCAGCGTGAAAAGGCCCGGGTTGCCCGGCGGGCCCGGGAAGCCGGAACAGATGAAGGGCGGAAGGCCTGGCGGGCATGGTCCGGATGTACACGAGACGCCTGACGGGAGCGGGTATCCGGTGGGACACGGGCCCTGCATCCCTGGATTGGCTTCGTTGTTGCCCCAGAGGTGCCGCTGTTGATTCCCCAGGTAGGTTGCCGAGATCACCCAGCTCGATCCCAACTGCTTTTCCACACTGAGGTTGTACTGCATGACGTAGGTGGGTTTGATGGACTGTGGGTAGCTGAACACCAAGGAGCCGGGAAGGTAGGCGGCGTTGGCCGGCCCGGTTCCGACAAACTGTGGGAACGGGTCTTCGCCCGAGTGGAGAGTGCCCTGCTGGTCGGTAAAGGAGAAGTTCGCCCACGGATTTGTAAGGCACGTCGTCGTGCAGCCATTGGCGGGGACGGTAACGGCCCCACCGTAAGGCTGCTCAAATCCGAACTGATCGTAGGAGAAATTCGGAAAGTCATAGAAGATTCCGAAACCGGCCCGGATGGACATACGCCCATCGCCCTTCGGATCCCAGGCGATTCCGAGCCGAGGGCTCCATCTGTCGAGCGAGTTCTTGGTTAGCTTGTTGCCGGTAGGTCCGCCCGGGTCGCCCTGGAAGAGATAACCGGCAGGCGCAGTCGGAAACTTGGTGCTGTGAACGTCATTGATGATGTCGGGAAGCGAGATGCTAACAACCTGTCCGTTGGGAACCGAGTGGCCAAAAAATGGGTCCCACCGAATCCCGGCGGTGACCGTAAGTCTGCGGTTCAACTTCCAGGCGTCTTGCGCGAACAGCGAAAAAACATTCTGGTGCTGCAGCGATGGTATGGGAGCGTCTTGGGCGAAACCGCTCGTGGCAGAGGTGTAGCCCAGCAGGTAGTCAGCAAGGCCCTGGCTGGGGAGCTGCGCTCCGGTCCGGGACCCGTCAAAGGTGAACTGTCCCTGGTTCAGCAAGTAATTGTGGGCGAAAGCTCTCAGGTTGATGAAGTCCCCTCCAAACGATAACTGATGAGCGCCGTGCGTCCAGGCCAGATCGTCGGAGACCTCCAGCGTGTCGTACGGCTGGAGACTGGGGGTCGAGGCGGTGAAGCCCTGAAAGCCGCCGTTGACGTCGAATCCCGCCATATAGTTTGGAAAGAATTTGCTCACCTGCGGCCCCAATTGATAGATATTGATCGCAGACGGAGCCACGCCGGCAGCGGCATACAAATCGTTCAAATCGACAGTCGTGTTCTCAACCGTAAGGTTGTAGCTTCGATTTCCGGTCGCACGGATGCTGTTCACGACGTTCGGGGTTATGAGGTACGTATCCCCGAGGGTGAGGTTCTGTACGCGGTCGGCCTGTCCATCGATCGCGGCGATCAGAAGGCCGCCCTCAGCGGGCGGCAAATTGGACGCGCCGGGCGGCTGATTCCAGTTAGTGATGAAGTAACGCGCGAAAAGCGTGTTCTTGCTGCTTTGCTGAAAGTCAACCCTGGCCAGTCCCTGATTCTCGGTGAAGCTGCCTGGAGCCTGGAAACCGAACGTGCCGCAAGGGCTCGATGCCGGCACCACGGGAAGGTGACTTTCCAGTGCCAGGATGATGGGGCTGAACTCGGCTGGGTTAATCTGGTTGGGGCCAGCGCCGCCAGTTCCGTAGGGAGGACCGAGGACAATCGTATTGCCCGGAGTTCCGCTTCCATTCCCCAGGCACGGCTGGAAGTTTCCGGCAAGCATTGCCGCCGTGGGGAGCGTCGTCGTCGCCGGGTTCGTAGAGCGCTGAATGGTATCCTGCCAGCCCAAGAAGAAAAAGAGCTTGTCCTTCTTGATCGGCCCGCCAACCGTACCTCCAAACTGATTGCGCTTCAGGTTGTCCTGGAAATATGGGGAGACGTCGCCGGCAAAGGCGGTGTTCTTCGCGTCGAACATGTCATTGCGCAGGTATTCAAAAACATCGCCGTGAAACTGGTTCGTGCCGGATTTCGTAATCACGTTGACCGCGCCAGAGGGGTGCGTGCCGTACTCGGCGGGCAGGGAGCTGGTCTCTACCTTGAATTCCTCGACTGTGTCCGGGAACGGGAGCGGGAGATTCTGGTTGCTCAGCGGATCGTTGTGCGTGCCACCGTCCAGCCAATAGGCCACACTTCCCTGCGCGCCACCTGCAATGGAAGGGACCGCGGAGGATGGGTAGGAGGCCCGAAAGGCCCTGCCCTCGGAGACCGCGCCAGAAAGGTAGAGCAAATCGGTCAGCTGGCGCCCGTTGAGCGGAAGATCCTGCACCTGCTGCGGCGCGATCACTTCGCCGACGCCGGTGCTGGTGGTATCGACCGTCGCAGCGTCCGCCTGGACGGAAACCTCCTGGGACACGGAGCCCACCGTCAGGGACACGTCGATCGTCGGATTGACGCCGACCTGCAGCTCGATGCCGGTTTGCACGTACTTGCTGAAACCGGCCTTAGTGATCTCCAGTCGGTAGGTGCCGACCGACAAATCGGGGAGGGAGTAGCTTCCGTCGGACCCGCTGTTCGCACTTCGGACTGCGCCCGTCGCGATCTCAACCAACTTGACCTCGGCGCCGGCAACCGCCGCGCCGCTAGGGTCTTGTATTGTGCCTCTGATCTGGGAAGTGGAAATCGTTTGTGCTGAAACGACTGCGGAGAAAACAGAAACACAAATACAGAGGCCGAGGATCGATTTGAATCTCATGTACCCCCCCTGAGAGATCGGTTCCCCAAGTGCTTTACTACTCTTGGCCGGGTTGTTGCGCGAGCATATAGCAGAACGGTTTGGCCGTGTCAATCAGGGAAGTGCAATTTAGAAAACGACAATCGAGCGGGCACAGCGCAGGAACAGAAAGTTGTGACCGGGCATGGCGCAAGCCAGCTGCTGCTGGCGGCTGCGGGTGGGGCGCCGCGAACGGCCTACCAATACGCGATCCACCGTCCCGCGGCGATGACGCCTACCCAGGCGATGAGTGAGACCAAGGCTGCGACCTTGGCGGCGATCGGAGCACGCGGTGCGTCGTCCCATTTGGCGATGTTCCGAAAGGCCGTGTTTTCGAAGATCAGAGCATTTAATCCGGCGAGCACGATCAGAAGCATTTTCAGGCGAAAAGCGCCATTTTCGTACATCTTCGACGCTTCGGACGCAAACATAAGACTCCCGGAAATAAACATGACCGCAAACCCCGTCCAGGTCCACCGAATCAGCTTATGATGCAATTCAGAAACGCGCTGATTGGTGAGGATGAGTCCGAGAAGGCGCAAGTCCAGTACCCCGGTCGTTCCGACGAGCAGGATAATGCCCCAGATGTGTACCGTCTCGATCAGAGGAAAAAGCCACAGCGACTCCGAGACCTCAACGCCGAGCGACGTATGCTGTAGCCATCTGCAGAATTCAAAAAGGTACATCATTGGTAAGCAATCCCCTCCCAATTCAGATACGCTTCGCCACGGACCCCTGCGGATACTGCGCCAAGATTCGGATCGAGCCGTCCCCAGTTCCCTGCGGTTCGCGAAAGCCCGACTACATTAGGTTCGCCTCCGCGGCTTGTCAAGAGTCGCAAGGGCACCAAGCGATGATACATCTCAACCCAGGGCAGCCCAAGTGGGGCAATCAGACCTTCGTGGTATCATTCGTCGCCGCGGCCGAACGTCTAGAGTCGCGGCTGCCGCGGAGGCTCGTCGCGACCGACGCGCATGAATCGGGGCCGGACCGGGACCTAACCAAGTGAAGAAACTCTTTATCTTTCTCGCATTTACGGCCTGTCTGTCCGCGCAGGAACTGGATCAGTCGAAACTGTTGAAGCAGCCGACCGATACCTGGCCGATGTACAACGGCGATTATTCGGGACGGCGCTACAGTCCGCTCACGCAGATCAACAACCTCAACGTAAAGTCGCTGACACTCGCCTGGGCCTATCAGACACACTCGCAAACCGCGGTCTACTCGACTCCGCTTGAAGTGAACGGAATCCTCTATTTCACGCTGCCAAACGATTTATTCGCGATTGATGCACGCACCGGCCGGCAAATCTGGCACATCAATCGTCCCGCCCAGGGTGGACTACCCGGTGCCGGGCACCGCGGATTTGCGATGTACAAGGACAAGCTCTACTTTGCCTCACCCGACGCGCAATTGATTTGCCTGGACGCTCGCAACGGAAAAATACTCTGGCAGGTCCAGATGGCCGACCCGGCGCTGAAAGCGTTCGGAAGCGCGCCGCCGCTGGTCGTGGGCAATCACCTAATTGTGGGAATCTCCGGCGATATCGCAGACCTTCCCGGGTGGATCGAGTCGCGGGATCCGGAAACCGGAAAACTCCAATGGCACTGGGACAGCGAACCCAAACAGGGTGAGCCCGGTTGGGAGACCTGGCCGCACGACACCGACGTGATCACGCGCGGCGGCGGCATGACCTGGCTGACCGGCACGTACGATCCGGAGCTGAACCTTGTCTACTGGGGCACTGGCAACCCGCACCCGGTCGAGGCCGGCGACGCGCGGCCCGGGTCGAATCTGTACACCTGCGCGATTGTGGCGCTGAACGCGGATACGGGGAAGCTTGCCTGGTATTACCAGATTTCTCCGCACGACACGCACGACTGGGATGCGATTCAGACCCCGATTCTGTTCGACGCGAGCTTTCAGGGGAAGCCTCGCAAGATGCTGGCACAGGTGAGCCGCAACGGGATCTTTGCCGTGCTGGATCGCGCGACCGGAAAATCGCTGCTGACCAAGCCGTATCTGGACATCGACTGGATGCAGGGACTCGATGAACGCGGCCAGCCGATTCCCAAGAAAGAAACCGAACCGCAACTTGACGGCGCACTCGCAAAACCCGGCGCGGCGGGCGGGACGAACTGGAATCCGTCGAGCTTCGACCCGACCACGGGGCTGTTTTTCGCGCAGGCGCGGGACAGCATCGGCGTGTACTACGTGACGATGCCTGGCAAAAACGCCGAAGGGTGGGGCGGGCGAGATTTTGTTCTCCATTCGAAATCCGTTCTGTATGCCATCGACTACCAAACGGGGAAGGTTCGTTGGACGCGCGACATGACTGGCGGCCGCGGCGGATTCGCAGGGACGCTTGCGACGGCCGGACACCTGCTGTTCACAGCGAACGACTCGGGAATGCTGATGGCGCTTGACCCCGCAACGGGCAGGACACTGTGGCACACCTACGGCGGAGGCGGATCGACGACGGCTCCCATGACCTACGAATTGGACGGCCGGCAATACCTGATCATTCCTTCAGACGGCGTGGTGTATGCCTGGACGCTCGCCGGACATTAAGGCAGCCGGGGCCGCCGGTCGGGATCGCAAGTCCTCGAACGCGTGAGCAATTCCTTTCGCACCTTTGCTATCATTACATCTGCGACGCATCTGGCCAGGCGCGGTTCGCGAAACGCCGTAGCGGGATCGAGATCAAGGGGATGTCAACCATATGAAATCGACTGAAAACGGAAGGTCTGCACGCCGCAGTCGGGGTCTCGCACCGGGCCGCATGTGGGTCCTGGCAGGCGTCATCGTCGCCATGTGCGCTAGCCTGGGAGGAGCGATTCGATCCGCGCGTGCCGCGAGGCCGGCCCCGCCCTCCAAGACCATATGGGATGGCGTTTATACCGACGATCAGGCCGCGCGCGGCAAGGCACAGTACAACACGAGCTGCAGCAGTTGCCACATGGAGGATTTGAGCGGCAGCGGCCAGGCGCTTCCCCTGGCGGGCGATGCGTTCACCGATATTTGGGAGGGGCAGACGGTAGCCGATCTGCTCGGACTGGTTCAAGGAACCATGCCGCAGGACAAGCCGGGAAGCCTGAGCCCTGAGGCTGCTCTCGACGTGATTACCTACATACTCCAGTACAATAAATACCCCAGTGGAAAAGAAGAACTCAAGAACGATCCGGACGCTTTGAAAAACATCCTGATCACGAAGAAAGCTCCTCCGAAGACCCAATAGAAAAAAAGATTCAAGAGCGCGTCCGGGCGGCGCCTTCCGCTACTTGGCTGAAAATGCGAGCAGCACATTTCCCGGCATGCCGCCGCCAACGTTGGCATACCCCGATCCCACGTAGAGCATTCCGCCGGCAACCGTCGGGCCCGGTCCGCCCATCGAACCGCCCTTGGCCGCAACGCCGTTGACGGTAGTAAATCCCTGGGCGGTATTGAATTGCCAGAGTACTTTCCCGTCGTCAGTCGACAGGGCGCGCAGGATGCCGTCCCACCCGCCGGTAAACACAGCGCCGGGAATTCCCGTCACGGCAGCGGACTGGCCGAATCGCAGGCCGGCCTTGGTCCTGTTCTCACCGTTCGCAGTAGGCTGGCCGAGATTTTCAGGTGATTCAAGTTGTGTCGTCCACGCACGCTTGCCGGTGGCAAGATCGACGGCGACAAAATTGCCATCCTCGAGCGCCAGATAGGTGCGCTTGGAATCCGTGCTGCCTCCGAATGCAATTTCGCCGTTGTTCGGCGCGGGTTTCTCGGAGACATTCAACCTCCAGACAACAGCTCCCTTGCGATCCGGATCGAGCGCAATGACGTCTCCGCTCTTGGGCGTGGCGAGCAGGAGCCGTCGGCCGGCCGGGCCGCTCACCAGAACCGGCGACGACCCGAAATCGTAATCCACCCCCAGGTCCTTCGGGCAATTATCGGTCGGCACCGGGACACAGCCGACCATCCAGGAATCATTCTTCACAGCCTGGAAAGACCACAGGATATTCCCCGTTTGCAGGTCGAGCGCGACGACGGCGTCGGAATTCTTCGCGGCCGGTTCAGTGAACGCATCGCCGGTTCCGACATACAGAGCATGTTGTTTGGGATCGATCGTCGGAGAGTTCCACACGGCGCCCCCGGCCGGAGCCATCAGCTCGACTCCGGCGGAGTTCTTGCGTACCGGCTGGGGCCTTTCAGGAATCACGTAGGTTCGCCAGACTTGCCGGCCCGTGGCCGCATCCAGTGCAGCCACGCTGCCCCGAAATGTGCAGCACGGATAGGACGGAGCTGCGCTGAAGGCTTCTTCGGTCGCCGCGATGGGGACGTACACGCGCCCGGCATATACGGACGGAGCTCCGGTGATGCGCGCGGTATAATGATCGGACAGATTCTGTGTCCAGAGTTGACTTCCCGTCGCCGCATCGACGGCGTAGGCGTTCGCGCGGATGTCCCCGAAATACACTGCGTACTTTGCCGCGCCCGGTCCCTTGACCAACGCCACGCTGGGAGCGGTGCGCACGCCCGATTTCGCGTGGAAAGACCAATAGACGCAGCCCGTCGTGGCATCGAGCGAATAGACATAGCCGATGTCGCTGCCGATGTAGAGGCGCCCGCCGGCCACGGTCGGTTGTCCGAAGACCGTATCTCCGTTCGGAAATCCGAAAGCCCATTTCAGCTTCAGTTCGGAAACGTCCACCGCCGTGAGTCCGGCATTCTTGGCCGTTGCAAAGCGCGTGTTGCTCGGGTCGGGGCTCCAGCCGTTCCACGCCGCTCCAACGAACGGATCCGCCAGGGGCGGGTTGGTCGGGCAGCGATTGGACATGGATTCGGCGCTGCCGGAATGGCTGGCGTCGAGCGGACGGCCACCCAGATATTCGGCGATGAGTCGCTTCTGGTCCGCAGTGAGTTTCTGGGCGGGCAGAGCCATTGTTCCGGTCGTGACAGCCGCGTACACCGATTCCGGAGTGAACTCCATCAGGGTTTTCAGGTCCGGAGCGCGATCGACGCGATTGGGACCGGCATGGCAGGAGGCGCAATTCTGGTTAAACAGCGTCTGTCCGGGAGATGTGGGAAGGGGCGAGGGGCCCTGTGCTTGAGCAAGCCCGAGGGCTGCGGAGAACACGATGGCGCCACAAAGAATCCACAGCCCGGCGCGTGTGAGAACACTTTTCATGGCCAGAAGCCTCCGCGAGAACGTCACGAGCGTTCGACGGAGCAGATCATAGTGTATTTGGCGCGGTCTTTCCATTCCTTGAGCCGTCTCGTGCGAGCGCAGGTGTCGGTTTGCAGGATTTTCCTGCTACTTTTTGCCGTAAAACTGCTTTGAGACGGTGAGTTCCTTCGCGGTGATGAATTCCAGCAGTGCGGGAACGCCCTTCTTTGTTTGTTCGATTCCCCGGCGGATGGCAGGAATGATTTCAGCGGGTTCAGTGACACGCTCGCCGTAGCCGCCAAACGCGCGGGCCATTGCGGCATAGTCTCCAGAAATGTCAGTCGAGCGGTATCGTTCGGTCGATACGGGCATGATCGGCAATTCCATCGCCATGCTGAAATTGTTGAGCAGCACTGAAAGAATGGGAATGCGCTCGCGCACGGCGGTTTCAAAATCCATGCCGGTGAATCCGATCGCGGCATCGCCCCAGACATTGATACAGAGCTTTTCCGGGCGCGCGACCTTCGCGCCCATGGCGAGACCCAGGCCATATCCGAGCTGCGTTGTCTTGCCCCAGCCGAGATAGCTCAGTGGTTCTGTGGTGACCCAGAACGGCGCGAGCTGATCGCGCGGGCTGCCCGCATCGTGCGTGATGATCGTGTTCGCAACGTCAACGGTGTGCTGCAAATCCCACA
The DNA here is from genome assembly GCA_036514055.1 of Candidatus Acidiferrales bacterium. Classification (GTDB taxonomy): domain Bacteria; phylum Acidobacteriota; class Terriglobia; order Acidiferrales; family UBA7541; genus Palsa-295. The sequence goes on from DATBXX010000029.1 coordinate 124,398, forward strand.
GCACCCGGTACGGTGATAGCGGCGTTTCCCCTGACGTTAGTTTCGGCAACCATTCCTCGAGCCAGGCCTTGCGCACGGCAGCGATTTCATCGGTCACCGGAGAAACTCGCGGCTTCTGGATCAATCGCGCGACCTCGGCCGAGAGCCCCTCGAGAGTCAACTGCGCGTCTCCGATCAGTCCGATTTCGCAGCGAACGTCCTTGTTCAGATGGTTCGGATCAAGCGTGGCATGGATGAACTTCTTTCCCGCAGGCATGGCAATGCCAAACGCAGTTTCCGTGAAGCTGCAACCCGCGCCAAGAATCCAATCCGCCTTCTCAAGAAAATGAGGAACAGCTCTCGGAAATGCGAGGCCTCCCGATCCCAGCGCCAACGGATGGTCCTCGGGAAACGCGCTTTTGCCCTGCAGGCTGGTGGCGACGGGCGCGGCCAGCAATTCGGCGAGCCGCTTAAGCGGCGCCCAGGCGCGAGCGTAGTGAATTCCCTGCCCCGCGTAGATCACCGGATGTTTCGCCTCAACCAGAGCGGCTGCGGCCCGGCGCACATCGGCGCTATCCGGACCATAGCGCCCGAAGCTGACAGGCTCATACACCAGAGGTCCGGGAATTTCTTCGGAGAAAATATCAACCGGGATCTCGACCAGCGCGGGTCCGCCGCGTCCATTTCGCAGACGGGAAAAGGCGCGCCTGAAGATGTTCGCAACCTCGCCCGGTGATGTAACCGGCTCGGCCGATTTCGTGATCGATCGCATGCTCGCGACGGAATTGAAATTCGGATCGATCTGTGCGAGCCGCCGTGCATAACCCATCGGCAACACGAGGATGGGAACCGATTCGCTGTAGGCCTGCGCAACGCCGCCGAAGGCATTTTCCGAGCCAGGGCCGTGTTGCATCGCAAAGACGCCGATCTTTCGAGCGCTCGTGACCCGTGACAGGGCGTCTGCCATGTGCAGCCCGACACGCTCCTGACGGACGATTATCGGACGTATGCCGGCGCACGCGGCCGCTTCCAGTACGTGGTTCACCGGATAACCGAAAATGATCTCCACGCCCTCGCGCTTCAGAATCTCGGCGATCGCTTCGCCAACCTTCATCAATAGCTCCCGGAGAAACTATATACTCGATTCGCGTGGCGCGTATAATCCCGTCGCACGCCCAGCGGCCGATGAAACGGCCGACAAATGTGTGAGGATACCCGGTAGAATGGCCGCGGCGAAAGGCATTTCATGGCCTTTCCGCTTGCACGTGTGCGCCTTTGATTTTCGGCGCAGGGATTTCAGGCGATGAATCGACAGGAACGCAGAGTTTCTTCTCCGCGCGTCGTCAACATCGGCGATCTGCGCCGGTTGGCCGAACGCCGGCTGCCGCGCGCCGTTTTCGACTATGTGGACGGCGGAGCCCAGGGCGAAATCACTCTGCGGGAAAACATACGCGCTTTCGAGGAGGTGACGTTTCGCCCGCGCAATGCTGTGGCCGTGAGCGGTTGCGACCTTCGCACCAAATTGCTCGGCTCCGAGCTCTCGATGCCTGTGCTGCTCGCGCCGGTCGGATTTAGCCGAATGATATTCCCGCAAGGCGAGATCACCGCCGCCCGCGCCGCCGGAAAGGCAGAGATCGGGTTCACTCTGACCACAATATCGGGTTGCACCCTTGAAAAGGTCGCCGAAGCGACTCGGGGTCCCCGCTGGTATCAGCTCTATCTGGTGGGAGGGCGCGCGTGCGCCGAGGCGGCGCTGGAGCGAGCCAAGAAGGCAGGGTTCACGGTTCTGGCAATGACCATTGATACCGGAACGTTCGGCATGCGCGAACGGGACGTTCGCAATGGCGCAGGGGTGCTTCTGGGTAGCAACCCTTTTGCGAAGATACAGTTTCTGCCACAGCTGCTCGCACATCCCGGATGGCTCGCCGGATTTATGCGAGACGGAGGCATGCTCGAGCTCCCCAACGTGATTGTGCCCGGGCGGGGCCCGATGCCGTTGGCTGAAACGCAGGCGAGCCTGGCTCGCTCGGTGGTTACCTGGGACGACTTGAAATGGCTCCGCAAGGCATGGCCCGGACCGATTGTGGTCAAGGGCGTGTTGATCGGCGATGACGCCAGGCGCGCGCTCGACGAAGGCGCTGCAGGCGTGGTTGTGTCAAATCACGGCGGCCGGCAGCTCGATGGCGTTTCGGCCTCCCTGCGCGCATTGCCGGAAATCGTGAAGGCTGTCGGCGGCCGTGCAGACGTCCTGATGGACGGCGGCATCCGGCGGGGCAGCGACATTGTGAAAGCGATCTGCCTGGGGGCCCGAGCCGTTTTGATTGGCCGAGCGTACGCCTACGGACTCGGCGCGGCGGGCGAAGCCGGGGTCGCACGGGCGCTCGAGATCCTGCGGACAGACCTGGTTAGCACAATGGCATTGCTCGGTTGTGAATCGATCGCAGGGCTGAACAGATCGTATGTCGATATTCCCGCGGGTTGGGCAACGCTGCCCGCAGAATCGCGCGCCTCGGCGTAAGCAGTGCGCCTCGTGCGGACCTCTCAATCGGAAGGGCCAAAAAGCGGACGCGGCTCGACCATTTTGCCGGGGTTCATGCGGTTGTCCGGATCAAATGCCTGCTTGATCGCTCGCATGGCATCGAGTCCTCCGCCGTGCTCTTCGCGGAGGTATTGCATTCTGCCGGTGCCGATTCCATGCTCGCCGGTGCACGTGCCGCCCATCTCGAGCGCGCGCCGGATGATCTTTTCCTCGACCCTGCGCGCCTCGGCAAGCTCGGCGGGATTTTCCGGATCCAGGATGAAGGACATGTGAAAATTGCCGTCTCCGACATGGCCCACGACCGGAGCCGGAAACGGAGCGCTGGCCACGTCCTTCTTTGATTCCACAATGCAGTCCGCCAGGCGAGAAATCGGAACGCAGATGTCGGTGGTGAACATTTTCCCACCGCGCCGGATGGCCACGTTGGCGAAGTAGGCCTCGTGTCGCATTTTCCAGAGTGTTTCGCGTTCCTCCGGTGAGGTAAAGGATCGAAACCCGCGCCCCCGGTGCTCTTCGGCGATTTTCCGGACGGTCTCGGCCTGATCGTTGACGTTGCGGTCGCTATCGCCGTGAAATTCGAAGAACAGGGTCGGCGCCACGGGAAACGTTGTCTTGGAATACCGGTTGCACGCGTCGACCTGAGCCTCGTCCATCAGCTCCATGCGAGCCACGCCCACGCCGAGCTGGATGGTTTCAATCGCTGTCTCGACTGCGTCGCGGATATTTTCAAACGTACAGCTCGCCGCGGCCACCGATTCGGGCAAGGGATGAAGGCGCAGGGTTACTTCCACGATCACGCCGAGCGTGCCTTCCGCACCGACGAAAAGATGCGTGAGATCATAGCCGGCCGCCGACTTGCGCGCGCGAGAACCGGTCTTGATGATCCTGCCGTCGGCCAGGACCACGGTCAGTCCCATGACATTCTCGCGCATCGTGCCGTAGCGCACGGCCGTCGTACCGGAAGCTCGCGTGGACGTCATGCCGCCGATCGTGGCGTCGGCGCCCGGATCGATGAAGAAGGTAAATCCCGTATTCGCCAGTGCCTTCACAAACTGTTTTCGGGGAATCCCGGCTTGGACTGTGGCCTGCAGATCCTCGGGGTCGATGCGGACGACCTTATTCATTTCGCGCATGTCGATGGTGATGCCGCCATGAATCGCGTTTACCTGCGCTTCCATGGACGTGCCGGCGCCGAACGGGATCACCGGGACCTGATGCCTTGCGCTGATCTTCATGATCTCGCTGACTTCAGCGGTTGAAGCCGGAAAGCAAACAGCGTCGGGCAGGCCGGCCGGATGGTAGGACTCCCCATGGCTGTGGTGTTCGCGAACCACCTCGGCGGTCGTGACGCGCTGGTCCAGAAGGGATTTCAAATCGCGAATGGCGGCTTGCATCCGCTCATGATCGGGTCGAGCCAAATCTGCGCTTGCCATAATGGCGCCTTTCTTCGCTACGGGTGAATCGTCACGTCGTAGTGCAGGACCGCGCCGTTGCTATCGAGCACGGGATCGATGCGCAACACTTGAAATGTGCGATCCTTCAAATCTTCCACAGTGCGGCCCAGAATATCGTGCGTCTCGCGCTCCAGCTCGGGCGTCGGCCTGGTCGCGCGCTTGGGGGGCGAGAGCGCAGCGGCGTCAAGCCGGTAGATGCGCGTCTGGCTCGCCGAATCCTCGGAAACCAACTGAACGCTCGCGGTCTCCCCTACACCGGATTGCGGGCGGTCATGAAACCAGCCCCTCGGCGTCGCCAGCACGAAAATGACGATGGCCACAACCAGCACGTCGTAGGGCCAGCTCCCGCGGTCGTAGGACCAGAAAATCGTGCGGACGACGGCTCGCCAGAAGGATCGCATTTCAGGCGTGGGCGCCGTTTACGACCAGACCGTCGCGCATATGCAGCACGCGGTCCCCGTATGTCGCCGCTTCGGGATTGTGCGTGATCATGACGATGGTCTGGCCGAGATCCTTGTTGAGCTGCCGCAGCAGCGCCAGCACGGATTCGGAGCTTTTTGAATCAAGATTTCCCGTCGGCTCGTCGGCCAGGACAATCTTCGGTTCGCTGATAATCGCGCGCGCCAGGGCCACGCGCTGCTGTTCGCCGCCGGATAGTTCCGACGGCTTGTGGCGCAACCGTTCGGTCAGTCCGAGAAGGCCGGCAACAGCTTCGAAACGGTGCGGGTCGAATCCGTTTCCATGGATGTGCTGCGCAAGTGCAATGTTGTGATAGGCATCCAGAGTCGGCAGCAGGTTAAACCGCTGAAACACGAAACCGACCTTGTGGCGGCGCAGCAGGGTTCGCGCGGCATCGCTCATTTCGGTGAGGTCATTGCCATCAAGCAGCACGCGTCCGCGAGTGGCCTGCGCGAGTCCTCCAATCACGTGCAGGAGGGTGGATTTGCCGCAGCCGGAAGGCCCCATGATCGAGACGAATTCGCCGGGAAGAATGGAAATGCTGACCCCGCGCAGCGCCGGGACCTCGACCCGACCCGCGCGGTACATTTTCCATAGGTTTTCAGTCTTTAGTATCGGCTCCAACGCCTGCTCCCCCGCGAGCGATCATGCCTATCAGGATGCGATTAGTCTAGCCGCGATATGCGTTTCTGCATAGTACGGCCCACCGCTGGCGTTCATCTTGGCGGATTAATCGTAGGCGAGTGCTTCGACGGGATCCTTGCGGCTGGCAATCCATGCGGGATAGGAAGCGCCTAGCAAGCCCCCGGCGATGGCGATGGCGCCGGAGTACAAAATCCATCTGGTCGTGATGTGAATGGGCAGCGAAGGGAAAAGAAACGAAATAATGACTGTCTTCATGAGATAGCTCAGGCCGACTCCGAAGGCAAACCCTCCCAGGCACAGGAGCACCGTCTCGCTCATGACGATTTTGATGATGTAGGTTTTCGACGCGCCCAGCGACTTCAGGACTCCGATTTCCCGGGTGCGCTCAATGATGGTCGTATACATTGACAGGAAAGTGACCAGAAAACCGATGGCCACGGCGATCGCGATCATCACGTTGATGAAGTCGGCAAGATAGGGCACGGTGGAGGACGTGTACATCTGGATGAAATCCTTCATCGGGCGAATGGTGTAAGGCGGCAGCAGCTGCTTGATTTCGTCCATCGCTGCGGCGGTATGGTCGGAGCGATCGCACTTCACGAAGAAGATCGACGCCTTGTCGCGCACACCGGACATTTCCTCGAGCGTGGACATCAGCACAAACAGCCGCGCGCCCTTGCCGTGCTCAACGATTCCGGCGACATGAAAGTCGTGTCCGAAAATGTGCAGCGGCTGGCCTACGCGCACCTTTTTCGCCTTGGCGTACACGTCGTCCACCAGGATGTCGTCCGGTGCCTGGAAGTCGTGCCCGGAGTAAAACACAAACCCCTGGGAGACGGCCCGAAAACTGGAAGGGTCGATCCCAAAGACAAGTTCAAACGCGTTCACCGAATTAAATTGTACGAGCACGGGCGCAACGGCCTGCACGTATTCAAGCTGCTGCAACTTGTCGCCGATCGCAATCGGCATGGGCGCGCCGCTGAAGGCGATGAACACCGAAGCCGACGGAGGCTGCACCATGATGTCGGCGCCCACGCCCTCGGTTCGTGTGGCCGAATCGATCAGCATGCCGCTGGTCAGCCCGACGACGATGATGACCAGCGTAACCTCGACGGCTACGGCAATTACGGTGATTGCTGTGCGGACGGGCCGGTGCAGGGCGTTCTGCAGGATCATGTGCGCAATCAATTCTTCGGCTCCGCGGGTTTCATCGGTTCAGGTTCCTCGCCAACTGTGACCAATTCCGCTCCGGGCGGCTGGCGCAGCAAAAAGCGATCAGCCGATATCGTCTCATTGAACGCCGCTTTGGTGATACCAATCTGTAGTTTGTAATCGTTGCCCGGGCGTGCCAGAGCAATCTGCCGCGGATATCGCACGGCTCCAAACGTGTCCCATCCGCTATAGCGAATATCCGAGGCGAGCTTGCCGCCGGAGGCGTAGTCCTGCCGGCGAGCGACGCTCAGATCGGCGCGATCGAACCAGACTTTCATCGCGATCTCCCAGTCTGCGTCCGCCGCGTTGGGGCCGGATTTGTCCGGGAGCCGAATGACCGTCAGTACGTAGTACTGCGATCCGGCATCGCTTGCTTCCTCCAGCAGCACCGGCGAGTGCGGCCCAATCCCGTCCCAGAAGATCGCACCGGTCAGGTGCTGCGGCCGGAGATTTTCGATCGGCTTCGCAGACGGGCGCTCCAGGTTCGCCGGCCCGGTCAGAAACTTGTTCTGCGAGGGAATGAAGATCCGGAAAGTGTCCCCGTCACTTTCCATGTCGAAGATGTTTGTACCCACGACCGGCGCCTGGCCGATTACGCGAATGGTCGAAGGCTTCTGCGCGAGAATGAATCCCTTCACCTCGTGATATTGCTTGATCACTCCGGTGTAGGCCGAACCCGCCGTGAGCGTCATCGTCACCGTCGCGTTCAGCGAAGTGACCGCATCGGCCTGTTGATCGTAGCGCGTGATGAGGTCGGACTTGGTCGCGGTCTGCAGCTGGGCGGGAGGGCCGGAGGGTTTGACAACCTTCGTGTGGCTCACCGCGCATCCTGCCACGAGCCACGCTACGAAAACCGCCGAAGCGACCGGGAGAAATCTCCGGAGCTGCTGTTTGGGTCGAGTTGCGTGCACCGACCAAGGAATTTAGCAGCCGGTCTGCGGGGTGTCAACGAATCGGCTGGCGACCTGTGAAGTGACCGGCGACACCCATATCGTTGCGGCCTATCCCCCCTGAAGTGAATGAGTTGCGCGGCCCCCTCAGGTACGTCCTCAGAATCAAGCACGGCCGGGTGATTTCCTGGGGGCGGCCGAGCCTATTGAACGGTCGTTCGCGGTGCGGTGGGCAGCGGTGATGCGTGGTGTGCGGCGAGCAGCCAGCGGCCCTCGCGGCGAACGAATATGTTTGTGGCCTGCACGATCGCTTCGTCGAAGCCATCGGAAAATTCCGTCGTCACCCGGGCCGTACAGGCAACCCAGCCGACGTCGCCTTCCACGCGCACCCACAGACCGCTCAGCGCAACGCGGACGCGCTTGGTATTCTTGAAAATCCGCGCCCACCGCTCGCGCACTTCGTCCCAACCGAGGAGCAGTTCCCAGCCGGGCTGCACGCATTCCACGCGGTCGTCGTGAGCCCAGACGGCCTCCATTTCGGCCAGGTTCAGCGATTCAAATGCGGCATAGAAACGCTGGTTCGCGGCGCGAACGGCTTCTTCTTCCGGTGTCGGTTTTTCGCGCACGACGGATGTGGACATTGGGGAGAAGAAATCACGACCTCGCAATCGCAACGCGATCGGTTCGCGGTCCGGTTCGCAATCTTCTGGCCGCATTATATCTGACGCCGCAAAAACTGCGGGGCTTTTTGCCGCAGGCGCTAGGGCTGGGGGTCCCCCGACGACGCGGGCAGCACCGTGTCCTCCAGAGTTGCGACTTCCCCGTGCCTGTCGGCAGCATGAACCTTGCCGGAAGAATCCAGAAGAAATGATCGCCTGCCGGTCTTGCCGTAGCTTTCCGGCATGGCCGCGAGCTCGAAGGATTCTTCACTTTGCTGCTCGGCCGGAACGATCCGGTAGCGGAAGCGGTAGCCACCGGCGCTGCCGGACGCAAGGTGTTCGTTTACGAGCGATGCAAGTTCAGGCGAGACTTCATCCTTGGGCGCGGGCCCCAGCTGTACGAGTGATTCCGGCAGTTTGCCCCACGCGTTGCGGTAGGTGTGTATGGCGTCGGCGACCCCGCGCAGATTCTCGATCGCGGTGTCTTCGCGCGCACTCAGGTCTGATTCAACCCACTGCCTGGAAAGCTGGGAGATATCAAGAAGCACCAGCCCGAGCGAGAGAAGCTTCCATCCTCCTCCTTCACGAACCAAGCCGAATTCCGTCCGCTGGGAATTGACGGCGTCGACGGGAACAAACGCCAGGTTTTCCTCGATGCGCACATCGCCAAAGCGAAATTCCGCGGTGCCCGCAGGCGAGACACACCGCAGCACCGTATGGTTCTTGGCGTCGGCGGAAATCAGAATCTTGCCGGGCTCATCGGAGAGCGAAAACCGTTCAAGAAACGCAGTTCGCCGGTCCGCTGGAAGCTCTCGAAAGGCCGCTGCATTCCCCGCGGTGAGATAGTTTGCAAACTGCGCCTCGCTTGCGCGGCACGCGGCCGTGATCGCAGCGGACAGCACGGCGGCAGGCTCGGTCTCGTGGCCCTCCTGCGCGGACGAGCCGGCCGCACCGGCGAGCAAGCAAAGCGCAAAAATGGCAGCCGGGAGAGCGCGAGAAGCGTTCATTGCGTATCGGATTTCGTCCGCGCCAGTATGGTTGCCAGATTCTGGGTGAATTTTGATCGGGCCATCACGCTGGGGCATCCCGCAGCGCGGGCCCGCTCGGCCAGATCAACCTGGACATGCGAAAGGAAGGCGATGAGCGGAATCTTGCCGCCGCTCGCCTGCAGCCGCTCGAGGGCTTCAAAAGGGCCAGTGCGGGCATTTAAGTCCACGACGATGAGCCTGGGTTGGGCTCTCGCAATTTCGGCGTCGAGAGCGTCAGGTGTGCTGCAGGTGCGAACTTCCACGCCAACCTGCTTTGCCGTCTCGAGCAGCTTTGCCTGGAAAAACAGATCATCGACCAGCGCAACAACCTGCGCCATTTAAGAGGTTCGGACGGCCGAATAACGCCCGTTGTCGAGAGCTTCCTGAGAGACCCACATGCCGTGGAAGGTCATGCGCACGCGATGCGGAAGCTTGATGATCGCGACCGGCCCAGCCTCGACATTCTGCGCCTCCAGGATGACGAGATCGCTGCGGTTTTCAGCCATCCGATTCACAAGTGCGAGCAGATAGCCGTCGCCATCAGGAGAATTGGACTTGCGCGGAGCGAACACCGGCTCCTGGACGCCCGAATCGGGGCCGGGATTCCACGAAGTCCCGTTCCCGGTCCGGTGGTCAAAGTGGCCGACCGAGCTGAGCCCCGGCGCCCCGGCGGTGGTGCGTCGCGGATCGTGGCAGATGACGTAGCCGTTGCGGTATTTTCCGTTCCCGTAGTAACGATCGTCGGCCCGCGGCATTTCGCAGAGCCAGTCGTAGAGAACCTCGGTCTTGTAGGACTCGGTGTTGCCCGCAAGATCGAAGGTCAAACGCGTAAGGTGCGGCGCGCCCTGCGTAGGGTCGGCGGGCGATCCATCATGATTCGGGAAAAACGCGAACGAGTTTCCGCGCGACAGGCACACGTCGAGACTCACCTTCGTTCCATCGGTTGAACCGTTCATCATGTGCCCGGCAAAACTGGTGGGGCCGCGGAACCAGCGCACTTCCTCCGCCTTGCCGTAGCGCGGTACGACGGCGACAACGGTTTCCTTCTCGGGGTGCCATTGGTAGAACGGACCGCCCTTCTTGAGCACGTCCACGTCGGTCAGCAGCGGGAAAAACGGGAAGATCACGTACTTATCGGAAATCGCGAAGTCGTGCACCATTCCAGGCCACGGCGCGTTAAACCATACCTCGTGCTTGATCTTGCCGTCCGGACCAATCACAAAATACGCGACGTCGGTCGTGCCATCGCCCTTGGCCTGATAAGCGAAGGTCAGAAGCTCATTGGTGGTCTGGTCAAGATGCGGATGCGCCGAAAGCCAGACCGACTTGATCTCTCCGTTGTAGTCGTACCGGCCGATCGTCTGCAGGGTATAAGGGTCGAGCTCGTACGGCATGTCGTCCTCTTTGAGGGCGAGCAGCTTGCCGGCGTGCCAGACGACGTTGGTATTGGCCGCTCCGGGATTGCAATTCTTGGCGATGGGATCGCGCGTGTAACGATTGCGGTAGCGGCCAAACAGCCCGCGGCGGTGCTTCTCTTGCATCAGAAACCGCTCGGTACGCACGTATCGGCTGCGATAATCCACATGGCCGTTTTCAAACCGGAACAGGATGACCATGCCCTCGCCGTCAATGAAGATGTCGTCGCCGTTCATCGGCGGATACTGGCGATCGGGCCCGCAGCGGTACAACACGCCGTTCAGGTCTTTCGGCACCGCCCCATAGGTGACCTCGCAGTCGCGCAGATCGGCCTCAAGACGGCTTGGAGCGCCGAACCCTTGGTAGAGCGGAATATCGGGGAAACGCACGCCTACAGCTGACAGTTCTTCCAGGTAAATGCTGCCCACGTTGGACTCCTTGCTCGGCCAAACCCTATTGGATCGAAGCTTTGATGGCTCGAGGAATGCTAGTCGCATCCGAACGGGTTTGTCAATGTTGACGGGCTTGAGGCAAGGATCAGGCCAGGCGGATATGTCTGCGAGCCGCGATCCTCGATCCGGAAGCACGGGAACTCGCCGTTGCTAACAAACTCTGTACGACATGCCGAAGGTAGGGGATTGGCGTCGGTCTGTTCCTCAGGTACATTGATAAAGGGGATAGTCCATGAGCATATTGGCAGCGATCCGACGCGAGGAGAAGAAGGTAAAGAAGCAGTTGGCCAGGTTACAGGGTGATTTGAACGGCTTGCAATCAGCAGCAAAGGCTCTGGGCAAGTCGGCCGGCCGCGACCTGTCGAGCGCCAAGAAGCGTGTGCTCTCAGCAGCTGGGAGAGCCAAGATGTCCAAAGCAGCCAAGAAGCGCTGGGCCAAGTTCAAAGCGGAAGCAAAGAAAGCGGTCGGCTAGTTCGAATCATTCAGGCAAAACAGCAGGTTCTCCGCAGCCGGGGCTGATGTGGAGACGAGCTCCGCCGCCGCGTCCCCGCGCGCCTGATTCCTGGCATGTGCTTCCCGCAGCTGTTCTTCAGCGGAACTCGACCACGGATTTCGCCCACGCTGGTCGATGGCGGATACGCCGAACCAGCAGGCGGCCCTGGCGAGCTGTGAGCCACACCAAGAACACGCTCGACACGCCCGTCGTCAGAACGCAGGGCTGGCGGCGCGGCGGCCTCTATGTTATTTCCTAGCGTGAACGCGATGATCCGAGGAAAATCAGCAAGACATCGGGAGGCCTTTCATCCATGAAGATCAACAGACGAAAGCTATTGTCCCTGCTGGGCATGTCTGGAGCGCTTCTGTCGGGCTCTAGCCTTGAAGCCGAGCAGAAGAAGAAAAGCGCACAAGGTGGTCAAGGAAGCGAACCGAAGATACGGGCGGTCAGTCCAAAAGGAACGCCGCCGGCCGTGTCTTTGTTTGCCATGGCTCCCCGGCTCGACACGCTCGAGGGAAAGACCATCTACATGGTAGACACCGGTTTTTTTGGCGGCGATATGCTGCTACAGGAAATTCAGGCATGGTTTCAGCAGAACATGCCCAGCGTCAAGACCGTCTTCCGGAAAAAAGCAGGGCCCTATGCCGAGGATGATCCGAAGCTCTGGGCAGAAATCAAGGCGAACGGCAACGCGACGATCATGGCCATCGGTCATTGAGGAGGCTGCGCGCCAGCGACCGTTGGTCACTGCATAACCATGGAAAAGATGGGCGTCCCCGCCGCCGCGTTGATCACCAAGGCTTACGTGGATTTGGCGAAAGCCACTGCCGCAAGGCGCGGCATGCCGCTGGAACGAATCACCTTCACCCTGCACCCCGTCTGGGGCAAGACACCTGCGGAACTGGCTGCCATGATACGCGGTCCCGACCCAGTGACGGGAAAACCGATGATGAAGGAGATTACCGACGCGCTAACCGTACCGCTGTCTGCCGAGGAGCAGAAGACCGGCACCCAGAGTATTACGGCGGGTGCGCCGCAGTTCGGGCCGGACACGTCAGATAACCTGCAAGAGCTCTTCATGAACAACGGGATGACGGATTACCTGCCAATCATCATTCCCACCGAAGAGAAGATAGAGGCGATGCTCAAGGGGACCAGCCACAGCCCGGAGGAGGTGCTCCGGAAACCGATTCAGGGAGTGGGGTACGAGTCGGCGCAGTGGGGCTACACCGTGCGGCAAGTCGCGGTGAACGCGGTGATGGCGGGATGCAGACCGGAGTATTTCCCGGTAATCCTCGCCCTGGCATCGGTCGGCCAATTAGGGCTGTTCGGTTCGACGACGTCATCCAGTACCTCGATTGTGATCAATGGCCCCATCCGCGACAAGCTCAACATGAATTACGGGCTCGGCGCACTAAGCCCCTTTGCACAGTCCAACGCCACGATCGGCCGCTCCTGGACGTTGATGGGGAAGAATCTGACACCAGGCGGGATCCCCGGTGACACCTATCAAGGCGGACAGGGGAACAATCTGGACTACAACAACCTCGTGATTGCGGAGGATGAGAAAAACAGCCCCTGGACTCCGCTTCACGTGCAGTTGGGTTTCAAGCCCGAGGAAAGCGTGGTGAGCATTTTTGGCGGACCCGACGTGCGTCAGGGTCATGGCGCGCGCGGTGCCGGGGTCGCCGAGAACGCGATGTTCGACGAACAAATCAGTTTCATGTTCGGCTCTCTGGTGGGGGACGGTGCCCTGGTGATTTGCGATCCGCTGGTCGCCAAGCGTCTGGTGGAGCAGGGATACGACACCAAGGAGAAGCTCATCGACTGGTTGTGGAAGAATACGGTGCGGACGGCGAAGGATTTTCGGGAGTCTTTTCTGGCCTACGTCCACCTGTATCCGCTCGCACTACAGGGCCGAGAGCCTTACGCGACGTGGTACAAGCTTGCAGACAGTACGCTGGTCCCGTTTTTCCCAAGAGTTTCTGACATCAACTTCGTGGTTTGCGGCGGCCAGGCCAATGCCTTCTTCCAGGTCGCAAACATGCGCCACGGCCGAAGCGCGTCGATCGACAAGTGGATGTAGGCGGGACGGGAACGAATCGGCGATTCTGAAACTGCCAGGAACTGTTCCCTGCCCCCTGGCGTCTGGAGCAGGGGTGCTAGTGCTCGGGGGTTTCATGCGCGCCGACGGATTCGTCCGGTACGTCGCCGGTACGGCCCTTGACTCGATCGTACACGCTGTAGTGGCAGGTTGAACCGAGCGCCTCGTTGTAATACGTCGAAACTCCCAGCGCGGTGCGCAGCTCCTCGTTGAAGAGGCGCAGCTCACCGAGTTGGGCCACACGGATGGGTACCTTCTGGCCTTCATTGGTCAACAAGAATTTCTGGTAGCCTGCATCCCAGAGCCGCGTGAACTGGCCCAGAAGCATGTTCGAAGGAATGATGGTCATGCGAAAGCTGCCTTGCGGCTCCTTGCGAAGTTCCGCGCCGCAATTGTACTTCTCGATACGGACCACACCGCCCGAGCTGCGAACCAGAAAGCCCTTCGCTGCAAGGGACTCAACCTGAGGCTGGGTGAAAAGCTTGTCGACGTACCACATGGACGTTCAGCATATGAATTCCGCGTGCCATCTGTAAAGGCAAAAAATATGATGTCGCGCCACCTGATTGCTCTTTTGATCTAAAGCCGATATAACCTGGTCGAGCGTCGCGAGCCGTCCTTGCGAATGGGCAGCGCGGTGCCGGCAATGGTCGCCTGGATAGTTCACAGCGGCGGGCAATTCCCCGACAAGATCGTCGCGGCACAGACTTAGGACGTCGCGGCCTTGAGGAAGTGATCGGAGACGGAATGAGAATGGCGCGCGCGACGGCGATTCTATCTGGACTGGTGGCAGCCACCATGGTGTTCGCGGTGGGCGCCTCGGCACAGGCGGCCAACGCCCGCCCCGACGGAGCAGGCCTGTTCAAAGAACACTGCTCGATGTGCCACCAAAGCGAGGCCGCCAAGGGCAACCCCGCGCCGACAACGACCGTGCTTTCGCAGAAGTCCCAGGAAGAAATCCTGCGCGCGCTTGAATCCGGGGCAATGGTCATCTACGGCAACCGCGTGTCGGGCGCCCAGCGGCACGCGATCGCTGCATACCTCTCCTCCAATACCTCGAACAGCGCGAGTTTGGCGACTGCAAATCCGTGCCTTGCGCCGAGACCGATCGCTTCTGGCGACCTGCAAAGTCCGGACACCTGGAACGGCTGGGGCGCAGATATTCTCAATACCCGCTATCAGCCGCACACGTCCATCAACGCCGATACGGTTTCTGGCTTGAAACTGAAATGGGCCTTCGGAATTCCAGACGCCAGCACCGCATACGCGCAACCGACTGTCGTTGCGGGGCGCGTGTTTTTCGGTTCCGGTGACGGCACTGTCTACGCTCTCAGCGCCGAGACCGGATGCACCATTTGGATCTATCGCGCCCAGACAACTGTACGAACCGCAATCACCGTGGCTGCTCGCGGGAAAAATCGCTACGTGGCCTATTTTGGAGATGGCGAGGCGAATCTGTATGCAGTTGACGCCGAGAATGGAAAGTTGTTCTGGAAGGTCAAGATTGACTCCCATCGCGCCGCCAGGATTACTGCCGCCCCCCAGCTCTATCGCAACCGGCTCTACGTGGGCCTGGCATCGAACGAGGAACTAAGCGGCGGCGACCCTGACTATCCCTGCTGCACATTCCGCGGTAGCGTGGTCGCGGTGGATGCGCTGACGGGAAAACAGATCTGGCAGGCCTACGCTTTCGCCGAGGTCCCGGGGCCATCGAAACCCGGCACAAGCCATGCGAAGTTCAGCCCCGCAGGCGCGGCCATCTGGGACGCAGCCACGATTGATGCGAAGCGTGGCGCGCTCTACGTAGGTACGGGCGACGCGTACGTCGACCCGGCAGCTGACGGCACCGACGCGATCCTTGCCTTTGATCTGGCCACCGGCAAGCGCCTCTGGGTCCAGCAAAAGACGCCTGGCGATGTTTTCAACTTCGGATGCATCGATCCCCGTCATTTCAATTGCCCCCAGCGGCCGGGCGAAGACGTGGACTTCGGGTCATCGCCGATCTTGCAGGATACCGGCGATGGTCATCGCGTGATTCTCGCCGGGCAAAAGACGGCCGTCATGTATGGACTTGATCCCGACAATGGCGGCAAAGAGCTCTGGGAGGTTCGCATCGGTCGCGGAAGCGGGTTGGGGGGCATTGAATGGGGCTCGGCGACGGACGGAACCAAAGTTTACGCCGCGAATTCCGACATCTCGACGCTCACATCTTCCGGTGCAGCTCCTCCGCCTCCCGGTGGCCTGGCGGCCATCGACATTCGCACCGGAAAGCTTCTGTGGAAGACGATGCCTCCGAAAACGCCGTGCGAGGGTAAGCCGGGGTGCAGCGGAGGCCAGCTAGCCGCAGTGACCGCGATTCCCGGTGTTGTGTTCTCCGGTGCAATGGACGGGCACCTGCGCGCCTACTCGTCTGAGGACGGCAGAATTTTGTGGGACTTTGATACCCAGCCTGAATTCCCTACCGTAAATGGTGTTCCGGCACACGGCGGTTCGATGAGTGGCAGCGGCCCGGTCGTCGCGGGCAACATGTTGTACGTGGCTTCGGGCTTCACCGTCACCGCCGGCATGGCGGGAAACGTGGTCCTCGCCTTCCAGGGCCAACACGCGACCGCAGCGCCGCCTTCGAAATCGCACTGAACAAACCTGATCCGAGGAGGCCGGTTTGAGCATCCAATGCCCGCGGCGCTAAGCGCCGCTTCATGCAAAGCGCCGTAGGAATCTGCTAAACTGTCCCGAATTAGCAAGCTACGGGAAATTCCCGAGCACCAGACCACCAACATGATGCCAGCGGACAAACCGGTCGTGTCGCCAAGCAAACCCAGGGCGGGCGGCCGTGTGGGCGAGGACATTCTTGAGCGCATTGGAAACACTCCGCTCCTCAGAATTGGGCGGGCCGCGGCCGAGTTTCCGAAAGCGACGATTTGCGCCAAGGCCGAATGGTTTAACCCGGGCGGGTCGGTGAAGGATCGCGCCGCCTATTCCATGATTCGCGAGGGCGAACGCCGCGGAGACTTGCGTCCGGGTAAAGTGATTCTGGACGCGACGAGCGGAAACACCGGCATCGCCTATGCCATGATCGGTGCGGCGCTGGGGTACCGCGTGAAGCTGTGCCTGCCGTCAAGCGCGTCGCCTGAACGAAAACAGATTCTCGCTGCGTACGGAGTGGAAATTGTCTCAACGCCGGGTGGCGAGGGCACCGACGGCGCGATCCGGCGTGTTCGTGAAATTTACGAGGCGGACTCCGAAAAATATTTCTACCCCGATCAGTACGGCAATCCGGCGAATCCCGCCGCGCACTATTCGACGACCGCCCCTGAAATCTGGGAACAGACAGGTGGGCAAATCACGCATTTTGTCGCCGGGCTGGGCACGAGCGGAACATTTGTCGGGACCACGCGACGGCTGAAGGAGCTCAACCCTCGGATTCGCTGCATCAGCTTCCAGCCGGATTCCAGTTTCCACGGCCTCGAGGGGCTCAAGCACATGGCTACGGCAATCGTGCCGCCGATTTATGACGCGAGCCTTGCAGACGAAAATATGGAAGTGCTGACAGAAGACGCACAACGAATTGCGAAGCAGCTGGCCCGCGAGGAAGGTCTGCTGGTGGGCGTCAGCGCCGGAGCCGCGCTGTGGGCGTGCCTGGAAATCGCGCGCCGACTCAAGCGCGATGAACCAGCCGTAATCGTGACGGTATTCCCGGATTCGGGTGAAAAATATCTAAGCGAGCGATTCTGGAGTGAGCAGTGAGCGGGCCGGCCCTCAAGGTAGGAGCGGATATGATCGGCAGGATCCATGCGCATGGTGTGGAAGCCTACCCTCACGAATGCTGCGGTGCGCTGCTTGGAAACGATGGCGAAGGTTCGCGTGAGGTGGTGGACCTGGTGCCGCTGGCCAATCGGCGGGACGATTCGCCGCGAAACCGATTCGAGGTGACCGCCGACGACGTCCGTCTGGCGGAAAAGACGGCCCGCGAGAAGAAGCTGGAGTTGATCGGGTGGTATCATTCGCATCCCGATGCGCCCGCACGTCCCAGCGAATACGACCGCGATCATGCCTGGCCGTGGTATAGCTACATCATCGTGAGCGTCCAGAAAGGCGAGCCTCGCGATACCACATCGTGGCGCTTGCACGACGACCGCGCCGCCTACGACCCCGAGGCGATCGAAATCCTGGCGCAGTCGGCGGGCATCTAATAGCAGGTACACGAGGAGGACGCGAATGGCAGTCAAGGTGATCATTCCGACGCCGCTACGCGCCTACACGGCGAAGCAGGAAAGCGTCGAGGTGCAGGCGGCGACGGTGGGCGAGGCCCTGGCGGCGTTGACGGGCAAGTTTTCGGAGCTGAAAAAGCACCTGTATTCCGATGACGGCCGCCTGCGCAGCTTCGTGAACGTTTACGTGAACGACGAAGACATCCGCTACCTCCAGAAGGACCAGACCGCCGTCGGTGAAGGCGACACGATCAGCATCGTACCTTCGATTGCCGGCGGCGCTCACAAGCGAGCAAGATAAAGCAGGAGCTGAACGGGAGACTTTTTCAATGGCGACGAAAGCTGAAATTCCAGCGGGGCCGGCGACGACCAAAGCTGCCGTCACACTTTCGAAAGCGGAAGTGATGCGTTACAGCCGGCACCTGATCATGCCCGAGGTGGGCATGGAGGGGCAGCTAAAGATCAAGCAAGCCAAAGTCCTGTGCATTGGCACGGGAGGATTGGGTGCGCCGCTTGGACTCTATCTCGCAGCAGCCGGCGTGGGCCGGATCGGCTTGGTGGATTTTGATGTGGTGGATACCACAAATCTGCAACGCCAGGTTCTGTTCGGCACCAGCGACGTGGGTCGGCCGAAAACCGAGGCGGCAGCCGAACGCCTGCGCAATCTGAATCCGGAGATCCGGATCGACACCTTCGATACGCATCTCACCAGTGAGAACGCGCTCGGATTGTTCAAGGACTACGACCTCATCGTCGACGGAACCGACAACTTCCCCACCCGCTATCTGGTGAACGACGCCTGCGTCATTACCGGAAAGCCCAACGTCTACGGATCCATTTTCCGCTTTGAGGGTCAAATCACCGTATTCGGATATCCGGGCGGCCCGTGCTACCGCTGCCTGTACCCTGAACCGCCTCCGCCGGGCCTGGTGCCTTCGTGCGCCGAAGGCGGAGTGCTCGGCGTGCTACCGGGAATTGTCGGGACAATCCAGGCGGCCGAGACGCTGAAACTCATCATTGGCAAGGGCACCCCGCTCGTGGGCCGTTTGCTGCTGTTTGACGCGCTGGCCATGAAATTCCGCGAACTGAAGCTCCGCAAGAACCCCGAGTGCCCGGTCTGCGGCGACCATCCGACCGTTACCAAGCTCATCGACTACGCCGAGTTTTGCGGGGTTCGCGGCGAGGAAGGACCCACAACCGTGACCAATGTTCCGGAGATTACACCGAAGGAGCTGAAGACCAGGCTTGACCGCGGTGAGGACATCTATATCCTCGACGTGCGAGAGCCGAACGAGTATCAGATCTGCAATATAAACGGGCATCTGATTCCGCTCGGCGAGCTTTCCAGGCGGGTGCACGAGCTCGACAGTTCGCGCGAGATCGTGGCCCATTGCAAGAGCGGAAAACGGTCGGCAGAGGCCGTGGAATTCCTCCGCGGCGCGGGCTTCCGCAAGATATCGAGCTTGAAAGGTGGTATTCTCGCCTGGTCCGATCAAGTCGACCCAACGGTGCCGAAGTACTGACCCCGTTTTCCGGGATGATCGTCCCATTTTTGCCGGAGGATTGCATGGCAGGAACAAAGATTACTGTCCGAACCGATGGTTCCATCCGAGTCGAGGGAGACTTCGAAGTCCTAGATCAGGACGGCAAGGTATTCGGGCTCGCCGGTCGCAACAAGATCGGCCTTTGTCGCTGCGGGCACTCGGAAAACAAGCCCTTCTGCGACGGGGCCCACAAGAAAGTGAACTTCCAGAGCGTCATCCAGGCTTTTGATCTCCCCCCAGCCCCGCCGGCCCAGCTTCCCAAGCCCTAGCGAGCACCTGCCGCCAGGCAATCTCATCGACCGCGAACGCCCGGGTTCTGCCCAGAAACCCCTGTGTATCCTTTTGACACGTCGTCCGCACAAGCCGGGGAAACTCCATGGAAAACAGTATATTTAGGTAAGGGCATCTCCGTCGTGAAACGGCAGCTACGTACCCGGTTCACTGCGGACGAGCTATCTGTATTTTTGGGGGGAGTGTGGCGCCTCTGGGAAAATCATGGGGCCATTACCGCGTTGGCATTGTCCTGCTCGGGACGTTTGTCTTCGCCGGCTTCTGCGCGTCTCTGTGGTTCCTTCGCAGATCCCACTATGTGTCGGACCCGCTATTTAACGCCTACCTGGAAATGGCGGGAAGCCTGATTGCGTTCACATTTGCCGCCAATGCGATGGTTCGGTTCCGCGGAACCCACGACCGAATTTCGCTGATTCTGGCTTTCGGGTTTGTCCTGGCGGGGCTGGTCGAAGCCGGCAGCAGCATGTCGTTTTATCACGGGATGCTCGTGCCTCCCTCCGGAGGGGCGCAAATCTCGCTGGGATGGTTGGCCGGGCGGACCCTGCTGGGCGTTCTGCTGCTTGCCGCGCTGATCGTCGAGAGGCGCATCCCGGTGTCGCGCGATCCGGGAAAAGAAATTGCCGGCGTGACGCTGATCGTGGGGGCGGTCGCCTACTTGACGAGCGTCTTTTATTTCATGCTGCCGCGGGCGCCCAAGGTGCACCCCGGGGCTTTCATACCGCGTGGATGGGATCTGCTTCCCGCGGTGATCTACATCGCCGCGACGATCGGATACGGTTGGCGGCTGCGGCGTACGACCGCGGCGCTGGATCGGGCGCTGTTTATCGCCGCCGGACTGAACGTCATTTGCCACATCACGATGAGCCAGTCGCAACGTACGCTCGATGGGCCCTACACCCTGGCCCACGGTCTGGTGGTATTGAGCTATGTGGTCGTGCTCGGTGGCACGCTGCTGGATAACGCCCAGCTGTTTGATCAGGTGAGCCGCATGGCCGCCTCGGACTCGCTCACCGGTCTTGCCAATCACCGCCGCCTGATTGAAGCGCTGGAGAACGAGATCGAGCGATCCCGAAGGAACGGGCGCCAATTCGCGGTATTGCTCTTCGATCTGGACGGGTTGAAAAAGATCAACGACAAATACGGCCACCTCACCGGGAGCCGGGCGATTAAGCGTGTAGGAACCGTGCTGCGAAACAGCAGCCGGATGATCGACACGCCGGCGCGATACGGCGGCGACGAGTTTGCTGTGGTCCTTCCGGAGGCGGGAGGACGCGAAGCCGAACAGGCCGCCACGCGCATCTGCGAGAGACTCGCGCTGGACCGCGAGGAACCGTATGTGTCGGTGAGCGTGGGTCAGGCGGTGTACCCGACAGACGGCACGACGATCGAACAGCTTTTGGGGGCGGCCGACCTGGGTTTGTACAAGATGAAAAGGCGGGGTGGGGAGAAATTTCACCTCAAGCACTTGGCGGCCTGTTTATAGCTGGAAAAAGGGGGGAATGGGGATATGCCGCTTGGGATAGGTGGGGCCAAATCGTTCAATGCCGTGCGTTGCGAGACACGGGTTCCCATGGAAGTCGGAGTGCACATCAGCGGTCATCGTGCGTATCCGGGCACGGAGACCACCTTCACGGAAAACGTCAGTCTGCGCGGGGCGCGGGTATTCAGCAGTCGCCGGTGGAAGATCAACGACCAGATCGTGGTCACCACACCGGCGGGCTCATTCCAGTCAACCGCACGAGTCGCCTATTGCCACACCGTCCCTCAGGCTGGTTTTGCGGTAGGACTGGAATTCGTCGAACCCAGCGGGGCCTGGGTCGTGGGCGACGGATTCAGCCGCTAATCCTCGCGGGCTCCTCGCCCGCAATGGATCAGGGACTCTGATCTACTGCACGAATCCGACCTTGGGCTCCGCGTCCGGGGCCGGGGCCTCGGGCAGTTTGCCGAATTGAGCCTCGTAGCGGGCCACATTCTCTTCGAGCGCGCGGAGCAGACGTTTTGCGTGCCGGGGATTCAATATCAGGCTTGCGACCAGCTTTCCCTGCGCCACGGTCGGAAACATGTAGACGAAATTGAGCGTGAATTCCTCGGCGTTGTGATGAACCACGACGAGATTGGAATACTGCCCCAGCAATTCCTTCTCATCGGCCTTGATCTGAGCCTGCTGACCTTGCTGCTGTTGTTTGGGCGCTTCAGCCATCGCCGTCCCCTCCCCTTGCGGTCCGCGGAAACTCCTTGATTCGCACGGTCCTTCTCACTATAGCAGAGCCGCCAATCCGCTCCGGGTGGTATTTACGCCGACCTGAGACGCATCGCGATTGACGACCGCCGGTGTTAAGCGTAGTTTATACATGAAGTTCAACTGAGTTAACTCATGTTCAGCTCCAAAAAAGATTCCGAGGCGTCGTCGTTCGGCGCGGCACACCCGACGACTGAGATTGCCTCTGCGTCCCCGGCAGCTCGGGATTTGATCGGCTTGCTGACCCATGAAGACCTGGATCGCGCTCGGGACCGATGGCGGGTGACCCGAGCGAGGTGGAAGGGGCGTGGGGCGAAAAAATTTGGCGGGCTCCGGGTGCTCTGGCTTTTGGTCGGGCCCGGTGTCCTGGTTTTCCTCGGTGAAAATGACGCGCCGAGCATGCTTTCCTACTCCGCCACCGGCGCACGATTTGGCATCGGATTTTTTATCCCGTTCGTCGTGCTCACCTTCTTGATGGGACTCGTGGTGCAAGAAATGACGGTTCGCCTGGGTGCTGTCACCCATCGCGGGCATGCGGAACTCATTTTCGACCGATTCGGACGGTTCTGGGGATTTTTCTCGATGGGCGATCTGGTGCTGGGGAATTTTCTGACGCTCATCACGGAATTCATCGGCATTCGCGCCGGACTGGGCTTTTTCGGTATACGCCCGGCGGTGGCCGTGGGCCTGGGGCTGATGGTCGTCGTCGCCGCGATGACCACAGGCCGATACTGGACGTGGGAGCGCATCACGCTGGGCCTGGCAATCTTCAACGGGCTTTTTATTCCCGCCGCAATTCTGGCGCATCCGGACTGGCCTGCTGTGGGCCATGCCATGCTGACCTGGACGCCTCTGCCGACCGGACGCGGATCCGAGATTCTGCTCCTGATACTTGCCGACATTGGAGCGACCGTTACGCCCTGGATGATTTTCTTTCAGCAAAGCGCGGTCGTGGACAAGGGCATGCAGCCGCGCGACATCAGGGCGGGTCGCTTTGACACCCTGCTCGGCGCCTTGCTGGCCTCCGTATTCGCCATCGCCGCCCTTCTCGCGACCGTTCCGCTGTTCCATCACGGTATTGACGCGTCCCAGTTCGCAGGAGCTCAGTTCGCCGAAGCGCTCAAGCCCTGGATCGGACACGTTGGCGCGGCTCTGTTCGCACTCGGTATTTTCGAGGCCGGAATTGTGGCCGCCATCGCCATTTCCACGTCTTCGGCCTACGCTTTCGGCGAAGTCCTGCAGACCGGGCACAGCCTGAATCGCCCGATGCGCGATGCGTGGCCGTTCTATTCAACGCTGCTCGGCTCGGCCTGTGCAGCGGCCGGGCTGGTGCTGATTCCCCGCGCCCCCCTGGAATTTGTGGTGCTCACGGTAAACGTGATCGCCGTCCTTGCGATGCCACCCGCGCTCGCCTTTCTGATCCTTCTGGTGAACGATCGGGATGTGATGGGAGAACATGTGAACGGTTTTTGGGCAAATGCGGCGGGTATCGCGGTCACGGTGCTATTGGTTTTCGTCGGAATTGGGTTCGGCCTGGCGACCGTTTTCCCAAGTTTGCTGGGAGGCTAGAATTGCGCAGTCGACCGAAGCGTGTTCACAAATTGCGAATCGCAGAGTCCGAGGGACATTCCCATGACGCCAAAAGATAGCGAAAGCAAGCGCGAGGGAGATTCCCGGGACGCTTCGCTAGGGCCGGAAATCGCGGCGAAGCCTGATCTGAAGGATCCGCAGGTGGTCCTGTCGCTGCTGGAAATCGACCAGGTAGTCGCCGCCAAACAAAAAACACGTTTTGGCCCGAGAAAACTGTCGGTCGGAGTGCGGGTGCTGCTGTGGGGACTGCGTATCTATGTCTTGGCTATGCTGGTGCTGGTCGTTATTTCAGCGATTCGAGCAATCCATTCCGGGCAATGAGTGGCGCCCCCTGGTGAAGTATGCCGGGAACTTCGCTGGGAAATCCTCGCCGCCTGTGGGAAAATTCCGGCCGGAGCAAAGTGTCGCTCGCGCAACATCGAAGCCTAGCGGATTAGCCCGTGCAGCCTGGTCAGCCCAAAGGAAAATTTCGGCCCCTCGCAATTCTGACGTTGCTCGCGATTCTGATCGCGGGTGTGCTCTCGGCAATCAACGCGTCCAGAAATTGGCGCGCCACCGCCGCGGCTAAGAGACTGAAAAATCCGGTTCCCTCAACCGCAGACGCCGTTGCCGCCGGGAAACTGGCGTATGGCGAGCACTGCCGCAGCTGCCATGGAGAACAAGGAGACGGCAGAGGTGAGAAGGCCGCCGAACTTTCTGTCGCGCCCGGTGACTTCACCGATGCGGCGGCGATGGGCCGCCGCACCGACGGGGAGCTTTTCTGGCAAATCACGCGCGGGCGGCTACCCATGCCCGCCTTCGAAGACAAGCTGAGCGATCAGGAGCGCTGGCAGCTGGTTGATTACATTCGTACCTTCGCTGGCACGTCCCAGGCGAGCAGCCCAAGTGCCTCGCTTACTTCACTTTTGCCAGCGCCTCGGAAACTTCCTTCAGGTCCGGCACCGTCGGGATGTCGTAGTTTTTAAACCAGGCAATCTTGCCGCTGCGGTCGACGATCGCAATCGCCCGCCCGGTGATTCCCTTGTCCGCGAGATAAACGCCGAACAAATCGGCGACCGCGCCGCGGGGCTGGAAATCTGCCAGCAACGAATAGTGAATGCCCATCTTGTCGGCGAAGGCTTTGTGCGACCAGACGCTATCAACGCTGAGCCCCAATACGGCTGCATCCAGCTGCTCGAAGCGCTTCATGTCGTTCACGAAGCAGGCGTGCTCATTGGTGCATACCGGACTCCAATCGAGCGGATAAAACACGATGACCACGTTCTTCTTGCCCCGGAAATCGGAGAGCTTCACATCCTTCTGATTCTGGTCCTTCAACGAAAAATCCGGAGCCGCAGCTCCAACCGAAATTGCCATGCCCATCCTCCTGGTTCGCTGTCGCGAAAAACTTTCAAAATCTTCGATCGCCTTCGAGTACTCATGATAGCCGAACCCGGCCGGACGAACAAACGCCCCGCCGACAGCCCTGAGGCGAGCGCCGCGGTTGGCACCCGGCGCAGCCGGTAAGCCAGAGCTGATAATCATCTGGGCACGTTGCCATTCGGATATTGCTTCATCTTTTCAGACGTTGTACCTGTACTATATCTGGCCCCATACCATTGGCTGTGTCTGCTTGGGAGGATCCCGATGCGCAGGAGTCAGATTGTCCGGACCGCTTTTCTGCTGGGGCTTTTCGTTGTATTCCCGAACCTCGCCGAGCGATCGCGCGCGCAGCAGAAAATGAACAGCGTCGACGTTGGCGAAGTTCGCGGCATGCTTCGCGACGCCTTCGATGCGGTGAAGAAGTATTACTACGATCCGACCTACCATGGAGCGGACCTGGAGGCGAGGTATCACCAATGCGACGAAAGGATCAAAAACGCGCCTTCGATCAATGAGGGCATGCGAATGGTCGCGGCTTTCCTGGACGGTCTGAATGACAGCCATACCTTTTTTATCGCGCCTCAGCGCGCCTATCGCTTCGACTACGGCTACCGATACCAGCTGTTCGGGGACCAGGCGTTCATTACGCGTGTCCGTCCGGGCACCGATGCCGAATCCAAGGTGCATCCCGGGGACCGCCTGGTGGCTCTGGACTCCTACGCCGTGAACCGGCAAGATCTCCAGCAGCTCCGCTACTACCTGGGAGAGTTGTCGCCCCAGCCAGTCACTGAATTGGTTCTGGTCGATCCCAATGGCGCCGCTCGCAAGATCTCGGTAAATTTCAAGATCCAACCGGGGAAAAAGGTGATGGACATCACCGGGACTGCCGGAGCCAGTGACATATGGCAACTGGTCCGGGAGGAACAAAACCAGGATCACGTTGTCCGCCAGAGAACCGTCACGATCGGCGACGTGATGATCTGGAAGATGCCGGAATTCTTTCTCGAAGACTTGGCGATTGACCACTACTTCGAAGCAGCCCGCAAGTGCAAGGCCCTGATTCTGGACCTCCGCAGCGATCCGGGCGGCTCGACCGTCACCCTGGAACGAATGGTCGGCAATGTATTTGATCACGACGTGCAGATTTCCAATCGCGTCGGCAAAAAGGAAATGAAGCCGCAGCTCGCCAAGACCGTCGGCGACCATGCGTTTGGCGGAAAGCTCATCGTGCTGGTGGACAGCCAATCCGCGTCTGCCGCCGAGCTGTTTGCCCGCGTGATCCAGCTTGAGAAACGCGGGACCGTGCTGGGAGATCGCAGCTCAGGTAGCGTGATGGAGGCGCGAAGATATCCCTATGAGCAGGGCTTCGACACAAAGATCTTTTACACATTCTCGATTACCGACGCCGATCTCGTCATGTCCGATGACAAAAGCCTTGAGCACGCCGGCGTCACACCGGACGAAATCGTTCTGCCGACCGCCCAGGATCTCGCAGGCGGACGCGATCCGGTGCTTGCCCGCGCCGCGGAGCTCGCGGGCATACAGCTTGATCCCGTTGAGGCAGGCAAGTTGTTTCCGTTTGAATGGGTGGCATTCTGATCGACGGCAGCGCCCGAGGGCCGGCAAAAGCGGCTCTGGCAACAAAAAGGCCCTGCCAGCTTTCGCCGGCAGGGCCTCGAGTGACTTTACGGGTTGATCCGATCGTCGCGACTACTGCTTGGGAGCGGCGGCGGGTGCGGGCCTCGGAGCAGCGGGCTTGGGAGCTGCGGTTGAGGTCTTCACCGGATAACTCTGATCGTAGAGACGAATGATATCCTGCGTGACATCGATCTGGTTCGCGGCGAAAAGTACCGGAGTCTGCTGCGACGAGTCATCGATGATGAGCGTATAACTGTTGTCCCGGGCATACTTATTCAGGATGTCCACGAGTTTCCGACCGATGCGGTTCACGACATCCTGCTGGGCATCGTTGGTATCATCCTGAAATTCCTGCTGCTTCCGCTGAAACGAACGGGTGAACTGGTCGCCCTCGCGCGTGAGTCGGGCCTTCTCTTCATCGCTCAGGGTTGACTGGCCCGTCTGCAGCCTGTTCCGAAGATCTTCAATCTGCTTCTGCAGGTTTTGAAGCTCGGTGGTGCGTGGAGCAAACTGCGACTGCAGTTCGGCTGCCGCCTGCTTGCCTTCCGCCGTGCTGGCAATAGCCGCCTGAATGTTGATGACCCCGACCTTCGTCGTCGCCTGCGCGCCTGCGTTGGGGGCCTGTCCCCACACCGCCGGTGTCATTAAAAGGACTGCCAAAATCGGGACTGCCGCTTGAATCTTCATTCGCACTCCTCATTCAAATGTGTTGAGAGAATTTTGATAATCGCAAACCGCGAATTATAGCTTCCAAACAATAACACGGTCAATTGGATTCCGGCCGCGGCACCTTTACAGCAACACCCAGAACCATTCCACATTCGTTCTACCACTCCATCTTCGACTGCCCCGGCTCCTCCCTCTAGGCTCCGATGCCGGAGCCGGGAACGCGGTTGGACGCCTGCAGTTCCGGTTGCCCTAGTGCGGCATCGGGACAAGCAAGACACGGTTATTGTCGGGGTCGACCACGACCGCCAGGTTCAGTTTCGGATCAATCGCCACCGCATTCGGACCCAGCACAAAGGTTGAAGACTGCGCCCCTCCCAGTCCAAGAACCGCGCGCACCTGGGGGTTGGCACAGGACGGCTCAGCAATGCTCGGCGGACACGTGTAGTCAAGGACCGACATCGTATGGCTTCCCGAATTCAGAGTGACGATCGAGCTAGTCTGGAAATTGTAATCAATCGAGGTCGGGGCAATTCCCACGCTCACCGTCGAAGTCGTCAGCGTCGAGGGGTTGGTGATGTCGATGTTGTTGAGCAGGCTGTTCACGGTGAGAAACACCTGGTTCACCGGATCGAACACCACTCCACTGGGATTGTCGAGATTGCTCACCCGCCCCACGATCGAGTCCGCCAGCATATCAACGATGTCCAGGCTGCTTGTGGCAGACGCCGTGGCGACGGCTGCGAAATTCAACGTCGGATCGACCGCAACCGCAACCGGATTCTGATCAACCGACGGGCTGGCCCCGAGCGTTGCGCTGATCGTTGTGGACGTCGTTGTGGTGGCTCGCGCCACGTCGACCAGGCTCACGCTGCCCGTGCTGAACAGATTGCCCGAGTTTGTGTTGGTTACTGCCGCCGTCGCCGAGTCCTGGTTGAATGCCACGCTGGTTGGATTCGAGCAGCTCTCCCCGCATAGCGGGATCGCAGGTAGCGGCAGGGCCGATGGCGTGGTTGTGAGGTCAATTGCGGTGACGTCATTGCTCCCATTGTTGGCGACCAGGGCAATGCCGAGCCGCGGAATGACTGCTACGCCTTCCGGGGTTGTCCCGACCGGTACGGGCGCGCCGATCACGCCCACGGGGCCAAGCGACTCGGGGGAAAAAGTCGGCGACACAGCAGCCAGTGACACCAGCGAAGCGGTGTCGTCGACCGAATTCGTGACAACCGCCAGATCGCGGTCGGTATCGATTGAGACGGCAACTGGCGAGGACCCGACGCTGACGGCCTGCAGGACTCCCAGTTCGGTAAGATTTGAGACCGAGCCGTCGGCATTGAGCACGTCAACCAGGTAGCGCCGCGCGCTGCCGAGCATGCTCGCCGGAACCGTAGCCGTCAATTGACGGCAGGTTACCGTGCACGTGCTGGCCACGGCCGTGGTGGCAACCGCAACCCGGTCCAGGCGGACAACCGATCCGGGCGTGAAATTGCCGCCGGTGATCTGCAGCTGCAGAGGCAGTGTAGAGGTGAGCGTAGCGTCCGGGCTCGCCTCCAGGATTTGAGGCGCAGTGAGCGCCGGACCGAGCGAGAGAATCGAAACCGAGCCGCTCCCCTGGTTCACGATGACGGCCTCGTTGCTGACCGGATCGACTGCCACGGCTGCTGGCATCCCTGCAAGACCGCTGACTTGCTTCAGCACTACGCCGTTCTCGAGGTCGGCGACGACCGCTGTCGCTCCTGTCGCCGATCCCTGGATCGCGACGCCGACATCCTCAAGAGAATTGACGGCGGAAGCGGAAAAATTCGGGGTGTCCAGAGCAGCTCCGTTCACCGTGAAATTTACCGGAGCGACGGCGTCGTTCAGAAGGCTAAAAAGGGTCAGTGTCGACGCCGATGGATCGGTCAGCAGTGCCTGATGGGTTTCTGTGTTTATTCCGACGCCCTGGACGGTTGAGGAAATCCCCAGACTCCCGATCAGTTCCGGCAGGCGGCCGACGTCACCGGGGCTGGGCGCGCGCCCGAGATCGACAAGCGCCGTCGTTCCCGCACCGCCCGGCGTGACCATGGCCCAGTTCAATCGGGGATCGACGGAAACATTGGGGCTCGCGCCGGTACCGTAGGAAGTGACGCCGCTGGTGATGACCGCGACCGGGCAAGGAGCGGCGGCGCAGGGCGGAGTCAGGCCCGTGTTGGCATTGGCGAGGTCCAGAACCGTTCCCACGTTGGTCGACTGATTGGCTATGAACGCTCGATGCGTTAGCGGATTGACTCCGATCGAAAATGGCACAGTGCCGATGGGAATGATCGATGGCGTGTAGCTGGCAAGAGAAAGCGTCTGGGTCACGGCCGGACTCGGAAGGCTCAAATCGATCACCGAAATGCTGTCGCTACCGCTATTGACCACGTAGGCCCGGTGGTCTGGCAGCAAATCGTCCACGGCCACTCCGGTCGGCGAGGTTCCAACCGGAATAGCAGCTCCGATCAAAGCGTTCGTCAGCAGGTTCACAAGCGAAACGGTGTTACCGCCGGTATTGGCGACGACGGCGATACCGTCGGCTTCATCGATCGCAACCGCCGAAGGACCTGCGCCCACGGCGATGGTCGGCGTCGGCGAACCTGAAATCAGGGCCGGATCCGGCGTGACCGCCAGATTGACCCCGGAAATCGAGGGAACGCCAGCCGTTGCGGCGTCGGTATTCTGGATGACGAGCGGGTACAGGCCGGGCGTGCCGAGGCTTGCGTCCTGAATCGAGACGGTCAGCTGCCGGCTGTTGATGAAAGTTGTACAGACCTGGGCCCCTCCGCCGCAGCCGATTCCGTTGAACGTAGCCGTCGTTTTGTTCGGCACGAAATAACCGCCCGTCAAACTTACGGTCAGGCTTGCGCCTCCGTTGGTTTCCTGCACCCCGTCAGGTGAGGAGGCAATGAGCGCCGGTCGCACCGGATCGAGCAGGAGCGGCACCGTTCCGGAGCTTAGACTGCCGTCTTCTGACTCCAGGGTGATCCCCACGCTGCCGGCTTGGGCGAGTTCAGCTGCCGGGATGGTGGCGCGAAGCAGGGTCCCGCTAAGGAACGTCACAGCGGTCGATGGAAGAGCGACACCGCCCACAACCACCCGGGTCGTTGACAGAAGATTGGTGCCGGAAACATACACGTCCTGCTGCGCGGAACCTTCCGCGGTCACACTGGGCTCAAGCGGACCGGTCGCGCTAAACGTCGGCGGACCGCCACTCCCGACCGTGACCGTTGCCGATGCCTGTTGCGTGGCGTCGGCGCCTGATTGCGCCGTGACGGTCACGCCCCCGGGAGAAACAGCCGGGGCGAAGTATTCTCCCGGATTCCCGCAGGGGGCGCCGAGATTGGGGCAAATGAAACCGACGGTTGCATTTCCGCCGGGAATCGAGTTCACGAGCCAAACGACCGACGTGTTGGAGCTGCCCGTGACGGTCGCAGTGAATTGAAAATTTTCTCCCGGACCGATCGACGCGCTGATCGGACTAATCTCTACGCGAATCCCGGAATCAACCGTTACGGTGAAGGTGGTAAACGCATTCGCCTTGATGCAGCTGGTAGCCACGATCAGGAAAGTCGCGGGTTGAGGAACCGCCGGCGGCGCTGTGTAGAGTCCATTCAGAGTGATGGTGCCGAATCCGGTGATCGGCGAGGCGACCGTCGTGATGTTGCATCCGTTCGGTCCCTGGCCGGGGGTGCATTGGGTCGGCGGGATTGTGGTGGAAGGAACCGCCGGCTGTTCGCAGATCTGCCAGAATACCGTCGATGTCGAAACGCCTGTGACGTTCGCGGAAAACTGCGCAGGATGGTTCACGATGACCGTCAGCGGGGACAGCCCGGGCCCGGAGATCGTGATCCCGACCGCGGTGGCGTTACCCCCGCAACCTGCCACCAGTACTATCGTCAGGAGCATCAGCGCTCCCAGTCCCCACCCTCTCATGTGCTTGCCTCCGGCCATCTCCGCTTGAATCTCCATGCGCGCCGCACCACAAACGGCACTTGGCGGTTTCCTTCGGATTCCCTGCAGGTTCACTAGAAAGTCCGGCTCACTGCAAACCGTAGCGTCGTCCTCGGCTCGAAAAGGCCCGGAGGGATGGTTTGCGCGGACCGCGTCTGCTCCAAGAAACTTTGCAGCGACGGCACGATCTCCGTGTCGTAGACACCCAACTGCTTCAAACTTTCTCTTTCGGCCGGCGGGACGTAGAACGCTCCGAGCGGCGGCGTAATGGTCTGGTCCAGGCGCAGGTAATTGTACGCGTAATAGATGCGGAACGGTGCCTGGATGATGGGAATCTGGATGTCGAGCTCGAGTCCCGCCGAGGTATGCGGCCGGAACTCGGTGCCCGGAGCAATGGGCAAATTATTCGGAATGTTCACGCACGGTGAGCCCAGCGGCTGGCACGGAAAATCCGGGTTCGGGTACTGTTGCCGCAGAGAAGCGACCGCCGAGGGATCGAGCTGGAGTTGCGATTTCCGCAGGATGCCGTTGACGCCGAGATCATGAAAGATCGTCAGGCTCACATAGGAGCCGACGATGGGAATCCGGTACTCCAGGTTCGACACGCCCTTGAGATCGCCGCCCGGCCGCGTAGGAACAAACTCCAAGACGTTCACCGGGATGGATTCCTCGATCGGGACGCCCTGCTGGTTCAGGCTGTGCGGATTCACGAAACTGATGTTGGTGGTCGTCGAAAAGGGAATGAATACGAACGGCGAAATCGTATAGAAGTCAAAACCACGGACGTCTTGCTCGCCTCCGGCATAGAACCGGGTATTGGGCGGCACTTCTTTTCCGCCGTAGCCCGTGATCATGCTGCCTGCGAAGTGAACGGCAATGGTGTTCCGGTGGTGATGGTTCGGATGGAAATAGGACATCTCGAACACGTTGCTGAACGTATTGACATTTCCACCCAGCGGCCCGCCCACGATGCTCGCTCCATAGGAGAAGCTCTTTCCGTGGGTCGGATTGATCGGGCTATCCACGGTGTTGTAGGTAAGCGTTGGCGTAATCTGGCTCTGGCGGATGCCTTGAAGGGCCGAGGGCCCGGCGAGGCTCGTAAACTTGGTGAATTCAAACAGCAGGGTCGCCGACTGGCTGAACGGAGTGATATCGGTGGTGGAAAAGCCGTAACTGACGCCCAGGCGCGTAAACGAGAGCCGGCGCAGCGGGTAGCTGGCAAAAACAGTGAAGCCCTTGGAGTCTGTGTTGTAGTTTTCCTGGAGCGCGGGATCGATCGCGACCTGCTGCCCGAGCAAGATTCCTTCCTGGCGCGCGGTGTTGTAATCGTACTTTTGCGAGAAGATCGTGAACCCTGAGGAAATGGGGCGGTCAAACAGGTAGGGCTCGGTGAATCCGAAGTTGATGCTGCGCTGGATATCGCCGATCTGCGCCGAAAGAGTCAGGGTCTCGCCCAGCCCCAGGAAATTGTTCGTCTGATAGGAGAACCCCACGAAGGCGCCCTGGAGTCCGCTCACGCCACCCGAGAAACTGACTGACTGTTTGCCCTTCTCTTTCACCTTGAGCTTGATATCGACGGTGCCGGCCTTCACGTTCTTTTTCAGCTCCGCGTTTTCCGGCTTGATGGCCTCGAAATAACCGAGCTGATTGAGCCGCAGCAGGCTCAATTCCCAGTAGCGGTTGTTGAAGACCTGTCCTTCGTCCAGCAGGAGCTGGCGCCGGATCACCTTGTCGCGCGTGGTCGTGTTGCCGGAGAACTCGATGCGCCGCACGAAGAACTGCTTTTGCTGGTCGAAAACCAGCGTCAAGTTCACGACTTTCTTTGTCGCGTCCACGTCGAAGTTCGGCTCGGAGGAAAAGTCGATGTATCCGTACTGGCCATACAATTTCGTAAAACTTTCCAGCGACTTGCGGACCTTATCAGTGTCGAAAATGTCGCCTTCCTTCAAAGGGAAGGCACGCGCCAGCAGGTCCGGCTTGAAGATGAGCCCTTGATCGGGGTCCGAACTTTGGAAAGAGAGTTTGCCCATGTGGTACTGCTCGCCTTCGGAGACCGAAATCACAATGTTGGTCTGTTTTCCGTGCCGGTTGCCGATCAGCGGCATTCCGCCGTTCACGTCCACGGTCTTGAGTTCCTTGGCGTCGACCACAACCTTGAAGTAGCCGTGATCCTGGTAGTATCCGCGAATGCCCACTTCCAGATCCTCGTCCAGTTTGGGGCGGTCAAACGTCTTGCCCATCACCGGAATATAGGTAATGCCGAGCGGAATGCCGTAGGGCCGGTCGTTTCTCATCGTGCGGATGAGCTTGCGGCTGGAAAAGGCCTTGTTTCCGACGATGGTGATGGTGCCGACCTTTACCTTCGGGCCCTCGTCAATATTAAAGACCAGCTTGACGGCGTTGGATGCGGCGATGCGCTCATAGGTGGGTTTTACCGTGGCGAACTGGTGGCCGTGCGCTGCCAGCAGGCTTTTCAGGACCACTTCGGCGCGCTTGATTTTCGTCGGGTCGAACTGGCTTTCGACGCTGAGACCGACTTTCTTTTCCTTAAAGGCATCAAGGATGTCGGATTCGGTGATCGATTTATTTCCCTTATATTCGATCCGGCGGATGATCGGCCGCTCTTTCACGTGGAAAATGACAATCTTCCCGTTCGCCTGGTTCGGATCATCTTCTACTTCCAGGGTGATGTCCTCGAAAAACTGGGTATTCCACAGCGCCTGAAAATCCCGGTGCAGTGCTTCGGTGCTGTAGGGATCGCCGTCACGCGAAAAAATACGCGCCTTCAGCGTATCGCGCTGAACCCTGCGGTTCCCGTCAAATTCGATTCGGGTGATGACGAATTGCGATCCGCCGGGTTCCTGCGACTGCTGAGCCCAAAGGGATTGGCTAAAAGCGAGGGGTAGCAAGCACACAACGGCTAGAATTCCACATGCGCAAACAGAAAGTTTCCTGCTGGCGGCCAAGGTTCTGGTCAAGGCCGCGGTACCCCGCCCAAGATTTTTTGCTCCCCCGCCGGACGTGTTTTAATCCAGCTCGCGCGTGTAGGATTCCTAGTGGGCCACCGGGGTTGCTTCCACCACGGGGCGGAACGCCAGTCCTTCGCCGGAGAGAAAAACTTCCAGCGTCGCCGGCATTTGCAAGCCGCCCTGAATGAGAGCTTCCGAAAGTGGGTCTTCGACGTACTTCTGCAACGCGCGCCGGAGCGGCCGCGCGCCGTAATTCCGATCGCCGCAAGTCTTCTCGAGAATCCATTGGCGCGCCTCCGGGGTCATCGCGATCTGCACCTGGCGATGTACCAGAGTCTCGTTGATCTGCCCGACCAGAAGGTCGATGATCAGCAGCAAATCCTCGTCCGTGAGGGAATCGAACAGGATTACCTCGTCCAGCCGGTTCAGAAACTCCGGGTTGAACACACGCTTGACCTCGCTCATCACCATGTCGTCCTGGCTCTTTGCCGCGGCGGTTTCGTCCCGCGACTGGAAGCCCAGGCCGGACTGTTTCTGCAATTGTCGCGCGCCAAGGTTCGACGTCAGGATGATGATGGTATTGCGGAAGTCAACCGTGTTGCCCAGCCCATCGGTCAACTGGCCGTCCTCGAAAACCTGCAACAGAATGTTGTACACGTCGGGATGAGCCTTCTCGATTTCATCCAGCAGGATCACTGAATACGGCGTGCGGCGCACGCGCTCGGTCAACTGCCCACCCTCCTCGTAACCTACATATCCAGGAGGCGCGCCGATCAATTTCGATACCGAATGCTTCTCCATGTACTCGGACATATCGAAGCGAATCAGCGATTTTTCGCTGCCGAACAAAAACTCTCCCAGCCGGCGCGCGACTTCGGTCTTGCCCACGCCCGTTGGTCCCAGGAAAAGGAAGCAGCCAACCGGGCGGCCCGGTGCCTTCAGGCCCGCGCGGCTGCGCCGGATCGCTCGCGCAAGTGAGGTAATCGCTTTTTCCTGGCTGATGATCCGGCGATGCAGTTCGTCTTCGATCCGCAGCAATTTCTGCTGTTCGTCTTCCTTGATCGAAGTCACCGTAACCCCGGTCCAGCGCGCCACGACCTCTTCGATGTCCTCGCGCGTGACCACGCCGGTGGTGGAATCGTCAATCTTCAGCTTCTCGCGCAGTACACGCAGATGTTCCTTTTCCTTGCGCTCCTCCTCGGAGTAGAACCGGGCTTTTTCAAACTCGTGGTTGGCGATTGCCGTTTCCATCCGATGGGTGATGAACTTCACGCGCTTCTGCACTTCAGAGACTTCGTCCGGAAGCATCGCCTGGCGGAGCTTTACGCGCGCGCCAGCCTCGTCGAGCAGATCGATGGCCTTGTCCGGCAGAAAACGGTCCGGGATGTAGCGGTTCGACAGATATACGGCGTAGCG
This sequence comes from Candidatus Acidiferrales bacterium, assembly GCA_036514055.1. Lineage (GTDB taxonomy): Bacteria > Acidobacteriota > Terriglobia > Acidiferrales > UBA7541 > Palsa-295. The sequence goes on from DATBXX010000029.1 coordinate 159,626, forward strand.
GATAGCCTCTTCGGTGTAGCTGACCGCGTGAAATTTCTCGTAGCGGTCGCGCACGCCCTGCAACACGCGAATGGTTTCGTCTTCGTTCGGCGCTGAGACCTTCACGGCCTGAAACCGCCGCTCAAGCGACCGGTCCTTCTCAACCGACTTGCGGTATTCGCCCGGGGTCGTCGCACCGATGCACTGGATTTCGCCGCGGCTCAGCGCGGGCTTCAGGATATTGGCGGCGTCAAGCGATCCTTCGGCCGATCCCGCCCCCACCAGCGTGTGCAGCTCGTCGATAAACACGATCGCGTTCTGGCTTTCCATCAATTCCTTCATGATGGTCTTCAGCCGTTCTTCGAATTGTCCGCGGTATTTCGTGCCGGCGACGATAAGGGAAAGGTCCAGAGACAGAATTCGCTTGTCCGCCAGAAACGGCGGCACGTCTCCGTCGGCGATCCGCTGCGCGAGCCCTTCGACGATCGCCGTCTTGCCCACGCCTGGTTCGCCTATCAGCACGGGATTGTTCTTCGTGCGGCGGCACAGGATTTGGATCGCGCGTTCCAGCTCGCGATCCCGGCCCACGAGCGGGTCGAGTTGTCCTTCCATGGCCGCCTGCGTCAAATCGCGGCTGAACTCTGCGAGCAACGAAGCTTCTTTTGGCCGGTTCACAGGCACCTTCTCTCCCGCACTGCGCGCCATTTCCTCGCGCACGGTGGAAAGCCGCAATCCCCGCTCCAGCAAGATTTCGGCGCCAAAGGATTTTTCTTCACGCAACACCCCCAACAGCAGATGTTCCGTGCCGACGTGTTTGTGTCCGAGCCGTTCCGCTTCTTCCGCGGCGTAGTTGAGAATTCGTTTGCATTCCTGACTCAGAGGAACTTCCACAGAAGTCGAAATGCGCTCGCGCACGGTGATGCGCGATTCTATTTCCTTGCGTATGGATTCAATCGAGCCGTGGGTGCGCAGGAAACGGTTCGCCAGCGCCTTGTCCTCGCGCAAAAGGCCGAGCAGCAAGTGTTCGGTCTCGATGTACGGGCTTCCGTACTGGCTCGCCTCGTATCTTGCGAAAAATATTACCCGCCGTGCCTTCTCTGTATAGCGTTCAAACAAGGGTCACCCACGCTCTCCCGGGGTCCGTACCCCAGCGCTTACCGGTCGCGCCGCATGACCTGCGGCACCCGCAAGCACTTCTGCGCTCGGAGCCAGTTTCCCGTGTTCCAGGGCCAGAACACGGTCCGTGCGCTTCGCCAAACTCAAATTATGTGTAGCCAGAATCGAAGTCAGATGGTGGGTCTGGTGGAGCCGCTCGATCAGTTCGAAAATTCCCTCCGCGCTCCGTTCGTCCAGATCCCCTGTCGGTTCGTCCGCCAAAAGCAACACGGGCTCGTTTACCAAGGCTCGTGCAATTGCAACGCGCTGCTGTTCGCCACCGGAGAGCACTCCGGCACGCTGCCCGGCGCGATCAGCCAATCCAACTTCTGCTAGCCAATCTCCTGCTGCGCGGAGCGCCTGACCGAGCGCCTGTCCTTGGACCAGCAGCGGCATCGCGACATTTTCCGCAGCCGTGAAATCCGGCAGCAGGTGATGGCGCTGCCAGACGAAACCCACCGACCGGTTGCGATACTCTGCCAGTTCCACCTCTGCAAGCGAACGAAGTAATTTCGCGCCGAAGTATACTGCACCGTTCGTTGGAGTGTCCAGCGCCGCAAGCAAATGCAGAAGCGTGCTCTTGCCCGCTCCGGATGGTCCGACGATCGCGACCATCTCGCCGCGCTCAATCGAAAAATCGATTCCGTCAAGGGGTGCTATTTCCTGCGTGCCTGAGTAGAAGATTTTGCGAAGGTTTTCCGTGCGCAGGATCTGCCCCGAGCTTGCGACGGCCCCGATCGGGGACTCGTCCAGCGTTACTGCCGAGGCTGCCTGTCTATTCATGGCCTGCCATATCTCACCACACTTTAGATGCCGAACTCCGCGATCGATATGTCCTTTTCTTGCATGCAGCTAGTCCGCCGGGAACATGCGGTTGGCCCAATTCGTTCCACACATGTCCCTTACTGTTCCCTCCCGTGTCCGCTGCGAGTGCCAATTTTTGGCCATGCTCCATGTTGTTTTCAATCTTAGCATGCGAGCCGCCTCGGAAACGAATACAAACCCAGCCCTGCAAGACCCAATTTTCTTGCGCCGCCAACCGCTGCGGACCGAGCCGATCACGGCAGGCGCAGGCAAGTGAAGATTTCTGTCGATGAGGTGTGATTCTCGCAAGGCACAGCTGCGCCCGGTCGGTGTCGGGGCACCGGATTGTTCCGGCGGGCCTATTCAAATCGCAGGATTTCAACCGGAAGGATGCGCGATGCGGCGCGCGCCGGAACAATTGTGGCGGCCACGCTGATCGCGAGCGCCGCGGCAGCAATCCAGATCGCGTCGAGTCCGTTTCCGTGGAACGGCACGTAGGGAATCGCATAGATTTCCGGGTTCAGCGGAATCAGCCGCCAGCGATCGGCAATCCAGGCAAAGCCGTAACCGGCCGCCAGACCCACGGCGGTTCCCGTGATGCTCACCGCCAGCCCCTGCAACACGAATATCCGGCGTATCTGACGCCGACGCGTGCCGAGCGCCATCAGCACCGCGATGTCCCTGGCCCGCTCGGTCACCGTCATGGTCAAAACCACCAGGATATTCAGGCCGGCGACAAAGGTGATCAGCCCAATGAACAGCGCCGTCACCAATTTTTCCAGACTCAGCGCCCGGAATAGCGCGCGGTTTTCATCCATCCAGGTTGTCGCCGTAAACCCGGGACCCGCGCGCCTGACCAGGTCGTCCGCCACGGCGCTTGCGTCGTCCAGTTTCGCCACGCGCACTTCGAGCAGGCTCACCACATCGCCCACCCCCGCAAGCCCCTGCGCCGACTCAAGCGTCACGAACGCCCAGTTTGCGTCGTAGTCGTAGAAGCCTGAATCATAGACTCCCGCGACGCGGAATCGCCGCGAGCGCGGCAGCATTCCAAAAGGCGTCAGATTTCCTTGCGGGCTGGTCAGTGAAACGTAATCACCGGCAGCGATCTTCAATTCGTCCGCCAGGATGCGTCCCACGAGCAACGCCTGGATACCGTCGGCGTCCGGTGCAAAGCTGTCCGATCCCGCTACGATACTGCGCAGCGCTCCGCTGGCCTTGCGTTCCAGCTCCGGGTCGACACCTTTGAGCACAACGCCGCGCGCGCGGCCGCCGCAGGACAGCAACACGGTGTTATAGATCGCAGGCTCGATCGAACGAACACCTGTTACCCCGCTCAATTTCGTCATGAGCTCGCGATAATCGTGGATCCCGTCCGGACCCAGGGGCTTCAGATTCACGTGCGCGGTAACGCTGAGCAGGCGATCGCGAATCGCCTGCCGAAAGCCCGTGTTCATGGACAGGGCGATCACAAGCGTAGTCACGCCTGCCGCCACGCCAATCACCGCCAGCAGCGTAACCAGGCGCAGCACCGCCGGCCGGTTGGGTGAGCGCAGATAGCGCAGCGCCACCAGCCATTCAAATGTCATGGTGATCTTTCGGTCGCGCCCGACGGCGCCTGGTCCGGTGGTTCTGCGCCCGCGCTGCGCAGGAGCGGGAACAGAATCACCTCGCGAATCGCATGGGAATCCGTCAGCAGCATCACCAGCCGGTCGATTCCGATCCCTTCGCCTGCGGTCGGCGGCAGACCGTGGCTGAGCGCGCGGATATAGTCGGCGTCCACTTCCTTCGGCATATCCTGCCCGCCTTTGTCGACCTGCGCGCGGAAACGGCGCTCTTGATCGGCGGGATCATTCAGCTCAGAGAAGCCGTTGGCAATCTCCATGCCGGCGATGAACAACTCGAAGCGCTCGGTGACCGAGGGATCATCCGTCTTTTGTTTTGAAAGCGGCGAGATCTCCGTCGGGAAGTCATAGATGAATGTCGGCTGGGTCAGGTGTCCTTCGGCAATCACCTCAAACAGGTCCCCGGTTAGTTCCCCGTCGGTGCGCTTTTCCATTCCGGCGATTGGCTCGGCGCTGGAGGCGTGCGCATAGGCGTTGTAGCGCGCAGCCACCCCGCGCGGACCGCCCTTTTCGGCCATCTCGGTCCCGCTGGGAGCCGGGCCGGCCGCTGCTGGCCAGAATTTGCAGATCGCATCGCGCATGGATAGGCGCTCGAAGCGGCTGAAGTCGAGTTCATTTTCCCCATACTTGATCCTGGTCGTTCCGCACACTTTTTCCGCAAGCGCGCGAAACAGCTCCTCGGTCAGGTTCATCAGGTCCAGCGAATTGCTGTACGCCTGGTAGAACTCAAGCATGGTGAACTCGGGCTGATGAATGGCGTCAATCCCTTCGTTGCGAAAGTTGCGATTGATCTCATAGACGCGGTCGAGCCCGCCCACCACCAGCCTTTTCAGATACAGCTCCGGAGCGATGCGCAGATACAGATCCATATCAAAGGTATTGTGATGGGTGACGAACGGTCGCGCCGTTGCCCCTCCCAGAATCGGATGCATCATCGGCGTCTCAACTTCCGCGTAGCCGCGCTCGTCGAAAAAGCGCCGCAACTCGCGGATGATCTGCGCGCGCCGCAGGAAGATTCCCCGCGCGCGCTCGTTTACGATCAGGTCCAGGTAGCGGCGGCGATAGCGCATCTCCACATCGGCCAGCCCGTGCCATTTTTCCGGAAGCGGCAGAAGCGCCTTGGTCAGCAGTTCAAGCGTTTCGACCCGCACGGTGAGCTCGGCAGTCTTGGTTCGGAACAGCTCACCGGAAATCCCGATGATATCGCCTAAATCAAGCAGGCCGAACAGCTTGAACGCCTGCTCGCCCACCACGTCCAGACGTATGTAGATCTGCAGCTGCCCGCCGTCCCCCGCCAGATGTGCGAACGCGGCTTTGCCGTGCGGCCTGAGCGCCACGATGCGTCCGGCCGTACGCACGCGGACAGGCTCGGCTAACAGCTCTTCGGCCGTGCGGCGGAGGAATTGCTCGGCGACCTGCTTCGGGGTGTGTGTGTAATCGAACCGGTGCGGGTAGGGAGCATGGCCCAGGGACTCGATTTCGCTCAGTTTTTTTCGGCGTTGCAGGAACTGATCGAGCGGCTCAAATTCCAACGGGACAATCCTTTCAAGCGTGAGGCCTGATGGAAGAATCGGCGAAAGTATATAACAGGACACCGCCAGAAACCGCTTTCTCGAAAACCATGTATAATCGCCGGGCGTGTTCGGGGGCAGATGTGTTCTCTAGGGGTAAGCCGAAGCGTTTGCAGCGGAGCAGGGTAGTGGACGACTGGGTCGCGACGTTGCCGCGCGAAAAAAGCCAGTTGTATCAGCTCGTCGTTCGCCGCTGGGAATGTTCCTACGCGATGATGAGTGTGGCTCTGGATGAGGCGTTCTCCTTGCGTTCCTCCGGAGAGCTGGTCTGTGCGCGTCAGCAGGTTTCCATCGCCGCCGGGCTGCTGGGCCGATTGACTCCTTCGCTGATTGCGCTTTGCGAAACACTGGCCGCCCGCGGCCAGATGGTTGCAAAGTTTCCGGTTGTCGAGCCGATGAACACTGAGTTTTTTCGCGGCAACACGGGCCGGAGCGCGGCCTCCTGGAACCGGATTCTCCACCACCTGCTATTCGGCTCGCGGTCGCGCTTCTTCCACAAACTCCGGATTCTGTCTCATACGTTGAACCAGCTGGAAAGCGAATTCGAAGAAGCGGCTAGCGAAATATCAAAAGGGTTGTCCGTGCAGCCCGGTGATTGCTGGCAGCGGCTCGATACTCTGCACTACGACTTCAATACCTGCCTGCGTGAATCGGAGATTGTCTTGAAATCCTTCCTGCGCATGCTCCCCGAGGACCAACTGCCGGACCTGGCACGCGAGCTCAATGCCCCGCCGCTGCCGAAACCGGTGCGCGTGAAGCCTCGTCTTTCCGGCGCGTCCGCCTCGGCCTAGTACGGACCCTCAAATTGCTTTGCGCCCGGCTGTCGCCCGCAGAACGCCTGCTGGACGGATCGTGCAATTCTGATCAAAATAGTAAAGACTTACCAGGAGAGCCCGGCATCTGATTAGGGCCATCCGCCAACGCCCTTCTCCACCCGCCCGGAGACAGCACAGTTGCGCGGTAGGAACGAGAAGTACAACTTCTGGTGCGGCCGACGCATCGCATTGAAGGATGCGGCCCGACGGGTAGCGTGGCCCGAACGAGACGAATCGACACCGGGGAAATGCCGGAGGCAGAGGCCATCCGCCTCGCCCAACAGGGCGACGCGG
>DATBXX010000030.1:0-23569 GCA_036514055.1 Candidatus Acidiferrales bacterium
TTCCCTGCTCCAGATACTTTGCCGCGTAATCGTAGAATTCGCGATGCGGAAGAATTTCGCCGGGGATCGACGCGCGCAGGTCGTCGTTGCCCAGTACCGAGACCTCGATTTCGCGCGCGGTGACAGCCTTTTCTACCAAAATTTTCATCGCGTATTGGGCCGCCGTATCAATCGCCGGGCCCAACTCTTGCGCCGTCTTTACGCGCGTCATTCCAACTGAAGATCCCAGCGTTGCGGGCTTGACGAACAGCGGGAAACGGAACTTCTTGCGGATCGCCCGCACGACCTTCGCGCGCTCCCGCTCCCATTCCGGGCGGCGAACCACAAAAAACGGAACGATCGGCAGGCCGGCCTCGGCAAACAACCGTTTCTGCACGTCCTTGTCCATGCCCACGGCCGAGGCAAGCACCCCGGCTCCGACGTAGGGTAGTCCAGCGAGCTCAAGCAGCCCTTGCACCGTGCCGTCTTCGCCAAACGTGCCGTGCAAGACCGGAAACATCACATCGACCGTTACGCTGGTATGTCCGGCAGTCGGAGTAAGCGGTACGAGCGACGCGGCGGTAGGATCGGCCGGCAGCAACACGCGTGCGCCTGATTTAAGGACTTCGGCGAGCAATTTGTGCGCGCCGACACCCACAAGCCAGCGCCCGTCTTTGGTGATCCCAATGGGAACGGCTTCGTATTTTTCCGGATCCAGCGCGCGGATGACCGACGCCGCCGAAGCGAGGGAAACCTCGTGCTCGCCCGAGCGACCGCCAAAGAGCACGCCTACGCGCAACTTCTTCTGGGTGGTCATCACGGCACCATGGGCCTGACTGTCGCTTGAGCAACTGCGCTTAAAATGATCATAGGATTTTCTTGCCCAGGCCTGACAGGACCAGTTCGACTCCGAGCAACGCCGTGGTGTTGTGCAGATCAATCACCGGGTTGATCTCAACCAACTCGAACGACACCATGGCGCGGCTGTCGGCAATCATTTCCAGCGCGAGATGGGCTTCGCGGTAGGTGACTCCGCCGCGCACTGGCGTGCCAACCCCCGGGGCGTCTGAAGGGTCGACGAAGTCCATATCGAGACTGACGGACACGCCGGCGGTGTCCTCGCCCGCCACCCGCAACGCTTCGGTCATCACCTCACGCATGCCGCGCTCGTCGATATCACGCATGGTGAAAATCCGGACGCCGGATTCCTTCACAAGCCGCCGCTCCCGCGCATCGAGATCCCTGATGCCGACCAGGGCGACGTTCCGGGGCTCGACCATCGGCTTGATGCCGGCGAGCTCGGTCAATTCCGGCGGGCCGTAACCCATGATGGAAGCAAGCGGCATGCCGTGGACGTTGCCCGAGGGCGAAGACTCTGGAGTGTTCATGTCGCCGTGCGCATCCAGCCAGATCATGCCGACGCGCTTGGACCGTTTGTGCATATAGGAAGCGACTCCGGCCGTGGTGCCCACGGCAATTGAATGGTCTCCACCCAGAACCACGGGTACCAGGTCTTCCTCGAGCGTTTTCCGGACGGTATCTGCAATGCCTTTGCAGGTCTCTGAAATCTCTTCCAGGTACTTCGCGTTCTTCTCGCCGTAGTGCTGCTCCTCCGGCTGGCGAACGGAAATGTTGCCGATGTCCTCGACCTGGCGTCCGAGCTGCTTCAGGCGCGACTGCAGGCCCGCGACGCGCAACGCCGAAGGCCCCATGTCCACGCCGCGACGGCTCGCACCCAAATCCATCGGCACGCCGATGATGCGTATTTTTTCTGGCATTTGGCTGATTCGTTTCGCGACCCTGAAAGGACGGACCGATTCCGAGGTCTCCCCAAGCCCATCTAAGGATAGACGCGATAGAGCATGCGTGGGAAGGGGATGACTTCGCGGATGTGCTCGGTTCCGCAAATCCACGCAACCGTGCGCTCCAGGCCCAGTCCAAATCCTGCGTGGGGTACGCTTCCGTACCGCCGCAGGTCCAGGTACCACTGAAACGCCTCTTCGGGCAGATTGCTTTCACGGATGCGCCGCAGCAGGGTCTCGTAGCTGGATTGGCGTTCGCCCCCACCGATGATCTCGCCCCCGCCCTCAGGCGCGATCATGTCGAAACTGAGCGCAAGGTCAGGCCTTGTGGCGTCGGTCGCCATGTAGAAAGCCTTCATGGCCGCGGGATAGCGATGGATGACGACGGGTTTTTCAAATTCCTTTGACAGCAGAGTTTCCTCGTCACCACCGAAATCATCGCCCCACTTTGCCGGGTTACCGGCCTTCTGAAGGATCTTGACAGCTTCGTCGTAGCTGATGCGCGGAAACGGTGGAACGATCTTGGCGAGCTTCGCAACGTCGCGGCCGAGCGTCGCAAGCTCGGCTGCGCGATTTTCAACCACCGACTGCACCATCGCGCTCACCAGTCCTTCGCCCAATTCAATCATGTCCTCCAGGTGCGCGTAGGCCGCCTCCGGCTCGAGCATCCAGAACTCGGTAAGATGGCGGCGGGTCTTGGATTTCTCGGCGCGAAACGTCGGACCAAAGGTGTAAACCTTCCCGAGCGCCGCGGCAGTGGCCTCAACGTAAAGCTGGCCGGACTGTGTGAGATAGGCTTTCTGGTCGTCAATGTAGTTCACTTCGAAAAGCGTGGTCGTGCCTTCGCAGGCTGCGGGCGTGAAGATCGGCGCGTCGGTGAGCGTATAGCCCAGACCGTCCATGAAATTGCGCGCGGCGCGAATGGCCTCGGCGCGGATGCGCAGGATCGAAGCCTGGCGCGGCGTGCGGATCCAGAGATGGCGCTGGTCGAGCAGGAAATCCACTCCGTGTTCCTTGAGTTGAATCGGATAAGGCTCAGATTCCGACACGCGCTGAACGATTTCGACTGAGCGGACGCGGATTTCGCAGCCGCCGGGCGCGCGCGGTTCGGCCTGAATTGTGCCCGTGGCAATGATGCTGGATTCCTGCGTGAGGCCCTTCAGTGCGGCAAACGCCTCGGGATTCTCCTTGAGGGAGACGACGCCCTGCATCACTCCGGTGCCGTCGCGGAAGATCGGGAACAGGAGTTTGCCCGATTCGCGCATGTTGTACAGCCAACCGCGAAGTGTAACCTCGTTGCCAAGATGGTCGCGGGCTCGTTCGATTGCGACCACCGGGATCGGTGCTTGTTCATCAAGGGGAGGCATCAGTTGCGGGCCGGCCCGGTGCGGGCGGAATTGGCGCCTTTCTCGTCGAGCTGCTTTTCGAGTTTATCGAACGCGGTCGAAATCTGGTCAAGCGCCGGCACACCGGGCCCGGTTTCTTTCAGCTCCAGAACCAACGGAAGCGGCTCAGGCGCATTTGCAAATTCGCCCAGGGCTGCGTCCCAATCAATCGTACCCTCCCAGGGAAGCAGGTGCTCGTCCTTTTCGCCGTGATTATCATGGACGTGCGCGCAGACGGCGCGGTCGCGCAACAGATGAAAACCCGCTTCGGCGCCGCCTTCCATGTGCGCGTGGCCGACGTCGAAGCAGAAACCCAGGTTATGCAAGTGCGTGTCCTTGACGAATTGAGCGAGCGTCTGAGGAGAACCAAGTTCATTGGGAGTGTTTTGAAGCGCGATCGTGACGCCCCGATGTTTTGCGAAGACCGCCAGGATTTCCAGCGAATTGAACGCAGCGTCGAGCTTGCGCGGATCAGCGGCCTGGTGGCCCGTGGCCAGGTCCTGGATCAGAAACCGGAACGGGATCGTTTCGGCAACATCGAGTGCGCGCTTGACTTCGTCGACAGCATCCTGCCGCCGGATGCGTTCCGGATCGGCAATCGAAATGGGCACACCGCTTCCCCGCCCCGGAGCTGTGTCGCGCTCGGTCGGTGCGTGAAGCGATAGGAGCGTCAAACCGTATTCACCAAGCGATCGCGAAAGTTCGCGCACCGGCTGCACGGCGCCATAATTGAAATGAAACGTGCCGCAGAATATCTCGATGGACCCAATTCCCGCACGCGCGACTTCGGCTAAAAGCGCCGGGGTGAGCGGGTGGTTCCGGTACACGTTCGTCGAAAGAATGCGCTGCATCCCGTCCCCCATAGGGCATTCCAAGCGAAGTTCTATCGTCAATGGAAACAGCTTTGCCGTCAATCGATTGCAACGCCGAGGGTGGCAGCCCGCAGGTTCCTGAGGGCGATCGCTTGCGCGTCGTCTCTATGTTTGAAGCGGAGCCGGTCAGGCGGCTTCGGAGAGAAAATCCACCTTGAAAGATGGCGAGACTAGGCCTGCCGCGGCTCCCCGCGCAAGCAATTCCCGGACAGCCCGGCGGCCCTGCTCACCATAGTCAAGCGTCCAGCGATTTACGTACATGCCGATGAACTTGTCGGCGAGAACCGGATCCATATCACGCGCGAACTGCAAAGCGTATTCGACGGCAGCGTCGCGATGATCGAGCGCGTAGCTGACGCTTTCACGAATGATGCGCGCCACCTGCCGGCCCATGTCCGGGCCGAGACTACGGCGGACGGCGTTCGCGCCCAGGGGCAGCGGAAGGCCGGTGGACTCCTGCCACCACTGTCCCAGATCCACGACTTTGTGAAGTCCGATCTGCGAAAAAAGAAGCTGTCCCTCGTGAATCAGCAGGCCCGCTTCCACTTCCTTTGCCTGGACGGCTTCCATAATCCGGTCAAACGGCATGGTCACGGTCTCGACGTTTGGCTCAAACAGTTTCAGGGCCAGATAGGAAGTCGTTCTGGTTCCGGCCACCGCGATTTTCTTTCCGGCGAGGCCGGTCTTCTTGATTGGGTGCGATGCAACTACAATCGGGCCGTAGCCCTCGCCGAAACTCGCACCACAATCCAGCAGTACGTACTTGTCGGCCACAAACGTGTAGCCGTAGAAGCTTACTGCGGTCACGTCGTAGGTTTCCTTGAGCGCGGCGTGGTTCAGCGACTCGATGTCGGATAGGATGTGTGTGAACTTGACGCCGGGGAGGCGTACCTTGCCCGTCGCCAGGGCGTAAAACATGAAAGCGTCATCGCTATCAGGCGAGTGCGCGAGTTGCAGGGAGACCGTTCCAGGTGTCGCAGCGGCTGTGGACATGTTCGTGGCCATTCTGGCGCTCCGAGGAAGCTCATCCCGTTGCCTGATTCCAGCGACACCTGACCAGCGAGTGATCGTATCCGCTGCGGAGCCCTTGCACAAAACTGCTTCGGTGTGAGCGTCTTCCCGCGTGAGTACCGTCTGAAAGCGACCAAGGATACCACAGCCGCTTAGCGGAGGTACAGGTCTCGGCCCGATTGCTGGTCTGTTTCGGCAGGGCAAAGACTCAGACTAGTTGGATTTCGCAAGAATCAGAGGCAACAGGACTTCCTGCAGGCTCTTGCTGAGCGCCGGGGTGAGTTTCTCAAACTGCATGCCCATGCAGTCTGTCCCTGCCGCGCGGAGAACCCTTGCAGCGAAGACCAACGGCGGACCCGATGGCACCTGAACCGTGACTTGCGCGGTGGTGCCTGAAGGAAGCACACCCGTTGTCTGCACAAACAGGCCGCCAATACTCATGTCCAGTGTAGTGCCCCGGAGTTGAGTCGTTCCGGATTCGACCAGGACGTTCCAGCTCACCTTGATGCGCCGGAACCGCCGTTTTTCGTGCTCAACCGAGTCCTTCGTCGCGCGAAGAAGTCGCAGTATGGCGTGCCGGTCAATCGGCTTATAGAGGAAAAAATTGGCGCCAGCTTCAAACGCGCGCCCCAGCAGAGCGCGGTCTTCTTCGCCGGTGATCATCATGATTGGCGTCGTGACATTCAAACCGCCGGAGCGGATTTTGCGGGTTAACTCGATACCGTCGGGTGCAGGCATATGTACGTCCAGGAAGACGGCATCAAATTTTTCCTTCGCAAGACAGGTGACCGCCTGCCCGCTGTGGGACAACACCAGCGATTGGATATCGACCGAGCGCAGAACCTCGCCGATCATCTCGCCAAACGCTTCGTTATCGTCCACCACTAAAACCCGGCTCGGCATGTTAGCCCCCTAGGCAGATGCTCGCGTGCGCATCCAGGTTCACAGGCGTTCAGCAGTCGGCCTTTGCGTTCGCAGGTTCGCTCCGCCATCGGTCCTGTTTCTCTCGAGCGGACCCGGCCCGGAGAACCTGAAAGTTTCGCGCCACGACAGCCCTTGGGCGCTAAACCGGGACCCGGCCGGAATCGACCCGGGCCGGTCCGATTTCTAGCTGATCGGAGGGTAAATAGAAGTCCATGAAGAGCTGCACCATCGGGAGAACACAATCCGGCCCTAAGGAGTCTGATCGGCCAGCCAAGGGAAACGGTTAGGCGCGCGAGACACTAACAGCGACTTTCGTGAGCGGGGAGGTCGAATCAGCCAATACAAAGAACCAGAGGCCGGGTCGGCCAGCGGGGCCGGGCGCCGGCCGGTGGCGCGATTTGGCGCAAGTCCGGTAGAATGCTGCAGGAGCCAACCGATGCCCCCATTTCCCGGAGTCGATTTCCTTGACTTCGATTCCCTGCTGAGCGACGAAGAAAAGCTTGCTCGCAAGAGTGTGCGTCAGTTCGTGGACGAGCAGGTGGTGCCGATCATCGCCAAGCATGACCGCGAGGGGACATTTCCGATGGACCTGATCCCGGAAATGGCGAAGCTCGGCCTGTTGGGCGCGAATTTGAAGGGTTACGGCTGCGCGGAAATGTCCAGCGTGGAATACGGCGTCGTCACCCAGGAGCTTGAGCGCGGCGATTCCGGCTTGCGCAGTTTCGCCTCCGTACAATCGGCGCTGGTGATGTACCCGATTCATGCCTTCGGCTCCGACCAGCAGAAGGACCACTGGCTGCCGCTGCTGCAACAGGGAAAGGCCATCGGGTGCTTCGGGCTGACCGAACCGCAATTCGGCTCCAATCCCGGGGGGATGCTGACGCGTGCCGTGAAAAGGGGCGACAGCTACGTCCTGGACGGCGAGAAGATGTGGATTACGAATGGTTCGATCGCCGATGTGGCCCTGATCTGGGCGAAATGCGAGGACGGTAAGATTCGCGGTTTCCTGGTGGAGAAAGGCGCACCGGGGTTCAAGGCCTGGACAATCCATGGAAAGCAATCGCTGCGCGCATCGGTCACCTCTGGCCTTGCGATGACGGAATGCAAGATTCCTGCCGCGAACATTTTGCCCGGAGTGCAGGGGCTGCGGGGTCCGCTATCGTGCCTTGATCAGGCGCGGTACGGCATTGGCTGGGGCGCGATCGGCGCGGCGATGGCCTGCTATGACACGGCTCTCAGTTACGCGAAGCAGCGGAAACAGTTCAACGACCGTCCCATCGCCTCGCACCAGCTCGTGCAGGAAAAACTGGTGTGGATGATCACGGAAATCACCAAAGCGCAATTTCTCGCCTTGCAGGTCGGGCGGCTCAAGGACCAGGGGCGCGTTCATACCTCGCATATCTCCATGCTGAAAATGAACAATGTCTGGATGGCCCGTGAAACGGCGCGCCTGGCGCGCGAAATCCTGGGCGCCAATGGAATTGTGGACGACTACTGCATCATGCGCCACATGAACAATCTGGAGTCGGTGTACACGTACGAAGGAACGCACGATATTCACAAGCTTGTGATCGGCGAACGCATTACCGGGATTGCCGCATTCGTCTGAGCGGCCCCACTGCGTGCTGAAAATTCCATCGGCCTAAGCAGGAATTGAACTATCATGGCGCCGGGTGGCGGTCCCTTTCCGGCGGAATCCTGAATTTTCAAGGAGTCAACGTGGAGACAGAACTAAGCCTGGAATTCTTGCGCGTTGTGGAGCGGGCGGCCATTGCATCGGCCCGCACGATGGGGCTGGGAGACCGCCACGGTTCCGATCAGGCGGCCGTTCAGGCGATGCGCTCCGAGATGGACACGGTGAGCATGGACGCGACGATTGTAATCGGCGAAGGCGAGCGCGATGAAGCCCCCATGCTCTACATCGGGGAAAAAGTCGGCGCCGCGGCCCGCGACAAGGCCCGCAAATACCCCCGGGTTGATATCGCCGTCGATCCCCTGGAAGGCACCAATCTTTGCGCAACCGGCGAGCCGAACGCTATCGTGGTGCTGGCAGCGAGTGATCCCGGCGGCCTTCTGCACGCTCCGGACCTTTATATGGAGAAAATCGTAGTGGGCCCGGCATGCAAAGGCGCTGTCGAGCTCGATGCTCCGGTGGCCCACAACCTGAACGCCATCGCCAAGAGGCTGGATCGCGAGGTCGAGGATCTGGTGATTATCGTGCTTGAGCGCCCGCGCCATGAGAAGCTGATTCAGGATATCCGCAAGACCGGCGCGCGGATCAGGCTGATCACCGACGGCGATCTTTCTGCCGGAATCACCGCCGCGGTTTCAAACATGGGCGTTCACGCCGTGATGGGCACCGGAGGCGCTCCCGAAGGCGTGTTGACGGCAGCCGCGCTGCGCTGCTTGAACGGCCAGATTATCGGCCGGCTGGTCGCCTCCAAGCCCGAGCACCACGAACGTCTGGCACAGATGGGGATCAAGGACGCAAAACGAATTTACGATACCGAGGATCTCGCGCCCGGGAAAAACATCATTTTCGCTTGCACGGGTGTGACTGGCGGCAATCTGCTCCGCGGTGTGCGGTTTTTCGGCGACGGGACGCGCACGCAGTCGCTGATCATGACCCACGATCAGAGGCAGGTGCGGTTTATCGACTCAGTCCACCTGGAAAAGGGAGCAGACGTGAAGGTGCGGTTCTACTAGGCCACAACCAACTCAGCCGGGCGTCCCCAGTTGCGGACGCCCGGCTGACCTTGAGTGCGAGGTTGTCGCCAGCGACCTAGCGGTGAATGGCGGTTGCGACGTGCCCGGGTTGTGTTTGACGCCGGGGCACATGGGGCATCCGTTCTGTGGGCTGGGCGGCCAGCGGGCGCACTTGATGATTCGTGCTGACATGCTCGCTGATTGCTTGCAACCTCTTCAGAATGCCCTGCCACTGAGTCCAATCAAGCTGTCGCAAGAACGGACGAAGCCCCTGAATGAACGGGTCCTCGAGAACCGTTTCGCCGTTTGTCTCCGGCACGAAGAAGCGATTCAGGCCAACGCCCAGCGCTTCGGCAATCTTCTCCAGAGTGCCGAGACTGGGAGTCATCTGCCCGCTTTCGATCCGGGACAAATACGAGCGGGAAACGCGCGAGCGTGCTTGTAGCTGGCTCTGCGTCATGCCGCGCGATTCTCGCAACTGTCGGATGCGCTGACCGATGTTCTCGACAGTTTCGCGATTCGGCCAGCTCTCAAACAGTTGACGGTCGTCCCCTGGCAAGTCTTGTGGCGACGGCGTCGGGATGACGAACGTCACCTTCGGGGGCAGCAAACGCAGGCAGCGACGGCAATTGCCCGTCCGCGTGCGGTACTGCACCAACCCGCATACTTGACAGCGGATGACTTCTCGATCCAATTCCATGCTGGTTGCTATGCTATCTTTTTCCGCCACCGGTCTCCTCGCAGACTACTTCCGGCGATGCGAAAGGGGAGGAACTACCTCAGGGGGAAGGCAGAAACGGCGCGCAGTGCATTCTCCATAGGGTGCCATTTCTTGTCAAGCCTTTTCTCCCTGCTCCCAGCAGATAATTTTAACCCCGCGGCGCAGGGTAGTTCAAATCAAACGGATACCGTCGGCCGAAGATCTCGCGAGCTGTCCCGAGCCACCGATCGACGCGGCCTGTCAGTAGCGAAACGCCGGATGCGGACATAATTGGTGCTTCTTTTCGCTGTGCTATCATGGTTCGTACACGCTGGATGCTTTGATTCTGTTGGGGGGAACATTTGTTCGTCTGGAAAAACTGTAGAGTGATGCTTGCGCTCGGCGCGGTACTGTCGGTTGCGCCCGCGGGCCGATCGATGGCCTACGCTCAGACCCACACGACGGCGACGCTGGAAGGCGTATTCCGGCAGATGGACGGTGAGGCCAGGAACTTCCACAGCGTCTCAGCCGACATCGAACGCACCAAGGTCACTATTGTGGTGAATGACCGCTCGACGGAGACCGGGAACATCCAGGTTCGTGGCGACAAGATGCTGCTCGAAATGAAGGCGCCGGACCCACGCACAATCCTGAGGACCGGAGACAGCCTGTACGTCTATACGCCGGGACTGAAGCGCGTCGAAGAGTACAACCTCGGCAAAAATCGCACGCTTGTCGACCAGTTTCTGCTGTTGGGCTTCGGTACGGACAGCCGAGAGATGCAGAAGAACTATCTGGTCACGCTGCTGAAGGAAGACAAGGTCGACGACAGGAAGACGATCGAACTCGAACTGACTCCGAAACTGGATGCCGTCCGCGCTCAAATCACCAAAATTCAGATCTGGCTGGACGAATCCAGCTGGCTGCCGGTTCAGCAGGAGTTTTTCGAGGCAGGATCGGGCGACTATTCGATCGTGCACTACTCGAAAGTCGTTCGGAACCCGGGTTTGCCAGACTCCGAGTTCAAACCCCATTGGCCCAAGGGCACCGAGCGGGTCAAGCCGCAAGGCTGATCGAGACCGGGCGAACGCGCCTGGTGCGGTTCACTGCCTCACCGACTCCCCTTCCTTTTCCAGCAAAGCACGTTTCCGATCGACACCCCAGCGATATCCCGCGAGATTGCCGTCCTGTCGAACCACCCGGTGGCAGGGCACGACGACCGAAACGGGATTTGTGGCACAGGCCCGCGCGACGGCCCGGACTGCGGCCGGCCGCCCGATTGCACGCGCTACTTCGGTGTAGGTCTTCGTCGCGCCGTACGGGATCTTGCGCAACTCCTCCCAGACCCTCCGCTGAAATGCCGTGGCCTGTAAGTCGGTAGGCAGATCAAGATGGGGCTCCTGGCCACGCAGGTGGGCGAGGATCTTCCCGACCCATTCACCGAGGCTCGCGGGCTTGCCGCCTTCATAGCTCTTCAGACCGCGGGCGCCGGTATCGAGTGAGAGATCGGCGCGGGGGTACTCGGTGCGCAGCGCGGCGCGCAGCTTGCTGTCGGATTCGCCCAGGTAAATGGCGCTCACGCCGCGGTCGGTTGCTCCAACCAGCAGGCGACCGAGCGGTGAACCGACGATCGTATAGTCAATCTGCATCCCTGCACCGCCCCGGCCGTAGGAAGCCGGCGTCATGCCCAGATGTGATGGAGCGCGTTCGTAGAGCCGGCTCGACGAACCATATCCTGCTTCATAGAGTGCGGTGGTCACGTTGTCTCCCCTTTTGAGCTGAGATTTGAGCCGACGCATGCGTTGCGCATCGGCGTACTGCCGCGGGGTGATGCCCATCGCGCCCCGGAATGCGCGATCAAGCTGGTGGGGGCTCAGGCCTGCAAGCGTACCGAGAGCGGCAAGAGTCAGCTGCGCATCGCTGCGCTTGTCCGTCCCGAGGTCGGACTGAACGCGCCGCTCGATTTCGCGGCAAACGCGGGCAACTGTCGCGATCCTTGGGTTCCGCATCGGATGCGCCCTCGGACGGCAGCGTCGGCACTCCCTGAACCCGTGCTGTTCGGCTGCTTCTGGCAAAGGAAAGAAAACGACCTGTTCGCGCCCCGGCTTGCGCGATGGGCAGGATGGGCGGCAATAGATCCCGGTCGAGCGGACGGCATAAACAAATGCGCCGTCTGCACTGCGATCGCGCGCCTGCACCGCCTGCCACCGGGAGCGGCCGCCGTTTCTTCGGCGGCCCGTTGCCTGCGCTCGTCGGCTTCGATTTCGCAGCATTTCGTGCACGCTCCGCTTGAACTTGTCCGACGCGACGAGGGTAGCCGAGCCCGGCGGGACGAACTATCCGATTCTCGCACGCAATGTCGGGGCCCTGCCGGGCGCATCGAGGTTCCGGGCAACGGCAATTCTGGCTGTGTCGGGCCTGTGCCCCAAGGGTTACATCATACGGCACTTTCACCGGACACCCCGTTGACCCTTCGCCCCGCCTCGCGCATATTCGGACCACCTGGCAGAGGGTCATCTTTAGGCAGGTCTTGGGGGAAGTTCAATGGGCGCTGCACCGGAACGCGACGATCGGGCCGCGGTTTCTCCGCTGCGTGAATCTGAAAGTCGAACAGAATCCGTCACAGGCTTCTCGGAAAAACCCGGACCGCGGCGCTTTGCTCGCGTTCCGACTCACACGATCGGCGTAGCGTCGGAACGGCGTCGCTATCCGCGGGCCTCGCTATCGCTGCCGCTGCGGCTGACTCGGATCGGTGATGCGGTCGAACCGTTTCCCGTGACGCTGGTGACGAGAAATATCAGTTCGAGCGGCGTATCTTTCCTTGCGCCCCGCGACATCGAACCTGGCATGGCGATTGAGCTCGAAGTGGCCCTGGTGGACCGGCCATCGGGCTTCGGCCGCGTGCAGATGTGCACCGCAGCGCACGTCGTGCGCGCCGAAGACACCGACACTCCAGGCTGGAGAGCCTACGCTGCAACCTTTGACGACTTCGCTTTGCAGCGCGACGACGTTCTACCCATGCGTTACAAAGCAGGCTAGAGCGGCCTCTGCGTTCTCGCCCGATCCTGCTGCGGATCACCATCGCACGAACGCGGCCTGCGCATTGTTCTGATACGATCTCCCGCAGTGAACCGAAAAGCATTACCGGCGCGCGTCGTGCTGCTGGATTGGGACGGCACCCTATTGAATTCCTACGCGTCAGACCAGCGGGCGTATCTCGCCATGTTTCGCGCGATCGGGATCCAGTGGGGCGTCGGTGAGATCGATCGGCACTATTCCCCCGACTGGTATCAGGTGTATCGCGCCGCGCGAATCCCACGACCGGACTGGGCACGGGCAGACCGGCTCTGGCGTGCGGCGTACCGCTGTGAGCGCCCCTGCCTGCTTACCGGTGCGCGAGCGGCCCTGCGGATTCTCGAGCGACGATTCGTGCTCGGCCTGGTGACCGCCGGAAGTCGCGGGCGTGTCCGGCAACAGCTGCGTGAATTCGGTCTGGGAGACCTGTTTTCCGCCCGGGTGTTCAGCGAGGATTCGCCGCGAAAGAAACCGCATCCTGCCCCGCTTCAAATCGCGCTGAAACGGTTGGGGGCAAAACCCCAGGAGTGCGTTTATGTGGGCGACACCCCGGAGGACATCGAGATGGCCCGGCGCGCCGGGATGCGAGCGATCGGAGTGTTGGGCCCGTTCCCTACTGCCGGCCGGATTCGCGACGCGGAGCCGGACCTGTTGTTGCGCTCGATTCGCGATCTGCCGCGATACCTGGTCCGCCTGGACTAGTTCCGCGGCGCTGCGTTCGGCGGGGATGCGGGCGCCGCTGACGCATTGGGCTTGAAGTCGGTTGAGCGAATCACCAGGCGCAACTGGAACTGATCGTCGGCTGAGCCGCCGATGTAATCGTCCGAGGTCGTATACGTGGGCAGCCAGTATTTGTTCTGAAAATTTTCTCGGTAGGTCTCAAACAGGCTGAAGGGCAATTTCGCGCCTTCTTCAATCACTTCGGTTACAAACTTTCCGTAGGATTCGACGATCGCCAGGTCCTGGTCGTCCACGAAAACGACGCCTTGAAAAAGGCGCTGGGTGCGACTCAGCTGCTTCGGTTTTACCTGAAACACGTAGGTGTTGAGCTGGTCAAGCTTCTGTTGCCCCGCGTAGACGAAGTCGTAGTTCGCGATCTGGTCCGAGGTAAGAAAAAAAATGGGCAGCGTCGTAATGGTGCGAACGTCCTCGAACGAGTAGCGCGTCAGCTTGAGCGTCGATTCGGCGGGCTTCACGATGCGCCAGAATCGCTGACCGTCAGGCCGAGTATACTCCTCGCCCGTTACCGTGAATTTCCCGCCAGGAGTGCTCATTTCCTCGATGCGAATCGTCTGCATGAAATCGTACGCGTCGTAGATTTTTCTGGCCGCGTCTTCATTCGCTGCGAATCTGTGGATGATTTCATCCGCCGGTATGGGCGGCGGGCCGGGATGCGGCACCGAGGGGATGCGCTTGACTTCGAATTTCGGCGGGGGCGCCATCGGGCCATGATCGTCCTGGGCGCGACCGGTGAACACGGCCAGCACAAAAAAAGTGGCCATCAGCCTGAGAATGAATCGCAATCGGTGCATCGTCGGATTAGATGCGCAGTCCGGTCCCGGGGTTCATTGCGACCCGAACGGAATGCCAGCGGAAAATATCACACCTGCTTCGAAACGGGACCCAAAAAGAGGGGCTCCGCGCGGCTGCGGCTCTGTTAAAATCGCGCGTTTGCAGTTCCTGGGCTGAATCCGTCGTGCACGAAGAACAGAACGCGAAGCGCTATTACGTCAGCGGGATGGTGCAGGGAGTGGGATACCGCTACTTCGTCGAGCGCGCTGCCAGACACCTGAAGGTGGCCGGATACGTCAGGAACCTGCGCGATGGCCGCGTCGAGGCTTACGCGATCGGGCCGATGGCGTCGCTTGCGGCGCTGCGGCAGGCGCTTGAACGAGGTCCGGATGGCGCATCGGTTGCGGGAGTCGTCGAGCACGATGCAGCGATTGAGCCAAAATTTGCGGATAAGTTTTCAATCGAGTACGACGCCTGAGGCCGGTAAGGGGAGACGATGGACGACCTGAAGAAGCTCATCCGCGAGATTCCGGACTATCCGAAGCCCGGAATTCTGTTCTACGACCTGACCACCCTGTTGAAGGACGGCAAGGGATTTCACGATCTGGTCGACAAACTTTGCGATCATTACAGCGGCAACCACGTAGACATTGTTGCAAGTATTGAAGCCCGGGGCTTCATCTTCGGCCCTGCGCTCGCCTATCGGTTGGGCGCAGGTTTTGTTCCGGTGCGCAAGCCGAAGAAACTGCCCTGGAAAACCGCTTCGGTGACCTACCAGCTGGAATATGGCACTGACCAGCTCGAAATCCATCAGGACGCCGTGAAGCAGGGACAGCGCGTGCTGATCTGTGACGACCTGCTGGCAACGGGCGGTACTGCCGCGGCCGCCGTCACCCTGGTGCGCCAGTTGGGTGGAGACGTCGTAGGTGCGGTGTTTGCTGTGGAATTGAGCTTTCTGAACGGACGCTCGAAGCTACCCGGCGTGGATGTGTTTTCGCCTTTGCAGTACGCGAGTTAGCAGAAAAGAAAATGCCTGGTCGGAGAAATCCCCCGCTGGCGCCCGTATCAGGGCCACGACCGTCAGCGGATTCCACGACTGAACCGCGAAATCCCGAAATCGGTCGAGCGCCCTACGCAGTGGAGAACCGGCGGCGATAGGCGGTAGGTGTCGTCTCCAGCGTCCGGCTGAAATGCTGCCGCAGCGTCGCCGCCGTCTGTAACCCCACCGCTTCGGCAATCGCATCGATCCCGTCGTCGGTCTTTTCGAGACGCATCTGCGCGGCCAGAAGACGCTGGTGGGTGAGCCATTGGTGAGGAGTGGTTCCGGTCTGCCGGCGGAACTGGCGCGCGAAAGTTCGCGGCGACATCCTCGCGTGACGGGCCAGATCCTCCACGCGCAGGGCCTGGCCCAAATGCGATTGCGCCCACTGCAACAGAGGCGCGAGCCCTCCGGCCGCCCGGCTGTCGACGGGGTTTTGGACGTATTGCGCTTGACCGCCGTCGCGATGCGGCGGCATGACCAGCCGGCGGGCCACGCGGTTGGCGATTTCCGCCCCATAATCGCACCGGACGATGTGCAGGCAAAGGTCTATGCCCGCGGCGCTGCCCGCCGAGGTCAGAATGCTGCCTTCATCCACGTACAGAACGCCGGGGTCGACGCGAATTTTCGGAAATCGAGAAGCCAACTCTTCCGCGTAACGCCAGTGGGTGGTGGCGCGCTTGCCATCGAGCAGGCCGGTGGCCGCGAGAACGAAGGCTCCGGAACAAATCGAGACCAGACGTGCGCCGCGAGCGTGCGCCGAACGCAGTGCGTTCAGGAGGGATTTCGGAGGAGGTTCGCTGGTTCGCTTCCAGCCCGAAATAACGATGGTTCCGGCCTGTTGCAAAGTCCGCAATCCGCGACGTGCCTGGACATGAACGCCGCCGGTCGTGCGGAGCGGGCCGCGCTGGTGCGAGCAGGTCTCAAACGTGTACCAATCAACCTCCAGCTCCGGCCTCGGCAAGCCGAAAATCTCCACCACGATCCCGAACTCGAAGATGCTCAGGCCGTCGTAAAGCAGAGTGGCCACGCGGCGACGGTCGCAGGAGCGCATGGCAGGATTTTAGCGGATATTGGCATTTCTGCCTATCGACAAAGTTTTGGAATCGAGCAACAGTGGTTTATGAACATACACAATGAGATCGTCGCCGATCCGCAAACGGCCCTTGATCACTTTGAGAAGCTCCTGTCTGTTGAAACCGACTGCTGGGACGTTCACGCGGCGTTGGCTTCGGGCGCGCCCGGGTTTGTGCTGCTGGATGTTCGCAGCCCGGAAGCTTTCAAGGGCGGGCATGTTCCGGGCTCGCTCCATCTGCCGCACGGCCGAATCCATGAACGCAATCTCGCCGCCTATCCCCCGGATACGCTATTCGTTGTCTATTGCAACGGGCCGCATTGCAACGGAGCCGACCGCGCTGCAGCTCGTCTGGCGCGCCTGGGCCGGAAAGTGAAGAAAATGATCGGCGGCGCGGAAGGCTGGAAAGTGGAAGGCTTCGCCCTGGAAAAAGGAGCGGAGGTTCCATGAGATTCGATTCCAAGCGTTGACGGCCTTGTCTCACCGATTCAAGGTCACCCTAAGCGTCCGTTTGCTGCTCGCCAAGCGAAAAGTCTGTAGATTCGAGAAGTTGCAAACGAAGGAGTTGATTATGACGCCGGCGCAACCGGGACTAGAGGTGTCGGCTCCACGGACCTACCGAGAAAAGCTGTTCAACCTGTTGGCTGGCCGGGATCCGATCGAGGTGTTGGCCCAGACGGCATCTACCCTGGCCGATATTGTCGCCAGACACCCGGTGGAAGTCCTGCGCGGGCGAGCAATTCCAGGGAAATGGACTCCGAACGAAATCATCGGCCATCTCACCGATAGCGAGTGGGTTTATGGATATCGCCTCAGGTTGATCCTTTGCGAGGACGAGCCGGCTATTCTGGGCTTCAGGCAGGATGCTTGGGTAGCCTCCCAGCGCCACAATGAACGCGAACCGTCGGAACTTGTCGAAATGTTTCGGACGCTGCGCCTGCTCAATTTGTCTGTGTGGAGACGAATCTCCCCACAGGACTTCGAACGCAGCGGGCAGCACAATGAGCGTGGCGCGGAGTCCTTGGCCGTGATGGTACGATTACTGGCCGGTCACGACCTTTCCCACCTGCATCAGATCAGTCGTTATATGCACGCCCTTGAGTCGCGGGGCTAGCGGCGTCGCGGTGTCTGACACCGGCCGGGACGGTGTCAGTGGTTCCGCAGCTGCGTCTTGCGGCACACACCGCTCTCAGCGAGCCCGCATTCCTAAGTACTTCATTTGCTCTAGGCTGCCGCAGCCGGGCCGTCAGAGGACACTGGCAGCTTGATTGCAACTCTCCCATGCGTAATTCCTTATCAGGAGAGAACTGTGATCAAGCGCATCGCCGCAATCACCTTCATCTTTTTTTGTACCTCAATTGCTTGGATCATTCTGGGCACGACGATCTTTGTCCGCACCAATTCTCCCGTGTCGTCGGAATTGAAGTCGCGTGTTGCTTCCAGCTGGGGTACGGCTCAGCAACAATCGCCTCCGACGGCGTGTTACAGGCAGGAAGTCGTCACCACGGTTAACAGGGACAACGGAACTACCGAGGTCAAAACGACCAAGGCGGTGAATCTCGCAATTGATGCAAGCAAGGTCGACGTCGTACTGAATCTCACCCATCGCCAGAAGGGACTGCTTTGGTACAGCACGTACGTGGTGGCATTTGCCGGTGACTATACGTTTACGAACTCAACTGGCGAAGATAGGGATCTGGAATTCCGTCTTCCCTACCCCGCAAGCGAAGCCATCTACGACGACCTGGTCATGACCGTAGACGATCAACCGCTACAGGTGAGTAACACGAGCGCCGGCGCCACCGGGTCCACTCGTGTCGCAGCAGGAAAGACGGTCACATTGCATACCGGTTACCGCTCGCAGGGACTCGACTCCTGGCAATACGATCTGGGACAAGGTATCTCCCAAATTCGCAACTTCACGCTGCGCATCCGCACCAACTTCAAGGACATCGATTTTCCCGAGAATACGATGTCTCCTACGACCAAAGCGGAAACCAGCAACGGCTGGGACTTAAACTGGAGCTACAAGAACCTGATTGCGGGATACGGGATCGGCATGACCATGCCTGAAAGACTACAGCCGGGTCCTCTGGCGGCGCGGATCAGCTATTTTGCTCCGGTGTCGCTGTTCTTCTTTTTCTTCCTGATGTTCATCCTGTCGACGCTTCGTGGCATCGATCTGCATCCCATGAACTATTTCTTTTTCGCCGCGGCGTTTTTCTCGTTCCACCTGCTTCTGGCGTACCTGGTAGACCACATTTCGATCCACCTTGCGTTCCTGGTCTGCTCCCTGGTGTCGACGTTTCTTGTGGTCAGCTACGCGCGCCTGGTGGTAGGCATGCGCTTCGCCGCTCTCGAAGCTGGACTGGCGCAACTGATTTACCTGGTCCTGTTCTCCTACGCATTTTTCTTCAAGGGCTTCACCGGTCTTTCGATCGCCATCGGTTCGATTCTGACTTTGTTTGTGGTGATGCAGACGACCGGGAGAATCAGATGGGAGGAGAAATTCGCGAGGGCTGGCGCGTGATCATCACTTGCCTCGCCGCTGGCGCACGGCCTCGAAAAGCATGACGCCGGCGGCGACCGACACGTTGAGCGTACGCACGGGTCCAGCGGTGGGGATCGACACCAGAAAATCGCAGCGCTTGCGCGTAAGCTCGTGCAGGCCTTCGCCTTCGCTGCCAAGGACGATTCCAACCGATGCCTTGAGGTCAATTTCGGTGTGCGTTTTTTCCGCACGTTCATCCAGGCCCACGAGCCAGTAGCCGGCTTCCTTGATGGCCTCCATGGCGCGAACCAGATTCTTAACGCGGGCGACAGGCAGGTGCGCAAGCGCTCCCGCAGACGCTCTCTCGACCGTGTCACTTAATCCGGCAGCGCGCCTCTCCGGGATCACGACGCCCTGCGCGCCGGCGGCAAGCGAAGTGCGAACGATCGCGCCCAGATTGTGGGGATCCTCGATGCCGTCAAGCAGCACGAGCAGGCCCTGGCCGCCCTTGGCGGCCAGCAAATCCTCAAGCTCGACGGCGGGCTTTGCCGCGCCCAGTGCCGCAACGCCCTGGTGCTCGCGAGTTCCGGTGGCGCGGTCCAGCTGCTGGCGGTCCTCGAATCGCACCGGTACACCGCGCGATTTTGCCAGGCGCACCACCTGTTCGACGCGCTCACCGTGCCGACCCTTGGCGATCAATATGCGGTCAAGCGGCCGCCCGGCCGAGAGGGCTTCTTCGACAGCGTGGAATCCCGTCATCCAGTTCATCCGTTCACCCGATGCCGCTTTAGTCCAGCGCAGCGCAGAATTCAAGCGTGCGCTGCCTGGTGCTCTTGACAGCCACTGTGAAAGACAGCCGCGCCGCCGAATCCAGCAGCAAAATTACGCGGTCGAGTTCCCCCTGGCCCGCCCGGCCTGCCAGCGCCACGCGAAGAGGATGGAAAATCGCGCGACTGCGGTACGGCAGGACTGCTTTGAGGCCCTCGACAATCTCCTTCAGGCGGTCGGAATCCACATCGCCGCCTGCCAGTATCCGGTTGGCGAGCTCGCGAACCACCTCGCGCGCCCCTTCGCGCGCAAGGACAGCCTGGTTTTGGGCGTCCTCCATAATCGCGCGCGCGTCGTAGCGGAAAACGAGCGAAAGCAGGCCATCAAGCTCGGTGCGATCGCGAGCGTGCGGGCCCAGAAGCTCGGCTGCGCGACACAGCCAGCCCTCAAGCGCAGCGTCTGGTTCTGCCAGAGGAGCAGCATCGAGCCAGCCGCGCTCGCACAGAATCATCGCAATCTGAACACCGGTGACCGAACTTGCAAGCGCCAGCGGCGGTCCGGTCGGGGTCTGGTCGGTCATGAGCGGGAATTCTAGCGCAGTTGCAAGCGACGGCGCGCGCTTAGTGCTGTCGCACGGTCGCAATTACGTGGGCGGCAATGGCCTCGCCGCGGCCGATGGCATCTACGCCTTCGTTGGTCTTGGCCTTCAAATTGATTTTGTCGGTCGTCAGACCGAGCGCCTTGGCCAGTGCCGCGCGCATCTGAGGGAAATGCCCTCCGAGCTTGGGGCGCTCGCAGATTACGATCGCATCGACATGAACGATGCGGAGTCGGCGGTCGTGGAGCATCTTGGCCGCGTGTTCGAGAAAAAGCAGACTCGACGCCCCTTTCCACTTCGGGTCGGTGTCCGGGAAGTGTGTGCCGATGTCGCCCAAACACGCAGCGCCAAGAAGCGCATCGCACAACGCGTGGGCGAGCACGTCGCCATCGGAGTGCCCCTCAGAGCCTTTATCGAACGGGACCTCGATGCCGCCGATCATGAGCTTGCGGCCGTCGACGAGCCGGTGAAGATCATACCCAATTCCAGCAAAGTTCATTGGCTTCTAAGCTCCCAATGGTTGGTTCTGAGGTGGCAGGCTTGCCGGTGATTGTTGCCTGGTTCTGATCGCTTGCACGGTCCAGACTCCTTGCGACACGCTCATGCGCCGAGGCTGACCAGGTGCAAATCTCACACCTTCACCGCCCGGCGCTCCTGCTCGAGATAGAACCGGGCCAGGTCCATGTCCGAGGGGCGCGTGATTTTTATGTTGCGCTCCGAGCCCAGCACGACGAACACGTCGTGGCCGAAGCGTTCGACCAGCGCGGCTTCGTCCGAGGCGGTGACGCCGTCCTGCTGCGCCTTGCGGAAGGCGTCCCGCAACAGCGCGTAAGCAAACGCTTGGGGCGTCTGCGCCAGCACGATTCGCTCGCGGGGAATTGTGGCCGAAATCAGCGCGACATCCTCAGGAAGGCTGGCACGCTTCACTTCCTTGATCGTGTCAATCGCGGGAACACCGAGAATAGCGGCCCCTCGGGTGCGCGCCTCCGCGATCACCCGCTCGATCTGCTCGCGGGTGACAAACGGGCGGACGGCATCGTGGACCAGGACAATCTCGGTTGACGGATCCAGCTGCGCCAGGGCGTTCGCGACCGACTGCTGGCGGGTATCCCCGCCATGGACCACGCGCGCTGGCCGGCCCAGCGCCGCCTTCGCAACCTTGTCCTCAAGAGAAACGACATCTTCGGCGCGCGTCGAAATAAAAAAGTCAGTAATCGCAGGGGATAAAGCCAGACGGCGGAGGGTGAAAATGATCAGCGGAAGACCATCGAGTTCGAGAAATTGCTTCGGCTGGTCGGCACCCATACGGGTACCGAGCCCGGCGGCCGGAACGATTGCAGCAATTCTTGCCATTGGAAGGCTAGAAGTCTAACGCAAACCGGGCACGGAGCGAAACAAAGGCGCCCCGCAAGGCATGCTAGGAGCGCCCGGATTCCGGATACAGCGGCCGCGGCGGACGATCGCCGCCCGGAGCCGTGCCGTCGGGCGGGCGGCCGGCTGGAGAAGCCTCGGCAGGAGCAGTCGTCATGGGACGCGGCGTTTGCTCGCCGCGCTCATCATAGCGTCCGAAGATCATTTTGCCTGCCGTCGTCTGGTGAACCGAAGTCACTCCGATATCCACGGTCTTGTTGATCATTTTGCGCGCACCGTCAACCACCACCATGGTGCCGTCGTCCAGGTAGGCGACGCCCTGATTGTATTCCTTCCCCTCGCGCAGGATAAAGACGCGCATGGTCTCACCAGGCAATACCACGGGCTTCAGCGCATTCGCCAGCAGGTTCACGTTCATGATTTCAATTCCTTGCAGCGTGGCTACTTTATTCAGGTTGAAATCATTGGTCACAACTTTGGCGTCATAGCGCTTGGCAAGCTCGATCAGTTTCATGTCCACGTCGGCGATGTGCTGGAAATCGTCGTCGGCGATTTGGACGTCAAGATGGGGCATCTTCTGGATGCGCTGCAGCACCTCCAGGCCACGGCGCCCGCGCTGGCGCTTCAGCGGGTCTGCGGAATCGGCAACCAGCTGCAGTTCGCGCAAAACGAAGTGCGGGATGACGATGGTGCCGTCAAGAAACAGCGCCTCGGCGATGTCTCCGACGCGGCCATCGATAATCACGCTGGTATCCAGTACTTTGAAGGAATGCTTGGTATTGCGCTCGCTGCCGAAGACGCCCCCAAAGGCCTGCAAATTGAGCATGTCGCCCTTGTTCGCACCCAACACCATGCCGATGTAGGTCATCACCAGGAACACTGCGAGACTAAAAAACGACCGGGTGCTCTCCGGCATCGTCGTGTGCGTAAAAATCAGTGAAATCAGATAGGCGCCCAGAATTCCCAGAATCGATCCCACGGAGGCGCCGATCAGCCGGCGAAGGCTGATCCTCTGCAAACGGGTTTCAAAGAAGATGACGGCAAGGGCGAAGGACAGCCCCGCGACCGCTCCAGCCTCTTTGGAGATGCTGAAAGGACGAAAATGGTACCCCACCACGATGCAGACCGCCGTGAAGACGATCTTGAGCGCCAGCATGTCCCAAAACGAGCCGGGAGTCTCCTGCGGCGGTCGGGCGATTGTGGCAGGCCGGATGAGGGATGAATCCGGTTGCGTGCCGGCCGGATTCCGGCCGGGAAGGTTCGATGACTTTGCCATGGTTGCACCCTATATAACGTATAAAAATATGAGTCAGCGTGAAGCCAAACACTGCTTCTTCCGGCTGTAAGAAAGTCTTCCGTCGGAGCCGGATATGAATCGGGGCCGGGCGTATAAAGAAAAACTAAATAGTAGCAGCCAGTATAGCACCGAGGACAAACGGGGAGTCAACGCCGGGGGTTGGGGTTAGGAACGGCTAAGGTCAGACGTAATAGCGGGCAACGCGACGGCCGAGCGCGCACAGAAGATCGGAGGTGACTGTGCCGATCTCTGCGGCTACATCGGAAACCTTGATTTCCGCGCTGCCGTCGCGACCATAGAGGGTAACGATGTCGCCCAAGGCGGCGTCCGGCACGCCGGTCACGTCCAGCGTGGTCAGATCCATGGAAATCGCGCCCACCAGCGGAACGTGACGGCCGCGCAGGAGCGCGCAGCCTCGATTGGTACGCTGGCGCAGAATTCCATCCGCGTAGCCCGCGTTGATCACGGCAATGCGGGACGGCCTCTCGGTAACGAAGCGCGCGCCATAGCCGACCGGCTGGCCCGCCGGCAGGTCCCGCAACGTGATAATGCGAGCGCGAAGCGAAAGACTCGGTTCGACCGGCAAACGGTCCCGGATTTCCTGGCCCTTGTGTGGCGGATCAAACGACTGGTAATAACCATAGAGGATCGCACCGGGCCTTACCATATCGGCCCACGTGCTCGGCCGCGCGCAGATTGCTCCGCTGTTGGCCATGTGAACGACCCCGGGCGAAACTCCGAGCGCGCGCAGCAGGTCGAGACATTTTCGGAATGTCTGTTCCTGTTCGTCGGTCTGACGGGCGCTGAAATCCTCGGCCGAGGCGAAATGAGTGAACGTGCCTTCCAGTTCGATATGCCGGCAATCGGCGAGCGCGCACGCGAACGCGTCCAGTTCCGAAGGCAGCAATCCCAGGCGGTTCATGCCCGTATTGATCTTCAGGTGAAATCGCAGGCGGGATTTTAC
>DATBXX010000031.1:0-40082 GCA_036514055.1 Candidatus Acidiferrales bacterium
AGTGCCGCCGACACCGAACGCCGGGAGCCTCAAAGTCGTGACCACGCACATGAGGGCCGGTTATCTGCGCAAGAACGGGGCGCCCTATAGTGGAAACGCGGTGCTGACGGAGTTCTTCGATCGCATCGAACTCGACGGCGAACCCTATCTCATTGTCACCGGAGTGGTTGAGGACCCTCAATTTCTGACTGCGCGATTTATCACCACCGAGCAGTTCAAGTTCGAGGCCGATGGCTCGAAGTGGAACCCCACACCCTGCAAGACTGCTCCGCCCAGCGCGCCCCTGCCTCACCCGGCCGGCCTCTGATTCCCTTCCGGGTGCGGCCGTCGTTCACTTCTTGTTTGGCGCGATTCAGGAGTCACTTCTTTCCGTATGCAGCGTTATACCAGTCCCACGTGCGTTTGAGGCCCTGTTCGAACAGCACCCTGGGCTCGTAGCCGAGAACCCTGCGGGCGAGTGAAATATCGGCCTGCGAATGAAGGATGTCGCCGGTGCGAGCCGGCTCGTATTTGGCCCGGAGTTTCTTGCCCGTGATCTTCTCGATCTGGCGAAGCACGTCGTTCAGCGTAATCCGGGCGCCCGTACCGCCGTTGAAAACTTTTCCCGATGCTCCAGGAGCCTCGCAAGCGCGCAACGTTTCGTCCACGATGTTTTCGACGTAGGTGAAATCGCGCGACTGCTCGCCATCGCCGTAAACTACCGGCGCTTCGCCTTCGATCACCGCCAACATGTATCGCGAGAGCACGCCCGAATATTGCGACGTGGGATCCTGCCGGGGGCCAAAGACGTTGAAGTAACGCACCGAGGCGTTCTCCAGGCCGTACACCCGCCCGAAAACCTGCGCATAGAGTTCCCCCACGTACTTCGTGACGCCATAGGGCGAGATCGGAGCCGGCTGCATGGTCTCGACCTTGGGCAGCGTCGGAGTGTCTCCATACGCCGATGACGACGCGGCGAAGACGAATCGTCGCACCTTTGCGTCGCGCGCCGCCACCAGAACGTTCAACGTCCCGTCGATATTGGCGTGATTGGTGTCCACAGGATCCTGGACGGATCTTGGAACCGAAGTCCGAGCGGCGAGGTGAACGACATAGTCCGCTCCGCGGCACGCAGCCTGCACCGCCGCCAGGTCCGTCACGCTGCCCGTGCTCAATTCAATTTTCTCGCGCACGCTGGCAAGATTGGATTCCTTGCCGGTCGAAAGATTGTCGAGCACGACTACCGAATGCCCGCGCCGAACGAGCTCGTCGACGATGTGGGAGCCGATGAATCCGGCACCACCCGTCACCAGGTAGCGCATTGTGAAACTCCTCCCCGCGCGAAATCGGGCAACTCAGGAACAACCCGTTTCGCAAAACGCCTCGCAAGTGGATTTTGTCGCAACGCGGAGATGATTGTGCCGCGCGTTTCGGGTACGCTTGAATATACCCGGCGTGCCTCTGGCGGGCAAGAATCACGACCTGGCTGTTGTTTAGATCCAGATGAAAACTCGCGCGGTCACAATTCGGATCTTTGCCTTCGCACTCGCACCGCTCCTCGCATGTGTCGCGGCGTTGGCGGTCAAGGAACAGCCCATGCCGTTCCGCTCCGCCGAGACGCTCAATTACCGCGTTTCGTGGTCGGCGTTTTCAACTGCGGCATCGGTGCAATTAAGCGTCGTCGAGCGTCGCATCCTGTTCGGCTGGCAGACCTGGCATTTCCGCGCCGTCGCCCAAACGCTCAGCCCGGTGAGCGCTCTTTTCCCGATTGACGACAAATTTGACTCCTTCACCGACTCCGGGTCGCTCGAAACCAGACAGTTTGAGACCCATCTCGACGAATTGGGGAAAGTCTCAGACCAAGTGCTGCATCCGGTCCCAACCGACCAGAAATCCCGGGCGCCCGGTGCGAGCGTCATCGTCCAGCCGGGGACCCGCGATGCGCTGGGCGCTCTCTACACCTTGCGCGCGGTGGATTGGCAGCGTACTCCGGAAGTCGATGCGCCGGTATACGACGGTAAGGACGTCTTTGAAATGCGCGCCCGCCGCGACGGCCCGGCAGAGTCGGTCACGGTTCCGGCCGGCAATTTCATGGCATCGCGCATTTCGGTGAGGGTCTTCCAGCACGAAAAGGAGATGGCTACGATTCGTATCGCCATCTGGGTGGCAACCGACCAGGCGCACACACCGGTGGTACTCCAGGCAACTTTGCCCTTCGGAACCCTCCGCGCCGAGCTGATCCCGGCGCCGCAATGATCCCCTGTGGAACTCGTTTCCAGGCGGAACGAGCTAGTTTTCCGGCGTGACCCAGTCGTCCGGCGGAAAATCGATCTGCCAGAACGAGCCGCACGGCTGCACGAACTCAATTCCGGTCTGCACTTTACCGGCCGTCGCGTTTCCCAGGTGGACGACGCGGCATGCCAGGGACTTCGCAGTGGATTTGTTGGAAACTGTGATCTGCTGGCCGGGAACCACGCGGGCGGCGAGTGAAATCAGCGCCCCGTGCGCGTTGACCACAAGCGTACGCGTTTCCTCTTTGAACTCCTGATCCTGTTTGTCGAGTCCGCTGACGTGGATCGGCACGCTCAGAAGCACGCGCATACTCCGCCTGCGTCCGGGATCGAGGGTGAGGCCTGACCGTTCCTGCGAGACTGCCGTGGGAGCGCCCATAAGGAAAACGATAGGACCAGGCTGCGTCTCCTACAATAGGACTAAAGTCCCATGAGCGTTTTCAAGTAAACAGGCACCCCTACCGGGCGCCCCAATTCAGCAAGGGACGATTTTTTCGCGGCCCTGCTTCACGCGCCGCGTGGCGTTACGCGAATCCACCACCAACTTCGCGTCCCGGACGATGGCTTCGTAATCGTAGCTGGTGTGATCGGTTGCGATCAGCACGCAGTCGTAGCTGGCGATCGCCGCTGGACTGAGCGCTACCGACCGCTTGTGGGAAAAATCGTAGTGGCGCATCTTGTGCAGCGCAGGGAAGTAGGGATCGTTGTAATCCAGCACTGCGCCTCGCTCGGTAAGAAGTTCCAGAAGCTTCAGCGACGGAGATTCGCGCATGTCGTCCACATCCTTTTTGTACGCGACGCCCAGCAGCAAGATCTTCGAGCCCTTAATGCTCTTCTGCCGCTCGTTCAACGCTGTGCCCACGGCGCTCACGACGTGGTAGGGCATTTCGGTGTTGATCTCGCCTGCCAGCTCAATGAAGCGCGTGGAAAAGTCGAACTCGCGGGCCTTCCAAGAAAGGTAATAAGGGTCGACCGGAATGCAGTGCCCGCCAAGGCCCGGCCCGGGATAAAACGGCATGAACCCGAACGGCTTGGTCGCCGCGCTGTCGATCACTTCCCATATGTCCAGGCCCATGCGGAGACAAAGCTGTTTCAGCTCGTTGACCATGGCGATGTTCACGCAGCGGAAGATGTTCTCCATCAGCTTGACCATTTCGGCGGCGCGCGTCGAGGTCACCGGAATCACCTTCGAAACGATCTGCGCGTACATGCCCATCGCCGCGCGCCCGCTTGCGGGATTGATTCCGCCGACGATTTTGGGAATCTGCGCCAGGCCGTATTGCTTGTTTCCGGGGTCTTCACGCTCGGGTGAAAACGCCAGGTAGAAATCCGTCGGGACTTCCTTGCCGCTTACTCCGGTGTCGATCGGGCAGCGCAGCCCGCCCTTTTCCAGGATCGGCAAAACGAGTTCTTCGGTCGTACCGGGATAGGTCGTGCTTTCAAGCACGATCAACTGGTTCCGCTGGAGGTTTGGCGCAATCGCTTTCGCCGTATTTTCGACGTAGCTCAGGTCCGGCTCGCGGCGTTCGTCCAGGGGCGTCGGAACGCAGATCAACACCGCGTCCATGTCACGAAGTTTGGTGAAATCGCTGGTCGCGGAAAAGCGCTTGTTTGCAACGTGTTCGCGGATTTTGTCCGCGGGAATATGCTGGATGTAGGATTGCCCGGCGTTCAGCTTGTCGACCTTCGTCTGGTCCAGATCAAACCCGACGACCCGGTGCCCCACGTCGGCAAACCGCAGCGCCAGCGGCAGGCCCACGTAGCCGCAGCCGATGATCCCAATCTGCATGTCCTTCCCTGCAAAGAACTCGGGCTTGCGCTCCGCTGCCATTCGCTATGTTCTCCTTTGTCTTAGCCTGAACCCTCCGGTCCAGGTCCGATCGCCCGGGTCGACCGGATTGTCCATTCCCGCGCCAACTGCGCGAACCAAAAGCATAGCAGGAACGCAAACAACGGTGTAAGCCGGGTTCGCCAGCGTGTACCCAATCGCTCTATGGGTACATCCTTCGTTGCTCGGAGTCGAGAATTCAGCGAACATGATCGGCGATGCACACTCTGGTCATACTCCTGCTGGGACTGGCAGCCGGGATCCTGGTGGGGCTGATGGGGATCGGCGGCGGCACGATTGTGGTCCCCGCGCTGGTTTACCTGCTGGGGATGACCCAGCACATGGCCCAGGGCACGTCGCTGTTCATGCAACTGCTCCCGATTGGCCTCGGGGCGCTGTGGGTCTATTGGAAGGCAGGCGAGGTGGACCTGCGGGCCGGAATCGTCTGCGCGCTCGGGATGCTTATCGGCGGATACGCCGGCGGGTCAATCGCCGTCGGAATTCCTGCACGCCGGCTTCAGGCGCTGTTCGGGTTGTTTCTGATGGTATCCGCAGCTCTGCTGTGGCGTCAGGCAGACGAGCGGGAGGCAGCGAAAGGCGCTGATGACTGAGGGGGCAGCCCAGGGGCCGTGGAGGCTTGCGGCCATTTTCGCCACGGCCTGCGTGGTGGGAATCTGCAGCGGGCTTTTCGGCGTGGGAGGCGGGGTGCTGCTGGTCCCGCTGCTCGTCCTGCTGCTTGGATTCAACCAGCACACGGCACAGGGTACCAGTCTGATTGCACTGGTGCCGCCGACAGGGCTGCTCGCGTTCCTTGCCTACTACCGCGCCCACCAGGTGGACGTTAAGGTGGGTCTATTGATCATCCCCGGAGTGATCCTGGGGGGCGTAGCCGGCGGTAAGCTCGCCGGGCGGATGTCGCCGTGGAGGATGCGCATTGTCTTCGCCATACTGCTTTTCTCCCTGGGCGCATGGCAGGTGGCGTCGGCGTGGACAAAATAGTGGGCCTGCCACAATCTGAAATCCGGGACGAGAACCGGCAGCTTCCCAGGACTGCTCGCTCGACAAGGCTAAGCGCGGCCCTTGCATGCGGCTGCGAGCGGTGCTGTCCGCGTTGTCATCTCTTTCTGGCTGCGCTATCCTGCCCCGTTGATGGTTGACATCCATTGCCACATACTTCCGGGCCTGGACGATGGCGCGACGTCCATGGAAATTGCCCGCGGGATGGCGGAAATGGCCATCGAGGACGGCGTCACCCACGTCATTGGGACGCCACACGCGAGTCCGGACCACCCTTTCATCCCCGAATTGGTACGGCGGCGAAGAGATGAACTTCAGGCCCTGTTCGAGGGACGGCTCGTCCTTGCAACCGGGTGCGACTTCCATCTCAGCTTTGAGAACCTACAAGACATCCGTCACGATTCCGCCCGATTCACGCTGAACCAGAAGAGCTATCTTCTCGTCGAGTTTGCGGACTACTCGATTCCGCCGTCACTTGACCAGGCCCTGCACGAACTGCAGCTGGCGGGCCTGCATCCGATCATCACGCATCCGGAGCGCAACCCGTTGATTCGCGCGCAGCCCGAGCGTCTTTACCGGTGGCTGCGGCAAGGATGTTATGTGCAAGTGACGGCGCAATCGCTGCTTGGAAAGTTTGGCAGCGCCGCACAGGAAATGACCAAGCAATGGCTCGACGCGGGCGCAGTGCATTTCGTCGCAAGCGACGCGCACAATGTGAACTCGCGACCACTCCGCCTCAAAGAGGCCTTCGACCATCTGGCGAAGACGCGCGGGGAGGACGTGGCTCGCGCGCTGCTGGTCGACAATCCGCTGGCAGTATTCGAAGACCGGGCGATACCCTACGTCCCGGAACTTTCCGACGACAAAGGCTGGGAGAATTCCGAGGCCGCAAGGCCCCGCAGGAAAAAGCGGTTCTGGCTTTTCTAGAGTTGCCCAACCACGGGAACCAGAGGGGCAATCAAGAAACTCGCAGGTGCGGTTGACCTACCTGGATCGCTTGCCGGCGCTGTCGAGCGCGTCGGCCAGTTCCCGCCACGAAAACGGGCTTCCCGCGCGCGATGCGAGATTCTGACCGGCAATTTCTTTGACGAGTGAATCCTGGCGCTTGGCCGCGGCCTCGGCCATCAGCGGATCGATTCCTACGTCTCGGAGCGCGTCTGCGGCTTCGCGCATCTCGGCGGCACGCCGCTTGCCGTGTTCGGCGACCCGGCTGATGAGGTAGTCCGGAAGTTGGCCGTTCCAGCCCATTTCCGGGAACGTGGCGGCAAGCGACGCAAGAACGGCATCTTCTGCGCCGTGACGGCGCGCGGCGAACATGGATTCGACGGCGAGAGCCTCCAGGCCTTTGATCACCACGCTGCGGCACATCTTGACGGCGGAAGCGATTCCGATTCGATCGCTTGCGATACTGGCATTCATGCCAATCGACGGGAGACAGGCGGCCAGCTCAGCTGCGTAGGCACCACCGAGCAAGAGAGGAACCTTCAACCTCTGTGGAGGGACTGCGGCCATCACAGCCGCTTCCACGAAACATGCCTGAGATTTCTCGAAGTAGCCGGCCATTTTTTGCTTCGTACCGGGCGAGACAGAGTTGAAGTCGACAAAGACCTGCCCGGCCTGCAACAGACGGGAAGCCTGTCTTGCGACCTCGAGGGCGGACGAGGCAGTCACTGTCGAAATCACAAGTTCTGCGCCAGCGAGACAGTCCCCGAGGTTTTCGCACGCTCTGACCTTCGCTTTGCGGGCCTTGGCGAGCATCGCCTCGCGCGCTCCGCCGGATTGAAGCTGGATATCGAACGTGGAAACCGTCTGGCCGCGCGAGGCGAGGTCTTCTCCCAGGATACCGCCGGCTTCGCCGAAGCCGACGATCGCAATGCGCTCGATGGGTTTGGTCGCGATCGCAGTGTCCTAGGTATAGAAGATCATGGTTCCGATGCGCTCGGCAATGCGCCAGCCGTTTTTCGTGCGCACGTAGCGGTCATGATAGGTCCCGATCGATTGCTTGCTCGCGGCCTTTCTTCCTTCAGCAGTTTCAGGCTCGGACACATCGGAGCTGAAAAACAGAACGCGGCAGGTGCCGACGGCGGTGTCCATCGTCTCCATGCGCACGCGAAAATTGCTGATCAGATGTTGCGTCAGCCGGTTGCGCGGACGCGCCTGGAACATGGCGACGATATTGTCGGCTCCGTGAATTGGTTCTTTCGGGGCCGTCGGCCGCACAAAAGCGGCGTCTTCGGCAAAGATCTCGACAAGTCTGGCGTACTCCTGGCCGTCGATGATCTCGGCGTACTCGACTGCCAGCGCATAGCAGGACTGCTCCACATTGCGCATTTCCGCCTGGCTGAATTCCGTCATGGGCTACCTCATATTCCGAACTCGCAACAACCGGGAGTCCGGTTCGGATGAATGCCGCAGACGCTACTCGGCGGGCGGCAGTTGCGGATGATGATCTGGAGCGGGCGGCTCCTTGTATGTCGGCAACGGATGGTCTTTCAGCTGTTGCATCGCTTCGGCGACAGCCCTTTCCAGTTGCGGGTCGTGACCGTCGCGCACCAGCTTGGGGTCCTGCCAGACCTCGATGTCCGGCGCGATGCCGTGTCCTTCCACTTCCCATGCGCCGTTTAATCCCGCAATTGCGAGCCGAGGCGCAGTGACATATCCGCCGTCGACCAGCTGCGGATAGCCACCGATTCCAACCAGACCTCCCCAGGTACGTACGCCCACCAGAGTGCCGAGCTGCGATTTGCGGAAAAGCCAAGGCATCGCGTCGCCGCCGGAACCCGCGAACTGGTTAATGATCATGACCTTTGGACCGTAGATTGCCATCGCGGGATCGTAGGTGGTAGCGCCCTCGCGCGTAATCACCATGTCCATCGGCTGGCGGCGCAGGTAGTCGATGATGTAATCCGCTATCTGGCCGCCATGGTTGAATCGTTCGTCCAGAATCACGCCTTGCTTTCCGACCTGCGCGAAAAAGTAGCGATTGAAATTCGTATAGCCGCCAGCTGCAGTATCCGGCAGGTACACGTAGGCGAGCCTGCCGCCGCTCAGTTCGTCGACCTTGCGGCGATTCGCTTCAATCCAATCGAGATTGCGGATGCCATCCTCGCTCGGCAGAGGCACGACAGTCACGTCGCGTGATCCCTTGCCGTCGGCATCGGGCCCGACCTTGATAACAACCTCCTTGCCGGCCGTCTCCTGGAACATGGCGTAGATTTCGTCCGATGAGGTGATCGGGCGGCCGTTCACAGCCAGCAGATATTCGCCTGCCTTGATGTTTACACCCGGCTGAGTGAGCGGAGCCTGAAGCTTTGGGTTCCAGTTTTCACCGCTATAGATTTTCTTGAAGCGATAGCGCCCGTTTTCGAGGCTGTAATCGGCGCCGAGCAGTCCGACGCTTACGTGAGGCGTCTCGGGCTGCGTGCCTCCGCCCACGAACATGTGGCCCACCGACATATAACTCAGCATCTCGCGAAACAGGTAATTCAGATCCGAACGGCTCGTGATTCCCGGAAGAAACGCGGAGAAGTTCTTTTCAGCAGCCGGCAGGTCGAGCCCGTGATAATGCGGGTCGTAGAAGAAGTCGCGCTCGATGCGCCAGACTTCGCGATACATCTGGTCCCACTCCTCGCGCGGCACGACGCGGACCTCCAGGTCATCGGTCTTCAGCATCCCCTTGCCCGTCTCCGGGGCTTTGCTTGCGTCCGCGATGAACCAGCTTTCACCCTGCTTGTAGAGCATTTTTTCGCCGTTGGACGACAGGTCGAAGACCGAGACGCCGCTCACAATCTTCTCGGTCTTGCGGGTCTTCAGATCGAATTTCGAGGCCGTCAGTTGTGGCGGACCAGGGTTACCAAACAGATCGATCACCGGCGCCTCGACCAGATAAAGCTCGCCCTCCTTGCCGGCCGCAAGACTCACGTAATTCGCAGCCGGAATCGGCAGCGTCAGAGTCCGCTGGAGAATGTCCTCGAAATCAATCGTGACCTTGGGCGGTGCTTTCGGTTTTTCGTCTGTCTTGGCGGCAGATTTGTCCTTGTCGGTATCGGCCGTCTTCTGTTTGGATTGGTCGTCCGATTTATCGGAGGATGATTTGCTCGCAGCCGCGGCTTCCGCCGACTTTTCGTCGTCGCTTTCCGGTGGAATGGGCGAAGGCAAATCTTTCCGCAGCACGGTCACATATACGTTCATCGTAACCGGGCGCTCGTCACTGGACATGTCCAGCCCGTAGGCGCTCAATCCCGCATTGGTGCTGGCTGCGAAGTAGACGTATTTTCCGTTCTTGTCAAAATTCGGGTACAGGCAATCGCTCATTCCGTCGGTAATCTGCGTGCTCTTGCCTGTCTCAAGCGAATAGACAAAGACGGCGTGCTGGTAATTGGGCAGGAGTTTGCTATAGACGATCCACTGGCTGTCGGGTGACCATTCCTGATTGAAATCGTTCTCAGCGAACTCGAAAAGATTCGTATCCACCTTGACCGGCGTGGGGTGATCCAGATCGACATACCACAGATTCAGGCGCTTGTCGGCATAGGCTATCCGCTTGCTGTCAGGCGACCAGGTCGGCCGGTAATAAAAGCTCGGCGGGCTACCGAGGTTGATGATTCGCGCTGGCTCAAGCCCGTTCTGGTCTCGCACATGAAGATCGTAGTTCCCCGATGCATCCGAGAAGTACGCAATCCATTTGCCGTCCGGTGACCAGGCCGGGTCGCGTTCGGCGGTACCGGGAGTATCCGTGATGTCGCGTGCGTCCCCTTTT
The DNA here is from genome assembly GCA_036514055.1 of Candidatus Acidiferrales bacterium. Lineage (GTDB taxonomy): Bacteria > Acidobacteriota > Terriglobia > Acidiferrales > UBA7541 > Palsa-295. The sequence continues at coordinate 9,875 of DATBXX010000031.1, forward strand.
TCAGCGGGCACGGTCAATATCTCGCCGTGCGCTTCGAAGACGGCGCGGGCGCCGGCAGGAGAGATGCCGGAATGCAGAATCTGCTTGGAGACCTTCGTCCAATGCGGCAGCAGTTCCTGCATGTCACCGGATATGCTCACCGGGACGCTCTGGTCCTTGCGGGTCGCAGTGTCGTAGACATGCAGCGAATCGAACTGCGCATATACGATCGCCCCGTTGCTGGCAGACGCCGAACCGATATCGAATCCGTTCTTGTTCTCGATTACGCGCGCGAGCTTCTGCGTTTCCGTGTCGTAGGCGAACAGCGACCGCGGGCCGTCGCGGTCGGAAAGAAAATATACAGTCTTGCCGACCCACATCGGATTGCTGTCGTTCGATTCCTCGCGCGGTATCTTGATGATGCTCGAATCAGAGAGCTTGGCGATCCAGATAGGGGTCGTTTGTCCGCCTCGGTATCCCTTCCAGTCACGTTCCCACTGAAATATGGGCACATAAGCGATCTGGGCACCGTCGGGCGAATAAGAACCCTCTTCGGCCATCTCCAAGGGGAGCTCGGTCGGAAATCCGCCTTTGACCGAAACTGTGAAGAGCTTGTCCGGATCGTTGGTGCTGTAACGGTGGGACATGAACAGGACACTTGATCCATCCGGCGTCCAGCCCATGGCCACGTCCGCGCCGGGATGATAGGTGAGCCTGCGCGGCTCACCGCCCGTTGACGGAACAACGTACACATCAACATTGCCGTCGTAGTTCCCGCTGAACGCAACCATCGAACCATCCGGGGAAAAAAAAGGGCTGCTTTCCAGGTCGCGACCGCTCACCAGCCGACGCGCTTCGCCCCCGGACCGGCCTACAACCCATATATCGCCTCCGTAGACGAACGCTATCTGGGTTGCGCTAAGTGTAGGAGTCTGGAAAAGCAGCGGGATTTTCGGATCGGCCCTGACGCACCAGACCGCAATTGCCAGGACCGCAACCAGCAGGAAAGGCGACTTCGCCAGCATGGACCTCATCGCGACGCTCCTTGTCACCTGCCAGCTACGGTAGTTCCGGTTTTTTTGATGCGCCGAGCTTGATCCTAGGACGCAACCCGCCACCGGACGTTAGCCGAGGAACTTGTTCGGGTCCGTAGGGTCTCGGGCGCCTGCCCAGTTCGGGGATCGCTTGCCATTGCCCTGCATTACCTGTATTCCAGGCCGAGCTCCTTGAGTTTCGTGCGTAAACCGTAGATATCAAGGCCGAGTTCGCCCTTGGCGAGCCGGGCCCGAACCAGGTCTTCCTTGTCGACCCTCTGTTTTGACAGAGCGGCAACTTCGGCGGCGTCCGCCCGCTTGACGACAACCACGCCATCGTCATCGGCAACAATAACGTCGCCCGGTTCGATCCAAGCACCGGCGCACACGACCGGCACATTCACCGATCCGAGCGTAGCCTTCACGGTTCCCTGCGAGCTGACCGCGCGGCTCCAGATCGGGAATTTCATTTGCGTCAGGGGAGCCACGTCTCGGCATCCGGCTTCGATCACCAGCCCCTTCACCCCGTGTGCGCGAAGCGAAGTGGCGAGCAGCTCTCCAAAATATCCGTCGGTGCATGGCGAGGTGGGGACGACGACGAGAATGCTTCCCGGCGTGCACACTTCGACGGCGACGTGGATCATCAGGTTATCGCCCGGCGGCAGCGACACCGTGACGGCCGGACCGGCGATGGCTGCACCTGCATAGATTGGACGCATGTAGGACGCGAGCAGACCGTTGCGTCCCTGTGCCTCATGCACGGTGGACACGCCGTATTTCTCAAGCGCGGCGACCGCATCCGCGGAGGGCAGTTCCACGCGGCGGACAACTGTTGGTTTCATCATGAGAGCTCCTCGGTGACATCCGGGAAGATGCCCTGATAGGCTTCCCCGTACTGGAATTTCCTCACTGCCCTTGCCGTCTTCTTCTAATGGGCCACAAAGGCAATACTGTTAACACTCAGCCCGGGATTTTAGAGGCTGCGAAAGGGCCTCGTCAATCGGTCGACGAGTCACACGGCGTCCGCAACCCCGGATCCTGCGCGAGCATGGACTCCGCTAGGCTTGAATCCAGCGGCTCGCACGCGGATAAACGCGCCGTGCGTTGACGCCGTAGATCCTGTCCTTGTCGTCTGTGCCCAGCTTGGAATCGTCAACATAGCGCCGCGTGTTGTCGTAATGATCGTGCGTCTCGTCATTGACGACGCCTGGGAATGCACCGTCGCATTCCGAGCCGAACAGGATGCTGTCGACCGAGACAGCGTCGAATAACATCTGCATGTTGAGGCGGTTGTATACGCAGGTATCGACGAAGACGTTGCCGTCGCCCAGGATCTGGTCCGGGCTCGCCCAGCTGTTATATTTCGCGATGGCCCGCCAACGCCCGATCTGGCACGGCAACGCGCCGCCACCATGCGGGATCAGAAAGCGCAGGCGCGGGAAATCCCGGAACAGGTCCTTCGCAATCATGAGTTGCACGAACCCGGTGATGTCGGCGACCAGATATTGGACGGCCGTATGCGGGAAGTTCTTGTTGATCGACTCGCTGCCGTGCAGTATGAGCGGCACGTCCAGCTCCTGCGCCGTCTCGAAAACCGGGTAATTGTGCTTTCCGGTGAAGGGCAGGTTTTGCCAGCGGCCGCCGGTGCCGTCGGGATCAAAATTGAACGCGATGAAACCTTCCTTGGTCCAACGCTCGATCTGTTTCGCCACCTGCCCGGATGGACATGAGGGGTGTTGTCCGAGCATGCCGACCGGCGCAAACCGGCCGGAATTCAGCTGACAGGCGCGAAGGATGAGGCTGTTGTTGAGATCGGCCCAGATCGCATTCTGTTCCGCGGTACCTTCATGCGTTGCCATGGCTTTCGCCCGGGGAGAAGCGAACGCGACGTCGATGCCGCGCGAATCCATCAAGCCGACAACCTGTTCCAGACTCTTATTCACGTCGGCATCCGAGATGTCGGGAAGAACATCGGGATTCTTCCCGGAAAGCTGAGTCTGGCGAAAGCCCTCCACTTCCGGATGACGGGCAAGGCGAACGAAGTGCTGGTGAGAGTCGATAATCATCGTGTTTGAGCTCGGGTCGGGATTCTAGAAGGGCAGAAGGGCTGCGTCAACCGGCGGGCAGGAAATACCTTGAATTTGAACAGTCCGACCTTGCCCGGCGGCCCGGTCAACGTCCCGTCATCCATCCAGACCGGTAAACCATGAAGTCATCGATGCGGTCACGTCTTCGGGGCGCTCCATGGGCGCCATATGCCCGCAGTGCTCGATCACCACGAGCTTTGCCTTTGGAATCATTGCCGCAATCTCCCGATGTCCCGCAAGCGGACTCCAGGCGTCCTCACGGCCGCACAATACCAGCGCGGGGCAGCGGACGGTTGGGAGAACAGACGAAGCGTCGGGCCGCTCGAGCAGCGCCTTGATCTGTGCCGCAAAAATCTCGGGAGTCTTGCGCCCCATCATGTCGACGATCGCACCGACCAATGCTTGGTCCGACAGCCGGTCAGGATGGATGATGCCCTTCATCCAAAATTCAGCCATGGCGCGCATACCTTTTGTCGCGGCCATCTCCAGCAGCGCCGATCGCGCTGCCGTCTCTCGCTCCCCAGCGTCGCCACCGGCGAAAGGACGGTAGGCGGTATCAAGGACGGCGAGCCCCGCGACGCGTTCCGGCGCTCGGCGAACAATTTCGAAGGCTACGCGCCCACCCATCGAATGGCCCGCAACAGCGAAGCGCTCAGGCGCGCCGTCAAGCGCGACCGAGGCCATTTTTTCGATCGAGTCACTCTGCCCGTAGTCAACGATGCGAACCTCGGTCTTCCCGGCAAGCGACTGCGCGGGATGCTTCCATACGTCGGCATCGCAAGCCAATCCGGGCAGCAGTATAAGGTAGGGCAGTCCAGGCACGATCTACCGGGTGGCCGCAGGTGGGCGCGCGGGTTGACTTCCAGATTTGGTGCAACCAGGGTGCCTTGCGACGGTCATGTCTTGGTGACCGCCTCGACGGGAGGCGTCCCGTAGGTGTGAAATGAATCAATGGTCTTAAGGCCCCAAGCTTGGCCTTTCTTGCGCTCGGCTTCGGTCCAGCGAATCGGCTTCCAATCCGGAGCCAGAATCAGGCGCGCTCCGGCATTGGCGACCTCGACGCGGTTGCCTCCCGGCTCGTACACGTACAAAAAGAAGGTTTGCTGGATAGCGTGCTTGTGCGGCCCGGTCTCGATGTACACACCATTTTCAAGGAAGATGTCCGCGGCGATCAGCACTTCTTCGCGGCTGTTGACCGCATAGGTGATGTGATGAAAGCGCCCGCGGACGCCAGTATGATCGCGCGAGTAGGCGAAGTCGTAGCTCTTGTTCGTACAGGTCATCCACATGGCAGCTTCGGTGCCGTCGTCCAGCACGATCTGCTCGGTCAACCGGAAACCCAGATACTTTTCGAAAAACGCGCGATTGCCTTCTATATCCACGGCCAGGCCGTTCCAATGATCCAGCCGTCGCACATTGATGCCGCGCGCGGGAAAGCGCTGTGCCTGGTTTTTCAGCGACGGCCGCAATTCGGCCGGAGCCTGATACCACTGCGTTTCGTAATAGAGCTCGATCTTGTGGCCGTCCGGATCCTGGCACACATATGCCGGGCCGTGCGCGAGATCGCCGTCGTTCCAGCCAATCTCGAATCCCGATCCTTTCAGCGACGCGACGCGCCTCTCAAGCGCCTGCGGGCTCCGCGTGCGATAGGCCACGTGACCAAGGCCCGGCAGCTTGGACGCGGTAAGCTTCAACGAATGGCGTTCATAATCGTCATAGGCGCGCAGATAGACCGAATCCCCTTCCCGGCCGCTTTCGGTCATTCCCATCACGTTGACGAAAAACCGCAGAGTCTCCTCCGGCTTGGGGGTCAGCAGTTCCAGATGGCCCAAATGGGCCAAGTCCATGTTCGGTTCAGTTTGCATGCCCACCTCTGACAGCTGCGAGGGAAGCGCGTCTACCGCAGCCCTAACCTGGGACGACGAGACGAAAATTATACATAGAACATGGATTCAAGGACTGTGAACTTTGCGTCCAGGCCAGAAGCGCGGCCTATCCCACGGACTTCAGTGATCTTTGAGCGGTCGGGCCAAGCTTGCTGGGTTTCCGAGCAGGGCGTATTATCCCGGCCAAGGTTGCAACTAAGAGTACTCGCCTGAATCGGTGGCAACATTCCAGCGCTTCGGTCGAGCTGTTGACAGCCTACTTCCGGAGGTCACATCCAGTGATACGGCGCGACTTCTTCAGAAACTCCCTGGCAGCCGCTGCAGCGATGACCGCCTGGCCAAGATCGGAGATGGCCGGTTTGGCCGCCAAGGGCGAGTTCCCGGCGGCGCCCGGACTCACCAGGTACGTCTCAGAATTTATCGTCAACCAAAAATACGAAGACATTCCCGAGAGTGTCGTCGCGCTGGGCAAGAAAACGCTCTTGGACGGCTTTGGTCTCGCCCTGGCAGGGTCGACCTCGAACATCGGCCCTGTCATCCGTCGCTATATCCAGACACTCGGATATTCGGACGGGAAGGCCAGCATTCTGGGCACGAGTATGAAAGCTCCGGCCCGGTTTGCCGCGCTTGCGAACGGGATTTCGATTCACGCCGATGATTTCGATGACACCGGCTCGGCACTGCACGTAGCGGCTCCGATACTTCCGGCGGCATTCGCGCTTTGCGAATTGAGTGGAAGCAGCGGAAAGGAGCTGATGTTGGCGTTTCATGTGGGCGTCGAGGCAGCAAGCAAGATCGGCGACGCCATCTCGCCCCGCCATAACGGCGACGGTTTTCACACCACGGGCACGTGCGGTTCGTTCGGAGGCGCTGCGGCCTGCGCAAAGCTGAGGGGCTTAAACGTCCAGCAGACGGCGTACGCTTTGGGGGTCGCCGCATCCGAGGCCAGCGGCCTGCGAGACAATTTCGGATCGATGACCAAACCCTTGCACGCCGGGCACGCCGCCGAGAATGGGATCGTAGCCGCGGACCTTGCGGCCCTGGGATGGACTGCGGCGGACGATATATTGGAGGCGCCGCTTGGATTTTTCCAGGCCGCCGGCGGCGGATTTGATCCCGGCGCAATCGTAAATCGTCTCGGCAACCCGTGGATGTTCGCTTCGCCCGGGGACCTGATCAAGCGGTTTCCCTGCGGAACCATCCAGCAGTCCTTCATGGACCAAATGCTGGTCCTGATTCACGACAACAACATCGTGGCCCAGGAGGTTGAACAGGTCGAAGTTGGCGGGAACCGGAGCAATCTCACCACGCTGTTCCGCCACCATCCGACTACCGGTCTCGAGGCCAAGTTCAGCATGGAGTTCGCCATGAGCATCCTGTTGCTGGAGCGGAAGGCCGGGCTGAGCCAGTTCACCGATACGGTCGTCGGGCGCAAGGACGTGCAGGACATGATCTCGCGCGTGAAGTTCTACGTGGACCCGGAATTCGACAAGCAGGCGGGCCAGGGCGGGGATTTTCAGGCCGTGTTGGTCGAAGGGGGCATCATCAAGATCCACATGAGGGACGGCAGGATTCTTTCCGGGCGTACCCGTCCTGCCAAGGGCAGTCCGGGAAATCCCATGACCTACGACGAGGTAGCGGACAAATTCAGGGGCAACGCTGAGTTCGCCAGGTGGCCGGCGCCCAAGACCGAATCGGTGATTGAGCTTGTGAAGACGCTCGAGGGCGTATCGAACGTAAGCCGGATCACGGCCGCGCTCGCGGTCTAGGGGCACCCCGAGTTTGCTCCTTTCGCCCGTAAAGTCCACCGAATCAACCGTGCAGCGCGTGCAAGTCTCTGCCCCCCCCGATTTCGACCTCCTATTCACTTACGCTAAATGTGTCTTAAGAATAATCACTGGTCTGAACGGAACAGTTTCTTTTTCCCCGTAAACGTAACGTGGCATGTCTGGAGGATGCCATGCCGGCCGGAACCCCGAAGATTCTGCTGATCGCAGGTAGTCCCATGGGCGTGTCGTTCTTGGCTGCGCGACTGGAAAGAAGGGCGTGCGAAATCCAATTTGCCTCCTCCTGTAAAGAGGCCAACGCCATGGTGAGCAGCCAGCGATTTGACCTGGTGCTTAGCGAATTCAAGTTCTGGGACGGCAGTTCCTACCCGCTGGCGGCTTCCCTGCTCGGGTCGAGCACGACTCTGGTCTATTCCTACCCAGTCGAATCCGGCTGCTGGTGGTTGCCCGCGGTCAGGAATGGCCAATCGTGCTGGGGTTCGCTTGCGATGCGTCCCAGCGAATTCATCGACTTCCTGGACAATGTCCTCAGCGAGATACGTTCGCGACAGGATGCGGCCTCGAACGATTCCAGCAAGCCGTTCTTCAAAACAATGGGGAAATAGGCAGCGGATGAAGATTTCGATCTCGGCAAACAAGAAAGCACAGACGTGCGAGTCGGGTTCGATGTGATGCCTTCCTTAGAGATCCTTGAGCTTCAGACTAGACTCCGTTCGCCCCTGAATGGAATGAACTCGAGAGGCTTCATCGCAGCGCCTTTCAAGTTTTGAAAGCACGAGAGTTCGCCAGCCCTTCCGATATCGAGGGACGACTGGTCGTGGTTGAAGCTCATTCCTGAAGTGGAGGTGGCCGATGCAGCCGCGAGTGAAGCCCTCCTTCGATCTGCGGGCATTTCTTGATCGAGTGGGATTGCCGGGTGCGCCGCTTGAGTACGGTACCGGGCAGGTGGTCTTCAGGCAGGGAGAATCCGCCAAGGCGCTCTTTTATATTCAGAAGGGCGGGGTGAAGCTCTCGGTCTTGTCCGGCCACGGCAAGGAAGCAGTCATCGCAATCCTGACGATGGATACTTTCTTTGGCGAGGGATGCCTGGCAGGCCAGCGCGTACGCATGGCGACTGCGAAAGCCATTGGACCCAGCGCCCTGCTTCGAATTGACCGCAAGGAAATGATTCGCCTGCTCCACGACCAGCATGCCTTCTCTGACTTTTTCATCCGACATATGCTGATGCGCAACATTCGAATTGAAGCTGACCTGGTCGATCAACTTTTCAACTCCAGCGAAAAGCGGCTGGCCCGCACGCTTTTGCTGGTCGCACACTATGGAAATCAGGGCGGACCCAAAACGGACATTCCCAAAATCAGCCAGGAAACACTGGCCGAAATGATCGGGACGACTCGTGCTCGAGTTAGTTTCTTCATGAATCGGTTCAGGAAACTGGGGTTTATCAGCTACAACGGGGGATTGCAGGTTCACAGTTCCCTGCTCGGGATCGTCCTGCATGAGTAACAGCCGTCCTATACGGATGTGTGGTTCAAGCTCCAGGTCCTAACCCAGCAAAAGCCATCTCTGCAAACCAGGTGCCGGCCTTCACCGAACCGTGGAACACTCCTGTTGCTGCCTGGGCGCATCCGGACTTGACTGAAGATCCTTCCTGCCGGCCCGAGATCACAGGTTTGCGCCTCGCGTGAGAGTAGGAGGGACGGAAATGCCGGTCGGATCGACAATTGCAATTTCGTTCCTTGCGGACTATAAATAAGCCGCTGACTGCGGAATTGGGAAGGAGGTGGCAGGTGAAGATGAACAGGCGAAAGCTGTTGTCGCTGTTGGGGATGTCGCCAGCTTTGCTCGCAGGGCCGGGCGCAGGGGCCAGAGAGAAACCCGCGAAAACAGTGTCTGGCCCGGTGAAGCTTACCGGGGTGAACCCGAGGGGCATAGCGCCTGCCGTACAGCTCGTTCCCATGGCTCCGCGGCTGACTTCTCTGGATGGCAAGACCATCTTCCTGGTATCGGACGGATTTCCCGGGGCGGATCACTTCCTGGCCCAGATGGAAGCCTGGTTCAAGAAAAACATGCCCGGCGTGACGACCGAGTACCGCCTGAAGGCGGGACAGTTCGCCGATGACGACCCCAAGCTGAACGCAGAGATCAAAGCCAAGGGCAACGCCGTGATCATGGCCATCGGGCATTGAAGTACGTGCACACCAGCGACCGTTGGTCACTGCGTAAAGTTTGAACAGATGGGCTTCCCGACCGCTCCGATGGTCACCATAGCGTTCAAGGACCTCGCAAAATCAAACGCCGCCTCGCGCGGTATGCCGCTGGAACGCATCTGCTTCACACCCCATCCGGTCTGGGGAAAGACCGACGCCGAGATGTACGCCTACCTGGAAGGCAATGACCCGGTAAGCGGCAAGCCGCTGATGAAAGAGGTTATCGACGCCCTGACCCAGCCGCTGACCGCCGAGGAGCAAAAAACCGGCTCTGTTGAAATTTCGACCGGCCCTGCAACCTACACGGACACGGCCGAAAATCTGCAGCAGTATTATCTCGACAACGGAATGACCGATTTCATGCAGATTGTCATTCCGACCGAGGAGAAACTCGCAGAGATGCTGAAAGGCACCAGCCACAAACCCGACGAAGTGGTCGGCAAGATGTCTCCGGCCCGCGGTTCCTATCCGGAATGGTCGTTCACTGTGCGGCAGGTGGCGATCAATGCCGTAATGGCAGGCGCAAAGCCCGAATATCTGCCGACCATACTGGCAATTGCGGAAACCGGCCTGACTTCACTTTCCAGCTCGACGAACTCGTTCGCGACAGCGGCGGTGATCAACGGGCCGATTCGCGACAAACTCAACATGAACTATGGGATCGGCGCCATGGGTCCGTTCGCACAGTCAAACGCCGCAATCGGACGCGCCTGGACGATGCTGTCGCGAAACCTCTCGAACTCCGGAATACCGGGCCAGACCTATCTGGGCACGCTTGGCAATGGCGTGAACTACAACAACCTCATCCTGCCTGAAAATGAAAAGGACAGCCCCTGGACTCCTCTCCACGTGCAGAAAGGTTTCAAACCCGAGGAAAACGTCGTCAGCGTGTTCGTCGGATTCAGCATCTCGCAAGGGCAGGGCGGCATCGGTCTGGGCGTGAAGCCCGTGCCGCAATATCATGAGGCCATTGCCTACAACTGCATTCCGTTTGGTCCACTGTTCGGAGCGTTGATTGTCTGCGACCCTCTGGTGGCGCAGGGTCTGGTCGAGCTGGGATACAAGACCAAGGAGCAGCTGGCCGACTGGCTGCAAAAGAATTCCCTCATTTCGGCCAAGAACGCGCGGTCCACTCTGTTTGCGAATCGCTGGGTTCCCGACGCAAAAACGCCCGACGACGCCATGATCCCGTACTACCAGCGCGCCGACTCGTACAACTTCGTTGTAGTCGGCGGACAAACGAATCCCTATCACATGGTCGCGAATATGAGCTACCGTGTGAGCATCTCGATTGATAAGTGGTCATAGGAATTGGCGGCAAACTGAAGGAAACCGAATTCTGGGCGAATACGTATAAGCAGGTATCTGTGTTGGCGGGTGATCCAGGCAGCGGCTCTAGGGCTGCCTCCGGGGGGAAGTATCCGAAATGCAAAGGACAAATGGAATGAGGTGGTTTTTTGCCTTGGCGCTGGCCGCGGTCTTCGTCGGCTTTTGCGCCGGGGCTAATTCGCCGTCGAAGCCTGTTGACGACAAGGCTCTGAAGAACGCCGGCAAGAATGCCGACGAGTGGCTGACGAACGGTCACGACCTGGGCGACCAGCGCTACAGCCCGCTGAAGCAGATCGACACGTCGAATGCGAGCCGGCTGGGCCTTGCCTGGTATTACGACACAGGTTCCTCGCCGGGAACCGTCGAGACCACTCCCATCATTGCCAACGGGACGATGTACGGCACCGGGACGTGGGGCATCGTGTACGCGCTCGACGCGCGCACGGGACAGAAGAAATGGACTTGGGACCCGAAAGTGGGCCACCAGAATTTCCCGCCTGGATCGTCCGGCAAACCCGATCGCCAGCGCACCGGCCCGAGCATGTGCTGCGGACCCGCCAATCGCGGCGTAGCATTATATGAAGGCAAAGTGATTGTCGGCACGCCCGATGCGCGCCTGGTCGCGCTTGACGCCGAAACGGGCAAAATCGTTTGGGACACACCTACGGCGGATCCGGCTACCGATTACAGCATCACCGGCGCGCCGATCATCGCCAAAGGCAGAGTCATCATCGGCAACGCCGGCGGTGAGTACGCCGTGCGCGGTTACGTTTCCGCGTACGACGCCAACACCGGCAAGCTGGTCTGGCGCTTCTATACGGTGCCGGGCGACCCGTCAAGACCGTTTGAGAACAAGGCAATGGCGATGGCCGCGAAAACCTGGACCGGCGAATGGTGGAAACTCGGCGGCGGCGGAAACGCGTGGGACGGAATTTCTTACGATCCCGATCTCAACCTCGTCTATTTCGGCACCGGTCAGGGCGGCCCGTGGGTTATTAAATATCGCAGCACGGGCGATAATTTGTTTGTGTGCTCTATCCTGGCCGTAAATGCGGATACGGGCGCATACGTCTGGCATTTCCAGACGACGCCGGGCGATGAGTGGGACTACGACGCCGTGCCGGGCCTCACGCTAGCCGATTTGAAAATCGATGGGAAGACCCGCAAAGTACTGATGCAGGCGCCGAAGAACGGATTTTTCTACGTGATTGATCGCAAGACCGGTGAATTCATTTCCGGGAAGCCCTACGTAAACGTCACCTGGGCCACCGGCCTCGATCCGAAAACTGGCCGGCCGATTCAAGCGCCGAACATGCACTATGACGACAAGAACGTAACCGCTGCGCCGGGTCCCGCAGGCGGACACGTTTGGCAAGGCATGTCGTTCAACCCGGCAACGGGGCTTGTGTACCTGCCGGCACTCGACAGCACTTTCCTGTACGTGAGCGCGTCTACGTTCAAACCTGAAGTGGGCTCCTACAACTGGGGCATTGTCTTCCGGCCGCCTCCGCCCCCGCGACCAGGTGAGACCGCTCCCCTGGCGACTCCCCCGGGAGGATCGCTTGTGGCGTGGGATCCGGTCACGCAGACCGAGCGCTGGCGACTGAAGCAGATGAACGGCGGCGGGACGGTCACGACCGCCGGCGGAATCGTATTCGCCGAATCCGGCGACGGTGAATTCAAAGCGCTCAGCGCGGACAAGGGCGAGGAACTCTGGTCCGCGAAACTGCAAGCGGGGATGGGCAATCCGGCGACCTACCTGCTTGACGGAAAGCAGTACGTCTCGATTCTTTCCGGACGCCAGGGCAAGGCGCGCATTTACACCTTCGCGCTGGACGGAAAGGAACCGATGCCTGAGGGCCCCTCGGTGGTTCCGCCCCCTGCACCGCCCACCGGAACAGCGCCTGCGGCGCCGACGCAACAGAATCAGCAGTGAAACCCCGCGGTGCCGCCACGAGCGAACAGCTGGTGGCGGCATGACGCCCTGCCTTGTGCTGCGGGCGGCTGATCGTCTGCAAATCCGATTCTGCGTGGACCAACCCACAGCCCACCTCCGCCTACTGGTTTCGATTCTCGCGCTGACGTTTGCAGCCACGCTTTGTGGCTCGTCCTCCGCTCAAAATCGCTCTGCGGCCAAGCATGCGCAACCGATTGGCCTTCCGCTCAGCACAATCGTCATATTTGGCGATCAATACAACGGCGGGGATGAACTTTACGACGTGAGGATCACGGTCGAGCAAGCGGTCCGCGGCGAAAAGGCGTGGCAGATCGTGAAGGATGCGAGCGCTTCGAACAAGCCGCCTGCCGCGGGCTCTGAATACGTGCTTGCCCGCATTCGCTTTGAGTTTTCCGCCAGGGTGGCGCCCGAGCACTATAGCTACACTCTGGATCAAACACAGTTCACGGCGATGTCCGGCGACGACAGGGTGTACGATGCGGCCGTTCTCGCCAAGCAGCCTGAACCCGCCCTGCACGCGACGCTCCGGTCAGGAGATTCCGCCCAGGGGTGGGTTGCATTCCAGGTCCCGCGAGGCGATCATACGCCGCTGATGCTGTTTCGCGAGAACGTAGGATCGGTTATCCATGAAGGCGGCGGCTCGATCTTCAAGCTCTACAATGAAGGGCCTTCCGCCACCGGCAAATCCAAGGCTTCCTGATATTATTTCCGCGAATGAATAATGAAAACTGCCATGGATAAAGTCCGAGCGGTGAATCTGCGCACATCGGGCGCGACGATTAAATGCCGTGCCGATGGAACGTTCATCATCCGCCCGGATGAAGCGCTTGAAAGTTACCCGCGTGTACTGACCGAGCGGCTGATCGATTGGGCGCGCGTCGCGCCCAGTCGCGCGCTTGCCGCCAAGAGAGGTGCGGACGGCGCTTGGCGCTTTCTCACCTACGCGCAAGCGCTCGAGCGAGTCCGGAGCCTCGGGCAGGCGTTCCTCAACCGCGGACTTTCGGCCGATCGCCCGGTCGCGATTCTTTCAGACAACGACCTCGAGCACCTGTTGCTGATGTTTGCCGGGCAGCACGCCGGAGTTCCCACGGCGTCTATCGCGCCGGCCTATTCACTGGTCTCGACGGATTTCGCAAAGCTCAAGCACGTGATGAAGATCTTGCGGCCGGGGATGGTGTTTGTTTCAAACGGCACAAAATATCGGCGCGCACTCGAGGAGGCCGTCGATCCGGATATCGAGATCGTGTTCGCGGAGGAGGATTTGCCCGGGCGCAGATCCACTTCGTTCGATGAGCTCTCACGCGCTACGCCGACCAGGGCCGTCGACCTGGCGCATGCCGCGATCAAGGCGGACGATGTGGCGAAGTTTCTTTTTTCGTCCGGCTCGACCGGGCTTCCGAAGGCCGTGATTAACACCCACCGCATGATTTGCAGCAACCAGCAGATGATTCTGCAGGGCTTTCGATTCCTAGCCGAGGCACCGCCGATTATCGTGGACTGGATGCCGTGGAATCACACTGCGGGCGGCAACCACAACACCGGAATGACGCTTTATAACGGCGGCACTCTGTACATCGACGACGGCCGCCCGACGTCTGATGGAATCGCTGAAACGGCGCGAAATCTGCGCGAGATCGCACCCACCGTTTACTTCAACATGCCGCGCGGCTACGACCTACTGCTGGCTTGCTTTCGCGACGACATAAAGTTGCGCGAAAGTTTCTTTAGCCGGCTGAAATTCATGTTTTATGCAGGAGCGGCGCTTTCCCAGCCGCTTTGGGACGCCTACCGCCAACTGATGATGGAAGTGTGCGGCGAGCGGATTCTGATGGCTACGGGCCTGGGCGCAACCGAAACGTCTCCGATGGCGCTGCAGTGTACTTGGGATTCCGAACGCGCTGGCGCCATTGGAATCCCGATGCCGGGCGTGGAAGCGAAGCTTGTGCCGTCGGGCGACAAACTTGAGATTCGAGTGAAGGGTCCGAACGTGACGCCCGGATACTGGCGCGACCCGGAACTTACGCGACAGGCGTTTGACGAAGAGGGTTACTACAAATTCGGCGATGCGGTGCGGTTCGTGGATCCAAAGGACGTCAACAAAGGCCTTTTTTTTGACGGGCGCTTTGCGGAGGATTTCAAACTCGCGTCGGGAACCTTTGTAAACGTCGGCCCGTTGCGTACAAAGATCATTCACTGGTTCGCGCCCTACGTGGTCGATGCCATCATCACCGGACACGATCGCAATTTCCTGGGGATGATGCTGGTGCCCAACCTCGAGGCATGCCGCGCGCTCGCCTCAGGGCTTCCGGGTGTCGCCGCGGCTGCCGATGTGCTGCGGCATGAATCTGTCGTCGAGAAATTTAAGGGAATGCTTGCATCGTTTGCCGCGCAGGCCACCGGGAATTCGAATCGGGTGGAGCGGGCGGTGCTCTTGGACGAACTGCCTTCGCTCGATGCCGGTGAAATCACGGACAAAGGCTCGCTGAATCAGCGCGCGATTCTCGATCGCCGCCGGGCAATGGTCGAGGACATTTATGCACCGCTTCCCTCCTCGCGCGTGCTTCGCATTTCCTAGCGGGAACTTCCCGTCGTTATTCTCTTCGATCTGACGCAGCAGCGGGCCTGGTTGCGTCGCCCGCCTCAAAGCAGTTGAGGCCTGGCTTGCGCGCGGACTGTCCTAAAGGGCACGCCTTCCAACTTGGACATATTGTAGACTTTGTATGTGATTCGCTGGAGAAAGAGAGTACACGTCATGACCGGACAACGCTGGTTTTGGTCCTGTTTTGTTCTTGGATCTATTCTGTCAATCCCGGGAGTTCTCGCGGCGCAAGGGACAGCTCCGGCGCAGAGCGCGCCTGACAAATTGCTGGTTTTGAACGGGAAGGCTGTGGATACAAAGGTCCGGCAAATCGACGGCCGTTCCTACGTGGACATCGAAGCTCTCGCCCAAGCAACGAATGGAGCGGTCACGGTCGAGCCGAATCGGGTGGTGTTGACGATTCCCGTCGGGAACCCGAGCGTGGCACCCGCGCCGTCGGCGGACGGACTGTCGCGAAACTTTGCGAGTGCGGCCATCGCCGAGGTGGCAGAGATGAGAGAGTGGCGGGGAGCGATCGGAGCGATGATTACTTACGGATTGGCTGCCAGCAAGTCGTCAGCCCAGGATTATCATGAGCGCGTGGCGGAGGGACTGAGGCAAACGACGCTGGCTGCGTCTACCGAGGCGGACAAAAACGCTCTCCAGCTGCTTAAGAACGAGTCCGACAGTCTGACGGGTTGGGCGGACGACGTGTTGGCAGCGCGCCAAAACTTGGATGGGGCGAAGACGCTAGACCCCAACGCCCTGCAAAATGATCCCGTCCTGGCGAAAATTACAAGTTGCAGCCGATTCCTGAATGCGATGCTCATCAGCGGCACCTATAGCGATAACGGCAGCTGCCACTAGAATTTCCACTTGCCACCGGATCATCGCCCCGCTCCCCGGGCCTACTACGACTTTGCCCCGAATTGACGACGTCCACCGGTGTGATACACTCCGCAAAAGTGAGGGTCACCAGGGGGATCATCTTGAAGTGTAAACTTTCCGTGATTTTGATGCTGTGCGCGATTCTGCTCGCGGCGGGTTCAGCGTGGGCGCACCACTCGCCTTCTTCGATATTCGATATGTCCCAGAAATTCACGCTGACGGGCACCCTTACGCAGGTCGACTGGGTGAACCCGCACATCGCCGTCTACATTGACGTGAAGAAAGCGGACGGGACCGGCGTCGACAACTGGAAATTCGAGAGCGCTCCGCCTTCGTGGCTCAAGCGCGTGGGCGTCAACAGCGCCGACTTCAAAAAGGCGATTGGGCAGGTAGTGACGGTGGAAGGAAATCGCGCCCGAGATGGATCGACCTACGGGTTCCTACAAAAGATTACATTCGCGGACGGAAATTCTTTGGCTATGGTAAGCCCGAACGACGTCAACACGACTCACTAAGACAAACCCACTGAAAAGGGGGCCGGGAGACATGAGACATCAAGTGATTTGCGGAATCGTGGCGGCGCTGATACTAGCCGCCTCCTTGCCCGCGCAACAGAATTCAACGGCGGCAACCAGCAAACCGCCTGACGCGATCGCGGTTCATCCGGATTTGAGCGGAAATTGGGCTTATTCGATTGCGTTGCCCGGCGGAGCACTGAGGAAAGAAGTGAACGGCACGGTTACCTACTCGCAGCTTGATTTGAGCGGACGCATGCCTGCCAAGAGTCCGGTCGACGGCGCACTGCCGTCCACGCCTGCGCCTTCCTACAAGCCGGAGTTCCAATCGAAGGTGAAATATCTGCTGGACCACGAGGCGAAGCTCGACAAGGTATTCTTCTGCGGAAAACCGGGAGTTCCCCGCATCAGCTCGCCGCGCAAGATTATTCAACTCCCGACCGAAACGATTTTTCTTTACGAGGATGCTTCCGGAGACCCCTACCGGATCATCCCGACCGACGGACGGCCGCATCGCGCCGATGCCGATCCCTCCTACTACGGAGATTCGGTCGGCCACTGGGAGGGACAGACATTTGTGGTTGATTCCACGAACTTCGTCGAAGATACATGGTTCGGTGAGGGGGGATATTTTCACACCTCCGCCATGCACGTTGCCGAGCGTTTCTGGAAAGTCGGCGAAAATCTGGCCTATCAGATTACGGTGGACGATCCGAACGTGCTTAGCGCACCCTGGACTCAGGCGCCCCGCGTGATCAAGCCATCGACCGTTCCCCTTGAGGAATCACCCGAGTGCATTGAAGACGACGCGCATCGGATGGACAATCTGGATCACCACCTGCAGCGCTGAGAAGTTTATGCGATGATCCTTCGCTTCGCCCGGGATAACAGTCGGGCTGAAGCTCGGGCGATTACCAGCCGGCTTTCATACCGTAGATCCCGGTGTTAACGATGGCTTCGACGCGCATAATCTTTCCGTCTTGAATCTTGAACATTTCCGCGATTTCCCAAGTCCACGGACCGCTGCGGGTTTGCTTTACCGTTCGTCCGTCCGCCAGCGTGTAGGATCGCAATGTTGCGTCGTGATCGAAAAAGCCGAGAACGAAAACCAGACCGCGCTCTTCGTCGATCACAGCGAATCTGCGGTCTCGGATCAGCGTGTCAGGCTGGAAATTGCGGGTCTTGATCTGGTCCGCACAGCCGAGACCGAGAACGGAGCCGGGATTCGTCGCCGCCGATTTGTTGTTCGTCGTCTGCACTCCGGATTCGATTCGATCGCAGTTGGCGTCGAAGGGAACAAACGACGCGTGGCCCTTTTCGATGGCGCTGAAGTAGCTGTTGGCGATGGCGATCATATTCTGTCGCGAGCGCCGCTCGGCGGGTGGAACAGTCTCGGCGAAGATCGGATTCGGTGTGACCAGATTCTCGGGGCGCGCGATGCTCCCGGCCTCCTTGCGTGCAATGATCGCTTCGATTTCTGCGATCCGATGCATTTCGACTTTGATCCGCAGGCCCAGGATAACGGGCGCGCCATTTTCCGGCAGCACGCCCATAAACATCGCTTCGCCCTGTTGGGGATCATCCGCATAAATCTTGTAGGTCGGCGGACCGCTGGCGGTGCCCCAGAAACCATCGCCCAGTTTCAGCAGCTGGCCGTTTTCGGTGTATTTCACGTCCCATGCGAGCAGTAGAGTTGAAGAGTCGTGGGCGGCCATCGCGGCAAGAACCTGGTCGAGAAAACCGTTGAGGCATGAGCGATCGCAGTCGTAATTGAAGCCGGGATCGTAGTCGGCGGGCGGTGCCGCCGACTGTGCCCGTGCGGAGCTCGCCGCGACCACGGCGAATAACAGAAGTGCCGCGATCCCAATAACGTTTCGACCGATTCGCATATAGCCTCGCTTGCTACTTGGCTGGCTTCGCCCAGGGACTGGGCATGTAATACGGAACCGTATCGAGTACGGCTTCGATCTGGCGGATTTTGCCGTCCTTAATCTTGAAGAGCTCGAAGATCAGGAACGTGTAGGGACGATCAAACGGGGCTCCGACTGTCCGGACGGTGCCGTCGACCAAAGTATTCTTACGCACCGTGCCGTTGTGATCGAAAAACGTCGCCGCAAAAACCATCTGGCGCTGCTCGTCCACCAGATAGCGGCGATCGCGGCAGCGGGTGACCATTTTGAGCATTCCAGTCTCAAGTTGCGCCTGGCATCCCATCCTTTGCACCGCGCCGGCCTTCGGATCCGGGTTGTTTGCCGTTATGGAACCGTTTTCCATGCGCTGGCAATCGGGATCAAACGTGGTAAAGAGCTTGCCGGTATTCTGCTGGATCGTTGAGAAATAACCGTCGGCGAGAGCGATCAGCTTGTCGCGGGAGACGCGCTCGCCGGCAGGCTCGTCCTCGGAGAAAAGCGGCTTGTCCTTAAGGTTCTCGGGGCCGCCGGCGAGCGGCCCCGCGCCTTGCGGTCCAGGGCGGTCCTGTCGGGCGACGATTACCTCAATCTCCGTGACTTTATGGTCGACGACCTTGAGCCGGGCGGCGAAAACGGACAGATGAGTATCCTCATTCGAAACGCCCAGAAAACCGACTTGGCCTGTTTGCGGATCGTCGACATAAACCTTGTACGTTCCCCAGCCGTCGGACGTCTGCCACAGACCTTCGCCGAGCTTCATCTCGACGTTGTTCTCGGTGTACCTGATGTTCGCTGCGTGCGGCAACTTGGATGGGTCGTGCGCAGCGACGGCGTTCATATATTGATCGACGAAGCCGTTGAGGCAAGCACGGTCGCAGTCGCCGGCCTTTGCGGCGGGTGATGCGCCTGCGGCATTCGCGTGGATCGGTGAGACGGAGACAAGTACAAACAGTAGTACAGCCACAACAGACCACGCGAAAACAATCCTGCGCATCATTCCCCCCCGGGCAATTAAGAGCACGTATGCTGCGTGGAATCTATATCAGATACGATGCGGGCGCGCAACCGCGAGACGGGATGGATGCCTGCGCTCGACGCCAATAGGTCAGCGCCATTTCTTCAATGCGGGCCACAACTGCGCGAGCGTTCCGAATTTCGGGCCGCGGCAGATATCGACACCGATTTCTGTTTCAAGCGCGTAAGGATTATCGGGGGAGATTCCGACGAACTGCACGGAGTCAAAATATCTCTCGAGTGCTTGTTTGCTCTCGCCCAGGACGATCATGCACTGACCGGAGTAACCGCGCGGTCCCCACAGGAAATAGGTTTGATGCCCGCTTAGAGCGGGTGGCAAACCGTACGGGCGGCCCAGGAAATCGATTGCGCCGGCTTGACCGTAGTCTTGCGCCAAGATCGCGCAGCCGGCACGCTCGGCTTGCGGGATCTGGTTCCATGCCAAAGCCGTCTCGTCGACAATCTCCTGCCAGCCGAATTGATCGGCGTACCATTGCGGAAGCGCGGCGCGTTCGTGCTGGTGTTCCATGACGGGTAGCTTGAAGGGCAAGCGTTTCGTGTAAGCAAGAAAGTGGTCGGGGGAAAGAATTGGAACGGTCACAGGAGCCAGGTGCGCACCGCCCGCCAGCAGCAGGATTGCGATGGCCGGCTTCAGCCATGCGTATGCGGGGCGGTTGAAACCAAAGTCGATTACGACGGAACCGGCGGCGAGCAACATGGGATAGGCAGGGGCGAGGTAATAGTTCTTGCCGTGCAGGGCGAACAGGACCGCGTAGCAGACCAGATAACTCCAGCCCAGGAGCCGGTATGGTTTGAGCCGCGCGGAGCAAAACAGGGCGATCAGGCCGGCTATCCAAACTGGCGCGGCAAGCGGATGCACGAGAATAGCCTGCTGAATGAAATATTGGACGGGGCCGAGGACCACATCGCGGCCATCAGCGCGGATGTTGTGCATGAGCTGGAGGAATGGCCAGTGGTAGTGGATGTTCCAAATCACGTTTGGCAGAAAGATCAGGAAGGCCGCGACGCCCGCGAGCCAGAACCATTTGTCTAGCAAGAAGCGGCGGTGCTCGGTGAGCAACAATCCGACCACGATTCCTAAGCCGAAGAGCGCGATGGTGTATTTTTCTTCAAGACCGAGGCCGGCGATTACGCCAAACCACAGCCAATAGCGAGAGTCGTTGCGCTTGATCGACAGAATTGCGAAGTACGCGCAGCCCATCCACACATTTGGTTCGAGGCAGTTTGTTGTGAGCAGGCTGCCGTTTGAAAGGTACTGCGGCGCGATTACGACCGTGACGGCGCTCAGCAGCAGAGCAAAACGGCGGCCGCCGAACTCGCGAGCAATCAGAGCCGTTTGTACGACCAACAGCGAAGAGGCCAGCGCCGGGATGAATCGAATGCTGCGGAGAGAATCACCAAGTAGGGCCCGACTGATGTGAATGAGAAAAGGGATCAGCGGCGGTTGGTCGACGTAACCCCAGGCAAGATGATCGCCGCATGCGATGTAATCAAATTCGTCGCGAAAATATCCGTAACGATTATTGAAGTAGACGTGAAAGATAAGTTTGGCAACGGCGATTGCCCAGACGAGCGCCATTCCGGATGAAAACCAGGTGCGGTTTTCAAGCTGAGAGGCGTCAGAAACATGTGTCGCCGCATGAGACATTCGAGTGTTCGGCGGTCCCGAGAATTGGCCAGACTAACGCTGGCTTCTGTTATTACGCAATCAAACGGGAACTGTTTCGCTGCGTGCGGGGGGACAGGAAATGCATCGCACCTGTGGCGCAGGCAATAACGGAGCTTGATTTCCCGGCGCTGACCGGCTGGGCTACCTTCTGCCGCGCCTGCGGCGCTTGGATCCCCAAGCCTCCATCGTTCAGACTTTAGGCAGAGCGTAGGCCGGGACCCACCAACCGTGGACCTGGCTGTATGTACGGAAAGGCAGCCTGACTTTCGCGATAGGACCATCCTCCATATGTTGCGTGTCCACGATGATCAGATCGGCCCGACCACCTTCGAGAAGGCGGTTTGCGACACCGACAAGATAGCCATCGCCCTCGGCCGCTTCCTTGCTGCGAGGAACGAAGCAACACTCCTGCAAGCCGGAATCGTCGCCAACCCAGAATTCCGACGTGGTGCGGGTAGCGTGGTCGAACTTTGTATAGGAGTTGGTCGGGCGGAAGGGCATGTTGCCGAGCTTCGCATTCAGCGGTTTGGTCGGATCGGAAGTCGGCATGAATCCGATGCGATAAGGAATCGTTTGGTAGCGGTCGTCCTGACGCGGCAGAGCGCCCGACTGAGGGTAGAGCACCTCCATGTTGTAGTCGCGAGGCGTCTTGTCTGACAGATCGACCGACAGGCGGTGCAGCGTTCCGGCGGCCGACTTCGGATCAAACGGCTCGCCGTGAAGGTTGGGAAAAAACGGAAACTGATTCTTGAGCGCCATGTCCATATCGACGTAGATCTTGTTGCCGTCCGAAAACGCTCCCATGACATGGGTGGCACAGCGCTCTGGGCCCTTGAACCAGCGAACGTCTTTCCCGTCGCCGCCGCGCTCCAGAACGCCGAACCAGGTGGGCAAAGTGGAATCCCAGGCGAAGTGGACCTGGCCCTGTTTCATGCGCTCGACGTTCGTGGCCATTGGGATCACTAGAAACGCGATGTACTTTTGGGAAACCGCGAAATCATGAACCATTCCGACGTAGGGAACCTTGAGCCACGTCTCCCAGGTAATCTTTCCTTTCGCATTGGCGGAGAAGACGTAGATGTCGTCGGTCGCCATTCCCTTGGCTTCGTAGCCGTAGGAAATCATCTCGCCGGTGGCGTTATCGAACTTGGGATGAGCCGTATGCGTGAGGCTATGCAGGCCGCCCCCGAAGGTGTAGTAGTCGTCGACCGTTTCGAGCGTCAGCGGATTCATCGCCACCGGTGGGCTATCCTCTTTTAGTGAGAACAGGAGGCCGTGGTGATACACGACGTGCGTGTTCGCGGTGCCGCGGCTGACGTTTTTCACGCTGGGATCGTCAGTAAAAGGATTGCGATACATGCCGAACAACCGCTTGCGAGCGGCGGCTTGTGCCTTGAAGCGCTGCGTACGGGGATAGCGGCTCTTGAAATCCACATGACCATTTGAAATGCGGAACATGCTGACGTGGCCCTCGCCGTCAAACGGAATGTTGCCCTGCATCGGGGGATACTGCCAATCCGGTCCGACGCGATAAAACGCGCCGTCAATGCTGGTCGGAATCTCGCCTTCCACGTCGCAATCGCGAATGTCGATTTCGGCGCGGAACGGCCCGCCGCCACCCAGCCCGGGGGTGCCGGAGGCAAAATGAACGGTCTCCGCCTTCGCCGACGCACCAAAGGGAGAAAGAGTGCCAGCCACCGCGCTTGTGCCCGCCGCTGCCGCGAGCGTCCCCATGAAGCTGCGGCGACCGATCGCCGCGCCGTCGGTGGACTTCTTGGTTTGCTTCGATTTGCTTTTCATCTGCCCCCCCCAAAATGATTGCCCCGTATCAAGCCGTTTGCCTGCTGGTGATGATCGCTGCCTGCACAAGGACGCCAAGCTCTTCGCGTAGTTTCCCTAGAATCGCGCAGCATTGCAAGTATTACCGGGCCGGATCGTCCTCCGGTGGCCGAGCCAATCAGAGGAGTCCTGCGGGCAGTCCTGCTTCCGCTGCGCCGCAGAGGCCGAATCCCGGTCCCCGCGTAACCCACAACAAAATTGCGAGTGCGTGCTTCGGGTAGCGCGCCATCATCGCTTTCGCGATGTCCACGAAGCGCACGCCCGGCTTTGCGACTTCCTGATAGTCGCGCATCCACTGGACGCTGGCATCGAGCAGCTCGGCCCCTCCCACCGGTCCGTGGCCGGGAAACAGCTTCTCAATCGGACCTACTTTGCGTACCTGCTCAAGCGCTTCGATCCACGTGTCGGGATCGTTTACGTCCGACATGTAATGCTGAGCCTGCGCATAGACCAGATCGCCGGCGATTAGAGCCTTTTGCGCGGGAAGATAAAATGCAGTGGCGTACACCGTCTCCACCATAAAAAGGTCCAGGAAGGCAATATCGTGTCCTTCGAGCTGGAGACTGTCACCCTCGAGAGGTTCAGGCAGCGGCAGCGTCTCGGGAAGCTCGCCGCGATACATTTCTTGCCAGTGGACGATCTTGGCGCGGAATTCGCGCATGCCGTCGATGACCTCTTTCCGGGCGTACATTTTGGCGGCTGGAAAAGCCTCGCGCAGGTCGCCCAAGCCGAAGTAGTGATCGGGGTGGGCGTGGGTGATCAGGACAGACGTCAGTTCCCTGCCCGAAGCGCGGATCATCTTGACGAGCTTTTGCGCGTCGCTTTGGATTAAACAGCTATCTACCAGGACGGCTTCCCTCTTGCCCTTTATCAAAACTGCATTCGACGCGAGTGCGCGCGGCTCCGCAACGAACAGATCAAACGCAAGGTCTCCTCGAGGCATTGTCATGTGTAGTCCCTTTTAGATCCGCAGCGAAATTACGGACGGCGCCAAGGTCGAGGCGTGCTCGCGTGGTTGAGTTCCACAAACACGGGCAACGAACCCTCCCAGGAAAAACGAAACACACGCAGCGCGAGAATCAAATGCGTCATTGCTATGACGAAAATGCCGTCGCTTAAAGCCGCAACTCGCGCCACTCTGCACCCGGCAATTGGCCGTAGGAAGTACTCACCGCGAACCCGCACGACCGTCCGATCGCGGAGGAAGGCTACTGCGGCATCTCGCCGAATGTAAAGCGCAAAGGGCGGAGTGTCGCGTGCAAACCCGCTCGGCACATAAATTCTTCTTACGCCACGGCCAAAATATTTCGCGGTAGAATGGTTGTCACGCGCCCGTAGCTCAGCTGGATAGGTCTCACATTTTCCCCGGTCCAGAAGCGCGGTTTTGCGCTACATTTGTCAGTGTCTGTTCCCGATTGTTCCCAATACAGAATGCCTGAGATCAAATTGCGCTCACTCCACAAACGCATGACCAGAGAGCTTGACTGCCTGCGCGAGCAATCGCGATTGCGGGGCCTCGATATTCCGGGCGGCCTCGACCTCTGTTCCAACGACTATCTCGGACTCGCCACAGACGTACGCTTTAAACGCGCCGTGATCGAGGCCGTGTCGCGCGGCGCAGCCGTTGGTTCGACAGGCTCGCGCCTGCTTTCGGGAAACTCCCGAGAATGGGTAGACTTAGAGTCAATGTTCGCGGACTTTGCGGGCACGGAGGCCGCCCTTTATTTTGGCTCGGGATACGCGGCGAACGTGGGCCTGCTCAGTTCCGTTTTGGGGCCTGGCGATCTCGTCTTCTCGGATGCGCTGAACCACTCAAGCTTGATCGATGGGATTCGGCTCTCCCGCGCCGGGAAAGTAATCTATCCGCACTGCGACCTCGCTTTCTTGGAAAAGGCTCTGCGCAAACATGCGGGTGGCGAAGGCGTGCGGATAATTGTCACCGAGAGTGTGTTCAGCATGGAGGGCGATATAGCGCCGATCAACTCTCTGATCGACTTGGCGCGCAGGTACGACGCGGAGCTGGTGGTCGACGAAGCACACGCAACAGGAGTGTGCGGTCCGCAAGGCCGGGGAATCACCGCCGAGCTGGGAGTCGAACACGAGATGCTCGCGATCGTTCACACGTGCGGGAAAGCATTGGCGAGCGCAGGCGCATTCGTGTGTGGTGGGAGCACTCTGAAGGAGTATCTGGTCAACCGCGCGAGGACTTTCGTTTTCAGCACCGCGATGCCCCCGTATCTGGCGGGCCAGATTCACGCGGCTCTCAACCTCGCGCGCGAAGCGGATGGCGAAAGAACCCAGCTGCACAAAGTCGCGTCCGCCTTACGCGAGGGTTTGGCAAGCGCCGGCCTCAACTGCGGGATGAGCAGCACGCACATCGTGCCCGTGCTGCTCGGAACCAACGAAATGGCCCTCCATGTCGCGAGCAAGCTGCAGCGGGAAGGGTTTGGGTTGAAGGCCATTCGTCCGCCGACGGTGCCGCTGGGAACCGCGCGAATCCGGATTTCTGTGACGAGCAGAATCACCATGGAAGATATTCACCGCCTTGTCCCTGCGACGGCGGCAGCTTGCAAATCACAGCCGCGCGGGACGCCCGCCCTGCATGCCTAATCGTTTCTTCATTACTGGAACCGACACCGGCGTGGGCAAAACCGTCGTGTCTGCGTTACTCTGTGCCGCGATTAATGCGGTCTATTGGAAGCCGATCCAAACCGGCACTCGCGAAGGCACTGACAGGGAAACCGTAATGCGGTTGGCGCAGTTGCCGGAGAACCGAACGGCGC
This sequence comes from Candidatus Acidiferrales bacterium, assembly GCA_036514055.1. Lineage (GTDB taxonomy): Bacteria > Acidobacteriota > Terriglobia > Acidiferrales > UBA7541 > Palsa-295. The sequence continues at coordinate 35,361 of DATBXX010000031.1, forward strand.
CCGAAACCTATCGGTTCGCTCCGCCGGTTTCGCCCCACCTCGCTGCCCGGCGCGCCGGGCTTTACATCGATTTGCAACAAATCCGGAGACCGCAAATTCCGGCGCGCGAGAATCTAATCACCGAAGGCGCTGGCGGCGCGCTTGTGCCCATCAATGACCGCCACTTTATGACGGACGTGATGAGGCGTCTCAAGCTCCCTGTGCTACTCGTCTCCCGAACCACGCTAGGGACGATCAACCATACACTGCTGTCGCTTGCTGCGTTGCGTGCCGCGCATCTAGATGTTCGAGGCGTGATCATGGTGGGCCAGCCGAACCCGGAAAACCAGAAAGCGATAGAGCGGTACGGCGATGTGCAGACTGTGGGCGTTGTTCCACTCTTAAAGACGCTCAACCGCTGGCAACTGCTCCGCGTGTTTCGGAGAACCTTTGATTGCAAGGTTTTCCGAGCATGAGCCGCGACCTGCAGATCTGGCACCCGTTCACCCAAGAGGCCCTGGACCCGCCGCCGGTTCGCATAACCAGAGCGGAAGGAGTTCATCTTTACACGGATGATGGACGCAGCTTAATCGACGGTATTTCGTCGTGGTGGGTCAACTTGCACGGCCACGGTCATCCGGCAATCGTCTCCGCAATCGCAGCACAAGCCGCCAAAGTCGATCATATCTTGCTGGCTGGATTCACTCACGATGCGATCGAAAACCTGCGCGGTGCCCTCGGAAAGGTCTTGCCGGCGGATCTTGTGCATATCTTCTTTTCCGATGACGGCTCGACGGCGGTCGAAGCCGCGCTCAAGATGGCGATCCAGTATTGGAAGAACCTCGGGCGGCCCGAGAAGCGTTCTCTTGTTGCACTCGATCATGCATATCACGGCGACACGGTAGGTGCGATGTCGGTCGGAGCGGAGTCCGATTTCACCAGCCCTTTTAGGGCTTTTCTGTTTCCGGTCCACCGCGTGCATTCGGCTTACTGTTATCGGTGTCCTGTGGGCGAGACTCGCGCAACCTGCCGGATCGATTGCGCGGACAAACTCGAACGGTTGCTCGAAGAAAAACATGCCGAGATTGCTGCGGTGATCGTCGAGCCGCTGCTCCAGGGCGCGGGTGGGATGATCGTACATCCGGTGGAATTCCTGCAGCGCGTGCGACGGCTGTGCAACGAGCACGATGTCCTGCTGATTGCAGACGAGGTTCTGACCGGCTTCGGGCGCTGCGGAAAAATGTTTGCGTGTCAGCTGGCCGGAGTCATGCCGGACTTGATGTGTCTATCGAAAGGGCTGACGGGTGGAATCCTCCCCATGGGTGCCACGGTTTGCACGCCAGCAATTCACGACGCGTTCGTCAGCGAGGACCGAGGTCGCACGTTCTACCACGGCCATTCCTATACTGGAAATCCCCTCGCCGCTTCCGCTGGCGTTGCGAGCCTGGGTATTTTCGAGCGCGAGCCGGTGTTCGAGCGCATCAACATGATCGCAAAGATTCATCGCGAGCGATTAGATGCCATCCGCAATCATCCTGCGGTTGCAGACGTTCGGTCGATCGGGACGATGGCCGCAGTTGAGCTGCATGCGGACGATCCTGGCTATTCATCAAAGCTTCGTCCCAGGCTTTACGAGTTCTTCCTCGAGTCGGGCATTTTGCTGCGGCCTCTGGGCAACGTCGTTTATACTTTGCCTCCATACGCGATTTCGGCGGAAGAATTGAATTACATTCACGATCGGATCGCGCAGTCACTGGATTTGGTACTGACTTGATTGTGAGAGGCAGGTATGCAACGCCTCACACCCGGGTAGGGGCCTATTTTGAAGATTCATGGTCTTCGTCGTCGTTTCGGCGGCTAGGGCCACATAGCTGACCGATCCGAATAGCATAATCGAGCGGCAAGGACGGCAAGAGAAACTCACTGTCGGGCGCTTCAAGCGACTGTACTATCTCCGATTTTCATCGATCGCACGATAGAGACCTCCATCCTTAACAAGGTGCTGAAAGGCAGCATCTATTTCCCGCTCCCTGACGGGCGCTTGCAGCAGCAGGACGACGCCGGCGTTGGGCCCCGCTCGGACTTAGCGGAGCGTCGCTCCGCCTTCGGCATCCGCTCCCTCCACGATTCGCATCGCCACGCCGGTCACGCGACCGACGACCTCTGCCTGCGATGGATGCGCGAACTGCCGGATCGACTGGCGCGACTGTGGATGGGGAATCACCACCAATTGCCCCTTTTCGATCTCACACCAACCGCATAGATATCCGTTGCGGACCTCGATAAAGTAGATCGGCCGCTCGAATTCCGTTCTCCACTGTGCCAAAGTCACTTTTCTCTGGTTCGGATCGATCTGCACGAGCGACCCGGGGCGAATCAGCGGATACAAGGTCAGGTCTTCCAGGCCAATATAACCGTACAACGATTTACGCAAGTCCAGATGCTGCAGCAGGCCAATCGGAATTTCCTGCCACTTTTCGACCACCTTCGATAGCAAGTTCGTTTTTTCAAAACGGAACTCGGGTCTTAGTTCCACGGGGAGCGATACGGTTTGATTCTCCCCGCCCTCCGCTTCCTCGGGCACCAGGTATGTTCGCGGCACTCCAATCAAAGCGCGGTCGCGGCCGAGATCGGCAATCCGCATTCCAAAATACGAAGTGATTTCCGTGAAACTCCGGTCATAGATCGCCGAAAGACTATACAGCTTGAAAAAACCCGGCATGAACCTGCCCTTCTCAATGTCGGTGAGCCAGGCGTGCGAGATGCGGTATTCCTGGTTCCGCTTCTCGACGGCGATCTGTTCGCTCTTTCGCTGTACATCGCGCGTCGACAGACCCAGGCGCTCACGCACATCCTTCAGCCGCTGCCCGGCTTCAAGATACGGCCTATTGGGTCCCATGGGCGGGCATCCTATTCCCCAAGTCAGTCAATGTCCAGCTACGTAACGCTCTAGCCTATACGCGTCTCGCCCCACGCGCTTGAAAAAGTCGTCGTTGGTCGCTATTGCGGCCATTTGTCGATTTCCCCCCGGCTCGCTCGCCACTTCCTGTATACCCAACCGCTCCCATGAGTACATCCATCGATATTATCGGCCGCGTGCGACGAATTCTCGAGGCGCGCAAGCTAACCCTCTATCAGGTGTCGCGACGATCCGCTCGAGCCTTCGGCCGCCGCTCGGCCTATTTCATTCCCGAGAACTTCTATTCCTGCCTTGCCCCCACCCCCAGTATTCATCAATCGATCGCTCTCAGCCGCATCTCGGGTTACTGTCTTTCGGACTGGCTTTTGGTCTTTGGATTTGCTCTCGACGACATCTCCCGGCTTCAGCTGCGCTTCGATCGCAGGCGCACGCTTCTCATCGATGCCTCTGTGTACGACGAGAATCAGTGGGTTCCTTGGTTTGCGGCCAGATCGCCGGGCCCCGCGCTCACCGCGATCGCGCCCCTGGCGCAAGCGCTTAGACCAGTTCCCCCGGTACGGGCCCGCCGCGTGCTCGCCCTCAATACCGGAAGATTCCTCTATGCGAAGATTGGACGCGAGGACGTTTTCGCGTTCCCCGACCTCGCCCCCGGCAGCATCATTCGCATCGATCCCGCAGGCGCGGCGGACTCGGCGTCAGCGCTCACCGAGGTCCCCAGCCTCCGCATCTTCGCGATCGAAACCGGTTCGGGCCTCGCCTGTGGCCGCCTCCAGCGTATCCGCGGAAACCGCATTGCTCTGTGTTCGACCTCCTTCTCCGGGCCTTCTGTTGAATTCGCTCTCGGGCGTGACGCTAGAATTCTTGGCGTGGTCGACGCTGAAATTCGCCCTGTGGCCATTGATCGACCTTCTCACACCCGTACCGGCAAACGGGCACGCGCAACCCCTCCCCTCCCACCTCTCAGGGATCCCGCTCGGAAACTGGGACAATTGATTCGCGCGTCTCGGGTTCGCGCGGGCCTCGCCTTCCGCGAAGCCTCCGCCATGAGCCGATCGCTTGCAGCCGACCTTTCGGACCGCAACTACTTCGTGTCTCCTGGAACTTTGTCGGATTACGACCGCCTCTCGGCTCCCCCTCGGCACATCCAGAAAGTCCTTTCGCTCTGCATTCTGTATGGCATCGGCTTCTGGGATTTCCTTCGGGCGGGAGGGGTGCTGCTGGGTTCTCTTGGAAACGATCCCATGCCGGACGAATTGTGCGGGCGCATTCCTGTGCACCATTCGTATCCCTCGGCCGAAGAACATGTCGAGAGCTCTCGGAATCTCGAAGAGAGTGCGGACGCTCTCTCGGTTCTCATCGGCCAGTGGAAGGAAATCCCTCTGTTTCTGTGCAGTTGCCTGCCGGAAATCACCGGGCTTCCGCGCCTGTCGCTCTTCGACTTTTTCTCGGTGGGCCCAGGGCAGGATCTCACCGATCCGCGCCTGGCAAATGCCGCGCTGGTAACCGTCAACCGCCGGCTCAAAAAACCGGTCAACTCACCTCCGCCAGCACCTCGCGAGCAGCCCGTTTACATGATGGCCAAACGAGATGGAGGCTACGTATGCGCCTCGTGCACGCTTGATCGAGGCACGCTCGCGCTGTACCGGAAGCCTTTGCGACCATCCGCTCCAGTTGTGACCGAAAGCCGTGACGATCTTGAAATCATTGGCCAAGTCACCGCAATTCTCAGGCGGTTTCCTTAGCCCGTTGGTATGGTCTCTTCTTCTCTCTTCGCCAACCGTGCGATCGGTCCCGCTTTGCGAGCTTCGCCGCTTTGCGAGCTT
>DATBXX010000032.1:0-13787 GCA_036514055.1 Candidatus Acidiferrales bacterium
CCAGCACGTGGTCGGTATGAAGGGATCGCGCACGATCGCTGCGATCAACAAGGATGCCAATGCTCCCATTTTCGAAGTGGCCGATTATGGGATCGTCGGCGACCTGTTCGAAATCGTCCCGGCCATGATCGAAGAACTCGAGAAGAACCCGGCCGGCTGAGAGCCGCCGTTATCCGTCCGCGTTTTTCAGCTTCAGGCGGCTCTTGTTGTCCTCCAGAAACGTGAGAAGGTTGTCGGCGGCTCCGAGCAGGCGGACCCACTGCTCGTAGTAGAGTGTCACCGGGAAACGTCCCAGACCGTACACGCTGACGCCGCCCTTTTCGCCGACCCGGAACTCCAGACTGCCCTTCGGTCTTGATCCGGACTGTTTTTCGAGTTCTGCAATGCGAGCCAGCAACTCTTCCTTGGTTGGTTCGGCCATGTGCTCACCCCTTGTGAAACCGCTCGATCAGATGATATCAGGCCGACAAAGGCGCGAGGGCTTCGAATTTATGCCCGGAACGCTTATGCTAGGGAGCGGGACGAGGAGTTTTCGATAGGAGACCAGTGATGGCAAAGATCGCGACGCAAAGAGTGACCTTGCAGGTTTCAGACGGAAGTTCGATGAGCACCTATGTGGCTCGTCCGGCGGAGGAAGGGAAATTCCCGGCGATGCTGGTCTTGCAGGAGGCGTTCGGAGTGAATGCGCATATCCGCGATGTCACCGAACGCATCGCGCGCGAAGGGTACGTGGCTGTCACGCCCGAGCTGTTTCATCGCAGTGCGGCAGGTTTCGAAGGCACCTACGACAATTTTCCGGCGGTCATGCCCCACCTGCAGGCGCTTACGCTACCGGGCCAAACCGCGGACATTCGTGCGGCGTATGACTGGCTCGCCAGCCGAGAATATGTTTCGGCCAACAAAATTGGCAGCATCGGATTCTGCATGGGCGGACGCGCGTCGTTTCTGGCCTGCGCGACGCTGCCGCTGCAGGCTTCGATCTCGTTCTACGGGGGCGGGATCGCGCCGGGCATGCTGCCAGGGCTTCTGGATCGTGCCGGCGAATTGCACGCGCCGATCCTGCTTTTCTGGGGCGGCCTGGACCAGCACATCAAGACCGCGGATACCCGCGCAGTCGAAGACGCGCTGTTCAAGGCCGGAAAAAAGCATGTGAACGTTACCATCTCCTACGCCGACCATGGATTTTTCTGCGATGCGCGCGCAAGCTTCAACGCCGAAGCAGCAGCCCTGGCCTGGAAGTTATCGCTTCAATTTCTGGAAATGTACGTGAAAGGCGCGGCGGAAAGGGCCCACGCGTAGCGCGGCGGGAGCAAGGTTGTACAAGCGCGGTAGACCACCCGTGCTCGATCGTCAATCGCGATAGACGAATTCCAGCTCGATTCCCGAGACGGTAATGATGTCGCCCGGCGACAGGATGGTCGGGTGCAGGATGGGCTGGCCGTTGACGCTGGGCACTTTGTCGGCCGCTCCAACGTAGTAGCTATGATCCTCGCGGCGAGTAATCTGCGCGGCTGCCTTGGGCGCGAACCAACCCTTGAGTTTTACCGTCGCCATGCCCGACTTTCCTACTACCGTAAGCTTGTCATTCAACACGTACTCGCTTCGATCGGTCCTGCCCTTGCGCACGATCAGCGTGGCTATTTTCAATCTCGAGGGTGCAACCTGCGAGCTTTCGCCGACCGCCGCGACTTTCTGAAGAAACTCGCGCCGCTCCTTGGTGTCGAGCATTACGGTCTCGTTGATCTTCGGCGCCACGAGCTTCGCGGCCCCGTTTCCTGTCCCAAAGCCGTCCTGATCGCGAGACTCCGAGACTACAATTGTGTGCTTGCCGATGCCGACGGAATCTCCCGGTTTGAGCGTCACCATCTTCACGCGCTGGCCGTTGACGAAGGTCCCGTTCATACTGCCAAAATCCTCAAGCATCAGCCGCCCTTCCTCGTTAAACACCCGGGCATGGTAGTGCGATACGGCCGGGTTATCGATCACCAGGCCATTTTCCGGAGAACGGCCGATACTGACCTCCTTGGACCCAACCGGCATTTCCTTCAGCACCGAATTTTCGAACTTCAGTATGAGCTTGGCCATTTCCGTCCTCCGAAGTAGGCAAACAATCGCGTTCTGGAAATCCTGTTCCTGCTTCTACTCCGATTTCTTGAACCAACCGCCGATGCGCGCAATCGCGCCCACCGGTTTCGCCGCGCGTCGCACCACGATCACGGTCACGTTGTCTCCGCCGCCTGCCTGCTTTGCGAGCTCCACCAGCCGGGTTGCGGCTGCCTGGGGCTCATCGGACTTGCCGAGCACCGCGGCAATCTGCGCGTCGGAAAGCTCGCGCGTCAGTCCATCGGAACACAGCAGCACGGTGTCGGTTTCCATCAGAAGCTCTTCGCTCACGTCCACCTCGACCGTCGGATCGATGCCGAGCGCGCGGATCAGGACGTTCTGCATCGTGCTGGTGCTCGCTTCCTGCTCCGTCATTTTCCCTTGGCGTACCTGTTCGGCGACGAACGAATGGTCCCGCGTAAGCTGGTCGAGCTCGCCCCCGCGCAAGCGGTAGATCCGGCTGTCTCCAACGTGCGCAACGCTCATGCGTTCATCGGTGCACCAGACCGCAACGATTGTTGCTCCCATGCCCTGCTGGCCTACGCCTTGTTGCGCGGTGCGAAAAATCGCGTCGTTCGCCGATCGAATCGCGCTCGCCAGCTGATTCGACGGACCGGAAACTCCCTCGATGTGCTCACCGATAAGAGGCAGCGACGGATTCAATTCCGCTTCGCGGCAGCGCGCAACCACGGTGTCAACCGCCAGGCGACTGGCGACTTCCCCTGCCTCGAGTCCGCCCATTCCGTCTGAGAGGACAAACAGGTTCATTTCCGCGGCGGTACGATAGCTGTCCTCGTTATTCTTGCGGACACAGCCGATATCGCTTTGCGCTCCGAATTCCAACGCCATTCGCATTCCTGCCTCGCGCCTCCGGTTTCTAATTCGGGGTCTGGCGCTGGTTTCCCAGAGGGTTCTTCACGAGACGTACGTCGGCGAAACCCTGCGTCTTGAGCCAATCCATCGCGCTCTCGATGCGCTCGGGTCCGTACGGTCCGGTGAGAACCACGTAGAACTCACCGGTCAAGCCGTGTCGGGGTACGACGACGACCGGGAGCCCTAGATCCTCGATTTTCTTTGCTGTGTTCTGTGCTTTGGCCTCTTGTTCGAAGCGCCCGATCCACAGATAGCTCGGGGAGTGGTCGTTTACCGGAGGCCCGGCAACGGGTTCGGTTTCCCCAAAGGCTTTGTCCGCGCGCCGCTGCGAATCCCGAGGCGCGCCAGCGTCTGCCGGTGTCTGGTTTCTTGCTGCTGAAGCTTCGCGCGCGGCACTTGCTGGCGCCGGAACTTGTTTCACCGGAACCGGTGTTTCGGGGTTCGCTACTTCCGGTTTGTCTGCTTCCGCCTTGGCATCAGCGGCTTCAGACGCCGCAGGTTCAGAGGCCGCAGGCGGTGCTACGGCCGGTGTCGGTTGAGTGACCTCGAGCGCGAAATCTGGCGGAGCCGGCGCCGGAAGTCGGGCGGGCGGCGGAAGATTTTCAGCCGCTTGGATTACCTGCAGTGAGTGCCATCCGGCGAAAGCCCCGATAACCAGCAACGCTCCCAGCAGAACCCACGTTACCGGCGAGGTGCGCTTCGGCTCGGCAGCGGCGGCATACAGCGCAGGCGGCTCGGCCGCGCGGTTAAAATAGTTTGGTGCGATTGCGCTGGCAGCTTGCGCCGCCGGCGCTCCCGCCGTGCGCATCGCCGATTCGAGCTCGCCGATTGATTGAAATCGTTTCGCCGGTTCTTTTTCCAGGCACTTGAGAATGGCGCGTTCGACCCCAACCGGGATTGCCGGCTCGATCTCATGGGGCGGAACGGGCGATTCCCGCATTTGCTTCAAAGCGACCGCGACCGCATTGTCTGCCTGGAATGCCTGCGCGCCGGTGAAAACCTCATACATGATCAGGCCGAGTGAATAGATATCCGTGCGGTAGTCCACGGGTTTTCCGGCTACTTGTTCAGGCGCCATGTAGGCTGGTGTGCCGACCATCGAGCCGGTAAGCCGCGTCACCGCTTCCATCGAGCGCGCGATGCCGAAGTCCATGATTTTCACGTTGCCTTGGGCGTCGATCATGACGTTTTCGGGCTTCAAATCGCGATGCACGATGCCCTGGGCGTGCGCTTCCTTCAGCCCCGAGCATATCTGATGCACCAGATCGATCGCTTTGCGCGGTGGCAGGCCTCCGAAGCGGTTAAGCACCGAGCGCAGGCTTTCGCCTTCCACAAACTCCATCGACGTGTAGGCGATTCCGCCAATGCGGTTGAACTCATGAACGCGGCATACGTTCTTGTGAGTGATTTTGCGCGCGAACAGGAGCTCATTCTTGAAGCGCTCCATCATGGTCTGATCGGAGGCAATTTCCGGTTTCAGGAGCTTCAGTGCGACGACTTCGCCTGTCTCGCGGTCCCGCGCCTTGTAAACGTTGCCCATGCTTCCGTGTCCGGCGCTCGCCAGGATGTCGTACCGCTGCGACAGGGCCGCCAGCGTCGCCGGATTCAGGTTCGTGCTGGCTGCCACCGGAGCGGGCGCAGGCTGCTCCACAACCATGGCCGAAGCTTCGGGAACGTCGGTAAGCAGCAGAGTTTCCTGATGCTCGACGCGGCGCCGTTGGTCGGCTGCAGGCGGCAGGCCGGAGTTGGGATTGGTCGGTTGGGCCATGATTCTACAGCATTAGGATAGGCGAGAAGGCGCCGTAAAGAGGCGAATCGGTTGGTAAATGTGAGGAAAGAGTATCCTGTACCACGGGCCGGACGTCGCCGGCAGAAAAACGATTTCCCCGCCTCCTCGAGTTCCCGGGTACCGCAAGAAAACACGATTTGACAATTGTCTTGCCGCATCCCTTGGGCCGCCTCAAAATAGGGGTTCATCTTTGGCCGCAAAAACTACCGTACTCCATCAGGGAGATCCCATTGAAGATATCAGTGATTGGCACTGGATATGTCGGCTTGGTGACGGGGGCCTGTCTTGCGGAAATCGGGCACGAGGTTGTGTGCACCGACAGCGATGCAAGCAAGATCCATACGCTTGAATCGGGCGGGATTCCGATCTATGAGCCCGGACTTGAGAATGTGATTCCCAAGGCCCACAAAGAGGGCCGGCTCAACTTTCGCGCCAATACAGCCGACGCGGTGTCGTTCGGTGACGCGATTTTTATCTGTGTGGGCACGCCTCCGTTGCCAAACGGGGATGCTGATCTGAGTGCCATCGACCACGTGGCGCGCTTGATCGCAACCGAGGCCAAATCTCCCAAGCTCGTAATCGAGAAAAGCACCGTGCCGGCGCGCACCGGGCAGGAACTCAAACGCGCCCTTTCGGTCTATGGCCGCAAATCGAAGGTGACGTTCCGCGTCGCCTCGAACCCAGAATTCCTCCGTGAAGGCACCGCGGTCGGTGACTTTCTGCATCCGGACCGAATCGTTGTGGGGGTAGAGGACGAAACAGCCGAGCGGCAACTCAAGGAAATCTACCAGCCGGTGCTGGACCGAAAATTCAAATGCCCAGTCCACTCACCGGCGTGCCCCAATGTGCCGCCGCCGGCTTGGCTCGTGACGACGATCAACAGCGCTGAGCTGATCAAACACGCCTCGAATTCGTTCTTGGCCTTGAAGATCTCCTACGCCAATATGGTGTCAGACTTGGCCGAGCGTCTCGGCGCCGACATTGGAGAAGTCGTGCGCGCGATGGGCATGGATCCCCGTATCGGGCCCAGTTTCCTGTCTGCCGGTTTGGGCTTTGGAGGCTTCTGTTTGCCGAAGGATCTGCAGGCGTTCGTCCATCTCGCCGAACGTTCCGGTGTGGATTTTACGATGCTCAGAGAAGTAGAGAAAATTAACAAGAAACGGATCGACCACTTCTTTGAAAAGCTGCGCAGCGCTCTCTGGGTTGTTCGCGGAAAACAGCTCGGCGTCCTCGGGCTGGCATTCAAACCCAATACCGACGACGTCCGTTTCGCACCGGCGATCGACCTGGTCAATCACCTTCTGGGAGAAGGAGCCCGCATCCGCGCCTATGATCCGGAGGCAATGGAACGGGCCCGCGCCATTCTTCCGCAGATCGAGTATGCCAAGTCCCCCTACGAAGCCGCCAAGGATGCCGAGGCGCTGCTCATCGCAACCGAATGGGATGAATTCCGCAAGCTCGACTGGGATCGCATTCGAGATGCCATGGCACGCCCGCTGATCGTGGACGGCCGCAACCTGCTGTCGCCGCGCGAAATGAAGGACAGAGGTTTTGAGTATCGGTCCTTTGGCCGGCCGGATTAGTCTCCGCGGGCCGGCTTGTGCCCCGTTCAGGCTTTGTGTTTCGTCGAAGCGACCTGTCGCTTGAAGAAATCGTAGGTAATCCGCAGCCCCTGCTCCAGATTCACCTTCGGTTCCCACTTCAGGATTCGCCGCGCCTTGGCGATGTCAGGGCAGCGCTGCTTGGGATCGTCCTGCGGCAGCGGGTGGTGCACGATGGGGGCTGTGGTTCCCACCAGCGTGCGCACGCGCTCGGCGAACTCCAGGATCGTGATTTCCGTGGGGTTGCCGATATTGACGGGTTCATGCTCGTTTGATTCCAGCAGCCGGTAGATGCCTTCAATCAAATCCGCTACGTAGCAGAAACTTCTGGTCTGCTTGCCGTCGCCGTACACCGTGATGGGTTCGCCTACCAGCGCCTGATACAGGAAATTCGGCAGCGCCCGCCCGTCGTTTAACCGCATGCGAGGACCGTAGGTATTGAATATCCGCACGATGCGCGTGTCCACCTGGTGGTAGCGGTAATAGGCCATGGTGATCGCTTCGGCGAACCTCTTGGCCTCGTCGTAGACTCCGCGGGGGCCAATCGGATTCACGTGGCCCCAATAGGTCTCCGGCTGTGGACTTACTTCCGGATCGCCATAGCACTCTGAAGTAGAGGCCTGGAGAAATCGAGCTTTCTTGGCCATCGCCAGCCCCAACGCATTGTGGGTCCCGAGCGCCCCCACTTTCAGAGTTTGAATGGGGAACTTCAAATAGTCCGGCGGGCTTGCCGGCGATGCGAAGTGCAGCACCGCATCCACGGGCCCGGAGACTTCGATGTATTTCGAAACGTCCTGTTGGGCGAAACTGAACCGCGGATTCGTAAGCAGATGCGCAATATTGGAATCGGCGCCGGTGACGAGGTTGTCCATGCAAAGCACGTCCCAGCCCTTTTCGATGAAGTAATCGCAGAGATGCGAACCTAGAAAGCCTGCTCCACCCGTGATGACAGCGCGCAAAGGAGATCCTTTCCCGCCAGATTGGTAGTGATTCAGTCCGTCTCTATTATCCCCGAAAACATTCCTGGGAAGAACCCGCCGGGCCACCCACGCTGTCAATCTAGTTAACGACCCGGCGGGTTCGCCTCGCCGGGCGGTTGCCCCTACCGCCTCTGAGGCCCTCTTCCCCCGGGATTTGCCCCTGTCGGTTGCCTGATACGCTATGCCTTCCGGTCATTTCCAAGCCCGGATCTCCCGTTTTGTGTTCTAAATAATGTGGGCAATTCATAAAGACATTGAGGAACGTCCATTCAAGGAGTGGCAATGGCGAAGAGTAAGGGGCTCCCATCCATTTTCTGTCTCGTTTTAATGGTCTTTCTTCAAAGCAACAGCTGCACGAGTTGCTCCGGGGTGCCATCGGACTATAACTCGGTCCTACTTCACGCCACGGCGTCCAAGATCGGCGCAGGGCAGATGGTTACGATCACCGCGAGCGTCCCACGGGACACGACCGGCGCGGGCGTAACGTGGGTTTTCACGCCCGGCGCGGGTGCGCCAGTTCCCCCGGGAACATTTACACCGACCAGCGTCACCGTCGCGACCTATGCAGCTCCGGCGAATGTCGTCGCAACCGAGTTCACCGTCAGCATCCAGGCCACCTCGGTTGCGTTTCCCACCGAGACCCAGTCGATAACCATCACGATCGAGCCCACCGCTCCGCTGACGGTCACGACAACCACTCTGCCGAACGGCGTAGTCGGCACCCCCTACCCCTCGGGGACGCAGTTACAGGCGACCGGCGGCGTTCCACCCTATATGTGGACACTGGTGAACTCGACATTACCGCCGGGACTAAACCTGGCCTCCGACGGCACCATTTCCGGCACGCCCACGCAGACCGGAACCTACAACACTTTCACGGTCCAGGTCAGCGACAGCGAAACGACGCCGATGACGGTTACGACCACCGCCGGAGAACTCAGCATTACGATCGCGAACCAATTGAGCGGAAATTACGCCTTCGAGTTCAGTGGATTCAATTCCTCGGGCCCGGTTGTCGTCGCCGGCCACTTCAGTGCGGATGGTGTCGCCACCCTGACCGGCGGCGTAGAAGACGTGAATTCCATGGGGGGGCCCTACAAGAATCAGACCTTCACGGGCACGTTCACACTGCTGAACAATCGCGGCCAGCTGATTTTCTCGAGCTTGCCAGGTTCTCCCACCTACGATTTCGCCCTGGATTCAACAGGACTGCATGGACGCATGATCGAGTTCGATTCAACCGGGGTGCGTGGCTCGGGCGAGCTGGTGCAGCAGAACACGGCGACCTGCGTCTCGCAGACAATGTCGGGTGCCGGGCCTCTGGGTGCGGATTTCGTCATCGGGTTAAGCGGTGCCGAGGGCAGCTTTAGCGGCACGACACCGGGACCGTTTGTTCTCGCAGGCCGATTCACCGCCGAAGTTCCTTTGAGTTCGACTACGCCGGGCAATATTGACAATGGCGAAGTGGATTCCAACGCTCCAGGCGTCCAGTCAATCACACCGGATGAGACATTCTCGGGAACGTTTCAAACAACTTCGCAGTCCGCGCGCTGCGTAATGAGCGTGACACAACAGCTTGGAGACATGAACTTTAGCGTCTACCCGATCACGACCACCGCCGGGCTGCTGACCGAAGCTTTCATTGTGGAAACAGACTCGGTGAGCCAGGCCACGCCTTTCGTTAGCGCCGGAAAGCTGGTCCATCAAACTGGATATCCGTTCAGCAATGCGATTCAGTCATTCACTGCGGCGAGCGTCGGCGGGTTGTCGGGTTCGGTCATACCGAACGGCCAGAACGCCTATGTGCCATTTGCCGGAGTCGCCCAGTTGCAGGCCAACGGAGGAAACGCATTCACGCTGTCACTGGTGGATAACGTCGGAGGCTCAGTCGGAACCGCTCTGGGTGCGAGCGCCCTTGCCGCAAGCTTCGGGACGGGTGACTCGTTCGGCCGCGTCGATACCGATCTGCTTCAACCCGTCGCCCCGGTGTTTTACGTCATCAGCAACAATGAGTCGCTCTGCATCCTTGAGAACATCAGCGCGCCGGTGCTTGGACTGTTTGAGCCACAATCTCCAGGCACTTCTCCGCCTTTCTCAACCAGCACGATCGCCGGAACACTGGTGGAGGGTACGTCGCAGCCGGCTGCGACCGCGCTCCAGAATTATTCCGGCCTGATCACTTTGGCCTCGGGCGTGGTCTCGGGCACCGAGGATCTGAGTACCACCGGCGCCAATTCCTCGGGACTGGCCGTTTTGGGCACCTACGCGCTCACCGCGAGTGGTGCGACCGACGGCAGCGGAACCTTCAATCTGACTCAGACTCCACCGCCGCCCGTGTTCAACGGCGCGTTCTTCATCGTTTCACCGACCAAGGCCGTGATGATCACGACGACGAACGGTGACACGAACCCGGTTCTGACGATACTGGGAGAGCAGACCGACGACTTCGGAGTGAACTAAAACAGGCGCGTGACGTCAGGCGATCGATTGTTTTGGTTGCCGCTGCGCTGTCTCGGTTTGGACTTTAGTAAGCCCAGCGCATCAATACGGCGCCGGTCGTATAGCCTGCGCCAACGGCGATCAGCAGGACCAGATCGCCCTTGCGAAGGCGCTTCTGCTCGACGGCATCCACCAGTCCCAGGGGGATTGTCGCGCCGGTGGTATTCCCGTACCGATCGATATTCACCAGCACCTTGGAATCATCCACGCCCAGTCGCTCCTGCATCGCGCGGATGATTCGCAGGTTCGCCTGATGGGGAACCACAAGCGCCAGGTCCCGGCTGGTTAGCCCGTTGCGCTCCAGGATCTGGCAGGCCAGCTCGCTCATTCGCCGCACCGCGTACTTGAACACCTGCTGGCCCTCCTGATGAACGTAGTGCATGCGGCTGTCCACGGTTTCGTGCGACGGCGGATGCAAAGACCCCCCCGCGGGCATGTAGAGGTTGCATCCGCCCGAGCCGTCTATATCGTGCACAAAATCTATGATTCCTTCCGCATCGGAACTAGCGGGCTCCAGCAGTACGGCCCCCGCGCCGTCGCCGAACAGCACGCAAGTGGCGCGGTCCCGGAAATCCAGGATGGACGTCATTACGTCGGCGCCGATCACTAGTACTTTCTTGTGCGATCCGGCGCCGACAAACTGCGCTCCCACCGTCAGCGCATAGGCAAAGCCCGAGCAGGCGGCGGAAAGATCGAAGCCCCACGCTTTTGTTGCGCCCAGCCGGTCCTGGATCAGGCAGGCCGTCGCGGGAAACAGCATGTCCGGCGTGACCGTCGCCACCACGATCAAGTCGATTTCTGTGGCGCTGATGCCTTTCAATGCCAGCAGTTTCTTGGCAGCTTCTGTCCCCAAATGCGAAGACGCAACCCCGGGGTCCGCAAAGTGCCGCTCGCGGATGCCCGTCCGGGTACGGATCCATTCGTCGGTCGTGTCCACCATCTTTTCCATATCCGCGTTGGTGACCACGCGCGGCGGCACGTACCCCGCAACTCCGGTGATCTTCGCAGCAATCCGCTGGCTCATCAAACTCTCCGTTCTCGCTTAAACCGCCCGCGATTGTATGCAATCACGCGCGGTGGTGACAAGCAAAACACGTCGAATTTCCGGCCTCGCAAACTCACGCGATCCCGTCGCCAAGCCCCTAAAGTATTCACCCGTTAACTCCTGTTGGTGCATCATGGACGCATGACTCCGGCTGAACAAACACGCTGGATCGGAGAGCGGGCGCGGGCCTCCGGGTTCGATCTTTGTGGCGTCGCACCCGTGGCGCTACACAACCCCGGGTCTGCCACCGGGTCGGGAACCGACTCGGCCGAATCGTTTCCGGAGCTCGACCGTCTGCCGGAATGGCTTGCACGCGGCTACGCGGGCGAGATGAACTATCTCCACGATCCGCGCCGCGGCGATCCGAGGCAAGTCCTGGAAGGAGCTCGCAGCCTGATCGTCGTCGCCCTTAACTACAACTCGCAACCGCAGTCCGCTGTCCCACCCGACGGCGCCGGTCAACAAACTCCGCGCGGCTGGATATCCCGCTACGCCTGGGGCGACGACTACCACGACGTGATCCAGCAGAAGCTGCAGACGCTGATATCGGATATGCGCGCGGAGTTCGCCGAACCATTCGCCGCCCGGGCCTACACCGACACGGGTCCGATTATCGAGCGGGTGGCAGCGAAATACGCCGGGCTGGGCTGGCTTGGAAAGAATACCTGCCTGATTAATTCGCAGCTCGGATCGTGGCTTTTCCTCGGTGTGATCGTTACGACGCTTGCTCTGGAGCCGAGCGTCGCACCGGAAATGCCGGCTCCCGATCTCTGCGGGACGTGCACGCGCTGTCTGGACGCGTGCCCCACCGAAGCCTTCCCGGAGCCTTACGTGCTTGACGCGCGCCGCTGTATCTCCTACCTCACCGTCGAGCTTCGCACGGATATTCCGGAAGAGCTTCGCCCCCAGATGGGCCGTGCCGTAATCGGCTGCGATATCTGCCAGGAGGTGTGTCCCTGGAACCGCAAAGCGCCGATCACTCGCCTGGCCGCGTTTCAACCGCGCGATACGCTCGAAAATGGGAATTCGCTGGTCGCCCCGGAGCTCGAGTGGCTTGTCTCGGTCTCGCAACAGGAGTTCAGCGCGATTTTCCGCCGTAGCGCGGCCAAACGAGCGAAATGGCGCGGTTTGGTTCGCAACGCCTGCGTGGCGCTGGGGAATTCCGGAATCACGCCGGACCAAGACGCGCATCCGCGCGTCGTTCGCCTGCTTGATCGCCTCGCATCCGCTGAGGATCCCCTTATTTCCGGCCACGCTCGCTGGGCCCTGGCTCGACTTTCGCCCAGGGGAACTGCCGCGCCGCCGGCACGCGCGGAAATTCTTCCGGCGCCTGATCAAACAAACTTAAAAACCCAATAGACATCGAAACGCGCTTTTTGCGATACTTCCTCGTTCCAGTGGCGAACGGCCTTCCTTTCGGGACAGAGCCGCATCCTTAAGAAAAACCAGGATTGACAGTCTATGAAAGCAACTCATCAAGTGGCTGTTTGCGCGGCCGTTTTGCTCGCTGCCGGTCTCGGCGCGGCGCGCCTGTCGTCGCGCGAGAGCAAGCCCGTCCCACCGCAGAAGAATGCGGCGCCCGCCGCTCCGCAAAGTTCGGTCGAGCGCGGCCGTTACCTGGTTGAAAACGTCGCCATGTGCGAGGAATGCCACACGCCCCGCGATTCGGCCGGCAATCTGGACGAATCCCGCCGCCTGCAGGGAGCGCAAATCTGGATCATGCCCGTTCACGCGAATCCGAATTGGGCCAACAATGCCCCTGCCTTGGCCGGATTCGGCGGGTATTCAGACGACCAGGGCGAAGCGGTTCTGGAAAAGGGCGTGGGGCCGAACGGTGAGTCCATTCGCCAGCCCATGCACATCTACCATATGAATCACGCCGATGCGCAGGCCATTATTGCCTACCTTCGCTCCCTGTCGAGCGCCTACCCCCAGTAACAGCTCGGTCCGGTTTCCATCTCGCGCCTGCTACCGGCGCGGTCCCCGAATCCCGCCGTGCGCCCCGCCCTCCCTCTGTATAATCGCGTGCGATGGAAGAGCGAATCCAGAGGGCGGTGAACTGGCTGCTCGGCCCGGAAATTCCAAGTGGGAGCGCCCCCGGACATCTCTGGGGGCGCTGGATTTTTCTTCGTGCGCTTGGGATCTTCTATTTCTCGGCATTCTATTCGCTTCTGTTTCAAATCAGGGGCCTGATCGGACCCAACGGAATTCTTCCGGCCAGAGACTACCTGCAGGCGGTTTCCGGGGCGCTGCATTCGTTCCGATTCTGGTACGCGCCCACGCTTTTCTGGTTTGGTTCAAGCGACCACGCGCTCATGTTCGTTTGCTGGGTGGGCGTGATTGCGTCGCTGCTGGTCGTCGCCAATGTGTGGCCGCGCGCCTCTCTGGCCGTGAGCTTCGTCTGCTTTCTTTCGTTTATCGCCGCGGCGCAGGATTTTTCCAGCTATCAGTCCGACGGCATGTTGCTCGAGGCCGGCTTCATCAGCCTGTTTTTTGCCCCGCCCGGATTCTTGCCCGGCTTGGCTCGCGAGAACGCGCCGTCTCGCGCGAGCCTGTACCTCCTGCGCTGGGAGTGGTTCCGCATCTATTTCGAATCCGGCGTGGCGAAGATGGCCAGCGGCGATCTTTCGTGGCGAAACTTCACTGCCATGGACGACTACTACCAGAACGGCCCGCTGCCCACGTGGATCGGCTGGTACGTGCAGCATTTTCCGCACTGGTTCCAGGCCTCGGCCGTAGTTCTCACTCTTGCAATCGAGCTGGTGCTGGTCTGGATGCTGTTTCTTCCGCGCCGGTTCCGTATTGCGTGCTTTTGCATCGTCACCCCGTTTGAGATCGGCATCATTCTCACGGCGAACTACGCGTTTCTGAATTACATCGTTCTCGCGCTCGGTTTT
>DATBXX010000033.1:0-2543 GCA_036514055.1 Candidatus Acidiferrales bacterium
GCAGCGTCAATCGTTGCGATCGAGAGGAGAGCCAAATGAAGAGAAAATTTCTGTTGATGTCGGCGGTCGCGTGTGCGATCGCGGCGCTACCACTGATATCAACGGTTGCCGTCAGCGCTCAGGGCGAGCCGAGGCCGAACCAGTTCTGGTGGCCTGAGCAACTGGACCTGTCGCCGCTTCGGCAGCACGCTGCGGAATCCAATCCGCTGGGAGAAAACTTCGACTACGCGAAGGCGTTTTTGAGTCTCGATCTCAAAGCCGTGAAACAGGACATCGCGAGAGTCCTAACCACTTCGCAGGATTGGTGGCCGGCCGACTATGGAAACTACGGGCCGTTCTTTATCCGTATGGCCTGGCACGGTGCCGGGACTTACCGTACGGGTGACGGTCGCGGCGGCGCAAGCGGCGCTCAGCAACGATTCGAGCCGCTCAACAGCTGGCCAGACAACGCGAATCTCGACAAGGCGCGCCGACTTCTGTGGCCGATCAAGCAGAAATACGCTGAAAAGATCTCCTGGGGAGATCTGATGGTCCTGACCGGGAATGTCGCGCTGGAACAAATGGGCTTCCAGACCTTCGGCTTTGGAGGCGGACGCGCGGATGACTGGGAACCGGACCTGGTCTATTGGGGACCCGAAAAGAAATGGCTTGGCGGCGATGAGCGCTACAGCGGTAATCGGAATCTGCAAAAGCCTCTCGGGGCGTCTCAGATGGGCTTGATCTACGTGAATCCCGAGGGTCCGAACGGTAATCCGGATCCGCTGGCGGCCGCGAAGGACATCCGCGAGACCTTCGGTCGCATGGCGATGAACGACGAGGAGACCGTTGCGCTGATCGCGGGTGGTCACACCTTCGGCAAGGCACATGGCGCGCACGATCCGTCCAAGTGCGTGGGGGCGGCGCCCGCCGCCGCCGGCATCGAGCAACAAGGACTGGGCTGGCAGAACTCCTGCGGCACGGGTAAGGGAGACGATACGGTCACCAGCGGCCTCGAAGGTGCATGGTCGGCGAGTCCCACCGCATTCACGATGCAATACCTCAACAACCTGTATTCATTCGACTGGGTGCAAACCAAGAGTCCCGGCGGGGCGATTCAGTGGACCCCCGCCAATGGCCAGGGAGCGAACCTGGTGCCCGACGCTCAGGACCCGAACAAGCGACATGCGCCGATCATGTTTACGACGGACATCGCGCTCAAGACCGACCCCAGCTATAAGGAAATCACGACGCGCTGGAGGCAGCATCCCGAGGAGTTCAAGGTTGCTTTTGCCAAAGCGTGGTTCAAGCTGACCCACCGCGATATGGGTCCGCGCGCACGCTACCTCGGTGCGGAGGTTCCGAGTGTGGACCTGCTTTGGCAGGATCCGCTCCCCAAGGCCGACTATAAGATGATCGACGCGACGGATATCGCGGATCTGAAATCCAAGATCCTCGCTTCGGGCTTGACCGGCCCCGAACTCGTCAGGACCGCGTGGGCGTCGGCGGCCACGTTCCGCGGCACGGATGAGCGCGGTGGCGCAAACGGGGCGCGAATACGTCTCGCGCCGCAGAAGGATTGGGACGCCAACAACCCGCGGGAACTCGCCAAAGTGTTGCAACGTCTCCAGGGTATCCAGAATGGCTTCAACCACGCACAGAGCGGCGGGAAGAAGGTGTCGCTCGCTGACCTCATCGTCTTGGGCGGCAACGTCGCCATCGAGCAGGCTGCGAAGAAGGCAGGCCACAATGTGCTGGTTCCCTTCACGCCGGGGCGCACGGACGCATCGCAAGATCAAACCGACCCGGTGTCCTTCGCGGTGCTCGAACCGACCGCGGACGGTTTCCGGAACTACTTCGGCAACGGTGTGCCCCGTTCTCCGGCCGAGATGCTGGTCGATCGGGCAAGCAATCTAATGCTCACCGTCCCTGAAATGACCGTTCTGGTCGGCGGCATGCGGGCCCTCAATGCGAATGCAGGACAGACGAAATACGGCATATTCACCGATCGACCCGGAACTCTGACGAACGACTTCTTCGTGAACCTGCTCGATATGTCTTACACGTGGAACAAGTCTGCTTCGTCCGAGGGCGTTTACGAGGGACACGATCGCAAGACCGGCGCGCTCAAGTGGACGGCGACCCCGGTTGACCTGGTGTTTGGTTCGAACTCCGAACTGCGCGCGGTGGCGGAGGTCTATGCTTCATCAGACGGACAGGAGAAGTTTGTGCGTGACTTCGTGAAGGCCTGGACCAAGGTGATGAACCTCGACCGCTTCGACTTGAGTTGATTTGATTGTTTGGCGGGACGCGTTTCAAATCCTGAAACGCGTCCCGCGTTGTACTGGTCGCGTCGAAACCGATCTTGTGCCAATCGGTGGGTTGTCGATGATCAGATCGCCGAGCAATGCCAGCTCCTGCGCTTTCGGATAGCCTCGACGCCACACCAGTCCGATGCGTCGGCTGTCATCAGGGGATTGCAGCGGCCGAATGACGAATGAAGGCTCCGGACGTTGCGGCGGAAGCGCGGCCAGCGCCGGCAATAATGTGCAACCGAAACCCGATGC
>DATBXX010000034.1:0-2865 GCA_036514055.1 Candidatus Acidiferrales bacterium
GCGCAGGCGGCGGTGAGTCAGCTGATCCAAGCCGTCAAGGCTGCAGGCTGATCTCGAAGCGATCCCGAGTTTGCCAATGCGACGGGCTGCGGGCGGTGTAATCCTGCAGGCGGATCATTTCGCCGCTGAAGGTCTTGTCCCGCAATTCGAAGCGCACGTAGTGATAGTTCGGAAAGTCCGCATCTTGATATAGATCCGCAGCCGTGCGATCCACTTCGTAAGGCGTCGCGCCGCCGCCGCCGGAAACCAGGTAAGTGACCCCGTCCTGCGAGAGCCGCTCGTAGTTGTGAATATGGCCCGCGCTGACCACGAAACGGACGGCGCTGTGGGCCGCAGCGGTCTTGAGATACGCCGCCAACGCCTGTTCATTCGCGCGGGGATTGTGGTCCACGAGTTTGACCGTTTGCACATCCGCAACAGGCGGATGATGCATGACGATCAGCACCACGCGAACCGCCGGCTCGAGCGCGGTGATCTGGCTTTCCAGCCACGTCCGTTGCGCACTGCCCGGCAACAGCGGGGCATCGCTGTCCAGCGCAATGCCGACCAACCTGCTGCCGACGGCAACCGAGTACCAGCGCAACCCGTTCAGTTCAGGAAAGGCCTTCCACCACCGGTCGAGGCAACTCGATAAGAAGCAGGCCGACAGTTCATGATTTCCGAGCGCCGGATAGACCCGTAAATGCTTGTCGCGCCAGACCTGGGTCTCCGCGCGATACACCTCGTAGTCGGCGGCGATGCCATGAAACGGCAGGTCGCCGTTGATGAAGATGGCGGCCGGATTCTCTGCCGCAATCTTCGCGACCAACGCTCGACGTGCGGTCGGCGAGCTGGCCGCGGTTTCGCTGCTTTCGGTGAACCGCATGTCTCCGTAGGCAACTAAAATCAACGGATCGGGAAGCGCTGCGTCCGGGATCTGGAAGGTCGTTGCCGCTTCGGAAGGGCCGCCAAAAATTAAGGCCAGATATAAAACCACGCGCAAAGAGGTTCGCATTGCGCGATGCTACGGGCCCGGAGGCGTATAAACCATGAAATTGTTTTTTGCCGCGCTGATGTGCATTCCCGCTGTCGTCTGCGCCGCGGGCGCAAGCGACGCTGCGAGTGAAAACGCCTGGCGAGAACACGCACAGCGTGTCCATATTATTCGCGACAATTGGGGCATTGCGCATGTCTACGGCAAATCCGACGCAGACGCCGTGTTCGGCATGATCTATGCGCAGGCGGAAGACGATTTCAATCGAATCGAACACAACTACCTCGTAAGCCTTGGCTGGTTGGCGCAGGCGGAGGGTGAATCCGCTCTCTATAGCGACCTGCGCGCACGCCTGTTCATCGATGTCGGCCGGCTGCAGCAACAATATCGCGCGGCACCTGTCTGGCTTAAGTCGCTGATGGATGCCTGGTCGGACGGACTGAACTACTTCCTGTCGACCCATTCGGCCGTACACCCGAAGGTCATTCGGCATTTCGAGCCCTGGATGGCCTTGTCCTTTACCGAAGGCAGTATCGGCGGCGACATTGAAACCATCGACTTGAAGCAGTTGGAAAAATTCTACGGACCCGCCACACCACCGATGGCGGCGCTCTCTGGGGCGGCAACTGATCCCGTTCCAGAGGAGTTTCCGGGCGGCTCGAATGGATTCGCCATCGCTCCGAAGTTGACTGCCTCCGGACATGCAATGCTTTGGATCAATCCGCACACTTCCTATTATTTTCGATCGGAACTGCAGATGGTCAGTGAAGCGGGCCTCAACGTGTACGGCGCGGTTACCTGGGGACAGTTCTTCGTCTACCAGGGCTTCAATACGCACAACGGTTGGATGCATACCTCGTACGGCGGCGATGCCATCGATGAATACGCGGAAGACTTGGTCAAAAAACCCGATGGGCTTTATTACCGTTACGGACCTGGGCTCAAGAAACTGCGCGCTAGCGTGGTCAGCATTCCGATCAAGCAGGCCGCAGGCTTGGGCAAGCGCTCATTCACGGTGTATCACAGTCATCATGGACCGATCATTCGCGCCGAGAATGGCAAGTGGATCGCCATCAAACTGCTGCAAGAACCCGTGCCGGCGCTATCGCAATCCTTCTTGCGCACGAAAACCACCGACTACGCGTCATTCCGCAAGACCCAGGACATGCGCACCGATACGTCCAACAACACCGTTTATGCGGACGCCAGTGGAACGATCGCCTACTTCCATGGAAATTTCATACCGAAGCGCGATACCTCATTCGATTTCACGCATCCGGTCGACGGCAGCAATCCGGCCACGGAATGGCATGGCCCCCATGCCATCGCGGACACCATCACATTGTTGAATCCCAGCAACGGTTGGCTGTTCAACAGCAACAACTGGCCGTTCTCCGCCGCGGGCGAGCAGAGTCCGAAAGTCGAGAACTATCCGCGCTACATGTGGACCAAGGGCGAGAATCCGCGCGGCCCGCACGCCGTCGAAGTCTTGAGCAAACTCCGCGGTGCCACTCTGGACAGCCTGATCGCAGCAGGCTACGACGGCCACTTGACCGCCTTCGATATTCTGCTGCCGCCGCTCATCCACGCGTACGACGCGCTGCCCGGCGCCGATCCGCGGCGCGCCAGCTTGGGGGAAGCGATCGACATGTTGCGAGCCTGGAACCGGCGCACCTCCGCGGATTCGGTAGCGACAGCGGTCGCGATTTTCTGGGGCCAGGGATTGATCGAGCGCAACGGCGCCGCGGCGCGCGATGCGGACGAACCGGCTTACGATTATCTGGTCGACAAATTGACGGACGACGAGCGCCTCGAGGGCTTGAGCGCCGCGCTCGCGAAATTGCAGCAGGACTTCGGCCGCTGGCGAATCGCTTGGGGCGAGATCAACCTCT
>DATBXX010000035.1:0-2497 GCA_036514055.1 Candidatus Acidiferrales bacterium
TCGAATTCAACCATCGAACTGACGGTCGCCGAGTAGCCGGACCCTTCGCAACGCGCCGTACCCCCTGTGCTAGAATCCCCGGGTCGCTCATGGCCTACGCCAAAATCGAAATCGCGCCTTCCATTCTGGCCTCGAACTTCGCGAAACTGGGCGACGACGTTCGGGCCGTCGAACAGGGCGGAGCTGACGTAATCCACGTCGACGTGATGGACGGTCATTTCGTACCCAATATTTCGATTGGCGTGCCCGTGGTTGTGTCTCTGCACAAAGCAACCCGACTGCCGCTGGATGTGCATCTGATGATCGAACGACCCGAGGAATACGTCGAGCGATTTGCCAAGGCAGGCGCCAGCCGCATCCTGATTCACCAGGAAGCGACGGTGCACCTTGATCGCGCGCTCACCCTGATTCGCGAAAGCGGCGCGCAGGCCGGCGTGGTGATCAACCCAGCGACGCCCGTGGCGATGCTGACGGACGTGCTCGACAAGGTGGATACCGTGCTGGTGATGTCGGTGAATCCGGGCTTCGGAGGGCAGAAGTTTATCCCCGGGGCGATCGAGAAAATTAGACAGTTGAATCAGGGGCGCGCGCGCTATAATGGCGCCTTCCGGATCGAGGTCGACGGCGGTGTGGATGCGGAGAACGTCGCCGAGCTGGCCCGAGCTGGAGCAAACACGTTCGTCGCTGGGACTTCGATCTTTCACACCCCTGATCCAGCTGCAGCCGTACGAAACTTGCGTAAACTCGCGACCGAAGCTACGAGCCAGCGGGTTTGAAAGAGCGTGTGATGGGCCTATTTCTTATGAACAAGCGTCATCTCCTGATCGCCGGCATCGCGATCTCGCTGGCGGGATCGCTCTCTGGCGCCTCTTACGGACAGAAGAATCCCAAGATTACCAAGGTCAAGGACCCACCCGTCAAGAAGGCTGCCGCCGAATCGGCTGAGCCCGATAAGCTGCTGTACGAGAAGGCCATGTCGGAAATCAAGAAGGCCCACTACACCGAAGGCCGTCTCGATTTTCAGACGCTGATCAACACCTACCCCGATAGCGAATATCTCGCCAAGGCGAAGCTGGGGGTTGCCGATTCGTTCTACAAGGAAGGCGGCACGTCCAGCCTGACGCAGTCTATTGAGGAATATAAGAATTTCATCGTCTTCTTTCCGTTTCTTGATGAAGCCGCCTACGCGCAGATGCAGGTTGGCATGGCTCACTACAAACTGATGGAAAAGGCTGACCGCGACAACAGCCACGCGGAAGCCGCCGAAGATGAGTTCCGGACGTTCCTGATGAAATACCCGCAGAGCCCCTTCGTGCCGCAGGCCGAGCAGAGCATGCGCAACGTGCAAGAAGTTCTGGCCGAAGGCGAATATGGGATCGCGCGCTTCTATTACATGAAGAAGGACTATCGCGCCTCCGCCGCGCGCCTGTTCGAAGTGACCGGGCGGTATCCGCTGTTCAGCGAGAATGACGAAGCGTTCTGGATGCTGGCAGACGTCTACCAGCGCGCCCGGACAGCGTCGAAAAACGAAGACGACAAGAACCACTGGGCGGACCTGGCCGCCAAGTGCTACGACAGCATCGTTCAGAACTACCCTGCGTCGAGCTTGGCGCCGCTCGCGAAAGAGCGTCTCAAGTCGATGAATTTGCCGATCCCTGCTCCCAATCCGGACGCCGTGGCGCGCATGAAACAGAAGCAGATGTATCAGAGGGACCACCGCCAACTGGCCCTCGTCAAGATGCCGCTGAACATGGTGAAGAGCAGCCCCGATTTCTCCGCCGCCGCTCGCAGCGGCACTCCCAATCTTGCGCCGCCGGATGAAGTTGTCTCAGCGGTGGACGTGCTGAATCCGAACGCCGCCGGAACCTCATTCAACATTCGGAACGCGGGATCTTCGGCAGGCGCCGACACGGGTGCAGCGGGCTCCGCCGATTCCGATTCTGTGGATACCGACTCGACGGATTCGATCGCGCCCGCTCAGGCCGCTCCCGCGCCGACTGCTTCGACCGGCGCTCAAATTCTCGAAGCTCCTGGCGCAGGTTCCACCGCGGCGCCGGCTCCAGCCGCAGCCGATGCTCCTGCGCCTGCACCAGCTGCCGCCGATCCGCCGGCCGCTGCAGAAACCGTCGTGAATTCCACGGCGCCCACTGCCGCAACGGCGACAACGACGTCCTCCCAAAGCGGCGCATCGACGGCCTCATCGTCTCAACCCGCCGGTAGTACAGCTACAGCCAGCGGGGCACAAGCCCAGGCTGCACCGGCCGATTCCAGCACCGAATCCACCAGCAAGAAAAAGAAGGGGCTGCACAAGATCATTCCCTTCTAATGTTTGCCCCCTGCTAACAACTGTAGCACTCCTGTACTTCGAGTTCGTTGACGCACCTTTGCGGTAATGCTGCAATGGACGTAGGCAAAGGCAGGCGCACGCCGTGTGGGCGCGCCTCCAGGGGATCCCAGTGCCCAAGATTTTGGTCGCCGACGACAACGCCAACATTCA
>DATBXX010000036.1:0-8385 GCA_036514055.1 Candidatus Acidiferrales bacterium
GCGATATCTCCGTCTTTGCTCAGCTGAACCAGGTCGCTCATGTGCGTTTTTATCTCCAGGCGGGATGGTATTTCGTCCGGCAAGCAACTTGCAACGTCTTTCCGGGGGCGGAGCTTCGGCTCGGAGAAGTAACGGCAGCACGAAACCCGCCGCGTCACCGATCTTGCGACAGGCATCCGCGTCGCTTGGGGGAGCCGCGGCCGGTGGCTAGAGAATCTGCACCACGGGCGCGGGCGCCGACAGATTCACCACCGAGAGCCGCGCGGCAACCTGACGCGCCATCGCATACATGCTCTTCGCGCCTGGCGCATCCTCGCCGCCCGAGGTCACCGGTTTCCCCGTATCCCCGCCAACGCGAATTTGCGGATCGATCTCGATCTCGCCAAGAAACGGCAGCTCGAAATTCTTCGCCATCCGCTCTCCTTCACCGTGCCCGAAGACGTCGATCTTTCCACTGCAGTGCGGACAGGCGAAGTAGCTCATGTTTTCGACCACGCCCAAAATTTCCACGTTTACCTGGCGGAACATTTCGACGGCCTTGCGGACGTCTGCGAGCGCAACCACCGAGGGCGTCGTAACCACCACGGCTCCGCTTACCGCCACGGTTTGAATCAAGCTCAGTTGCACGTCTCCGGTGCCGGGCGGCAGGTCCGCGATCAGGTAATCCAGCTGTCCCCATCGCACGTTTCGCAGGAATTGCTGCATTACGCTGTGAAGCATCGGACCGCGCCAAACCAGCGGTTTGTCTCCGGGATTCAGCAGTCCCATCGAAATCATTTTCACGCCGTAGGCCTGTACCGGGATAATGGTTTTCTCATCCAGCATTTTCGGCTGCTCGACGGTTCCCAGCATCACCGGTACGTTCGGACCGTACACGTCGGCGTCCAGCAGCCCGACCGAGGCGCCCATGTTTTTCAGGGCGATCGCCAGGTTAACGGCAACCGTCGTCTTGCCCACGCCGCCCTTGCCGCTCGCAACAGCGATCAGGTTTTTCACGCCTTCGATCGGAGCCTTGCCCTGCGGCCGCACGCCCTCCGGCACCGACGCGTCGAATTTCAAATCCACCCCCGTTACCCCCGGCACCCTTGAAAGCGCTGCGCGTACGTCCTTCTCAATGGTTTCGCGCAGCGGGCAGGCGGGCGTGGTCAGCGTGACAAGCAGTGAAACGGCCCCGTCCCGTACCTGAACATTTTTCGCCATCCCCAGAGTCACCAGGTCCTTATGCAGCTCCGGGTCTATGACTCCGCGCAGCGCTTCGACAACCGCCGCTTCCGTGGGCCCGCTGGCCATCAGATTCCTTTCTTGTGGAAAAACTGCGTCACAACCGCAGAACTTCACCAGGAAATCTCAGAATCCGCGTCCGACTGCGGATATTTCGAAAAGGAATTTCCGCCGCGCTTAAGGCTCGTTGTCTTTGTACTCGTCCGGAACATCATCTTCGGGCACTTCGTGCGTTCGTACTTCGCCTTCGTCGGCATCGGGAGCGTCCTGCACTCCCTTCACAGCCTCGGCCTCAAACGCGTTCCCTTCTTCGAGTAATTCATCGACGCTCTCAGAATCGGCGCCTCCCCTGTTGGAAAGCCCCTGCAAATCCCCCGACTGGCCGCCTGAGCGAGCTCCAAGCCCTGCGGGCTCGAATGCGAGCGACGATTCACGCTCGCTTTTTCCGCGTGCCCTGCGAGGCGCTGGCTTCTTTTTCGGCGCAGTCTTGCGCACAGGCCTGCTCGCCTTTTGCTTTTTCTTCTTGAGGGCAGGCTTGCGGCCTGCCGTTTTCGTCACCGTGGTTCTTTTTTTCTTCTTCTTCTTCTTTTTGGGGGCCATGGTCGAAGTCTACCACCGGATAGCCTGTTTTGTAGCTCTGCTTAAGCGCACCCAATCGGGATTACTTCACCTGGATTGGTTCGAAGCTGGTTTGGACGACTCTCAGGATCGCAAGCGCTTCTTTTTCGCTGTGAACGACGTGCAGGTTTGGCAGGGATTGCTGTCCCTGCAACTCAAACATCCGCGCGAGTCCGAAGACGGCAGCCGAAGTTGCGATCAAGACGCGGGGCCTGGTTGGATCCAGCATTACGGGCGGCAACTTTGCGAGCTCGCGAACCAACTCAGGTGGAACCTCAAACAACGTCACACCGGACAGATCCAGAATGCCGGCAAGCGGATCGGTTTCGGTTGCGCAGCGTTCGGCATCCCGGTAGTACGCCCTGAGTTCATCGTCCGTTACTCGCCCATCCATCCGGCACCGAAGAATTCGGTGGGTTGAGTCGAACTCGAAGTGATAGGGCATGGACCCGCGCTCCCACGCCGTAGAGGGAAGCCGGCGATCAGTTCCCCGCGGCGCCCGGCTGGTATTCGGGAACTCCCAACTGCCAGAACAGGAACGCGATCTCGTCGGCCAGTTCGATCTCGCGCTGCGATTTCGTCGAACCCATTCCGTGGCCTGCATCATAGTCCACGCGCAACAGGATCGGCTTGCCGCTCGTGGTCGAGGCTTGCAGGCGCGCGGTCATTTTCGCGGCCTGCCAGGGCGCCACGCGAGGATCGTTTACGCCCGTCGTCAACAGCACGGCCGGAAACGCGGTGTTCGGCTTCACGTGCTGATACGCATCCATCGCGTAGAGCCCCTTGAAACCGTCGGGATCCTTCACCGTGCCGAACTCGGGTATATTTTCTGGCCCGCTGGCCATCAGCTCGGAGCGCAGCGAATCCGAATCGCCAACGCGAATCAGCGCCGCGCCAAACAGTTCGGGATGCTGTGTGATCGATCCGCCGATTGTCACTCCTCCCGCGCTGGTGCCTTCGCCTGCCAGGTGCGCAGCCGACGTATATTTGTGTTCGATCAGGTATCGCGCTCCGGCGATCATGTCGTCGATCGTGTGCTGCTTCGTCAGCTTCTCGCCGCCGACGTGCCAATCCTCGCCATACTCGCCACCGCCTCGCACGTGCGCCACGGCGTATACCCCGCCGCGTTCAAAAAATGCCAGCAGCGTCGGTGAGAACGACGGATCAAGCGTAATTCCGTACGCCCCGTAGCCTTCAAGCCACGTAGGATGCGACCCGTCTAGCGCCAATCCCTTCCGGTGGATAATCGACAGAGGTACCATCGTTCCGTCCGCGCTCTTCGCCTTCACTTCTTCGGCTTCAATCTGTGAGTAATCCACGGGAGAATTCGGCACCAGTCCGGTGTCGCTCAAGCGGCCGGACCTGGGATCGAGCGCATACCAGAGAGGCGATTTCGTCCAGGAAACAAGTTCGAGCCAGGCGCCTGAAAGCATCGGGCCTGCGAACAACGACTGAATCGCGCCGTCAAACGGCAGCTTCACCGATTCAGGGCCGCCGCCGCTGTAGGAGAGGCGCCGCAGCCGGCCGATTCCACCGTCCAGATCCTGGATATAGAGCGCGTCTCCGCCCGCGATGATGTTGACCACCACGACTTCACTGGGCGGCACAACCAATTCCGCGTGCTTGAGATCGGGATTCGCAAGGCTGGTTCGCAAAACCTTGTAACGCGATGCGTCCGCGTGGGACAACAGGTAGATTTTGTCACCGTGAACATCCAGCCCGGTGATGTCGTCGGCATCGGTCGCAACATGTTTCCACGCGCTCTTGGCTCCCGGGGCAGGTTCATAGGGCAGGGCGTAAACATCCATTTCCCGCTGAACTCCGTGAACCACCAGCCCCACCAGGAACCCGGGCGCGCCCGGCGAAAATGCGACGACCGGGACGTCATCCTCCGATATCTTCACGCCCGGATTGACTTCGTAGCCGAACACGGCCGGCTCAGTATCCGGATCGGCACCAAGTGTGTGACGGTAGGCTCGCAGTTTCTGGTACCGTGCGGTCGGGGGAGCGTTCTTGTCCAGTTTCTGCGTCCGAATGTACGTAAATGAGCGGCCGCCGGGCAGCCAGCTCGGCGAACCAAACTGGGCGCGATCGATCGAGTCCGGCAACACTGTGCCGGTGGCACTCTCGATCACATGCATCACGCTGTCCTCGGATCCTCCCGGTGAGACGCCGTACGCCACATACTTGCCGTCGAGCGACGGCTGGAAATAATCAATCGAGGAATGTTTGCCGTCCGCAGTCGTCATCTTCTGCGGATCGACCAGCACCCGCTCGGCCCCCTTGACGCCGTCACGCACGCATAGCTTGCGATTGTCCG
The DNA here is from genome assembly GCA_036514055.1 of Candidatus Acidiferrales bacterium. Classification (GTDB taxonomy): domain Bacteria; phylum Acidobacteriota; class Terriglobia; order Acidiferrales; family UBA7541; genus Palsa-295. The sequence goes on from DATBXX010000036.1 coordinate 4,160, forward strand.
AGCCCGGCTCCGTCTTCAGGTAGAAGTAGCGCCCGCCCCAGACCTGCAGCGAGGAAACCACCACGCCCGCGTTGTCCAGCGTCTGGATGCGCTCCAGCAGCTTGTTCCGGCCGGGAATGTTTGCCAGGATCGCGCGTGTGTGGTCGTTCTGCGCCTTCATCCACGCAACCACTTCGGGGTCCGATTGATTCTCGAGCCAACGATAGGGATCGACCACCCTGGTCCCGAAGTAGTCATCGGTCACGTCGCGCACCGGCGTTGGCGGCAGCGGCGTCTGCCCGAAGCAGACGTGCGGAGCGAAAAAGGACAACACCAAAAGCGCACCAAGAAAACGAAGCATCAGCAAATCCTCCCGATACTGAATTTTTCTCTGCCACGGGCCCGCCGCCGACTGCCGGAATTGTACACCGAGTAGACGCATCGGTATGCCCTTCCGGTAGCAACACCAAGCGACCTCCTCCGGTTGCGGCGCCACGGGGGCCGCCGAGGGTTCGCCCGCCGCAGCACCGTCGGGCTCCTGCGAGCGTCCGGTCTTCGCGACAGGGCTCTTGGCCTATTTCACCGGCTTCAGTTCGGCATACAGCTGCGTTAGGAATCGTTGCGTGGTTTCTTTGGAATTCGGGACCCGCGCGTCATAGTCCGAGGTCGGATTCGCGGCAAGCACCTCGTCTTGAGTCTTGCCCTCGGAGATGAGTTGCGCCAAGCGATCGCGAACAGCCAGGATCATGTCCCGGTTGGCCATGACTTCCGCCCGGCCCACGACCGGGCCGTGGCCAGGCACGATCTTGGTATTCGGTCCGGCCAAGCCAATCACGACACCGAGGCCGTCCAGCAGCCCATTGAGCGTACCGCCGTTCGCGCGGTCAATATTTGGATATTGAATCGACCGATAGAAATCGCCCGTCATGATGATGTCCAGTCCGGGGAAATAAATCATCGTGTCGCCGTCGGTGTGGGCCCGCGGAATCGGAATCAGTTCCACGACCTCGCCATTGATGTGCAGTTTTACGATGCCTTCGTAGGTCACAAGTGGCAGCGCCGCGGCCGGAGCGGGAGTGCCCGGTGTGCCGTTTGCGGCAGGCAGGGGATGCATCAGCCGGTCGCGCAATTCCTCGCGGGCAAAGATGACTGCTCCCGTCTTGCCGAAATTCTCGTTGCCACCGGTGTGATCGCCATGCACATGTGTGTTCACCACGAAACGGACCGTCTGATCGGAAATCTGCTTGATGGCCGCCACAATCTTCCCGCTCAGGGGCGCAAACTGATCGTCGACCATGAAAACGCCGTCCGGGCCCACCAGCACGCCCGTCGTGCCTCCCAGGCCTTCCAGCGTGTAGAAGTTGGTGCCGAGTTTTGTAGTCTTGATCTCGATCTTGCTGAAATCAGGCCGCGTCTGAGCCTGTGCGCGCGCAGCGGCAGATCCAAGCGCAAATGCAATCAGTGCTGTTGTCGAAAACACAATCTTCGGGATGTTCATCTGAAACCATCCTCCGGCGGACGTTTGGTCGTCTGATCTAGTGACTTTCTTGCGCGCCAGAGTATATCCGCAATTTCCTCAACAATCCTGTCCCTGCAGGGCAACGGCTGTGATATAGAATCTCCGGTTCGTGTTATGCCGAACGCGCGACGCGGTTAAAGGAGCGACGCCAAATCATGCGGGGTATTCATCCAGCGATGATCTTGGCGCTCTTGCTGTTCCTCGGCGCGGCAGTCGTTCCCCAGCCCGCTCGCGCGCAGGTTGATCTATCCGGCGAATGGAGCCAGACCGCGGGGCCGGACAACACAACCGATCCTGACATCGGCGACTACACCGGCCTGCCCATCAATGACGCCGAACGCTTGCGGGGGGACAGTTGGACCGCGGAGAAATGGGATCAACAAGAACACGAGTGTGAACCGCACCCCGCCGATTATGCCTTCCGTTCGCCCGGTGGCTTGCGCATCTGGGCCGAGACAGACCCTCTGACCAAGGAGATCACCCAGTGGCACACAATGGTTTTCTTCCTGGGCGTCCAGCGGACCATCTACATGGATGGGCGCTCGCACCCGCCGGACTACGCGGCCGAAACGTGGACCGGATTTTCCACCGGCAAGTGGGAAGGCGACAGGCTGCGTGTTTCAACCACGCATCTGAAAGAAGGTTGGATTCGGCGCAACGGTCTTGCGCGCAGCGACAAAGGGACGCTCGTCGAGTATTTCATCCGGCACGGTGATTTTCTCACGATTGTTTCGATCGTGAAGGACCCTGTCTATCTCACCGAACCTCTGGTTCGAACCGAACATTGGGTTCTGAACCCGGGCTATGGTCTCGCGTCCTACAACTGCATCCCGAAGCACGAAGTCGACGAACCCAGTGGCTGGGTGCCGCACCATCTGCCCGGAACCAACGAATGGCTCACGGAGTATCCGATCAAGTTTGGGATTCCCCTGGAGGCCGCTCGCGGCGGGGCAGAAACCATGTACCCGGAGTACATGCAAAAACTGGCCACGCTACCTCCTCCGCCGCCTCCTCCCAAGCCGAAACAAACTCCGGCGAACGCGAAATGATGCACTGGCAACATATCTGGATTTGGTGGAATCGAGCGCCAGCCGCCCTCAGTGTGCTGATCGCGGGATTGACCGTGGCTCTGTTCCCTGTTTCCGCCCGGCAGGACCAGAAGCCTGAACCAGCCGCCATCCACATCCTGCACGTGCAGGGCAGGGTTTACATGTTCGTCGGCGGCGGCTCAAACATCACCGTGCAATTGGGAGATGAGGCAGTCGTGCTGGTCGACGCCGGCACAGCGCAGAGGAGCGAGCAGGTTCTTGCCGCGATCCGCACGCTGTCGCAAAAACCGATCGAGTTTATCGTGAACACCAGCGTGGACCAGGACCACACCGGCGGAAATCAAAGCCTCGCGCAAGCGGGCCACTACAATACGGGCCTCGCAGGAGAGCAACCGGGCGCATCCATCGTCGCGCACCTGCACGTTCTTGACAGAATGAGCGCCCCGCCCGCAGGAAACGAACCAGCGGCTCCCCAGGAGTCGTGGCCGACCGATACGTACGACAACGACCGCTGGGATCTGTTCAACGACGAGGCGATCGTCATCGAGCATCCGCACGCGGCGCATACCGATGGCGATAGCATCGTATTCTTCCGCAGGTCGGACGTCGTCAGCGTGGGAGATATTTTTACGCCGGAACACTATCCCGCGATCGACAGCGCAAGAGGCGGCAGCATCAAGGGCGAAATTGACGCGCTGAATCAGATCATCGACATTGTGGTCCCGCGCGAAGGTGAGGAAGCCGGCACGTACGTCATCCCGGGGCACGGACGTCTGTGTGACCGCGCGGTGGTTACGAACTATCGGGACATGGTGACGATCGTTCGCGATCGCATTGAAGATCTGGTGAAAAAGGGCAAGACTCTGGAGCAAGTAAAGGCGGCAAAGCCGACCTTTGATTATGACGGCATATACGGAGCGGACACCGGGCCCTGGGCTACCGACACATTCGTCGAGGCCGTCTATCGCGACCTCAGCGCGTCAAATCCGCCCGAGCAGAAGCCCGGAAAGTCTGAAAAGAAATCCGGGAGAGGCCGATGAAGATGGATCGAACCATCTTTCCCCGGCTCGCACGGCTTGGTCGGGTTGTTTGCCGGTTATCGAAACGCGCGAGCTTCGGCAAGCACGGGGCATTCCGTGCCCGGCAAACGCACCTCGCGGTGATCGCGATCCTCGCCATTGTGTCATTTTCGCGCTCTGCCTATCCGCAGGCGCCTGGCCCGGGCGGACAGCGCCCGCCAGCGCCGACGGCAAAGGCCGGGGCGCTGCTGGATTTGGGCGGCTACTGGGTTTCGATCATTGACGATGAATGGCGATGGCGCATGATGACGCCGGCCAAGGGAGATTTGGCCTTTCTCCCACTCAACCCCGAAGGCAGGCGTGTGGCGGGCACCTGGGATCTGTCCAAGGACGAGGCCGATGGCAATCAGTGTAGGGCTTTTGGCGCCGCCGGAATCATGCATCTTCCCGAGCGGCTGCATATCACCTGGGCTGACGATCGTACTCTGGAAATCGACATCGACGCGGGCACGCAAAAACGCCTTCTGCATTTTGACGGCTCAAAATGGAGCGGAGGAGAACCCGACTGGCAGGGAGATTCGGTGGCGTCGTGGGAAAAGCAGGCGCAGGCGCGCGGGTTCGGATTTCCCGTGCGAGTGCCGCCGACGCCCAACGCCGGGA
>DATBXX010000037.1:0-9159 GCA_036514055.1 Candidatus Acidiferrales bacterium
GACTCCGCAAGCCTCTAGCACCCAAGCAGTCCGCTATACCGGGACTACGACTGTCACCGTTCAAGGACCTGTTACCGGGAAGCAATATACTTTTTCTCCGCAATCGCCGCTGCAATATGTGGACACTCGCGACGCGGCTTACTTTTCGCAGATACCGCGACTTCAATAATAATTTTTCCTCTCGCGTGTAACGTTCGACTGCTTATTCTCACTTTTCAGTAGTACGAATAATCGGGCCGGGCCGGAGTTTTTCGAGCCGGCGGAAAAGTGAGGCCGCTCGTGGACTCCGCTACCGCAATCCAGCAATTACTCAATCTCACAGGCTCCTTGCGGCCGTCGCCTGCCGCAGACGCTAACGCACTGCGCGCGGCAAGGGTTGCGATCGCTCAGAGTCTGCTTAGTCAAGCTCCTCAAGTCGCAGCCGCCCCGTTTACCGCGGCGTCTATCGACCCCGAACTGCAGAAGGAATTCGAGTCAGTGCTGGCGGAGGCGACTACGGTTCAAGCCGCACAACCGGATCAGCGATTCATGGTGTACGTACGGCAGCTTCCGATTGTGTCGAGTCTGCACGTGAGTTCCGCCTCTCCCGCAGTTGCGGGAATGGCGGTTGCACAGACCTTCGGACCATTTCTTGGACCTGGACAGTTGCAATATTGGATAGATCTTTACCCGATCATCGTGCAGGCGACAATTACGCGGTCGCCGGCAAGCGCGCCGTTTCTATCTGTCCCAATCGAGCTGTTGCTACATCCGGTGGGCAGCACCGTGCTGACGCTCGGCGCGGGAAGCATCTGGTTTCAGTCGCCGCTTCTGGCCGCAAGTGCGCCCGTCGGTTCATGGACGGGGCTCAAGATCAAGGGTGGTTCGATCAGTTTCAGCGCTGCTCCGACCTATGCCGGCGGGACGATCGAAATCGCTGCTTCGTCAACAGTGACGGTAAATCTGGAGCTAGATTTTGTGTCGAACCCGACCGCGGGATCGGGTCCGGGCGGCGATGCCCGTGCTGTTACCGCGCAGTTGCCGGCTGAGGTCACGATTGTATTTGCGCCGTCCGGCGCAACGGTGTCGGCGGCGTCGGATGCGTCGCTCACCGTTTACGGAATTACGTTGGGCTTGCACTGGAGCAGCGCCGCTCCACTGTATCAGGCGGCGATCCAGCAGATTGTTGTTCCCTTCACCCCGAGCGTCGCGACCTTTGCCCCACTGGCAGCTGCGTCGGATCTGTTTTCGCTGTCCGGATCGGCCCCGATTGCTCTGGCGGGCTGGGGATTGCCGGTGACAATCACCGCGCCCGGTTCGCTCGGGCAGGCCTCGGGCGCGGGAACACTGGATATACAGGTGAATGCGGGACTGTCGGCACAGTGGCGGGCCGCGAATAGGGCGACCCCCGTGAATCAGGCATGGCTGGTGGTGACGGCGGGAGAGATTATCTTCCTCGCTCCGGCGGTCTCGCCCTCACGGCTTACGGAGGAATTTCTGCTGTGGCAGGAGAGCGCACCGTCGACACGTCGATCGACGATTGACGTCTGCTATCTGCAGCCGTTCGCTCTTATCTATATCTCGGTTTCGACAGCCGGAACGATTAAGAGCACCGAAATTGTATGGAGCGTCGGCACGGTCACGGCGCACATCGATCGACCGGTCTCCGCAGATGGCGCAAGGTTGGGTCCGCAGATGCCTGGCGTTGTGTTCTTGTTTGAGACACCGGCCGGCGCATTTGTTTTAGTAGATGCGCTAGCTCCTGCCACTAATCCACAGCCGGCCCCAATCGCTTTCGCATTGCGCAACGCTTTGCTGACTACCACGCCACCGCAAAGACTTCTGATTCTTGGAGAACTCGGCGCGGCTAATTCGATTGACGAAGGCGCGCTGCTGATCGCGTTTTCACTGTACACGCTATTACCCACCGCGCCCGATCCATATGCCGCGAATTTTTATCCCCTGCCTCAGCAGTTCGCAACCTTTGCCGGTATCTCATCGGTGGCACCGACCCAGGACGTATCCGGCCTTCCCGTAATCGACGCAACGGTGCTCTGGGCCACGCCGCCCAATCCGGCGCTCACATTCGTGATGCCGTCCTTGCAAGGTTTGCAGGAACAGATCTCGATATTGCAACCGACGCCCGATCCCGAGGCATCATCGCAGGACCCCGTAGCAATTCAGAATCAACAGAACCAGGCAGCTTTGCGGGCGATGTTCGATGAAGCCATAGGCACAGGACCGGAGGCATTGCTGATTCTCGACGTTTCGAGCAATGCCGACCAACTTGGCGTCGGCGTGGGTGTCGCGCGCCGGTTTGTAGCGGGTGTGGCGGCCACGACTTCGAACAATTCGTTGTTCTCAATTGCGGATCTGGACCTGGTGACGGAAGGTGTCAATCTCCGTACCTTTACAGCGCCGCAGATTCAATGGGAGCCGGTCATTAATATTCCGAACCCCGACGGTCCATTCCCTTCGCCGGTGGCTTTCTGGGACGATGGCGGACCAACGCTGATGGGGAGCACGACCGTGGCGTTGGTGCCGATTGCGCCCATCCCTGTTGTCAATGAGATTCTCAATTCGTACCACGCCGGTAACCCGGCGGCCGTGTTGTTTACGCTCCCGTTTGGCATGAAGGCGGTTGCGACACTTCCGAAGGCATCGAAGATCGGACTGCTCCCAATACCGCGTCCTGGGTTGACGATGCTTCAGCCGTCATTTACTACACAGAACCTCGAAAGCGGACGGCAGGTCAGCATCACTGCGGCGAGACCTTTGTTCGAACTCCTGGGTTCGGCACCGCCAACCCTGCCGGGTGCGACGGTGCAGCTTCGCAACTTGATTGATCCGAGCCAGACTCCCCTCGATTTAAGCATCCTGGGCAATTCGGTAGATCCAATTTTCAATGGAACGTTCGCGCCGAAGCCTGTCGGTGCGAATCCGTCAGTTCCCGTGACTCGCATCGACATTTCCGGATACGGCGCAAACATGTTCAGCGATTGGGTGGACCCCAGCGCGAATCCTCCGGCCGTCGTGCAGGCGCGTTTCGATGTAATGAACGGACGAACGGCTTACGAAGTGGTCAAGGTCAAGAGCATCTTGTATCCCTGGGGCGCGGTGGTGGTGCGCACAGTGACGATCCAGCGTGTCGACAACGCCGAGGTTACGCGTTGGGACAGCGGCTGGGTTGCAGCTACTCCCGGCACATTCGATTTCACCGGTATTACGGTTCATCCTGGCGTGGTGCACGGAATGTATAACATCCGTAATATCCGCGACACCACGCAAGTCTACACAGCTGCGGGTGGCGTGCAGATGACTGCCGTGTATTTCGATGCTGACGTGCAGATGGACGATGTCACAACCGGCGCGACCAACGGGCTTGTCCCCACCGCCGGACAGTTCGGCTTCGTGCAGGAGTTGCCGATCGGAGTGCCACTAACTGCGGCGCAACTTGACGCCTTGCTGGTCTCGCAGGGGCCGCTCGGAGGACCGGTCGACTGCGTGCTGAACGTAGGGAACTCAGGCCAGCCTATGCGCGTCGGCCGCGTCGAAGTGGGCAATGCTCCTGCTTCTGGTGGCTCGCCGCAGTTTGCCGCAGTCGCACGCGGCTCCGTGGTCCTGCCGAGGCAAGGAAGCTGGAGCGTGTTGCAGCGCGACGACGATGTCAGCGAACCGCAGGCGATCGATCCCAACCTCGGCCTGCCCTTGATCCGTCTGGGCGCGGCGTCGATGAGCGGCACGAACGCGAACCCGTATCGCTTTGCTGAGGCGATTGACCTTTGGCAGCCGGATTCGCCGTCGATGGATTATTGCTTTGTCCACACGACTACATCCTCGCGCACGCTGTTCCCGCGCCCCAAGATCGAGAGTGGCGCGACGTCACTTACCAGCACTGTCGCGCCGCTGCTGGCTGACGTTTACGCAATGCTGAATGCCACCGGATTTTTCCCACGGCAGGACTCGTGCATTCCTTTCCCGAACAATGCCTACTCGCTACAGGTTGCGGGACCGGGACAGTTCACGCTGAACGTGTCGCCGAACCCATTCACTATTGCGCAGCCGGCACGGACGATGGCGGGATCGGCTGGGATGGGCGTGGCTCTCGAATACAAAGACGAAAATAACAATCCAACCCAAATCGCCGTGGCCATTTCGCCGACGGACTGGTCGCTCTCCGAGAGTGACGTCTGCGTCCGCATGGATCTCTCGCCATTCGACGGACTGGTGCGCATCGCTGGACCTTCGAAAGCCTCAGCGGCAAACTCGCCGAGTTTCCCAACCAGCCGTTTAGTTTTCGGCTCGGTGTTTTCGCCTGTGCAGTCGCTGATTACTTTCCTCGAATCGTTGGGCCTGCCCAATCCTTTGGCTCTTTCCGTGTCGAACGCGACGCAGAAATTCAAAATGCAGGGAAGTCTGCAGTTGAAGCTGCCGATGACGGCGCCCATACCCATTCCGACCGACACGCCAATCGGCAAACTGGCGATTACGTTGAAAGTGGGCTTTGGTAATACGGCTCCGTCGAGAGACGCGCTGCTGACCTCTTCGAGCCAGTGGTTCCTGGCGACCAGCTTTAACGGCTCATTGCAGGTTCCGGTGCTGCCGCCAATTTACGCCGGTGGTGTGATCGGCTTCAGCATGGAAGGCGACTTCGCCTCGGGCTCGACGCCTTCGAAAGAGACCATCACTCTGCAAGCCGGCGTGATCGTCTCCATCGGGGGCAATCTGATTCCGGGCATCCTGAGTCTGAGCGCCTCGGTGACTTATGGATATCAGCTCACCATCGTCACGACCTCGCCACAATCGATTGGTTTGGGCCTGATTCTGATTTTGACGGCTAGCGGATCGGTATTAGGCGGGCTGGTTGGCATCAGCTTCACGGCGGAGGCGATCGCTTCACTCACATTGCAGTTTTCGCCTTGCCAGCTTACAGCCGCCGCGACGTTCCTGGCTTCCGTGGACGTAACGCTGGGTTGGTTCCTGGATATTACAGTGAGCGTTTCAACCACTTATTCGCACGCAATGTCCTGCTAGGGAGAGAACTATATGCCAACGAGTCCAAGCTTTCAATTTAGCCTGCTGGCTTTTCCGCAACGGTGGGATGGAACGAACATTCAGCTGCGCATCCTGGCACTGCCGCAGAGCGATCCTCTGCTGCCGATGGTTACGGGAGTATCTCCCGCGCCCGATTCACCGGCCTTTGCCGATGGAAAGCTGGTGCTGCGCGCATCGCTGATTCCATCGCTTGCTGCGCTGCCCCAACCAGGTGCGGTAACCGCGCAGGTGCCGCTCACGCTTACAGCTCCGACCCAGGCTCGGAATCTTTTCCAGCAGCTTCAGGCCATGTTACCGATCGCGCCGGATCCCGCAGGTTCGACGCCCAAAATGACGGGTTATACGACGCGAAAGTATTTGCCGCCGAGTTACCGCTCGGCGTTTGCGTTTGATCGTCCCCGCACGCCCTTTGCTGTGACTGGCGATGAATATGCATGTTTGATGTCGCAGCCCGCCGCTGCGTCTGCACCACCTCCGCCAACGACGGTCAGTTGGGGACGCGTATTCGCTTTCGCGTTGCGGCAGGAACTGCTGGCGACTGCCGTCGGACTCTTGTATGAAACGACGCTCACGCTGCCCTCCACGGCATTCTTCGCAAACGGCGGATGGTTGTACATCAGTCTCGACCCGGCAAGCGACTTTGCGCCGCAGTTCGCGGTTCGGCCCGATTTGTTGCAAAGCTACGCTGCTCGTATTCCGGCGCTGACGGCGACTTCGCGACCTCTGTTTGCGGCGATTTTGTTTCCCGTCGTCAGCACACCGCTCAGCGGATATGACGACATTTTTCCTGAGGCAGAAAATTACGATGATGGATTCGCCAAGATTGTGCACGGTGCGCAGCCACAGCGCGCAATTTTCACCGACACTACTCCCGACGGTCTTCCGCCGGTCGGCGATTTCGGAATCCGGCTGGGATGGGACGACGAGCAGATCGCGATCTGGATGAATCGCCAGTTGGACGCGACCGCAGTAGATGCACCCGTTGGCACGTCCTGTTACCGCGTGGATGTTCGGCCCCACGGCGGGTCCGGTTGGACCTCGCTGTGCCAGGTGATGGGCGGGCTGCAGCTCGGCGCTACCGCGCTCGGAAATTTTAATGGCGAACTCGGCGTGGAGACGCCGCCGATTCAGCCGGACCCTACTGCTCCCGCAGATTGGTGGTTATCCAGTTATTTCACGCACTGGCGAGGCAAATCGATTGTGCTGGGTGACGCGTCCGCCCTGCAAACATCCGGCTTTCCTGATCCGAGCGCAACGCGTCAATACCAACCCGTGGGCGAGGGCCTGGTGCCGCTGCGATACGGGAATACTTATGATTTTCGTGTTCGCCTCAGTGATCTGGCTCGCGGGGGACCGGAAGCGGGCGACAATCCCATAAACCCGGCGCCTGCGCCTATCGCGTCGATTCCGTTTCGGCGCTTTACGCCTCCGCGGCCCGTCGTGATCACGAACCTCAACGAAACGGCGACACCCGCCGCTCCACAGACAATGTATTCCATCCAGCGCCCCAGACTCGGATATCCCGATCTGGTGTTTACTGGTTATCCCAACGCGATCACGGCGCTGCTCGCCGACATCCCCAACGCGAAGACTGAACAGCGCGACGTAGGACTTCCTGATCCCGACGCGGTGACACTTGGAATTGACGTCGAGGTCCGGCAACTCGATCAGGATGCGGCCGCCATAACCTCTACCGATCATCTTCCGTACAAGCTTCTCTATTCCACTACGCGCGATTTTCCCTCTGATCCGTCGGCACTGTTGAACGTTAACGTCTCCTATCAGGATTTTCCGGACATCTCCGCATTCCCGGCGCAGCCCGCAACGGGCGACGTCGTTGTGCCTACTGCTCGCGACGTGCGGTTTACTTTTTATGCGATAGGCAAGCCCGATCCCAGCCTTGCCTACTTTGGGTCGGCTGACGCGCGCATCGGGTTCGAGGTGGAAACGGTCACGCGTTCTAATTCGAGCGACGAACGCAATCTGTTCGTTCCGGATACCGATGCCAACCGCTTCCGCGCGATTTTGCTTCAGCCCGATCCCGTTCCAAGCACCAACCTGACGCAGCAACTGGCTTTGATCGGGCTGCAGGGAACCGCGCAAACGGACCTGGTTGGCAGGCTCGCACTGGCGCTGAATCTGAATGTCAACGGCCTGACGCTCTCAGCGCCAACAGGCAAGCGTGTAGTGTTTGGCTGCTCGCAGGGATTGCGCAATATGCTCTCTCCCGACCACGGCAGCATTACTTTCGCTTCGAAGGACGAACTCACGCGCCAATGGATCACGGTGCTGACCCTTCAGCTTCAGCGCGACTGGACCTGGGACGGCCTCGAAGATATAAGTTTTGAAATTGCAAACGAAAGCGCAACGGTCGTCGGGACTATTGACGTGACGCGAGGCCTTAGCGCGACGGCGCTCGCGCAGCCTGACCGATCCAAGACACTCTTGATTTTCTTCGACGCGATTGATCCGAAACCCGAGGCCGGAGCGTTCCCGGCAGAGAGAACTATCGGATACACAGTGACGCCGAAGTTCGCCGCTCTTCCCGCGGAGCAGGATGCGACGCTATCTCTTTCGCTCGAACTTCCCATGGCCACGCCGACTGCTCAGACGCCGCAACTCGCCTCGGCGGGAATCGCGCTGTCGCCATACACGCGCGCAGATGACTATTCTTCAACCCAGGCGCGCAAGCGAGTGCTATGGCTCGAGTTTAGCGAGGCTGTAGCGAACCCTCGCGATGCCTATTTCGCTCGCGTATTGAACTATGCGCCCGATCCGATGCTTACTGGAGATCAGATCGTGCCGGGCGTCGAGCCGGTGACCACGCCTCCAGAGCCCCCGCTCCCGATTGACCCCGAGCTGATACGTATCATCACGCCCGGAATGTCGGACGATGGCAGCGGCTTGAACGCGATGCAGCGGTTGATCCCATCAGATTCGCCTATTCACTATGGAGTGCCGTTGCCGCCGGGACTCACGGCCGACTCGCCCGAGCTGTTTGGATTTTTCGTCTACGAACTCAGAGTTGGACATGCCTTGGGATGGTCCACCGCGCAAGGCCGTTTCGGACGTCCTCTGCGTGTGACAGGCGTGCAGCATCCAGCTCCAGTTCTGCTATGCAGTCCGGCCAGGGTGCCGGACGCCATTACCGTGAGCGCTCCATATGCACTGCCTGTGTTCGGCGGTCAGAACCTCACGCCGGTGATACCACGCTCGGAGATGTGGATGTTGCTGTATGCGCAGGTAACGCAGGCTGACAGTATGGATCATCGCAACGTGCTTCTGAGCCGCAAACTCGGACCGATTCAGGAGAAGTGGTCCAGGGGACAGTCCGGTGTTAGCGCGATGGGCGTGCCAGGCTACGGTTACTGGGACGAGGATGAGGTGGAAGCACTGCTTTCTTCACTCGGTCTGCCGCTTGATTCGCCGCTGAGCGTTCTTGCAGTGGAGGTACTGCCCGAGATCGGGCGGCGCGGCGATCCGCTTGGAAGCAATCTTGGCTATGTTCGGATTCTGCGAACCTCGCCGCTCGCCGCGGTGCCGTCGATCTGCTGATTCAGTCCTCGGCGAGAGACGGGAATAGACGAATCGGCAGTCATACTAAAGTGGCATTGCGCTCGATGTTTACTCGCGCTAAAACGTGGGACAGTTCAAGCCCACACCTGATAGAAAATGACCGGTACGGGGGAATGTCGTTGACTTCCCAGAAGTCCTCCTCGGGGAACTTTGGAGCGTCCTCGCCCCTCCGGCTGCCAGCTTCTTTCTCTCGCCGTCGATTTTAGGGAATGATAACGTCCTTTATCATTCACGTCTCGCGCAATGGGACTGTCACTATCAATTTTCCAGCGCCTATTCAGTCAAATCGAGAGGTTGCTATTGTCCGCAAGACAGGAGTCAGGAACCTACGGGTGGTTGGGATTCACTCTGAGGTAGGCGAAAAGAAGAGGTTTGCCGCTCGGTTTATCGCTTCCGCCATGGGGTTCGACGGTGACGAATACAGCGTCAATTTGTGCAAGGGTTTTGGGATCTTCCGCCTTTAAAACCCAGCGTTTCTTCGAAGCATTGTCTTCGTAGAAGATGCCTAGATTGACTGCCTGCTTCCAGTCAGGCCCCCGGCGACCCCAC
>DATBXX010000038.1:0-4330 GCA_036514055.1 Candidatus Acidiferrales bacterium
GATTTGCGACACCAGGATGGCCGGGGCGCTGGCCGCCACGGGCACAGAGCCGGATTCCGCGCCGCAAACACCGTTGAAAACCGGTGTCTCATCGTCGGCCGCCAGGATCTTGCTGAACACCGTTAGCGGCGTGCCGATCAGATCGACGCCGCGAACCAACTCCTCGTGGCCGTCCGGGTAGACTCGATACACCATGACTGGAAGCACATTGAATGCATTGGGAATGGTGCGGCCCGTAATGGTGAAACCTCCGGCGATATCATCGAAGAGTAGACCGAAAGGCTTGTCCTGTTTCTTGATCTCCTCCACCAGCATGGCGCGTAAGCGCTCGTGCGTAACGGGACGGGAATTGAGCACGATCAAATTGGATTGTCGGGCAACGGGGCTGAATCCCGGCTGCGCGCGGCCGTGCCCATTCGAGGCTGGAAAACCATCGATGGGCGTGCGGGACATGAGGAAATTCTGCATGACCCCATCGCTCACCACATTGACACGCCGTGCTTTCACGCCCTCGTCATCGAAGTCATACGCTCCGACCAGATCCGTGCCGCCGTAGTGGCGCAGTGTCGGATCAAATACCACCGACAGGAAGTCCGGCAGCACCGCCAGCCCAACCATCTTTTTGAAGGTTTGTCCTTCGGCTTCGCTTTTCTGCCGATGCCCCTCGATGCGATGGCCGAATACTTCGTGGAAGAAGACCGCGGCCGCGCGCCCCGAAAGGATGGCAGGCCCGGTATAAGGATCGACGATGGGTGCTTTGCGCAGCGCCTGAAGATCCGCGATCATCGCGTTCACCGCTTTGAGAACGGTGGCGTCGTCAGGCAATCCTTCAGGAGTGAAGGCGAAGAAACTTTCGTAGCGCGGCAGTTCCATGCCATCGTCGGCTTTGGAGAACGCGGAGATCTGCAGCCGGTAATAGGTCTGCGAAGCCTGAATCCCTGCGCCATCGCTCGAGGCGAACCAACGCGTGTCTTGATTCGCCGAAAACGTCGCAGTCGCCTCGTACAGGTTGCCGAACCGTTGGAAGGGAGCGGTGTACTTGCGAACCTTGTCCTCCCAAACCTTCCTGTTCACCGAAAAAGGCGCAATCGCCGCGACGCTTTGCTCGGCCGGTGCCGCGGAAAAATCCGCGGATTTATCTTCGCGCTCGACATTCACTTGGCTGACCGTACGCACCGTCGCCAGCTCTTCGACGGCCTGCTTATACCTTCGGTCCGTGTGGTACCAGAGAACGCTGCGTATCGCGGCCGGGTCATCCTCGATCGGAATGGCGATCGCTGTATAGCGGTCGCCGAGGGCGCCCGGCCCGGCCCGTACCTGACGGGTGTTGTCCAGGGCGTAATCGCCGACGCGCAAATTGATCCGCAGCAATCGATGCCGGTTCTCTCCGCTGTGGGTCAGCGCGCCGAACGATCCGATTACGGTCGCCGCGTGCGTTTCAACGATCTCGTAGCTCAGGAAGTAAGGAGCTACTTCCTGTTTCTTCAATTGTTCCATGGAGCGCACCAGCTCCGCCTTTTCGGCGCCCAGAACGACAGGGTACGGTTCTGAAGCCTGGCCGGCATACGCGGCCGTCAGACCCAGCAAAATCCAGGGGAGTGTTCGCATCCTAAATCCTTTGGCTGCACTCAGCGCTTGAGAAATTCTTCCAGTACCTTCTGATACTTTTCGGGTTCTTCGTACGCCGGCAGATGGCCGCTTTTCTCGAAAAATACCAGTTGAGCCCCCGGTATGGCGTGCGCCATGCGCCAGGCGGTGAGCGGCGCGACATTCATGTCGTAGCGGCCCGTGATGACCAAGGTCGGGAAACGAAATCCCGCGAGCTTTGCGGTGAGATCGAGATTCTCGGTGGCTTGCTGAACCTCACGTCCGACCGCCGGCACGAAGCCAAGATCTCCCATGTGCTCAAGGTAGGCGTCCCGCAACTCGGTCGAGTAAAACATCATTCGCATGTGATTGACCAAACCTGCCTGAGCCGCAGCCTCGGGACGGGGCGCCAATTGCTTGGCCTCCTTCTCGCCCCATTCCTCCTGGTCCGGAAAGACTTGTGGAAGCAGATGAACCAACCCTTTCCACGACGGCGCGGCAGAATCGGAAAGGATCAGCCGCGCGACGTGTTCCGGATGAGCAGCGGCATAGGCCATCGCGATCATTCCACCGTAGGAGTCTCCCAGGACCGCAATGCGATCGAGGGCCAGCGCGCCGCGAATGGCGTCGAGATCGGCGACCTGCGCGTCCATGCTCTGCGGCGCATTGGATTCCATATGCTTGGAGGCGCCGGTGCCGCGTTGATCGTAGAGAATGACCAGGCGGTGCGCGGCCACGCGCTGCCATAAATCGTTCTGCGTCATGTAGCGGTGGGACAGTCCCGGGCCGCCGTTGACGGCAATGATGGGAATCTCCGTACCGGACACGCCGTAGGTCTCGTAGCCCAAGTCAACTTCCTGCGTGTGAACCGATCCTATGTGTTGCGCAACTTGGGCCGACAATGCGCTCGGCAGGATCGCCAGTGCCAACAAAAGCTTCGGCATGCCCCCCGCGGGGTGACTTAAGCCAGCCATCGGATCGCGCCGGTGCTGACGTCGTGCATGGCCGAGACGATTTTGATCTGGTGTTCCTTCAACTGCGCGGCGAGCACCTCGCTGCGAGCGGTCAACAGCGATGCCGCGTCCCTGGCATTCTGATCCGCGACCTCCTGCACGAACTTCTTGTTCTTCGAGGTGTGATCGCCATCGCCTGCTGCGACTTTGAGAACCGCGGGCCGTATGTTTGAGAGCAGCGCGGTCACGTTGCCCAATTTGACATCGTCGATCGCTCCTTTGATGGCCCCGCACTCGCTATGGCCGAGCACCACAATGAGCTTGGTACCCAGCACCTTGGTCGCGTACTCCAGGCTGCCGAGATTGTCGGTGTTGACGATGTTGCCGGCGACCCGGACCGTTAGGATGTCGCCCAGTTGTTGATCGAACACCAATTCCGGAGCGACGCGGCTGTCCATGCAGCCCAAGACGGCGGCAAACGGCGCCTGTCCTTTGGCGGTGGCCTTGATCTGCCCCACCAAGTCGCAGTGCAGACTACGTCCGGTGCGAAAGCGTTCGTTGCCTGCCTTGAGGCGCAGCAGCGCTTGGTCCGCCGTGGTTGCGGCCTGCGTCTCCTGGGTGGCAACCGCACACAAATCGTCCGTCTGTGCCAAGGCCGCCCCCGCCACAAACAATCCAGAAAGTGTCAAGAAGTGTCGCCGCGTCGCCATGAATTTCTCCCTGTTTCACCCTGCGCCCGACCGCGCGGCAATTGTAGCGTAGGCAAACTCAAGTGTTCCCGCCTTTAATGTTAGGGCGGCTTCTTTCCGTTATTCTTCGTGCATGTCGGTTCAAGAGTGGATTCGAAAGGGCCGCGAACTCGGCGCGAGCGATCTGCACATCGAAGCGGATACCGCCCCCGTCGCTCGGGTCCGTGGCCAGCTCTCCGCCATCGGTCAGCCCATCGCCGGCGCAACCCTCATGCACGCAGCACGGGAGCTGCTGGGCAACGACGGGTGGCCGCAATTCTTGAGTAGAGGTTCCGCGGATGTTTCCCGAACCATTTCGGGCGTGCGCTGCCGCATCAATCTTTTTCAGACCCTTCGCGGCGTGGCGATGGCGGTGCGGCTGCTCAGTTCGTTCCAAAACAATTTGCGTGCCTGCAACTTGCATCCGGATTTGAAGCGGCTGACGGAGATGTCGACCGGCTTGATCGTGATCTCGGGACCGACCGGAAGCGGAAAATCCACGACGTTGGCGGCGCTGGTCGAGGAAATCAACTCATCCAGCGCCCGTCATATCATCGCCATCGAAAGCCCGCTCGAATACGTCTTCACCAATCGACGCTCCTTTATCAGGCAGCGGGAAGTGCCGACGCATTCGCCGAGCTACGAGCAGGCCTTGATCGACGCTTTGCGCGAGAATCCCGACGTTCTGGTCATCGGTGAAATGCGCACCCCCGAGGTCATGCGCCTCACATTGAGCGCAGCGGAGACCGGGCACTTGGTCATTGCGACCATGCACTCGGCGACCTGCGCCGAAGCGCTCACGCGCATCTGCATGTCCTTCCCCGCGGAAATTCAGGGCGGCATTCGCGCGCAGCTCGCCGATTGCTTCGTCGGCATGGTGTGCCAGCGCCTGGAATTCCTCGCTGAATATCGTCTCCGCGTCCCAGTGTGCGAAATTCTGCTGCCGAGTGCCGCCTCCAAGGGGACGATACGCGGCGGTCAATTCAGTCAGATTGCCAATGTGCTGCAAACCGGCGGCGAGACCGGAATGTGGAATTTCGACCGCTACCAACGCTGGGTGAC
>DATBXX010000039.1:0-21518 GCA_036514055.1 Candidatus Acidiferrales bacterium
CTGGTCGAGTTTCACGCGGTGCCCCAAAAGTCTGTGCAGCTCTTCGTGCACGTCGAAGGAACGTCTGCGCAGCCCGTCGATCGGGGCATAGGCGCGAAGTACCTCGAGGTCGAACCGGTTGCCGTTGAAAGTGACGACGTGCGTGAAGGTTTCAAGCTCCGCCACGAGATTCTTTGCGTCCGGCTCAAACCAGCGGCGGAAATTGTTCTCTTTGTCCCAGGTCACGGCGACCGCCACCCCGAACCCCGGGATGTTCGACCAGCCGCCCTGGACTTCGTGCGACAAGCGCAGCGTTTCAATGTCCAGATAGATTTCGCGATCAAACAGTCCGGCCGTATGACGCTCCTCGGGTAGGCTGTTGCTTGGGCCAGTTACCTGGCGGAAATCTCGCCCAGTGATTTATCGAGCAGGCGAACACCCTCGTCCACATCGGCTGTGGAAATATTCATCGGCGGAGCCAGGCGGATCACGTTGCCGTAGAGACCTCCCTTGCCGACCAGCAACCCGTTCCCCCGCGCGCGCTCCATCAGTTCCGTTGTTTCCGCAGGCGCTGGTTCCTTGGTCTTGAGGTCGCGAACCAGCTCGAGCCCCTGCATCATCCCCATGCCGCGCACATCACCGATCAGTGGGTACTTGCCCTTCATTTCATCAAGTTTCTTGCGCAGATATCCGCCCACTACATGCGTGTTCTCGAGCAACTTTTCTTCCTCGATGACTTCGATCACGGCGCGCGCGGCAACCGAAGTGACCGGATTGCCCCCGAAGGTCGAAATCGTGAGGCCCTGGAACTTGTCGGCCAGTTCTGCGGTAGTGATTGTCGCGCCGACCGGTGTTCCGTTGGCCATGCTTTTCGCGCAGGTAATGATGTCGGGCGTGACTTCCCACTGCTCGATACCAAACCACTTCCGTCCCGTGCGCCCGAAACCGGTCTGCACTTCATCGGAAATAAAAAGGCCGCCGTAGTTCTTTACGATGCGATAGACGATCTTGAAATATTCCGGCGGGGGAGTGATGAATCCGCCGACGCCCTGAATCGGTTCGGCGATGAACGCCGCAATCGAGCCGCTCGTGCCGGTCTGGATCAGATTCTCAACGTCGTTTGCACACGCGACGCCACACTCCGGGTATTTCAAATGCAGAGGGCAGCGATAGCAGTAGGGATTTACGGCATGCGATACGCCCACGCTGACAACCCCCGCCTTGCGCCAGGGCGCCTGCCCGGTGACACCTTTGGCGAGCGCCGATGAGCCAGCATAGGCGTGCCGCAGCGCAACGACGTCGTAGCTTGGCCCGGCCATTCGAGCAAGCAGAATAGCGGCTTCGTTTGCCTCCGTGCCGGAGCTGGTGAAAAAGCTCTTTTGAAGTTTCCCCGGAGTGATCTGGGCGAGTTTCTCTGCCAGCGCCACGATGGCTTCATTCGGGTACAGCGTCGAAGTATGTTGCAGTTTGTCGACCTGCGCCTTGATCTTCGACGTCACCTTCGGATTGCAGTGTCCGACTCCGATGGTTAGGATCCCGCCGAAAAAGTCGAGGTATTTGTTCCCTTCGACGTCCCAAACGTATTGCATCGAGGCATGGTCGGCGACCAGTGGTTCGCGAAAGTAGTTTGTGACCGCCGGCCAGATGAATTCCTTGTGCTTGCGGACGATCTCTTCACTGCGGCTCGTGGTTGTCTTGGGTGTCGGCATTTGCTTTGCAGTTTACCCGCGGATTCATGCTCGGGCAAGAGCGCCGGGGCTAGGAAGTGAGGCCGGAGGGACCAAGCGAAACAAGGCGCGTGAATTCCCGGGGTTCCCGTATAATCCCGCTCAATGGTGATCGAGAGGATATTGCGGAACCTGGTACGCGCACTGGGGCGGATATTCCCGGATTGCGTGACGCTCAGCCAGGCCGTAGCTTTCAACATGTTCCTGGCATTTTTTCCGCTGCTGCTCCTGGCCCTGGGCCTTCTGGGAGGCACGTCGCTGTTTCCCGAGGCCATTCGCGAGATTCCCAACCGCCTGATGCAAATCCTTCCGCCCGGCAGCGCACGAGTGGTCGCCGGATATTTTGTACGCCGGACGATCCATCCCGGGAGATGGATCCTGTTGGGACTGGGCGGAACCCTGCTCGCCGGGACGCAGACCATGGTCGGATTGATGGAGGGCTTCCGCGTGATTGAAGGCGATCTGATGGAGCACAGTTATTGGCGGCGGCAATTGCGCGCCCTGGGTCTGCTGTGCCTTACGATCGTTCCCATGCTCGCTGTTGTGGTTTTCACGGTGTTCGGCAAGCAGTTGCGCGCCTGGCTGATCCAGCACACCGCCTCGCCCCATTTTACGCATTACGTAGAATGGATCGTCTATGCCGTGGGGGTTTTTGTCCTGGCAATGGCTGTCCTGGTTCTGCTCTACAGGATTGGGCGTCCCGGTCATGCCGGACTTCGTGACTTGCTGCCCGGAGCCGCGGTCGCGACGGCATTGTGGTGGGCCGCCGACATCACCTTTGGCTGGTACGTTCGCAAGATGCCCTACGACGTGCTGTACCGGGGACTGGCTTCGGCTATCGGCTTACTGTTATGGATGTTTCTGGCGGCAATGATCGTTCTTCTGGGCGCTGCCTACAACGCCGAGGCGCGCGAAGCGCGCGAGGAGGCCGCCCGGCCCGAAAAGCTTAGCCTGATTGTCCCGTAAACCGGTCCTTAAGCCTCCATTTGGTGTTAGGCGCGGTCGAGTTACGGGAAGGCGGACAGGGGAAGATTCACGGTGAAGCGTTTCCTGGAATCGACGGAAATAATCGACTGGGAACATCCTGCCATCTTGGCAAAGGCGCAGGAATTATCCAAAGGCGCGACAGACGCCCGACCAACACCGCAGCTCTGCTTCGAATGGGTTCGAGATGCAATCCAACATAGCTCTGATTTCAAGCGAAATCCGGTCACCTGCTCTGCGTCTGAGGTTCTAGCTGCCGGGACAGGCTATTGCTACGCGAAGAGTCATCTCCTCGCTGCTCTGCTGCGGGCCACCGGGATTCCCGCCGGGTTTTGCTACCAGAGGCTAAGCATCGACGATACGGGAGCGCCTTTTTCGCTGCACGGTCTAAACGCGATTTATTTGCCCTCGTTTGGATGGTACCGGGTCGACTGCAGAGGAAACAAGATTGGGGTGGACGCGCAGTTCACGCCGCCGGTGGAACGGTTGGCGTTCAGACTCATGTTTCCAGAGGAGAAAAACTTTCCGCAGATATTGGCCGATCCGCTGCCCGTCGTGGTTAACGCGCTGCGAAGACATCGGACCTGGGATGACTTGTATCAGCACCTCCCGGATTGGACCGAATCCTCATTGCCAGACAGTCTGCTGAGCACTTAGAGGAGCCCATTTGTTCTAAATTGTTTCCGAGTCCGGTTTCATCGGACAGCCGGAAAACCGACCCACAGGCCGTCCGCGTCGAGCGGTCTTCCCACCCGCGCGGCGGCAACTGCATCCCTCATTCGTTAACTCCTAGTACTCGGAAGCAACTTTTGCCAGCGCCCGGGGTTAGACTGTAATGAAGGCCATGAAACGTACAACACAACCCGTGTGTGCGGCTCGCAGGAGAACCCGGCGCCTCGACGCCCCAGGCGCGGCTTTTCTGGCAGTTACCGTAGTCGCCCTTCTGGTTGCCCAGTTCACCCTAGCGGCGCCGGACCTAAGCGCGGGCAAGCACGACAGCAGCGCGAGCTCCCCTGCGGACCAGACCGCGATCGACGGCAAGTTCAAGGGCCATCTCCCGATTACCGAGCTGACCGAAGACCAGGCGATCCTGCATGCGCTCAACCGTCTTGCGTATGGCCCTCGTCCGGGCGACGTCGAACGTATCCGGCAAATGGGACTGGAGAAGTGGATTGACCAGCAACTGCACCCGGAATCGATCGATGATTCCGCGCTCGACACCCGCCTGAAAAACTATCCGACGCTTGATATGTCCGCACGGAAGCTTCTGGCAGAGTATCCGCCTCCCAACCAGGCAGCCAAACAGGCCGGCGAGACCAAGGACGAGTACAAACAGGAAATGATGGAGAAGCGCCGCACCGCGATGGCTCAGCTCAACGCCACAGGCGACGACAACGCGGACAAGGCGCAAGAGCAGCTTGCGAAGATCCAGGGACCGAATCGCATGATCGCCGAGCTGTCGATGGCCAAGCTGGATCGCGCCGTATACAGTCAGCGCCAGCTTGAGGCCGTGATGGAAGATTTCTGGTTCAACCATTTCAACGTGTTCGCTAACAAAGGCGCGGACCGCTGGCTGCTGACCGGCTATGTACGGGATACCATTCGTCCGCACACCATGGGCAAGTTCGCGGACTTGCTGACGGCCACCGCCAAGAGTCCGGCCATGCTGTTCTTCCTCGACAACTGGCAAAGCGTTGACCCGGTGGCATTCAAGGAACACCAGCAGGAAATCGCAATGCGCCGCGCGCGGTATCAGGGCGCGTTCGGCGGGGGTTTCTCTCCAAACTCGCCAGGTGGCGCGCGTCCCCAGCAGCAGGATCGCGGCCTGAATGAGAACTATGGCCGCGAAGTGATGGAGCTGCACACCGTGGGAGTGGACACCGGCTACACACAGCAGGATGTCATTGAGATGGCCAGGTGTCTCACCGGCTGGACCGTGCGCGAGCCGCGCCGTGATCCGGACTTCGTCTTTCGGCCCGAATTCCACGCCGAGGGCAAGAAGGTGGTGATGGGCCACACGTTCAAGGACGGCGGCGAGAAGGACGGCGAAGACGCGCTGAAAATGCTTGCTGCCGATCCGCACACAGCACGGTTTATTTCAACCGAACTTGCGCGTCACTTTGTGTCTGACGTACCGCCTCCGGCGCTGGTCAATCGCATGACCAAGGAATATGAATCCAGCGGCGGAGATATTCGAAGTGTGATGAAGGCCATGATCTATTCGCCCGAGTTCTGGTCGAAGCAAACCTACCGCGCGAAGGTGAAGACGCCATTCGAGCTGGTTTCCAGCACCGCGCGTGCACTGGATGCCAACCTGACGGTCTCGTTGCCCCTGACACAATGGGTTGGACGAATGGGCGAGCCGCTGTTCTTGTGCCAACCGCCCACCGGGTATTCAGACAAATCGGAAACCTGGGTCAATACGGGCGCGCTTTTGAACCGCCTGAACTTTGCTCTCGCCTTTGCGAACGGCCGCCTTGCCGGAACGAGTGTGGATCTGGGAACGATGTTCGGCGATGACGCATCCAAGGATCCAGAGATGGCGCTCGCTCGCGCTGTCGATCTTTTCCTGGGCGGACAGATCGATCCGGCGACTCGCCAGACGCTCGAAGGCCAGCTGGGCGATCCGCAGGTGCTGCAGGCGAAGCTGGATGATCCGGTCAAGCAGGTGAATGAGGGATTGCTTTCCGGTCTGGTCCTCGGCACGCCGGAATTTCAGCGCCGATAGGGAGAACAGCAATGACGATTTCCCGGCGATACTTCCTGAAGAATGGCGGAATCGCGATGTTGGGTATGGCGTCGCTGCCGTCGTTTCTGCAACGGGCGGTTGCGGCGACGACTGGCGAGAACAAAAAGAAAATGGTTGTGCTGTTCCAGCGTGGTGCGATGGATGGCTTAAACGTCGTCGTCCCGTTCGGCGAACCAAACTATTACCGGCTGCGCCCGACAATTGCGATCCCCGCGCCCAGCCGCACAGGTACCGATGTAGCGCTTGACCTGGACGGGTTCTTTGGCTTGCATCCGAGTCTGCAGCCCCTGCAACGCCTGTTTCAGAACGGCCAGCTTGCCATCGTGCAGGCCGTTGGTTCCCCCGATCCCTCCCGCTCGCACTTCGACGCCCAGGATTTCATGGAATCCGGCACGCCTGGGGTGAAATCGACCGATGATGGCTGGCTCAACCGTGCGCTGCAATCCATGCCCGAGCAACCGACGTCACCCTTCCGCGCCGTGGCATTCGGGCCCTACCTCCCTCGGACTCTTGCTGGCAGCGCGCCCGCCGTTGCCATCCCGGACTTGAAGCAATTCAAGATGTACGGCCCGCAACAGACCGTCGAAGGCGGCTTTGAGGCCATGTACGCCGAGACGGTTGATCAGGCGATGCGCGGCGTCGGCCAGGAAACCTTCGAAGCCATCGACCAGCTGAAGAAAATCAGTCCCGATACCTACGCACCCGACAACGGCGCAAACTATCCCAACAGCCGCTTCGGCAAGAGCCTCATGGAGATCGCCGAACTGTTCAAGGCGGATCTGGGACTTGAAGTTGCCTTCCTTGACAGCGGCGGCTGGGACCACCACGTCAACGAGGGTGGCGTGCAGGGGCAGCTCTCGAATCTGCTCCGCGACCTTGGGCAGGGGATTGCCGCGTTCCACCAAGATATGGGCGATCGCATGGGCGACGTTGTGTTCGTCAGCATGTCGGAGTTCGGCCGGACGGCACATGAAAATGGCAACCGCGGCACCGACCACGGTCATGCGAACTGCATGTTGCTGATGGGCGGCGATATCAAGGGCGGGAAGGTCTATTCGCGCTGGCCGGGAATGAATGATGGACAGCTGTATGAGGGTCGCGATCTGGCAGTGACAACCGATTACCGCAGCGTGCTGGGCGAAATAATGACCAAGCATCTGGGCGCTCGCGACCTGAGTAAGGTGTTCCCGGGATTCTCGAACGATCCGCGCCAGTTTCTGGGAGTGATCAAGTCCTAGGCACGAGGCCGGCACAAAACAAAAGGGAGGGCCTGGGCCCTCCCCGGTCCGAAGATCCGCTGTGTCGCCTGAAACCCCGGCTAGGCTCCCGCCTTGATTCGCATTCCGTAAAATGAGCGGTACACGAAGAAGAACGAGATCAGGAAAAACACAGCCGCAAGAATATGCGTCAGTTCCGCATTCTTCGATGCGAGATCGACCGCCAGCTCCACTGCCAGCAGTCCGAACAGCGTGGTGAACTTGATGACCGGATTCAGGGCAACCGAAGAGGTGTCCTTGAACGGATCACCGACCGTGTCGCCGACAACGGTCGCGTCGTGCAGCGGAGTTCCTTTTTGCTTCAGCTCAACTTCGACAATCTTCTTCGCGTTGTCCCAGGCGCCGCCCGCGTTGGCCATGAAGATGGCCTCATATAGACCGAATATCGCAATCGAGATCAGGTAGCCGATAAAGAAGAACGGCTCGACGAAAGCGAACGACAACGCGGCAAAAAACACGGCGATAAAGATGTTGAGCATACCCATCTGCGCGTATTTCGTGCAGATGGCGACGACTTTCTTGCTGTCCTCGACAGACGCCTTCTCAATGCCCTCAAGCTTGATATTTGCCTTGATGAACTCGACGGCCCGGTAGGCTCCGGTGGTCACGGCCTGGGTAGACGCGCCGACAAACCAGAAGATGATGGCGCCTCCGGTGATCAGGCCCAGCACAAACGGGGCATGCAGCAGCGAGAGCTTGTCGACATTGGTCGTAAGGCCATTGGTGAGCGCCATGATGATTGAAAAGATCATGGTGGTCGCGCCGACGACCGCCGTGCCGATCAGCACGGGTTTGGCGGTTGCCTTGAAGGTGTTCCCGGCTCCGTCGTTCTCCTCCAGCATGTCCTTGGCGCGCTGGAAGTTCACGTCGAAATTGTAGTCCGCCTTCAGCTCCTGCTTGATGTTGGGAACCTGCTCGATCAGAGAAAGCTCGTAGACCGACTGCGCGTTATCGGTCACCGGTCCGTAGGAATCAACCGCAATCGTTACCGGACCCATTCCTAGGAAGCCGAACGCCACCAGGCCGAAAGCAAACACGGGGGCGGCGATCATCATGGCGCTGAGGCCGCCAAGACTGACCATGTAGCCGACGGCCATCAGGATCACCATCGTCAAGCCCAGGTAGTACGCGGAAAAATTGCCGGCCACGAAGCCGGACAATATTCCCAGCGATGCGCCGCCTTCCTGAGCCGAGGAGACCACCTCGCGAACGTGCCGCGACTCGGTCGAGGTGAAGACCTTCACGAGTTCCGGAATGATCGCACCCGCCAGGGTCCCGCAGGAGATGATTGTCGCAAGCTTCCACCACTGCGTCGTGTCGCCCGACAGGTTGGGAACCATGAAGTAGGAAATCAGGAAGGTCATGCCGATTGAGACAAGCGACGTGATCCATACCAGGGAAGTGAGCGGCGATTCAAAGTTCATTTTCTCCGCATTCCCGAATCGGGCGCTGGCGATCGCGGTGTTGATGAAGTAGGCCGCGGCGCTGGCGACCAGCATGGCGATGCGCATTACGAAGATCCATACCAGAAGCTGTACCTGCACGACCGGATTCCCGACTCCGAGCAGGATAAACGTAATCAGTGCCACGCCGGTGACGCCGTAGGTTTCAAATCCGTCGGCGCTCGGCCCCACCGAATCGCCGGCATTGTCGCCCGTGCAGTCTGCGATCACGCCGGGGTTGCGCGCGTCGTCCTCTTTGATCTTGAACACAATTTTCATCAGATCGGCGCCGATGTCGGCAATTTTCGTGAAGATGCCGCCGGCAATGCGCAGCGCCGCGGCACCGAGCGATTCGCCGATCGCAAATCCGATGAAGCACGGCCCGGCGTAATCGCCCGGAACGAATAGCAGAATAATCAGCATCATCAGCAGCTCAACGCTGATCAGCATCATTCCGATGCTCATACCCGCGCGCAGCGGGATCTGATAGATCGGGTAAGGCTTGCCGCGAAGTCCTGCGAACGCTGTCCGGGAGTTGGCGAAGGTGTTCACGCGGATACCGAACCAGGCGACTCCGTAGCTTCCCAGGATTCCCACAACGCTGAAGAACAGAATCATTGCTACCTTGATTGCTTCGTAGTGACGGAGGACGCCGAAGTACAGCACGATCACGGCGGCGATGAAGATCCACAGCAGAAACAGGAACTTGCCCTGGTTGATCAGGTACGTCTTGCAGGTTTCGTAGATCAACTCGGAAATTTCGCGCATCGAACGATGGACCGGCAGATTCTTCAGCCGTACATAGATCGTCATGCCGAATGCCAGTCCAAAAACGCAGAACAGCAAGCCCCAGGCCAGCAGCTTGTCGCCCGGAATTCCCCACAGGAATTGCACCTGGTGCAGGTCGGGGAGCTTCAGATTGGCCTCGCCGCCCGTGGTCTCATCGGCCACAGCCGTTCCGGCGCTCATCAGCATCCACAGCAGCGTCGAGCCCGCCGCGAAGAGCTTCGCTAGGCGGGACACAACCCTGCTTTCACCCGTCCCTCGGGCAGTTGCGAATCTGGTGCGCATCAGTAATCCTCCATCCTTTAATTTCATAAGAGATTTTTCAGGCGATCTTCTGGGGAACGGTCTCGCTCTACCGCCACATAGGGTTGTCGACCGGCCCGCGTCCGCAAGTCCACCGTCCCAGTCACGAGCGGCGCCCTTCCCCCTGGAGGAAAGCTCCCTGAACGGGAGCCCGTACTTGCAAGAAGTCTCAGCTAGATAGCTAGCTTTTGTAACAGGATTCGCGGTTTTCGTCAAGAAAGGCTATTAGGCCACGGCGTGCGGTCTGAGCGCCAGGCCGGACGGGGGCCGACAGCCTTTCCCGGATGCTGAGACGTTGCAAGTCGCCTGCCATGTGCATGTTAGACTTGGTCGGTGGGAAAGAGAGTCATTTCGCCCGGTGGGACGCTCGACGGGGTTATTGAGCTGCCCGGAGACAAGTCCATCTCGCACCGCTATGCCATTCTGGCGGCTCTGGCAGAGGGTACTAGCGAGATAGTGAACTACGCCTCGGCTGCGGATTGCCGCAGTACGCTTGAATGCCTGCGCGGCTTGGGGATCGCGATTGATTCCGGTGAAGGTCGCGTCCGCATTGCGGGTAAAGGCCTGGACGGACTCAAAGGGCCGCGCCGGGCGCTCGACGCTGAAAACTCGGGCTCGACGATGCGTATGCTAGCAGGCGTTCTTGCGGGGCAGCGCTTCAAGTCGAAAATTACAGGCGATGGTTCGCTGCGCAAGCGCCCCATGCGGCGCGTGATCGAGCCGTTGAGGCAGATGGGCGCGGAAATCCGCAGCCAGGAAGGCGACCGCGCACCGCTTGAGATTCGCGGTGGTCGGTTGCATGCAATCGACTACACGCCGCCGACTCCCAGCGCGCAGGTGAAATCGGCGGTCCTGCTGGCGGGCCTGTATGCCGACGGAATCACGACCGCGCGGGAATCCATCCACACCCGAGATCACACCGAAGTCGCGCTGCGAGAGTTTGGCGCGGTCATTGAAGGCAGCCGCGGTGCGATTCAAATTCATCCCCGGCCGAAGCTCACCGCGCGACAGCTCGCAGTGCCTAGTGATCTTTCAACCGCGGTCTTCCTGATCGGTGCGACCCTGGTACTGCCCGGGTCCTCGTTGATGCTTCACAACGTCGGCCTTAACCCCACCAGGGCCCGCGTGCTCGATTTCTTCAATTCGATCGGCGCATCTGTCCGCGTCGCTACCGTGCAGATGCGCCATGGGGAGCTGGTCGGCGATGTTTCGGTGCGCCACGCGCCAATCGAGGGCGGCACAATCTCCGGCTCGCAGGTCGCCGAAATGATCGACGAGCTGCCCATGCTCGCCGCGCTTGGCCCTTTCACCGAGAAGGGAATCGAGATTCATGACGCGCAAGAACTGCGCGTCAAGGAAAGCGACCGCATCGCGGCACTGGCCGAAGGTTTGCGGCAGATGGGCGCGCATGTCGAGGAGTTTCCCGACGGCCTGCGGGTCCAGGGGCGCTCGGCAGGGAAGTTGCGCGGCGCAACCGTAGATCCGCGCGGCGATCATCGCATCGCGATGGCGCTTGCGGTCGCAGCACTCGGGGCCGAAGGCGATACGACCATCCGCGATGCCGAGTGCGTCGCCGTTTCTTTCCCCGAGTTCTTCTCGACCTTGGATCGCCTGCGGGGATCGGAGAACAAGTAGCCGAACGCGGGCTGCCCGCACGGCTCGGTCCTGCCGATCAGGAAGATTTGTGAAGCGAGATCGTACCGTAGCTGGTGGTGATGGTGATTCGAGGAACCGGTGCACCGGACCTGCTTCCGAACTCGCCGTCAAGTCGCCCGTCTTTTTCCTCGCCTGCGGTCTTCAGTGCCGGATCCTGGAACTCACTGTCCACTTCTCCTGACCGCGACAGAGCGGAAATCTGAAACGCCGATCTCGCCGGCAGCGTGAGGTCGACTTCCCCGGTTTCATTGGTGATGTTGAGCGCTGCGCGCGGGGGGCTTGCGTATACGACTTTGACGTCGCCGTGTGAATCAACAATGTCGAGCTGCCCGGCGACGTTTTCTGCGTCGATGTCTTTGTTGTGCGTCTGGATGTTTGAGAGCCCCCCGACATCGGACAACTGGATGTCGCCTGAATCCATTTCCAGCCGTCCGGTCAACTGCACAATCGTCAGCTCAGCCCACGGCGACGAGACCCGGGTTGTTCCTTTTACCTTCCGGACGGTGGTCGATCCTACAAAGGGGCCATCAAGAGTGGCGTTTCCAGCGACCTCACCAATTTCCACATCGTCACCGCGACCTTTCAGAGTCACGCTCCCGGCGACTCCGGTAATCTGGACGTCGCCCTTCTGCAGCTGCGCGGTGACATCGGAACCCGCGTCGTGGATTTCGATGTCCCCATTCTCGGTGCGCGCGTCGACGGCTCCAGCGATTGCCGACGCGCTGATATCGCCGCGGGGCGTGTGCAGCGTCACGCTTGCCGTTTTCGGCAGCTGCACGTCGAGATCAGCCTCCACTGGGTCGTGCGAATCGCTCTGGTGCGCAGGGTGGATCCTGTAGCCATCGCCCGCCTGCTCGATCACAACCTGAACATCCTTCATCCGTTCGTCGGCTGCCGATTCGCTGTCTCCGTCTGCGGATTCGTTCACGCTGACTCTCAGGTCGTTTCCCGCGGTGCCATGCACGGTAATGTTGCCGCGTCCGGTTTCGATTGAAACGTGTGATCCTGCGGCAATCGACTGAGAGGCCAGCTCCCGGCTCTGGGAGTAGGACTGGTGAAACGGCGCGAGGTCTACATCCATGCCCGGGACGCGATCGCGAATCCAGTCTCGACAGACAAACGCAATCAAGACCAGGGCCAGCAGAACCAGAAGAGCGGCCTCTCCTCCGGAAAGCAACGGAGGGCGGAGCTGTCCGTTGCTTTGCGCCGCGAAGTGATCAATCAACTTGGCGATTCCCCATACGATGATCAGGAACGGCCAGTAGACTCGTGCCAGGTGGCCGATACCGAATGCGGGGTCGATGCGGTGCAGCAGGAAGATCAGGCCCAGCACAATCAGCAGCAGGCCGGGGAAAATCGATCTTCGTCTCTGTGGGGCGTCGGTCACGTATTCCTCAGGCCCCCGTATGCCCCGCGCCAGAAGCGGTCGACTGCAGCCATAGCACAATCCCGGCAATGATGAACAGGACCGGCCAGAGTTCCCTGAATCCGAGAGGCGTAAACCGCCCGAGCAGGAAGAGCGTCCCGATGGCGATCAACATCAGCGGTCCCATGAGTCCGCGCATGCGGCAGCGTGCGCAGCTACAATTCGGCTTGTTCAGGTCTGTCATGGCGCGCTCCCTATGAAGTCTTTCTCATCCGGTCGGTCAGAATCCACACTCCCAGCACGATCAGTCCGGCGGGCCATGCCTTGCTGAACCAGTCCCGCTCGAGTAGGTGGAAATTCGCGAGAAGAAACAACACGCCCAGGACGATCAGTACAATCGCGCCGGTTGGCTTGCGGGCCTGATCCTGGACCAGGTCAGGCGGTTGCGGCTGTCCCGACTGGCGCGCCTTGGCCACATGATAGGCTTCGATCGGCATGTAAAAGTAGAAACAGCCCAGCGCGATTCCCAGGAATGCGTCGAGCTCGCCCGGCAGATCGGAGGAAAGCGCCGCGATAATGCCTCCAAAGACGGCAACGTGAATCAGCGCTTTTACATACTCGCCGTTGTACACGGCGCCAAGGCCGGGGATGAACCCGAGTGCCAGAGCCGTGCCCGGGTGTGCACCGGTTCCGGCAGCCGCCTTCTGGGGCCCTGCTTGCGGTGGGGCAACGATGCTCGCCAGGCAATCCTCGCAATACAGCGCGCCGCGCACGTTCCGCGTGCACTCCGGGCAAAGCGGCCGTCCGCACTGCCGGCAATAGCCGGTGGCGTCTACCTCAGCATGTTGTGCACATTTCATAGGGGGCTCCTGGGCGCAAGGTCCAACGCACTTTCAGTCGTGTCGGTCGTCAATATCATGGCGAGT
Organism: Candidatus Acidiferrales bacterium; assembly: GCA_036514055.1. GTDB lineage: Bacteria > Acidobacteriota > Terriglobia > Acidiferrales > UBA7541 > Palsa-295. The sequence continues at coordinate 13,196 of DATBXX010000039.1, forward strand.
TCGGTGCCGCTATGGGCGCCGTGGCGGCTTGAGTGCGGAATCGTCTGCGACTTCTCGCGCGGCTCCGGCGACGGCCGCTGCGGCGCCTGTTCGGGTTGCGGCCGACCAGACGGCGCAGGCGTTGGCACCGGTATCGGCTCCGACATGCTTTCCGGCTGTGAGGTGAGTCGCGATTCAATTTCGTACACCACGCGCAGGTTGTTCACGAACTTTGCTCCGCGCGCGTAAGTCAGATGAACCTGGCGGTTTGCACCGCGAACCAGATTCCCGGGGCTCATGCTCGAGCGGGAGGCGGAGGACGCCGTGGCATGAAATACGATCACGAACGAGGCCGCTACGGTAACAATTCCCATCGCAAAGCGCGGTTGCCAGATCACCCCGACCCAATCGGACCACCTTGTAGCAACCGGCTTTTGTTTTCGCGGGGAGAGCGTAGCTTGCAGGATCTTTTCAGCAAGCAGCGGCGGCGCTTCCAAAGGCTCTATCCGTTGCATCCGGCTGACCAGCGCGCTCACCTGGGCGGCAAGTTTCGTGCAGGCCGCGCACCCGGCTGCGTGGGCGCCAAATGCCGCCGCTTCCCCGGGCAAAAGCGCGCCGTCGAGAAAGTCGCTCAGCCGTTCTTCCGTTTGTGTGCAGTTCCAGTCCATTGTTCTCAGGTCCTGTGTCTACGACGGACGCAATCCCATTGCGTCCAGGATTCGCGCAAGTTCAATGCGTCCCCGGTTGATTCTGGATTTGACCGTGCCTTCCGGGATCCCGAGCACGGCCCGGATTTCCCCGTAGTCCAGTCCCTGCAGGTCGCGCAGGATGACCGCTTCGCGCAGTTCCGGAGAAAGCCGGGTAAGTCCCTGCTGCAACTGTGCGCTCAGCTCGGAGGCCTGGGCCAAACTGTCCGGCGCTCGCGCCGAAGATGGCATTACCTCCAGCTGCCCGGTGGTGTCATCGATTGAATCCGTCATCCGGTCGCGGCGCGTCCTTCGGTAGTGGTCTACCAGCAAGTTGCGCGTCACGCTGGCGAGCCAAGTAGGAAACGCGCCCTGTGAAGACTGGTAGCTCCCCAGAGTGCGGAAGATGCGCAGAAAGACCTCCTGGGTCAAGTCCTCGGCGGAGGCCGGATTGCCCGTAAACCGGTAGCAGAGGTTAAATACCCGCCGGGTGTGCCGCCGCACAAGTTCCTCCCAGGAAGGCCCGTCGCCCCGGAGACAGAGTTCGACCAGTTGGGCGTCGGGCTCCAATCGTTCCTAGCCTCGCGAACCGCATGACATACTGGCCTCACCGTATGGAACGCAAATCTGACCCGAAAAGTTCCATGTCGCCCGGCATCTTAGGCGTATTGACGCAGCAAACACAACAGCGGGTTACCTTCGGACGAGCCTCGGCATCTAACTTTCGTAGGGCAGGCACTCGTGTTCGCAACTCCGGCGAGCGAGCGCCGGTGGTTTAGGTGGATGGAAAATTCGTGAGGGAAGAGAACACTTTTGAACCGACCCCTATTCATCGCGCTCCTACTCTCGGGCTGGCTCTCGGTCTCAGGCCCGGCTCGGGCAGACGTGGGTATCATTCTCAATGAATCCCTCGACACCAGCGTCGCGCGAATCACCGGTTCGGGCCATAGCGCCGTATATCTGTCGCGCATCTGCCCCGACTCCCCGGTAAAGCTGCGTCTGTGCGGGCCGCACGAGCAGGGTTCGGTGATCAGCAATTACACGACTCTGGGTGAAGATAAGCCCTTCGAATGGAACATCGTACCCTTGAGCGTTTTCGTCTACGGCGTGAGTGACCCTCGAAGCCGGCCTCTGTTTACATCGTGGAAGATCAAGGCCGCGCTGGAGGAAAACTACCGTGAGAAAACCCTGAGCGACTACTGCACCGGGCACACCTGCATGACAAGTGGCAAGGCGGAATGGCGCGAGATGGTCAGCGCCTCCTCCGAGCGGACCCTGTACATATTGATTGTTTCGACGACGTTTGAGCAGGACCAGGCCCTGATCGAAAAATTCAACGATGCGCCCAACGTCAATCACTTCAATGGAGCCACGCGCAATTGCGCGGACTTCACGCGGAACCTGATCGACACCTACTTTCCCCACGCAGCTCATCGCGACGTCGTAAATGATTTCGGCATGACCAGTCCCAAGGCCGTGGCGCGTTCGTTTGCACACTACGCCCACGACCGGCCTGAAGCTCAGTATCACGTCCTTCATTTCGCGCAGTTGCCCGGAACGATCAAGCGCAGCACCGAATGCCGCGACGGTACCGAGCAGCTCTATCACTCAAAGAAGCTGCTGATTCCCATGGCGTTTTTTGCCTGGCACGAGCTTCCGGTAGCAGTTGGCTCCTATGTGCTCACGGGTCGCTTCAACCCCGAGCACGAGTTTGAGAGCCACGCCACGGTTCGCCAGGGAGAGCTCGGCCACCAGATCGAAGTCGCCAAGGGCAGCGATCCCGACGATCCGCAGGTCCCCAAACTTGAAGTCGCGATGCGACAGGAGCGTGTGGGCGTGGTGGGCAACCAGAACCAGTGGGATTCCTACCGCGAACAGTTTGATTCGATTCTCGCCGAGGCGATTGACAACCACACGATCGCAAGCCGCGAGTCTCTGGGCCGCGACGTGAAAGACCTCAGCGAGAATGGAAGGCCGTATCTGGATGCGGACGGCCAACTTTGGCTGGAGATCGACCGCGACGGGGGGGCAACTCAGGTCGGCTTGAGCGCCGATAACCTGCTCTCGCCCGGCTCGGATCGCGCGATTGCCTACAAGCTGATGCTCGCACACGTTGCCGAGACTCTCAGGAGCCCCGCGCGTCAGCGCGAAAGCATGCCTGAATTCATGGAGGCATGGAGCCTGATGCAACGGGCGCGGCCGGACGACGATGAGAAAACGGCCCAAGCCATCGGACGTTAACGCGGACCGGTCTTGTATCCGGCGCACGTAAGGACGGGCAGCCGCGGATATTTCGGATAACCTGGATCACTCAAGGATAATCCGCACAGGTAGAAAAGCTCCGCACCTTTCGCTTTAACCCGCCGGCAGTGCGCGCAATCGGCGCACAGCCCCACACGTTCGCACTTGGCTGAGCGGTTCTCGACCGACAGGTCACGAACTCGTTTTGCCGGTGGGCCAGCTTCGCCGCGCTTGTTCATCCCGCGAGAATATCACCCCGGCCTGGTGACTTGGGAAAGCTTGTCCCGCTGCTTCCCGGGCGGCTCGCCGTTTGCGGCCGATCGCTGTCCTCCTTGACACCCTTGAAAGCTTGCTGCTACGGTTCCAATCGAATGCTCAGCAAATCGCGTCGGTACCTGCTGCTCCTGCTCGCCGTTGGAGTTCTGGGCTATTTCCTCTATAAGTTCCGCAATTCCATCACGCTTGAGGGATTTCGCTGGCAAATGGTGCTTCGCTCGATCCGCCAGGCGCGCATTTCCCTGCTGGTGCTGTCACTTGCGGCCATTTACGTCTGCTACGCGCTTCGTGCGGTGCGCTGGATACGATTTTGCCGGTGGCTCGGTGCCATGCGCTTCTGGGATGTCTATGGCGCGACGCTTGCGGGCTTTACCTGCACGTTTCTTCTCGGTCGCGCCGGGGAACCGATTCGGCCCGTGCTGATTGCACGCAAGAGTTCGCTATCGATGCCGGGTATGTTTGGCGTGTATGTGCTGGAGCGCGTGTTCGACATGGCGGCGACAGCGGTTCTCGCGGTCCTGGCGCTGTTGCTGTTTGAACGAAAGGGAGTGTCCGGCGCCGGCAACGACATGTTGCTGAGGGTCGCGCGCTCGGCCGGCGTCCTGCTGCTGCTGGGTCTTGTAGGCATCATCGCGTTCCTGATTCATTTTCGATATCACGGTGCCGAGTGGCTCGCGGAAAAACTGAAGCGCCCGAAGTGGCGCACAGGCTGGCGCGAGAAGGTAGCGGCGCTGCTGGAAGGGTTCAGCGACGGATTAAGGGGTGTCCGCAGCTGGAGCGACCTCGGTGCGCTCGCCGGATATACTGCGGCGCACTGGCTGCTGGTCGTCTTCATTTATTTGTGGGTGGCACACGCCTTCGGCGGCGAACTTGCGAGCCTCGGTTTTGCGGGCGCGACCCTGGTGCTCGCCTTCACCATGGTTGGCTCGGCGGCGCAGCTGCCTGGCGTCGGCGGAGGCTCGCAGCTGGCCACTTTCCTTGTCTTCACGCTGATCTTTGGAGTAGAAAAGGAACCGGCGGCGATCGCGACGGTGGTGCTTTGGCTGATCAGTTTCGCGGGGTGCTCGCTGGTCGGATTGCCGCTACTCCTGCGGGAGGGATGGTCGATGGGAGAACTGCGCCAATTGGCGCGCACCCAGAAGCAGACTGAAGAGGCACTGCTGCTGGCCGAGGCCGAGCAGGGCGGGCAGGCGCTTGCCGGCTCCAAGGAGAAGCCAGAGTGAAGTGCCCGTTTTGCGCGCACCTGGATGACAAGGTAATCGACTCGCGCGAGGGTCGCGCCGGCGATCTGATTCGCCGTCGCCGGGAGTGCCTGAAGTGCAGCCGTCGCTTTACCACCTATGAACGCATCGACGAAATTCCCTACATGGTCATCAAGAAGGATGGCCGCCGGGAAAAATTCGATCGCCAGAAGATCTTGCAGGGACTGCTGAAGGCCTGCGAAAAACGGCCCGTGCCGGTGGGCAAGCTTGAAACCATCGTAGATGAAGCCGAGGCTTTTGTGAGCGAAGCGGCAGATCGCGAGCGCACGACCACCGAGATCGGCGGACTCCTGATGAGCCACTTGAAAAAACTCGACAAGGTGGCCTATGTCCGCTTTGCGTCCGTCTACCTGGATTTCAAAGACGTAAAGGAATTCATGGATGAGCTGAAGGGCCTGCTGAAGGACCGCGCAAAGAAATAAGATCGCTACGCCTGCCACACTCCGGCCGCAAACGTTTTCACCATGCGAAAACCCAGATGTTCGTACAGCTCGACTGCGCGCTTGTTGATGGTCGTGACCGTCAGAGACAACGACTTGTAATTCCGCCTTCGCAGCGCCTGAATCGAGTGCTCCATCAACTGTCGGCCGATGCCGCTGCCCTGATATCCCGGCATGACGCAAACCTGCGTCGTGTGGCCCACGCCGTCTGCGACCGTTGAGGTGAGAATCATTGCGACCGGTCGGTCTCCGGTCGCAGGCCTCACCAGGAAGGAAGCCTCGGGCAGGAATTGGCCGCATCCGGGCAAGAGCACGATATTGCGCAGGAATCGCAGGCTGCCTGCCTCGCTGCAATACTGGTCGTTGATCTGCCCGTCGACGTGGTTCGCGTAGGCAAGCTGAATCAGCCGCGCGGCGGATTCAAAGGCCCGATCGTTCCACGGCTCGATGCGCAATCCCATCGAAGACGGCTTGTTCGTGAGCTTCGTTTTGTCAAGCGACAGCAGCATGAACTGGCGAGCGTGGAGCCGAAAATGTTGCGAGAGAAATGCGGGATCCAGCTCCGTTCCGAACGGCATTAACTGCGCCTCGATCCGCTCCAGGCGCGGTGTCGCTCGTAGCGCACCCAGCATTTCATTCAAGAGGCGTTGAGTGATAGGGCCCTGCGAATACTGCGAGGAGACGAACAGTCCGCCGATCAGTCCCTTGTGATCCTCGAGGACATAGAACCCGTAGCCCGCAGGCCGGCCGTCTTCCAGCGCGGCGTATCCGCCCAGCGCGCGGGAGTCGATGAACTTTCGCACCAGATCAATCGACGGACGATAGTCCCATTGCAACTCGTCCCGCCAGCGGTCGGTCTCCTCCCGAAACAGGCCCTCAAGCGACCTCGAGTGGAGCTGCCGTAGGTCGACAATCTGCATAGAAGCCAAGCACAAACCCCCGGTGGCATTATAACTTCGGGCCGCGCCAGAACCCAACCGCTCCCGTTTGGAACACGACAGGCCTGGTCGGGCCAAGCTCCCGCAAAAAATGTGCTAACATCCGTTCGCTGAGGCGCGTAGGCTGGAGCGCCTGCGCTTAGATGGCCGTCCTTTCCGAGCTCCGCTATCCCAGAACGCGTCTCGCCAAGGTTTTCTCCGGATTCCTGGCGCTGCTGCTGTTCGCTATTATTTCGGTTTCAACGATTTCGGGGTTTCTGCTCTATCAGACTCTTCGCCCGGCCCGGAATCCCGCCTCTTTCGACTTGAGCGTGATGATGGGTCATCCCGCTACCTTTGCATTTACTGTCGCGGGCGGAGCCCAGCGCGAGGGCTGGCTGTTTCCCGGTTTGCGCGGCGCACCGACCGTGGTGGTGTGCCACGGATACCTGTCGCAGCGCGCCGACGTGCTGACCCTGGTCACCGCCCTGCAGGACCACCAATTCAACGTTTTCCTGTTTGATTTTGCCGGACACGGTACGAGTCCGGGGCGAACCACGCTCGGGTATCGGGAGACCGATGAGTTGCGCGCCGCCGTACAGGCGCTGTCATCGCGGGACGATGTGGACCCTCAAAATTTCGGCCTCTGGGGAGTGGACATGGGGGGCTACGCGGCGCTCGAGGTGGCGGAAACCGACCCGCGCATCAAGGCACTTGCCGTGGACGACGCCTATGATGATCCTCGCGTCATGCTGCAGATTCAGGTGAAAAAGTCCGGCCTGAACTCGCTGCCCGGAGTGCTGCGCTTTACCGATTTTGGATTCCGGATGATGAACTATTCCTATCGGAACCAGCCTCCCGTGTCAGCGCGTCTTTCAAGCACGCGCGGAATCCCTAAATTGTTCGTGCAAGCCGACGATCGGACCGCGCTTTCCGAGGAAACCCTGCGCCTGTTCGCCAAGGCTCCGGATCCAAAACAGGCTCTGCGCGACCGACTGAGCTACCGCGATATGAACGATGACGACCGCAAGAGCTACGAAAGCCAGATTGTCAATTTCTTCCTGCAGAATATTCCGCCAAGTTCCAGTCGTTAACGCACGCTCGGAAGCGGGCCGATGGGAACGTAGACCAGTCCCGGATGCAGTTGCTCCAGATCTCCCGCGAATCGTCCGAGCTTCCGGATTTCATCCAGGCCATCGGGCGTGGTCAGCACCAGAGCCGGGGTTGGGTCGTCCGAGGACCACTGGGGAAGCTCGCGGTGGAAATAGAAATCCAGACCAAAAACCCAACTGCGGTTCAACCGGTAGGTGAAAATTCGGTCCGGACGCTGGTCATTACGCATGAATTCCGCGTGAGCCCGCGCCGAGTAGAAAGGATCGATCACCGGGAGTACGCCCAAACTTGCGATCTCGACATTTGCGGCCAGACACCACGCCAGGACCGGAACCGCGATCGCGGGCCGCCGGTAGAAGACCACCGCAACCATGATGAGCACCGCAAGACCGAGACCCGCAAGCGGAGTAAACCGCATGATCGCTAGATGAATCGATGTGTGGCCCGGACCGAACTGCCGCCCGGCCAACCGGTGCGCCCCATGCACGCCCGCGGCTATCACCAGGAGCCCGATTACGGCCAGCAATTTCACGGCCGCGCCAGCAAGCGCGGCGCCGCGGCTCAACATACGTGTCGCGCCAATCGCGCACAACAGTGCCAGCGGAGCAATGGCCGGCAGCGCGTATCCGGGCAACTTGGACTGCGAAAGGCTGAAGAAGAGAACCGGGAAAACCGCCCAGCAGGCAAAGAAGAACCCGGGGGAGTCGGACCAAGACCTGTCGCGCCAGAGCCGTACTCCTTGTTGTGCAACCGGCCAGAGCAAAACTGTCCATGGAAGCAGCGCAATCAAAACGATCGGGCCGAAATACCAGAACGGCTGGCGGTGCTGAAACAGCGGCGTTGCGTATCTCTCTACATTGTGTTGCCACAGAAAAACATGCAGAAAATCCGGGTTGCGAACCGCGCACAGGACGTACCAGGGAAGCGCGACGATTGCAAACGCAGCAATCGCCAGGGGATGAGCCAGGCGAAATGCCTGACGCCACTGCCTGGTCGCAAGCGCCCATAGGCCCATCGCGCCACCTGCCAGCACGATAGCCGCGGGACCCTTTGCGAGGACACCCAGGCCGAGAAAGGCGCCGAACAACACCAGCGGCCCGAGGTCTGGCTGTCGACCGCTTGGCTCAAGCACGGAGACGGGCAACGCACGTGCCTTGCGCAGCACGCTTGCGGCGCTCGCCATCGCAAGTGCGATCGAGGCGCTGAAAAGCATGTCCGGAGTGGCTGCACGCGCAAATCCGATCGCCGCGACGCTGGTTGAGAAAAGCAGGGGTGCAAGCAACACCGGGCTTGAGAGCAGCTCCGCCTCAGGGCCGTAGTGCTTCTTCGCAAGCCAGGCGATCGCCAGCGCTGCCGCGAATGCCGCGAAGGCCGATGGCAGCCTCGCCGCCCACTCTGCGGAAAGGTGC
>DATBXX010000040.1:0-15579 GCA_036514055.1 Candidatus Acidiferrales bacterium
CATGCGCCTTCCCACGAATTGGCTTGCGCCTCGTCCAGCCTGGAGCGCAGCCGTTCTGCTGATCGTTGGCTTCACGGTGGGAGCCGCCGTGCCACGTCTTCTTCACCGGCCCGTCACGCAGCCAACCCCGGGCAGTTCTGGCTCGCAGGAGCCGTCGGCTGCCCTTGCACCCTCTGCTGCCGTGGGTAGCGCTTCTCCCTCGTTGACTGCTTTTGATCTGCATTCGGCTGACGTCGCTGGAATCAACCTGTTCCCCTCAGGCGGCGAGGGCCCCGCTCGCGTGCAATTGCAGCTCAAGTCCCAGCAGCCCGTTATGGTCGAGGGCACGGTTGACGACGACAATGTGAAAACCGTTCTGCTCAATGTACTCGCCGGTGGCGAGGAGTTCTGCCCCGATATTCGGCTCGATGCCGTCGAAGGTCTGCGCACCCGCAGCAACGATCCCGATATTCGCGCGGCTCTTTGCCGCGCGGTTCGCAAGGACCGCAATGCCGCGGTGCGCCTCAAGGCGCTTGAAGCCCTGGATGGCGCAGGGTCGCAGGAAATGGTTCGCCAGACGTTGCTTGACGCCCTGGTGGAAGACCAGAATCCCGGAGTGCGGATCGAGGCCGTCAATGCGCTGCGCGATCTGGCCGCCAAGGGCCAGATGGATTCCGACGGACATTCCGCTGACGTGCTCCGGGAGCGCATGCAGAAAGATCCCAACACCTACATCCGCCTGCAGAGTGCCGCGGCCATTCGTGATATCGGCCCGCGTGAAAAGTTCTAAGCGAGTAGGAAGACGAGGCAAAGTGACGGCCAGAATTTCCCGACGCAACCTGCAAGGACCCTTCGGCGGATTTCTCGCTGCGTCGCTCGCTGCCGTGCTGATCGTCGCTGTGAGCGCCTCGGCGCGCCGCGAGCCCGCCCAGCCCAGTCCGACCCATCCCGATAACCGCCTCACATCAGATTTGACCGGCTCGGTTCCCACGCACGAAGGCGACCACATCCGCGTCAAGACCGATCTCGGCAGCATCAACATCCACACCCAGAATTCCGAGAAGTCCGGAACGGTTGCCTACCACGTCCATCTGGAGACCGATGCGTCGCAGAAGGACGCCCAAGAGCTCCTGAAGAGTTTCACAATCTCGGCGCGTTCGACCGCCGATGGCGTGCTCTTGAAGGCTGAAGGGCCGGAGCGCCGCGGTGCGGGCCGTTTGTGGGTCACACTGGACCTGCAAATTCCGAAGAATTCGAGCGTGGATGTCTCAACCGGCGGGGGAAACATCGACGCCGGCTCGATCGAAGGCCGTGTGGGCCTTTCGACTTCCGGCGGCAACATCACGGCCGAAAATATCGGCGGCGCCGCACGTCTGGATACCGGAGGAGGCAACATCATTGCCAAGGATGTTGCCGGTGAGTTGTACGCGAATACCGGTGGCGGCCACATCACGATCGGATCGGTTGCCGGCAATGCCACACTGCACACCGGCGGCGGCCACATCCGCGTTGCTTCCGTGCAAGGAACGGCCCATTTCGACACCGGCGGCGGAAATATCACCCTTGAGCATTCCGGAGCCGAACTCACCGCTGAGACCGGCGGGGGCGAGATCGAGGTCGGCGAGGCCGCAGGTCTAGTCCGCGCAAGAACCTCTGGCGGCGGTATTCGGGTCGTTCGAATGTTCGGCCCGACCGATCTTGAGACCTCCGGCGGGAGCATCTATCTCACGCAGGTGGATAGCGCCGTGAAGGCGTCGACCAGCGACGGCGGAATTACCGCCTGGTTTGTGACGCCGACGAAGACCTCTGGAACCTGCGAGCTTGAATCCAGCAGCGGGGATATCACCGTGCATCTGCCGCGCGAGTTGCCCGTGACGATCGACGCGCAGGTGATGAAAGGCGCCGATCATCGCGTCATCGTCGATCCCGCTTTCCCGCTCAAAGTCAGCTATGACGATTCCCTGAAGGGCACGCATATTGTTCGCGCCGAGGGCGACCTGAATGGCGGCGGCGAGCTTCTCCGGCTGCGTACCGTCGCTGGAAATATCCGCTTTGTCCTGAGCGACGCAAGCACCCAGCTGGAAATGACCAGGCAACAAATGTTGCAGCTCCAGCAACAAATGGAACATTCGCAGCACAAGATGGAGAAACTCTCGCAGCCGCCCTCGGGCAGCTCCGAAGACTCGCACTAGGGAACTGTGCGCCCGCTGCGTGCGTATAGATATGCAGGGCGAAGACGGATTTCAAGGCCGAGAAGCAGAAGTGAGCGGGAACGGGACGCCGTCTTTGATTTAGCTTGGGTCAAAGGCCGCATCTGGAAATTGAGATCGTCGGGAAACTGAACGAATTGCACGACAGGGGGCGTCTTGTGCAAAACAATACTCTAGGACCTCGGTCTGTTCAAATCCGGGGGTCGCACGCGCTGGTGGTTCTGGCCGGCGTTCTGTCCTTCTGCTTGCCCAGCTTCGCCAATACCGATCAGGTCTTCCATGAAATCTACAAGCTGCCGGCCGGCGGACAGTTCCAGCTCGATAACGTCAACGGCTCGGTGCAGGTCGAGGGATGGGATCGTGAGGAAGTCGAGGTCCATGCGGTGAAGAGCTCGCAGACCGACTCGCACGATCTCGATCAAGTGAAGATCGAAGTTGAAAGCCATCCCGGCGAGGTGGACGTCCACACGGTGTATCCAACCGGCGAGGGTGCTGAGGTCGCTGTTGAATATCACATCCACGTTCCCAATCGCGTCCTGCTCGGCTCGATTCAGACGGTCAACGGCAGCCTGCGTGTGCGGGGAGTGGACGGCGGCGGGGAACTGCGCTCGGTCAACGGCAACGTGGAAGTAACGGAAAGCTCCGGCCGCTTCAGCGCCAAGACCACCAATGGAGATCTGCGCCTCGAACTGCGTCACTTGATTGACGGCGCGCCGATGAACCTGGAAACCGTCAACGGCTCGGTCGTTCTGGGGCTGCCATCCAACGCCAGCGCCGATTTGAAGGTCCGCAACATGAACGGGGACCTCTATTCGGATTTCCCGGTTACCTCAACCGACGCGCTGCCTGGAGCACGCGCATTCCATGGCAAACTGGGCCACGGCGGGGGCGGTGCAATCTCGGTTCGCACCGTCAATGGCGGCATCCGCCTGCTGCTGGAACACCCCGGCGTCTAAGGACGAATAACCTGTCGTCGGCGGATCGAGCGCAGGCCAGGTGTACTTTGGACATGCGCTCCTGCCGCCGGGAACCCGCGTTTCGCCTCCCGTAATAGAATCGCAGGGCTCGTGACATCGGCCGTATGCGCGACTGTGGAAACTGTGCGCGGCGTGCCGAGAGTCGGGAAGAAAGTCCGTTACTGGGACGCAACCGAGCATACAATCCCCAACCGCAACATCCCGCCCGTTAGACGATACAGGAGGTCCTATGAAACGCGCTGTTTCCAGCAAGTCTACGAAGATGGTAGTCCTCCCCGGCAGCACCCGGTTCGCGGTCCCGCAAGCAAGACGAATCAAGAAATCCGACCCGAAACTCCAGATCAAGATCAGCGTCTATGCGCGCCAAAATCCGGCCGCGCCCGGGAAGGATTACTCGCCGCTTGATCGGTTGAACGACAGCCTTCCGCGGGATCGAAAATACCTGAGCGACGAGGAGTTCAACTCCAGGTTCGGAGCAGATCCGGCGGACCTCGCCAAGATCGCCGCCTGGGCCCGAGCGAGCAAACTGAAAGTGGTGGACAGCAGCGTTCCCATGCGTCGCGTGCTGATCCAGGGTTCCATTCAAGATATTAGCAAGGCTCTCGGCGTCGAACTGGACGACTACGAACATCCCGATACGGGCCGCTTCCGCGGACGCGTGGGTCAGATTCACATTCCCGCCGATTTGTCCGGCGCAGTGCAGGGCATTTTCGGTCTCGACACGCGCCGTGTGGGCCGTCCGCGCATTCGCCGCGGGAATTTTCGGCCTGTGGAGATTGAAACACTGGGGCTTGGAAGGAAGAAAAAACCCGGCACCGCGACCGTCCCGGCCAGTCCTTTCCCTGGGGCTTTCTTCCCGCCGGCCGTGGCGCAGCTCTACGGCTATCCGGCCGAGCTCACCGGCTCGGGCCAGAACGTGGCCATCTTCGCCTTCAACGGCACGGGTCCGGACCCACAGGGCGGCTACAAGCTGTCCGCGCTTCAGAATTATTTCGAGAAGGTTCTTGGCGGCACCACTCCCACCATCACCGATGTGGTCGTCCAAGGTCCGGGCAACGATCCGGGCCCCGACACAAATGCCTCGTCCAGCCAGGGAGATTCAACGGGTGAGGTCCTGCTGGATATGTGCGTGGTCGGTTCAGTCGCGCCGGGCGCAAGCATCTTCATGTACTTCACCGAATTCACTAGCCAAGGCTGGGTGGACGCACTCAACCAAGCCATCACCGACAAGAATCAGATAGCGGTGATCTCGATCAGCTACGGAAACCCGGAAGATGATCCGCAGGGCGCCTGGACATCGATGGGCGTCCAGAATGTAAACCTGGCCGTCCAAGCAGCAGCCGCCAAAGGAATCACGATTTGCTGCGCCTCGGGCGACGATGGATCAAACGACGGCGATCCGCCGCTTGCGCACGTGGACTTTCCAGCCTCGAGTCCCTTCGTGCTTGGTGTTGGCGGGACGACTCTGGTGGCCTCAAGCGGCACGGCCCCGACGATTCAGTCAGAAACGGTTTGGAACGAAATTCTTCACAGCGAAGGCGCGACCGGCGGGGGCGTCAGCGACGTGTTCACCAAGCCGGCCTATCAGGACTCCGCAAATGTGCCGCCATCGGCCAATCCTCCTCACGGGATCGGTCGCGGAGTGCCGGATGTCGCCGCGGTCGCCGATCCCGTAACCGGCGTCGTGGTGATCGACATTGATGGCAAGCACCTGGAACAGATCGGAGGCACCAGCGCCTCCACACCCATGTGGGCATCTCTGGTTGCCCGGCTCAATCAGGGGCTCGGTGCGCGCTGTGGGTTCCTGAATCCATTGCTTTACGGAAAATTCTCGAGCGGCGTGCTGCGGGATATAACTGTCGGCAACAACGGCGCCTACGCAGCTGGTCCGGGCTGGGATGCCTGCACGGGTTTGGGCAGCCCCAATGGCGCTCGATTGCTCCAGGCGCTTTCTGGCGCCGGCACGCAAGCGCAGAGCAGAGCAGCCCGCGGCTGAACCGGCAAGCCGCCTCACACATCTGGGCCTTGGGTTACACACACTCTGATCCCGGACGAAGTCGCACTCGCGCTCGGCCCATCCCTACCATGCGGGTTGCTGCGCCCCCACAGGGAATCACAAGTAGCGCGGGCTCTTTGAGCAGGGCGTTTTCAGACAAAAGGCCGGGCCATCGGTATACAATGCGGCTCGTCTCGCAGCCGGCGGGTCCGGTTCGATGCGCTCGCCATGCGGTCTGGATCAAGGAGCTGGATTTTTCCGATGATGGCTTGCAACTCAATTCGGTGGCTGCTCGCCGCTGGCGCCGCCGCGGCCATCGCGTTTGCCACTCCCTCTGGTTCCACTGGCCGACCTGCGCCCGATTCGGTCCGGCTCTATGTTTTTGACTGCGGCACGCTCCACGTCGCAGACATGGGGCGCTTCCAGCTGAAAAAAGAAGAAGTCTCGACCACAGATCTCTCCGTTGCCTGTTACCTGGTCGTGCATCCAAAAGGGACATTGATGTGGGACACCGGCGCGGTTCTTGACTCCGCCTGGAAGCCTACCGGAAGTCCTGTTGCCCAGCATATTGTGCTCCCCGACGGGGAACAGCGTGACGTGACTGTTCGCAGGTCTCTCGAGTCGCAATTGTCGGAGGTGGGCTACGCCCCTGCTGACATCACCTACATCGCCCTTTCGCACTACCATTACGACCATACGGCGAACGCGAACGCTTTTGCCGGGGCCACGTGGCTCGTGCGGCAAATCGAACGCGACGCCATGTTCGTGCCAAATCCGGCCGGCGCGGCCCAACCTTCGACCTACTCGGCCCTGCGCAACAGCAAAACCGTCCTGCTTGGAACCGAAGACTACGATGTGTTCAAGGACGGTACGGCGGTCATCAAATTCGCGCCCGGGCACACGCCGGGCCACCAGGTCCTGTACGTCAAGCTTCAGAAGACCGGAGGAGTCCTGCTTTCAGGCGATCTCTATCACTTTCCGGAAGAGCGAGCCCTTGGTCGTGTGCCGACCTTCGAATTCAATCAGGATCAGACGCGTGCCAGTCGAGCGGTAATCGAAGCGTTCTTGAAACAGACCGGTGCTCAGCTTTGGATTCAGCACGACTTCGCAGGAAACGCCAAGCTAAAGAAGTCGCCCGCATTTTACGACTAGCCCCGCTTCCGGGTCCGGAACATGGATCATGCTTTGCGTTGGTAGTGCTTTTGCGGGCTCGGTCCATCCCCAGAATCGCGCTTTGAAGGACTTGCGTTCAGCTTCTGAGCGGCTGGGCACTCGATTTTTTCGGGAACAGGAATAGTTGCTTCAGGGTGCGGTCTCGTTCGGACGGACCGGTATTCGCAGGATTCCCTCCAGAGGTTCCAGCCGCCCGTCTACGGGACCAATCTCAAGTCCTAGAATCCTTGCAAGCAACAGGTAGACGTCGACGTTTTCAAACGGAGCGACTTTCGCACCCGGACGAATGTCGGGACCGACTGCGTAGAAAATCGCACGCATCGATTTCATTTTGCTCGGGTCATAGCCGTGTTCGCCCTTCAGCGACGGACGGGTGTTCTCGGGGCTCTCGCTGGCATGCGCCCGGATCATGTACGGTCCGGTCGGTATTACAACCGGGTCACCGATCCTGGGATTGTTGTTGTAGTGCAGATACGCCGGCACGTCGGCTTGCCGGTACACATCGAACTTATCACTCGCCCCATGCAGCTGCTGGTAGGCCTTGGCGGCGGCTAGATCGTCGTTTGGATAAAGCAGGGCGCCGTCAGTCTGGAACTGCGAAAGGTCCGCAAAATGGTCCAGGTCGATCCAGTTGCCCTCTACAGTGGCCATCCCGTGATCGGACACCACAATTACATCGACCGGCAAATCCAGGGTCTTCAGATCCGCAACCAGCGTACCCACCAGAGCGTCCACGTGATGAACGGCCTCGGCAGTCTCGTCGGTGTCGGGCCCGAACTTGTGCCCGGTATGATCGGGCTCCGCGTAGTAGAGGGTAATGAAGTGCGGTCTGTCGGCCGCCGGCAGTTTAAGCCAGGCGATCACCTGATCGATTCGCTGCTGGTCGGGAATACTGCCGTCATAGTGCAGATAGAATGTCGGCCGCATCCCGTCGATTTCGGCGTCCGAAGTCGGCCAAAAAAAACACGCGCTGCGCATTCCCTGTTTTTCAGCCAGGACCCACAGCGGCACTCCGCTGTACCAGCTTCCGTCGGTAACCGCCTGGAGTTTGTTGATTGCGTAGCTCTGTTTGCGGACCGGGTCGTAAAAGCTGTTTTCAACGATGCCGTGGTGCTCGGGATACAGTCCGGTGATGATCGAAAAGTGGTTCGGAAATGTGACCGAAGGGAAGGAAGGAATCATTCCCTCGGGCGCACTGGCGCCGTCGACCGCCAGACGTTCAAGCGTGGTCGCGCGGTATTGGGTAACGTAGCTGTAGCGAAAACCGTCGAGTGAAACCAGGATCACGTAAGGTTTCGACTGTTGAGCCGTCCGGTTCGGCCCATGGTCGACATGGATGACCTGGGCCGCAAGCGGCAGGCGCAGCGCAAACAGCAGGCAGGCAAGGACAATTGCTTGAGCCAGAGCCCTTGGCGTTCCCGATCCGCCGACGGCCATCGCCTGGGCCCGATCTGCGGGCCGGTTGCGACAGCCGTCAAGCGCTTCTTGCCTTGGCAGCGGCACAGCTTAAAACGTCAGGTGCAAGGACATCTGCAGGAATCGGCTGCTCCCGATCGTGTTTGAAATCACGCCCCAGCCCTTGGCGTTCGGCGGATTGGGGGCCAGGTTGTAGCACGGCACCGGATTGAAGCAGGCGTTCAACTCAAAGTCCGTATTTGGCGCGTCCAGGGTCGGATGATTGAACAGGTTGAATGCGTCGGCTTCGTACTTCAGGCTGAAACGCTCGTTGATCTTGAAGTTCTTGAATACCGAGAAGTCGAAACGCGTCTCAAACGGCGCCCGGAACACGTTGCGTCCCGTCGTTCCGAAGCCCGTTTCTTGAGTGTCGCAAACATCGAACCCGCCTGTCGCAGCGTCCATCTCGCACGGGGGCACGCCGTCCTCCCCGGGAGCAAGTAGGGGAAGCGAGAAGGAGTTCGGATTCACGTACGGCTGGTTGGTGAAAGTGACCTTGGTTCCGCCACCGCCGGCACTCGACTCTGCCTGCTTGGGTGTTATCCCCGCCGAGAGAGGAAGAATCGGGTTGGTCACGAAGTCGTCGGCGCTGTAAAAAAGCGACCCCGCGCTCCCCGAAAAATCAATGACGCTGAAGGGTTCTCCGCTCTGCGCGGTCGTGACTCCGGTGATGCCCCAGCCGTTGGCCAAAACATTCACCAGGGTGGAAGCATCCTTGATGGTCGGAAAATCGTACAGGTAGCTGATGATAAATACGTGCGTGCGGTCAAAATCAGATGACGCGTAGGAAGTTCGCGGATTCAGCGGGTTGTTGCCGTTGAAGAAAAGTCCCGAGCCAAGGCCGCTTCCTTCGTCCAGGGAGTGCGAGTAGGTGTAGGAGGCATTGATCTGCAAGCCATGGGACATTTTCTTGGTGAGGCTCAGTTCCAGGGCGTTGTACGTGGAAATGCCTTCCGCCTTCCATTCGTCAGCGTTGGGATTGATGCCGATATACGGTGTGCGCAGGGCCGTATTGCCATCGGAGAAGGAAAACTCGCCGATCTGCGTCTGCACTTCCTCCGCCGGCAGCTGGAAACAGCCCGGACCGGGGTCATTGAAGTCGTCGCAACCACCTGGAGGGCCGCCGGCAGCCAGGTACCCGTAGGAATAGATCTGATTGTTGATCGGATTGGTAGGTGTAGCGATCCCTGGCTGGTTGAACGGAATGGGGATCACTTCGTGCACGCCTCGAGTTCCGGAATAACCCAGCGTCATCACGACATCATTTCTTGGCTGCCACTGAAGGTCCAGGCTCCAGTTTTCCGAGTACGGCAGCTTGTTGGTCGGATCGTAGCCGCCGAACAGGAAGGGAAGTGCGGTCGTCCCGGAGTTCACCGCGCAGTACGGCGAATTCGGTTGTTGCATCCCTGGAGCTGTCGCCTGGTGGCAGGCAGACATTGCGCGCATGTCTGGCACGAGCGCTGCGAGCGCAGAAAGAGAGGTTGGCGGAGGCGGAAGAGTCGTCCCGAACGGCGCATTCGACAGGCAATTCAGTGCGGCCGTACACTTGGCCGTGAGGGGAATCGTGAAGGGCTCTTGCGTTGTCACGCTGAAGGGTCCGCTGATGCCCAATCCGGCGCTGGCTGACAACTCCGTGAAGTATTCGCCGCGGTCGTTGAACATTCCGAAGCCGGCGCGCACCACGAAGTTTCGCTTGGGACTCCAGGCAACTCCGATGCGGGGAGCAAATCCCCACTGGCGCCCGGTGAGCGTGGAATCGCTCACGCCCTTGGTCCCGAGGGTTCTGTTGTTCCCCGCGACGACGATGCCGATGCCCGGCGTTCCGTTTACGGGATTGAAGGAATCCGTCGCCAGGTCATATCCGAAATCCTGCGGATAGAAATTGGTCATCAGTCCGTTGGTCTCATACAACGGGCCGTCCCAATCCCAGCGAACTCCGAGGTTCACCGTCAGATTCGGCGTCAGCTTGAAATTATCCTGCGCATACAGGCCAGCTTGCCTGGACCGAAAATGGCGGTTGGTTTCGCCATCCAGCAGGGTTCCAGAACTTCTGTCCGAGCCGATCGTGCCGGTCAGGAAATCCGCGAAATCGCGGAACGTGAGAATGGCGACCTGGTCCTCGCGGTTTGCCACGTTCAGCTGGGAATAGTCGTAGGTGCCGCCGAACGAGAAGGTGTGACGGCCGGCGACCCAGTTGTACTTGGACGACCCCTCAAATTCGTTTTGAAAAATCCCTGCGTTTGCAAAATTCGTCGACGGGCCGATTTTCTGCTCGTTTCCATCCAGGGCAGGTACCGGCGTGCTGTCCGTTGCCGCGCCGGCATCGGCGTTCTCGATGTTGATGCCCGGGAATAGAGCGCCACTGGGAAGCGTGATGCCGACCGACCCAGGCGTAAACGGCTGGCCTGTGGTGGCGTTGGCCACCTGCCGAATAAACCCGAACCTCTGCTCCCAGGTGCTGTTGGGCGAAATCACGGTCGTGTTGTCGAGCGAGAATACCTGGCTGCCGGCCTGGAGGGTCTGCGCAAAGCCCGCTACCTGGCTCACCGCGAACGGAGCACCGGTCGGATCGCGCTGGAAGTAGTACTTGCCGGAGATGCGATCACTGGAATTGAAAATGTAATCGACGTTGCCGTTGGCCTGGTTTGCCTTAAAGGTGCTCGCGGGCCCGCGGATCGTCGAGTTGTACTCCTGAGTGCTGGTCTCAACCCCCGTGAGATTTGCCGAAGGAATGATGAACTGTCCGCCCTTGGTCTTGGCAGCGAACAGGTTCAGCGCCGTGGGATCCACCTGCGCGACGGTGATACAGGCAGGGTTATGTGGCGTTCCGCAGCTGTCAGCCGCATTCACCAGACCCACCAGGGTCGCCGGATCGGTCCGGTTGGAGTCGGTCAGTCCCACCAAAGTGGGCACTCCGCTGAAGGCACCACTGAGCGCGTCACTGACGTTCTGGCGCTGATAGGAGCCGAAAAAGAACAGCTTGTCCTTGATCAGCGGCCCGCCGAGCGTCCCGCCGTACACCGCCCTGTGCAGCGGCGGCGCATTGCCATGGTAGATGTCCTCGATCGTCTCCTTGGAAAGAAACGTCGGCTTTGCGTCCAGACCGCTGTTTTGCAGGTATCCATACACCTGCCCGTGAAAGGCATTGGCTCCCGATATCGTCGTCAACTCGATGTGCGCTCCGCTGTTCTGGCCCATGGAGGCGTCGTACATTGAGGTCGTAACCTGGAGTTCCTGAATGGTTTCAGTGGGAGGCGTCGGCAGACCCTCGCCCACCGCATCGTAGACCGAAGTGCTGGTCTGTACCTGGCCGCCTGTGCCGAACACTTCGCCCGTGTTCAGCGTGAAGCGGCTGTCGGCGATGTTGCTGGTTGAGTTTCCGTTGAACAGGTTATTCGCGTTCACCGAATTGAACGTAAAGCTGTTGCTGGTGTCGCGCTGGCCGTTGGCCACAATTCCCTGGTTACCCAGGCCTTCGTTGCTGCCCGATCCGGACAGGAAGTCGGCGCTTGTTCCGGGCGCCAGTATCGCGAGTTGCGTGAAGCTGCCGGTTCCGAGCGGGGTGGACTGAATTACATCCCTTCCCAGCGTGTAGCCGTTGGAAGTGTCGGTTTGGTTGAGCAAGGGAGTTGAATCGACGGTCACCTTGGTCTCAACCGTGCCCGGTTCCAGGCTGGCGTTCACTGTCGTGGTGTGATTGCCCTGAACCAGAATCGAGGAATAGACCTCGGTCTTGAATCCGCTCTTTGAAAAGCTCACTTCATAATTGCCGATGGGCAGATCGGCAGCGCTGAACGAGCCATCGTCCTTCGACACCGCACTGACTACCAGGTTCGTCCCCGTATTGCGGATACTGACGCTGGTTCCCTGGACGAGGGCGCCGCTTGTGTCCGTCACGGTGCCGTTAATTGATCCCAATGTCTGCTGCGCGTGAGCTACAGCCGGAAACAGAGCAACTAAGGCAAACAGGAAGGAAACACAAAACGACCGCATTGACGTGGACACAGTACACCCCTTTCCTAGGAACCCCGCTTGGCGTTTTAACCCTGAGCGCGAACTCTGTCAACATACAGTTGTGGATATCTTCGATAGACGAAACCGACGCGGCTCCTTTGTAGCCGGATCGTGTGAATCGGACAATAAACGATTTTTAATAGGACGTGAATGGCCCCGGAGCCGAGACAATGGCGGGGAATTTCGTGCCGTCATTGGTCCCAGAAAACAGATCGTGACCGCACGCGCACACATGTCTGTGCGACTTTGACAGAAAAACTTGGGGGGGCGAGCGAATCGAGACGGGGCGAGGTCGCTACTGGCGAACGATTTCGGCGTTCGTGCTGGGGGCGACGATGCGGACCAGCCGTCCCCCGTCCAGATACAGGTCTACTTCCAGGTCTTCGGTCTTCACCGTCAGCTCTTCGAGTTTTTTTCCGCCGCCGCTGGGCTGTTCTCCAAGCGATTCGACTGCCACGCTTCCCGGCGTCATCTCCTGCGGAACCAGAACCGAGAAAGTCTGCACACCCTTCTTGTCGCTGTCATACAGGCGCGCAAGGATGGCGTATTGGTAGTAGAGATTGTTGTCAAGCACGGCGATCTGCGGAGAATTGAACGTAAACTGCTGTGTGAACGGGCGCCGGCCCTCCAGGCGCAGCTCGATTGTGGCCGTGGGGCCGCTGAACCCGATCGTAGCCGACGCTTTCTTTGCGCCCTCGGTCGACCACTCGTAATTCGCAGGCGTCCCGTCGGCGTGGAGCCCGAGCGTGCCGGAGATATGCATCATGCCGTCGGCCCCCTGAATCTCCGACGTTCCTTTGGCAACCCAATCCCCGCCGCTCGGGTTGATTTCAAACTCCTCTTTCCCTACCTGCTGGCCATTGGCGAGAATTCGAAAAACCCCTTTATCCTGCAAGAAAAGGGAGGAAGATTTCGAGGCGCCCGTCGCCTCAGACACACAGATCACCGCCAGCACGCCTGCGGTTGCAAGAATCGCAACCAGCGCACCTGGGACCAGAACTCTATTTCGTGTCATGCCGTCACTCCCGGGAAAATTCCCAGCGCTACGATCTGCTCGATCACGTGCGAGGGTTCGCTGCCGCTATCGACACGATAGTCGGCCAGTTCATACGTTGGCAGGCGCTCCTGATAGAGGCGCCGGAAGCTGGCCTCGTCGCGAAATAGCGGCCGGTCGACGATGTGCGCGCAGCGTTGCAACAGCTCCTCGACCGGGCATTCAAGCCAGATCAGCACCGCCGCAGCCTCTCGCAGCAGCGCAAGATTCTGGGGCTGCATGATCGTTCCTCCGCCAAGCGAGACGATGCGGGGCTTCTGCGTTGCGGCGGCCTCGGCCACCACACGCGCGAGCTGCTCGTGTTCGATCCTGCGGAATTCCGCCTCGCCCATGCGGGCAAATATCTCGGGAATCGTCAAATGGGTCGCTTCGCTGATGCGTCGATCAAGGTCCGTATTCAGCCATCCGAGCTGGCTTGCAAGCATTCGCGCGGTCGTGGATTTGCCGCTGCCCATGAATCCGGTTAGGCACACCAGCTTGCGAGGGCGGGTTTCGTTGGTCATCTGTTTTGATGCGTTCTGCGCTGCCTATTGGCGCAATCAATCCCGCTTGAGAATGTTGATTGTACCATCGAAGGAGTTCAACTCGACGCGGGCGCGCCCGGAGTTGAAAGTTCCAAACAGGGCATTGCCGAACCGCGGTACGAAGTGGTGGTGGGAGGACGGCGTCAGATTCGCTTCGTTGTGCACTTTGCCCTTCAGCGAAGTGGCGCTCAGATCGAAGGAATCGCCCGGCGAGAACCGGACTTCGATCGCGCCGCTGTAGTTTTTCAGCACGTAGGTGGCATTGGGCAGAAAAGATCCGTTGAACAGGATGTTTCCTTCCGAGGTTTGCGCGCGGACATAGTAGCTGCGCAAATCGATCAGTTTGAAATTTCCGCTGATCGAAGTCACTTCCAGACGGCCGGCACAACGCAGGCACTGGAACGCTCCGCCGACGGTCTTCACGGTCAGATATCCAGCCGTATCTTCCAGATCCACGCCGGCCGCGATGGTTTCGACGTTCATGTCGCCGAGCACATTTGAGACATTGACGCCGCCGGAATCGTTATGAATTTGCAGTTCGGCGTCTTCAGGCACACTGATTTCAAAATCTGTGCGCAGATCGTCGGGGGATGCGGTATCGGCAACCTGGCGAGTTTGAACGTCCACCCGGTTGCCGGTTTGCTCGGCGTCCACTTCAACCTCGGTCGTCGCGCGCCGGGCGACCACCATCACGTCGGCTTTCGTCCAGGCCCGCACGGTCACAGTCCCGTTGGGATTGTGAATCGTGACCACCGGATGAGCTTCCACCTTGAAGTGGCGCTCGATGCGGTCGGCAGAAGCCGCGCTGCACAGCAACAGGCCGGGAACCAGAAGCCCGGCTGCCTTCCAACGACGTTGACTCCGAAGAGTGGCTAGGGTGCTCATCGGCCGTTGACTCCGCGTTCGGTCATCTGCGCGAGCAGGTTTGCTTTTTGCTCATACGCATCGTACAGATAATCGCGCGCGATTTCGCTTTCCGGATCTTCTCGCACGCTTTTTTCACACAAAGCGATGTAGTTGTCAACAATGGCAAGATTGTCGTGCAGGGAAGCCGTCACCACGGGGTCAGAACCAGCCATTGCGGAAACGCTGTCCCGCTCCGCAGTTTGCAGCTGCGCGCTCAGCGTACCGGTGGAATCCTGCGTTCCGCTGATCCAGCGGCTCTCGTTCAGCTGCTTGGCCGAGGGCCCGGTCAGCGCAACGCACAAGGCAAACAGCGCCAGCAGATACGCTCCGGCGAGTGCGGGCCGCGGCACGACGGTGAAAATTCCGGCGAACCAGCCTCGCGGTCGTTCGCGCTCGCTTGTTTGCTCCACAGGCAGTTCGCGCAGGCGGCCGTCGCGAATCAAACCTTCCTGTTCAAGCTGGGCTCGCAGCGAAACCCAGAGGCGCGCCGGGGGATCGGTCTGTTCGGCCGACCAGGCGTGCGCTGCCAGTCGGATCGCGTCCATGTCCTCAACCAGGCAGCGACAGCTGGGGCACTGGCGGACGTGCGCGCGCGCCTCAGGCGGGCGTTCGCCTTCCATCCATGCGTCGAACCGGCCTAGGAACTCACTGCAGTCTTTCGTGCTCATCTGGTTCAACCCTCGCTACCGGCGGCGCTTCCCGCAGCCCGGCGATCCTCGCGTGCCTTCGAGCGTATGGCCTCTTGCAGCAAGTCGCGCAGACGCATGCGCGCCTTGTGAAGTTGCGACTTTGAATTTCCGATTGAGCAGCCCATCATTTCCGCAATCTCGTTGTGCTCATACCCCTGCACGTCGTGCAGCACGAACACCGATTTATATCCCGGCGGCAACTGCTCGACCGCCCGCTGGAGGTTGACGCGATCAATCGATCCGGTCAACATCAGGTCAGGCGCCCCGAAATCCCGCCGGGGAGTTCCGGATTCTTCATCGGGCTCGGTGACCTGTTCAAGCGAGGTCTCCTTCCCCGACTTCTTTCGAAGCTTCATGAGAACGACGTTCACGGCAAGGCGATGAAGCCACGTGGAGAACGCCGACTCGCCACGGAAAGTGGCGATCTTGCGGAAGAGCTGCAGGAATGCTTCCTGCGTTAGATCCTCTGCTTCGGCTGTATTCCCCACCATACGAAGGCATAACGAATACACACGGCGACTGTGCAACTGATACAGGCGCTCGAATGCCGCCGCATCGCCTTGCTGGGCGCGCCGGATCGATTCAGCTTCCGGTACTTCCCC
>DATBXX010000041.1:0-6640 GCA_036514055.1 Candidatus Acidiferrales bacterium
CCCGCAAGGGCCGCCTCCGCGGCGAGATACCCGCTGCGGACCGCACCCTCCATCGTCGAGGGCCAGCCGGTGCGGGTCCAGTCGCCTGCGAGAAACAGATTCTGGACGCCGATTTTTTGCCCCGGGCGATACAAGTCCACGCCCGGCCGGGGTGAAAATGTCGCCATGATTTCCTTGATCACCGTGGCCTTGGTGAGCTCAGCCGCACGCGAAGCCGGAAGAATGTCCCCGAGCTCCTTCCTGCAAAGGTCGATGATCTCCTGCCGGGAGCGCGGGACCAGATCGTAGGACGCACTGATAACCAGTTGCAGGTACTGCCCGCCGGTCGCCGCCTCCCCGTACAAAAGCGTCTTGTTGAACACCCATTGCGTTGTATGGTCCAGAAGCGTGAGAAACGGTTCGGTCATTACCTCACGGTCGAACCAGAAATGCACGCCGGTAATGGGCGAACTTCGAATGTGCTGCAGACCTTCCAGCATGCCGCCCGGCTCACCCATCTGCTTCGGCAAAAGGCCGAGCAGCACCTTGTGCGGCACGGCGGCGACACACGCATCGGCCATGGCTTCCGAGCCGTCTTCCAGTACCACTCCTGCGAACCTGCCGTCGCGAATGCGGATCTCGCGAACACCCGAGCGCAAACGCACCGGCTGGCTGCGTCGCTCGATTACCTCGCGGCATCCCTCATAGAGCTCGCCCAGCGGCACCGACGGGATACCCACACGATACCCGGTGCGGCTGCCAAGAAACGCCTTCCAAAAGACTTCAATTCCGTAGCGCGCGTCGGTTCGATCAAGCTCCTCGTCAAGCGCACTGACCAGTACCACGCGCCAGAACCGCTCGATCGCACCAGGCGTCTGCTTGTTCCGCTTCAACCACTCCAGCATCGAAAGCGATTGCGTCCCTGACGGTTGCCCGCCCGCCCAGGTAATCGCCAGCAGCGCTCTGGCAATTCCCCGCTTGTCGGCCAGGGTCAACGCGTCGAAGAAGAGAAACGACCAGGCCATGTGCAGTGGCGGCGGAAGCCTGGACGCTTGGATCGTCGAGCGGCGGCCATCGTGGTCCACGAAATACAGTCGGTCGTAGAAATGTATTTTCCCGCTCGCGCCGGCGCGACGATAGAAATCCGCAAGGTTCGTACAGCAGCCCAGCGTCACGTGCTGGCAGTTGTCCACTTCGGTGCCGTCCGGCAGTGTGTAGGAAGTGGCACGACCGCCCAGGTGCGGGCGCTTTTCGAACAACTGGACTTCGACTCCTGCTTCAGCCAGCGCGACGGCGGAGGCTAGTCCCGCCAGACCGCCGCCGATCACCAGAACGCTTTGCGAGGGCATCCCGCTTCCACCAGCCCGTCATCCCAGCCATCAGGAGAAATTGTAGTTTTTCGGCGCTCGAAAGGGAGACGCGCGAGGAGAAGACATCGAACCCGCGCTCTTGGATCCGAGCGAGCAGGCTGCTGTACGTCCGAATCAACGCCCACAGAGTCGCCCTGCTGTCAGAGTCCACTTGCGCGACCAGCGGAGCGCCTTCCTGGTAGAACCGCCACGCCCGCTCGGCAGAGAACGCGAGAAGTTCGCAAAGAGCCGGCTTGAGCGGGCCCCGCAAATCCTGTTCGCCAACGCCAAAGCGGGCAAGCTCATCGAGCGGCAAGTAGATGCGCCCCATCTCGTAATCGGCCTGGACGTCGCGAAGAATATTGGTGAGCTGGAATGCCAGTCCCAGTCGTTCGGCCAGGTCCGGCGCGCGCGCATCGCGGAAGCCGAAAACATGCAGGCAGGTAAGTCCGACCGTGCCCGCAACGCGGTAGCAGTATTCCGAGAGCCGGTCGAATGTAGCATAGGATGCGACCGTCAGGTCCATCTCCGCGCCCAGGATAAGGTCGTGGAAGTAGCGCGTGGGAATCTCAAAGCGCGTGATGGTGTCGGCGAGTGCCGGAAGAATCGCATGGCCCTGGGTACGGCCCGACGCGGCTTCGTCCAGCAGCCCGCGCCAGCGGGCCAGGCCCCGGCGCTTGGATTCCAGGTCGCCGGGCTCGTCTGAGGCGTCATCCACCAGGCGCATGAAAGCGTACAGGGCGCAGAGCGCGTTGCGCTTCTCCTTGCGCAGGCCGAAGAACGCGAGATAGAAGCTGCTTCGGGATGCGCGCGCAATGCTGTTGCACCGGGCGTAGGAGGCGTCCAGATCGGCGCGTGCCGTTGCAGCACGAGACGCATCGCCTGAGACGTTGGGAACCGATGTGCCTGCGTGCTCTATATGCTCGGAGGTAGGGCTTGGAATCGCCTCTGGACGATCCCAGTGCGGGACGCCCTTGGGTGCAAAGGCCCGGGTGCCCAGCGCCCGGCCGAGCAGCTGGACTTTGGTCCATTTGGATAAGGCGGGCCGATGCGACAGCGTGTTGTACCCGGAAGCCTCAATGGCATCCAGGATCGCGATCCCTCCGCGGCTGAACAGTTCAATATCCGTGCGCAGCTCGCTATCCACGCGCCGCGCCAGTGGCAACCCGGAATCAAAAAGCTCGCGCGTCCTTGCGATCAACGACTTCATCAACTCGACATATCGGGAATCAAAACGGCGGGCGAGGATATCCCCTTCGCCAAGACCGTGCCTTAAGAGCTCGTCAAGTGGGATATAGATGCGGCCCTTGTCGAGGTCGCGCGAAACGTCCTGCCAGAAATTCGCCAGTTGCAGCGCGGTGCAGGTGAAATCGGACAGCCGCTGCCGCTCCTGGTCACGGTAATCGCACAGGTGCAGGACCAGGCGGCCCACGGGATTCGCAGAATACGCGCAATAGCCCAAAACGGCGTCCCAGGTGGCGTAGCGCTGGGTCTTCTGGTCCTGCCGGAAGGCGCGCAACAGATCCAGGTAATGGCGCAGCGGAGTATGCTTGGCACGAACTGTCTCACGCAGCGCGATCAGCACCGGGTGACACGGCTCCTCGCCGTGGCGCCAGATGTGGCGCAGATCCTCTTCCCAGGCGCTCAGCAGGGCAAGCGCGCGAGCCCGGTCCGGAATTTCATCTCCCAAGTCGTCCGACCAGCGACAGTAGGCATAGACGTTGTAGAAATGCTGGTGCAGATGGCGCGGAAGCAGCCACGACACCACGCCAAAATTCTCGTAGTGGTGGGTGGCAAGCCACCGCGTGTAGCGCTCAGCCTCCACGGGGTTGCAGCCTTCGGGCGGCAGGTTGTGCGCAATCTCGAGTTCGGGAGTAGGCAACATCGATTCGGTTGGAATTTCGCGGCCCAAACCCGCGCCGTTCTGGGTTTTTCGGTATCTTACGAGATCTTCAGTTCCGGAAGTCGGCGATTTAAAGGCCGGCGCCACAGGCTGCGCCAAAGAACCTCTAGATGCTCAGGGAATGATGGCCGTCTTGAGCTCGCCGTTGCGGTTCTTCATATGTTCAAACACGCCGGGAAGCTCCTCAAGGGGTACCTCTCCGGTTATGAAATCTCTGGCGCGAATTTCCCCGCGCACAATAGTATCGAGCGCTTCACGAATGAATCGCGGCGTATGGTGAAACGTGGACTTGATACTGATCTCGGAATAGTGCAGCGCCGCCGGGTCGATTGTTACTTCGGTGTTCCGTGGGCATCCTCCGAACAGATTCACGGTTCCGCCCTTACGAACCATCTGCAGCGCCCACTGCCACGTGGTCGCCTGTCCGACCGCTTCGATGACGGCATCGGCGCCCCGCCCGCCTTCGGTCAACTGGCGCACCAGGCTCACCGGATCGTCGATCTTGGAGACGTCATAGGCGGCAACCGCACCCAGGCGCTCGGCGGCGCGCATTTGACTGTCGCGCTTGCCGACGGCGATGACGCGCACGTGGCGGCCGGAAAGTATGCGAATGAATTTCAGACCAATCGGACCACAGCCAATGACTACAACCGTGTCACCGTCATGGATTCCCGTCTCATGCACTCCCCGCAGAACACAGGCCAGAGGCTCGACAATGGCTGCGTCCAGAAACGAGACACTGTCGGGAATCTCAAGCATGTTCTCGCGGACAATTCGGCCCGGGATGCGAATGTATTCGGCGTAGGCCCCGTTGTTGAACAGCAGATCTTCACAGAGATTGGGCTGGCCCTTGCGGCAGAAGAAGCACTGATTGCAGGGAGCAGAATTCGACGGAACCACGCGCATGCCTTTGCGCACGATGCCATTGACCGCGCTGCCCTTTTCCTCAATCGTGCCGGACAGTTCGTGGCCAAACAGCGCCGGCGGCTGAATCATGCGCTCGTGAAAGCCCTGCTTCCAGACCTTCAAATCGGTGCCGCAGGTGAGCGCGACCTCCACACGAACCAGGACGTCATCAGCAGCCAGCTGCGGAATATCCACGCGCTCGATCTTCACGTCCTCAGATCCGTAGAGAACGGCGGCGGTCATGTGCCCGTTTTTTTCCGAGGTGCTCATTGGTGCACGATCATCACTTTCAAGGTGTCGTGTTTGGGATGCGCGGCTAGTTCCAGTGCCTCTGCGATGCCCTCGAGCGGAAATCGGTGCGAAACCATCTCCCGCAGGGGTAACCGCCGACCGAAAACAAGTTCGGCCGATTCTGTCTGATCGCCGACTGACGCGCTGTAACTGCCAAGAATTTCCTTCTCGTCGACTCCGACGGCCGCAGCGGGAAATTGCAGCTGCAGCACCGGGTCGTTGTGCGCAAACAGTAGCACGCGCCCGCCCGGCCGCGCGAGTGCCAGGGCCTCCGGGACCAATGCCGCGTTGGGCACAGCGAGTAGAACGGCATCTGCACCGCGCCCTTCGCTCCGGCCACGGATTTCAGCGGCCAGTTTCCCTTCGGCAGGATCAAACGATTCCGCAGCCCCGAATCGCACGCTGGCCGCGCGCCGGCCGGCCATCGGATCGCTGGTGTACAGGGTCGCCCCTTCGTTCTTTGCAAGCATCATCAGAAGCATGCCGATCGGACCCTGTCCGATCACCAAAACAGTTTCATCGGGCGCCACACGAGCCTTGCGAACTGCCTTCAGGCAGGTATTCACCGGCTCGACAAACGTCGCTTCCTCGAAACTCACGTCCGCCGGCAGGGCGATCATTCCGCGCTCGACGATCCAGGGCATGGCGCGAACATACTCGGCAAATCCGCCGCCGTTGGGATCAAACCCTGCGGTCAGCCCTACTTTCTTGTAGCCCGCGCACTGTGAGAACAGCTTCCGGTCGCAATAGAAGCAGGCGCCGCACGGAATGTGGTGGAAGCTGACGACGCGGTCGCCGGTCCTGAACTTGGTAACGCCGGGGCCTGTGTTTACGACGGTGCCGGCCAGCTCGTGGCCCAGAATTTGCGGAGGAGTAATAAAACCGTGATGAATCTTCTTGATGTCGGTGCCGCAGATGCCGCAGGCCGCCACGCGGAACAGTACTTCGCCGGGACCGATTTCAGGGATGGGAACCTGCTCGATGACCACGCGACCCTTGCCGCGGTAGACGCCAGCGCGCATCTGCCCGTTCTCGGCTGGCCGGGCATCGCTTGATCCGACTTGTGCGATGGTGTGGCTCATACGGCCAGCGCCTCGACCTTCGCGATCTCGGACAGGGGCACGGAACCGATCGCCTGAACATAGGCCTCGAGAAATCGCCCAAGCGACGATGCCGCGCCCGCGCTTTCCTGCGCCAGTCGAAGCAGTCCCGGAATGCGCGCGGGTCTGCGGACCGCTCGAGCGATCACTTTCGGAACGCTCACGGCGCCGCGCTCGTCAAAAATTCCGTTGAAATCAATCGGAAGGTCCGAATCGGCACCGTCGCTGATCGCCCGGATCGCGATTGACCGGATTCCCCGCCCGGCCGCTGCCGCGAGGACATACACGCTCTCCATATCCACAGCATCGCCTGATGCGGCAAGGGCACGTTTTTGTTGGGTTGTCGAGATGACGTCGTCAGAAACCAGAAATGTCTCAACCGTCCTTGCGCCCGATTCCTGGGCTCGCCGGACCAGCTCCCGGTCGCTTGAGACAAGGCGCGCGCCGTTGACATCGGCGACCGTCCGGGCGGCCAAAACATCACCCGGAGCGTAGTCAAGCTTCAGACTGCCGGAAAGCCCCGAGGCGATGCAGACGTCGGGTTCGCCCACAAAGGCCCCCCGGAGGGCGCGTTCGGTTGCGATGCGACCGGCGCCGGTCAGCACAACGCGCAGGTCGCACAGGCCCGCCTGAGCGACGTACGTCTTGGCCCATTCGCCTGTTGAATCCAGCTTGAAGCGCCGCAATTTTCGCCACCCGGCGAATTCATTTGCAAGCGCAAATGTAATGAGGACTTTCATATATCAACTGAATGCCGGAATGATCCTTCTCTACATCAGGGGTTCGATCCCCCGCTTATGATTCACAATGCACCGCGACACGCATCGCGGAATTCCAAAGCTATATGTAAGCCCGTATAGAATACCAAAAAGTTACGCAGCTTGCGCGTGCACGACCGGTTTTGTTCCCGTGCTGCCGCCCAGATAACCGCGTTCGCCATACCAGCGCACGGCGCGCTCAAGCGCGGGCTCAATCGCACCGGCCCGGTAACCCAGCTCCCTGTCGGCCTTGTCGCTTCGAACAAACATCCGATGGCGCGACATCTTCACGCCCTCGATGGGAATCCGCGGTTCGCGTCCCACCACACGCGAGAAGAACTCGTCTGCATACCC
>DATBXX010000042.1:0-141589 GCA_036514055.1 Candidatus Acidiferrales bacterium
AAACCGGCTTGAGCGATTACGAGCCGAGCGAGAGACAGGGAAGCCGCGGCATGAAACTCGAGAAGCTACTGGGGGGAGTCGAGATTGGGAAAATCAGGGGCGCCGCCGACATAGAGATTCGGTCCGTTGCGTACGACAGCCGCAAGGTCGTAGCCGGCGGGATTTTCTTCGCTCTGCGCGGGGAAAAATTGGAGGGCGTCAACTTCGCCGAGGACGCGGTGAGGCGCGGAGCCGTCGCCGTGGCAAGCGAAGACGCCGGCCAAATGGCGTCGCAAGCCAAAACGCTGGTGGAGTTGATACCAGGTTCGGCGCGCCGCGGCCTCGCTCAAGCCGCGTCGAATTTCTACACGCGTCCGGCCGACGCGCTGCAGTTAGTGGGTGTCACCGGCACGAACGGGAAAACCACGACTGCATACTTGGTAGATTCAGTTCTGCGAGCGGCCGGCCGCACGACTGGGCTGATTGGCACAACCGGGTATCGCACTCCGAACGGCAACCGCCCGGCCCTGACCACGACTCCGGAGTCGCTCGACTTGCAGCAGATGTTCGCCGAAATCCGCGACGCCGGAGGAACCCACGCGGTATTGGAAGCAAGCTCGCACGCGCTTACGATGGATCGCCTCTGGGGATGTCGCTTCGCGGTCGCGATCTTCACAAACCTCACGCGCGATCACCTGGACTACCACAAAACGTTTGAGCAATATTTCGCGGCCAAGCGCCTGTTATTTGAAGGTACAGGAGCGGGTGCGCCAGAGGTTGCCGTGATCAATGCGGATGACCCCTATGCGCCGCAGCTCGGCGGCTTGGCCCGGCGCACGCTTACCTATGGGCTGAAAGGCGCGCCCGATCTAACTGTCAAGAAATTCGGACTCAGTTTTCACGGCCTGGAATTTACGGCGCACACCCCGGCGGGAAACGTCGAGGTGCGCTCGCCGTTCGTTGGGCGGATCAACGTTTACAATATTCTCGCCGCCATTGGCACCGGAATCGCACTCGATATTCCCAAGGCCAAGATTGAAGAGGGCATTGCGAACCTTGAGCTCGTTCCGGGGCGATTTCAACGGATCGATGAGGGGCAACCGTTTCTGGTGATCGTGGATTACGCCCACACAGACGATGCCTTGCGCAATCTGATCTCGACGGCACGGGAACTGGGCCCATCGGCGCGGATCATTACGGTATTCGGCGCCGGCGGCGAACGCGACCGCACCAAGCGTCCGCTCATGGGAGAGGCGGCGGGTTCGCTGAGCGATCTGGTGGTACTCACGAGCGACAACCCGCGAAGCGAAGACCCCCTGCGAATCATAAACGACGTGGTCGTGGGATTGCAGAAAGTGAATGCGAAGTACCGGGTTGAGCCGGATCGCGAGCAGGCCCTGGCGATTGCCCTGGAAGAGGCTAGGCCTGGGGATGTGGTTTTGCTGGCGGGCAAAGGGCACGAAACATACCAGGTCTTGCGGGACGGTACGATCGAGTTTGATGATCGCGAGCGGGCCCGGGCCATTCTCGGCCGCAAAGGCTATACGAAGAGGTCAGCGGGCACATAGCGAGGGCAGCGACGCCAAAGCCCATGGAGCTGCGATGCGGTGGACTGCGGAGCAATTGGCAGATGCATTGGGTATCGCTCGACCGGCGGGTCTTGACGCCCTGGCCGGGGTGGCCGGCGTCTCGATTGACTCGCGGACCGTTCGATCCGGCGAACTGTTCATCGCCATACGCGGACCGCGTCACGATGGACACGGTTTCGTTAGCGGCGCATTGGACCGGGGCGCTGCGGCCGGGGTGGTGGCGCGGCAACGATTCAAAGACTACCCGGGCGAAGTCCAGGCAAAGCTTTTCGCCGTGGAGGATCCGCTCGAGGCCTTGCACCGGCTGGCCTCGCAGGCGTGCGATAGATGGCGGCGGGGAAAGCCGGGTCGACTCATCGGGGCGGTGGCAGGTTCGGTCGGCAAGACGACAACAAAAGAAATTCTGGCCGCGCTTCTGGGCGCGCGGTTCCGAGTGCTGAAGACCATGGGGAACCTGAACAACGAATACGGACTGCCACTGACTCTGCTGAGGATTGATGACGAAGACGCGGTCGTCGTGGAGCTGGGGATGTCGCATCGGGGGGAGCTGGCGC
Source organism: Candidatus Acidiferrales bacterium (assembly GCA_036514055.1). Lineage (GTDB taxonomy): Bacteria > Acidobacteriota > Terriglobia > Acidiferrales > UBA7541 > Palsa-295. The sequence continues at coordinate 2,123 of DATBXX010000042.1, forward strand.
GGCTGGCGCAGATTGCGTCTCCCGATGTAGGCCTGGTTACGCGAGTTGCCATTGAGCATTTGGAGTTTTTTTCTTCGGTCGACGAAATAGCGCTCGCAGAGCGAGAGCTGATCGAAAACCTGGCTTGGCCGGGCGCGACGGCAGTGTTGAATGCTGATGACGAGCGGGTCGCGAAGTTCGCGGAAGTTGCACGGGGCCGGGTAGTGCGGTTCGGCACGAATTCGCAGGCGGAATTTCGGGCAGAGGCAATTGAGGAGCAAGGCATCGAAGGATCGGCGTTCGATTTCGTGTCGTCCGCCGGCCGCGCGCGGCTGCAATTGCCGCTGATCGGAAGGCACAACGTGATGAATGCATTGGCAGCGCTGGCGGCGGCAAGCGTTTGGGGCATCGGCGCCCAGGAAGCAAAGCAGGTGTTTCCGTCGCTCACGCCGGCGGACAAACGGGGTGAGGTGGTGCGGTTCGAAGGCGGATTCACGGCGATCAACGACACCTACAACTCGAGCCCGACCGCATTGCTCGCGTTGATGCAATTGCTCGCGGCGACGCCAGGATACCAGAGGCGAATCGTGGCCGCGGGCGAGATGTTGGAGCTGGGAGATTCCTCGGAGGAATTGCACCGCGAATGCGGCCAGGCGGCCGCCGGTTTGTGCAAGATCGATTGGATTTTCGGCGTGCAGGGCTACGCGGCCGATTTTGTGGACGCCGCGATCAAGGCCGGGCATCCGCGCGATCGCGCCATTTTCTTTCAGAATTCCCAGGAGGCATCGAAATTTCTCGAGCAGTTTGTAGAGCCTGGAGACTTGCTGCTCTTAAAAGGTTCACGTGGAGTCCGGATGGAGAGAATTCTGGAGGCGATAGATGTGCGACGCCGCCGGGTGAGCATTAAACACGCAGCTGAGGCCATGGAAACAGGCTCAAAGGGACGCAACTGAAATGCTCTACTACCTGTTCTTTTTCGGGTTGAGGCGGCATTTCAGCGCGCTAAACGTGTTTCGCTACATCACGGTGCGGACGGCCGTGGCGAGCCTCACGGCGCTGTTGCTGTCGCTCCTGCTGGGGCCGTGGATGATCGAGCGACTTCGCGCTCTGCAGGTGAAGCAATACATCCGCGAGGAGGGCCCCAAGGGGCACCAGGCAAAGGCGGGAACCCCGACCATGGGCGGCGTGCTGATTGTATCGGCGATCGTGATTCCGACGCTACTGTGGGCCGACCTCCGGAGCACGTACGTGGTGCTCGCACTGGTTGCCACGCTGGCGTTCGGAACGATCGGCTTCGTAGACGACTACAGCAAAGTCGTGCGGAAGCACAATCGGGGACTAACGGCCGGGGGAAAGTTCGCTCTGCAGGTGCTGACGTGCGTTTTCGTCGGCTCGGTGCTGATCGGACTGGAGGCGAAAGGCAAGTACTCGACGCAACTGAGCGTTCCGTTCCTGAAGCGGCTGCACCCGGATCTGGTGATTGATTCGTTGCTCAATCACAGATTTACGTGGGCGCTGGCGTTCGTTCCATTCGTGCTTTTCCTGGTGCTGGTGATTGCGGGACTCTCGAATGGCGTGAATCTGACCGATGGACTGGATGGGCTGGCGATCGGGTGCGTTCTGATCTCTTCGGTAGCCCTAACGGTGATCACCTATCTTTCCAGCAATGCGCGTTTCGCCGAGTACCTGGAGATTCAGAGGATTCCCGACGCCGCCGAGCTGACGATTTTTTGCGGCTCGCTCGCCGGGGCGTCGCTGGGATTTCTATGGTACAACGCGCATCCTGCAGAAGTGTTCATGGGCGATGTGGGTTCGCTCGCGCTGGGCGGCGCGATCGGAACGATCGCGGTGATCCTGAAGCAGGAAATCCTGATGCTTTCAATCGGCGGCATCTTCATTCTGGAGCTGCTGTCAGTGATCATTCAGGTCGGCTCGTTCAAGCTGACCGGCAAGCGCGTTTTCCGCATGGCGCCGCTGCATCATCATTTTGAGCTGATGGGATGGAGCGAATCGAAGATCATCGTGCGATTCTGGATCATCGCGCTGGTGTTCTCTCTGTTTTCGCTGACGACTTTGAAATTGAGGTGAGGTTCGTTGAGACCAGGATTCGATCTCGCAGGGAAACGCGTGCTGGTGGTGGGGCTTGCACGCACCGGTGTGGCTGTGTCGCTATTCGCGGCGGCCTATGGCGCCAGAGTGACCGCAACGGACGAAAAGCCCGAAAGTGCACTGGGTGAAACGGCCGCGCGCCTGCGCGCGAACGGCGTGAAACTCGAGCTTGGCGGACACCCTCCCGCTGCATTTTTCGAACAGGACTTGATCGTGGTCAGTCCGGGAGTGCCGGCAAGCCTGCCGCAACTGGTGCTGGCTCAGGTAGCGGGCATTCCGGTCTGGGGCGACATTGAACTCGCGTGGCGTTTCTTGCGGGGGACCGTCGTGGCGATTACGGGCTCGAACGGGAAGACAACCACGACTTCGCTCGTAACACATATCCTCGAAACTGCGGGTGTCCCGACACTGGTGGGCGGGAATATCGGGGCGCCGCTGATCTCACTTGTGGAGTCGTCAACCGATTCGACGGTGACTGTGGTTGAAATCAGCAGCTTTCAGCTGGAGACCATCCAGGCGTTTCGCCCGGAGATCGGAGTACTGCTTAATCTGACGCCCGATCATCTGGATCGTTATGCGTCGTTTGAGCAATATGCGGCCGCGAAGATGAGGCTGTTCGAAAATCAGCTGGACCGCGATTTCGCGATCTTGAACGCGGACGATCCCGAGGTGACCAAACGGATGCCTTCGCGATCGCACGTACTCTGGTTCAGCCGGCAGAAGCGTGTGGCCGAAGGAGCATTCCTGCTGGACGATCAGATTATGTTTCGGCACGAGGGCTCGCAGATTGCGGTTGCACGGCGGAGTGCAATCCCGCTGCGCGGGGAGCACAACATCGAAAACGTGCTGGCGGCGTGCGCCGCGGCGTATCTGGCGGGGGCGGAGCCGGCGGGTATTTCAGAAGGTGTGAAGACGTTTCGAGGGGTGGAACATCGTCTGGAATTCGCCGGCGAGAAGGGAGGCGTCGGATTCTACAACGATTCCAAGGCCACGAACGTGGACGCCGCACTCAAGGCGATCGAGGCTTTTCCCGGACCGCTGGTCGTTATTCTGGGCGGCAAGCATAAGGGCAGCGCCTACACGCCGCTGCGCGAAGCGCTCCGGGCGCGCGGCCGGGTCGCGCTGCTGATCGGCGAGGCCGCAGAAAAAATCGCCCTAGACCTGGGTGACGTCCTACCGTGCGTGCAGGCGGGAACACTGGATCATGCCGTGGGACTCGCAGCTGACCGTGCGCGGCCTGGCGATGTAGTGCTGCTCGCTCCTGCGTGTTCCAGTTTTGACCAATTTGAAAGTTACGAGCAGCGTGGCCGCGAGTTCAAAGAGCTGGTTGCCAGGCTCGGAAGTCGATCGGCCGCGTCCGCCCCGGCCCAAAAAGGATGAACGATGCCTCGCAGCCTGCAGCATGATCGACAGCTTTTCGGCGTGACGCTTGCGCTATGCCTGATCGGCGCCGTAATGGTTTTCAGCGCCTCGGCCATGACGTCGCGGGAATGGCACGGAAACGCCTACTTTTTCCTTCTTCGTCAGCTGGTCTGGGTGGCGCTGGGGATTGCCGGAATGTTCGGCCTGATGAACACGGACTACCGCAAGCTGCGGCAGCCTCGCGTGATATTCACGGCTCTTTCGGTGACGCTGGTTCTGCTGATTGCGGTATTTTTCCTCGACCGGTCGCACGCCACGCATCGCTGGATTCGCCTGGGCCCTCTGAGCCTGCAGCCATCGGAAATCGCGAAGCTCGTGATGATTGTTTTTCTCGCGTGGTTCCTGGAGAGCCGACGCGAACCGCGGGGCGCAGGGATCAACAACGTGACTCACACGCTGCTGCCAGCGATTGGGGCGGTGCTTCTGATGGTGGCGCTGGTCTACAAAGAGCCGGACATGGGCACGGCCTGCATGATTTTCTTTATTGCCGCGGTGATGCTGTTCATCGCCGGACTTTCCTACCGATACATCGTGGGGGCCGTGATTGCCGCTTTGCCGGTCATCTATTTCGCGATTGCGAGCACGCCGTATCGACTTCAGCGTCTGGAGGCGTACCTCTCTCCTGGGGCCGACCCCCAGGGACACGGCTTTCAGCTCGCGCAATCTCTGATCGCCGTGGGCTCGGGAGGATTCACCGGCGTGGGCCTGATGGAAAGCCGCCAAAAGTTATTTTTCCTGCCTGAAGCGCATACTGACTTCATTTTTTCGGTAATTTGCGAGGAGGCCGGTTTCATCGGCGCAGCCATTGTGCTGGCGCTGTTTGCGGTGTACGGCTGGCGCGGATTTGTGGCTGCGATGAAAGCCCCTGATGCATTCGGGAAGTTTTTGGGAATCGGAATCACGGCGATGGTGATGGGCCAGGCACTCATCAATCTGAGTGTGACGCTCGGGCTGCTGCCGACCAAAGGCATCCCATTGCCGTTCATAAGCTACGGAGGGTCGAGCCTGCTCGGAATGCTGCTGGCAACCGGAGTGCTTCTGAACATCAGCCAGCACGCGGACGAGACGTGAGCGCGGATGCGAATAGTCTATTGATCACGGGCGGCGGCACCGGCGGGCATGTGTTTCCAGCTCTCGCCGTGGCGCGGGAGTGGCTGGGGCGGGGGGAACGAAGCGTCGTGTTTGTGGGAACCGAGCGGGGGATGGAATCGCGGCTGGTGCCGCAGGCGGGACTGCCGCTTCAGACGATTCGCGTCGCCGGGCTGAAAGGCATCGGTGGTGCGAAGTTGCTGCGCAACGCCGCAATGCTTCCTGCGGGGTTTTGGGACTCCGAGAAGATCCTTCGCCGACACCGCTTCGGAGCGGCTCTGGGTGTGGGCGGCTATGCCTCCGGCCCGATGATGCTGCTGGCGATCATGCACCGAGTTCCAAGCGTGGTATTCGAGCCGAACGTCGAGCCCGGGTTCACGAACCGAATGCTGGCCGGGTTGGCGACGCGGATTGCCGTCGCGAGCGAGGAGACCGCGGCCCGGTTCGGTCACAAGGCGGTGGTGACCGGCTGTCCGGTGCGCCCGGAATTCTTTGCCGTGCCGGTCAAAGAGCATCGCCCGCCATTCCAATTACTGATCACCGGAGGTAGCCGCGGCGCGTTGCCGATCAATCGGGCGGTTATTGATTCGCTTGACCGGCTGGCGGCCCGAAGAAATGAGCTTTTCATCGTGCATCAGACCGGCGAACGCGACTATAATGCGGTTCGCGTGGCCTATGCGCGACGCCAATTTCAAGCGGAGGTCGTCCCCTTCATCGAAAATATGGCGGAGAGGTTTGCCCAGGCCGATCTGATCGTTTGCAGGTCGGGCGCCATCACTGTCGCGGAGGTTTCGGCCTCCGGACGCGCCGCCATCTTTATCCCTTTCGGGGCCTCCACTGACGCTCATCAGGCCCGCAACGCGCAGGTAATGCAGAGTGCGGGCGCCGCCCGGCTGCTCCCCCAGGACGAGCTGACGCCCGATCGATTAACGACTGAAATTTTTTCCCTCCTGGACCAGCCCCGGAGAATCGAAGAGATAGAAGCGCGCGCGCGTTCGCTTGGTCGACCGCATGCCGTCGAAGCCATTGTGGACGTTATCGAAGGGGTGGTCCGCCGATGAGTGTCACGCTGCGCAACTTTCAACGGATTCATCTGGTCGGGATAGGCGGCAGCGGCATGAACGGCATCGCCGAGGTTCTGTTGTCGAGCGGCTACGCGGTGTCGGGTTCGGATCTGAAAGCGACCTCCATCACCGAGCGTTTGCGGAACCTTGGCGCGACAATCTGCGAGGGCCACCGGATCGAGAACGTGCAGGGCGCCCATGTGGTCGTCGTGTCATCCGCCGTCGCCCCCGACAACGTTGAAATCGTCGAAGCGCACCGGCTGAAAATCCCAGTTATTCCGCGGGCGGAAATGCTTGCGGAGCTGATGCGCTTGAAATACGGGATTGCGGTTGCAGGCGCACACGGGAAAACGACAACAACCTCGATGGTCGCGTCGGTGCTCGGAGCCGCTGGGCTGGATCCCACATTTGTGGTCGGCGGGCGAGTGAATCACGCCGGAGCCAACGCACGCGTAGGTCAGAGCGAGTACATGGTGGTGGAGGCGGATGAAAGCGACCGGTCGTTCCTGCTTCTTGCGCCGGTGATTGCCGTTGTCACCACAATCGACCGTGAGCACATCGGCCAGTACAGCTCACTTGAGGAAATTCAGGAAACGTTCCTGCAATTCATTGGTCGCGTGCCGTTCGACGGTTCGGTCGTGCTGTGCGTCGACGACCCTAACGTTCAGTCGATTTTGCCGCGCGTCAATCGCCCGATGGTCACCTACGGTACGTCGAGCCAAGCCGATCTGGTGATCGGGGACGTGAAGCTCGAGGGGTTGTCCAGCGCATTTGGCTTGAAATATCGCGGCGAGGACCTGGGAGTGTTCCACCTGCCAGCTCCGCCCGGCATTCACAATGTGCGGAATGCCGCCGCAGCTGCTGCTGTCGGGCTGGTCCTCAACGTTCCAGCCGACCTGATTCGGGAGGGCCTCGCGGCGTTCTCTGGGGTCGCTCGGAGATTTGAGATCAAGGGCAAGTTTTCCGGCGTGACGCTGATTGACGATTACGGGCATCACCCGGCGGAGATTCGCGCCACGCTTGAAGCAGCGCGCGGCTGTGGATTCAAGCGCCTGCTGGTGCTTTTCCAGCCGCACCGCTATTCGCGCACGCAGCATCTCTGGGAAGATTTTCAAAAGTCATTCAACCAGGCCGACATCGTGGTGGTTACCGACATCTACGCGGCCGGTGAGGCTCCGATTGATGGCATCACCGGCGAACGCCTGTCTGAAGCCATCAGCTCGGCCGGACACAAGAATGTCGTCTACTCGAGCACATTGCAGGGTGGGATTGAATACATGCTGCGTGAGTCACGCTCCGGAGACGCGGTGATGACGATCGGCGCAGGAAGCGTGGGCCGCGTGACCGAGGAACTCGCCATGCTCCTTGACGCGAGGGTTACGACAACGCGCCATGCGGATTAGCGATGCGGCGGTGACACGGTTGAAGGAGCTGGGTGTGGAATTACGGCAAGCAGTGTCGCTCGCGGAGGAAACATCGCTTGGAATCGGCGGCACGACCGACGAGATCTTGCTGCGTCGGTATGAGTCGATCCCAGAAGTGATGCGCCTGCTCGCTGGCGAACAGATACCACACCGCTTTCTAGGCGGAGGAACTAACGTGCTGATCGTGGATGGCGAGCTGCCCTGGGTAGTACTGCATCTTCCCACGGCCCATCCGGGCATGCGCGTGGAGGGCAATGCGGCATACGTGGATGCATCGGCCGACCTGGGAGGCATGGTGACGTTCTGCGCGAAGCACGACCTGGGCGGCATGGAAGGCTTGATCGGCGTACCGGGCAGCGTCGGCGGGGCATTGCGAATGAACGCGGGCGCCTACGGGACGCAAATTGGCCCGCACGTGCGCGAGGTCGAGCTCTATCGTGCGGCTACGGGCCAGATCGAAACGCTGCGGGGCAGCGAGATCCGTTTCGACTACCGGCACACTTCGTTTGCGCCCGATGACTTGATGCTGCGCGTGAAGCTCGAATTGCCGGCAAAGCCGTTTAAGGAAATTATCGCCGGCATCAAAGTGTGCAACGAGAAGCGCAGGGCGAGCCAGCCGCTGAATCAGAAGAGCGCCGGCTGTATTTTCAAGAATCCCGCCGGCGGATCAGCCGGGCGAATGATTGATGAACTCGGCCTGAAGGGCCACCGCGTCGGCGACGCAATGGTCAGCGACCGGCACGCGAACTTTTTCGTCAATGTCGGGCGGGCGAGCTCGTCCGACATGTTGAAACTAATTGATGATGTGCGCGAGCGCGTGCGGCGAGCCTATGGTACGGAGCTCGAGAACGAGGTGATCGTCTGGCGAAACTAAAGGCCATCGACGCCGACGCGTATCCGCAGGAAGTTCTGGCGGACGAAGAGCCGAAGTATCTGCGGCGGCAAAAGCCGCTGGAAATCAAGCGGCGGAAATTTGGCCGAAAGGCGTGGAGTACGTATCTGCGGGTGACCGTATGGATTGTCGTTGCCGCGGCCAGCGTAGGCATGGTTTACGAAATCGGGCATTTTCTGCTGGCTGATCCGGAAATGGCGCTCATGCATCCCGATCAGGTTGCTCTTAAGGGAAACCACAATGTTACGCCTGCGAGCGTGCTTGAGATCTTCGCGGCAGATCGTGGCAGGAGCGTCCTGCGCATACCGCTCGACGAGCGCCGAAGGCAAATTGAAGCGCTTCCGTGGATCGAGCACGCGACGGTTCGGCGCGCGCTTCCGAACCGGATTGAAGTCGAGGTCACCGAACGGACCCCGGTGGCCTTCGTGCGCGAAGCGAGCGATATGGCTTTGGTAGATGCACACGGCGTGATCCTGGATCGTCCGCTCGAGGGCGATTTCCATTTTCCAGTGGTAACCGGGATCAGTGCGGATATGGCACTTGAAGATCGCGAGAAGCGCTTGCAGCTGTTCTCGGGGTTTGCACAGCAGATCGAATCCGAGCGCGCAGGTGCGCTCGACCAGGTTAGCGAGGTGGATCTGGCGGACGACCACGACGTGCGAGCGACGATGACCGGTCTTGGTACCGACCTGCCCGCGAGCCAGGCCGACGCGCCGGTCCTGGTGCATTTCGGCGACAGCGACTTCGCAGGAAAATATCAGACCCTGGTTGACGATATCGGGCAATGGCGGGTGAAGGCGGGACCGGTTGAGTCGGTCGATCTGAGATTCAGCCGGGAGGCGGTGGTGAACCAGGACAGGACGGCCGTCGTAGAGCAACGCCCCCTGAAACAAACAGTGGCGCGAAGGGTAAAGAGATCGAACTGACGGTTTCGAAATGACGGAGCGGTCGCGGCACCAGGAGCGGGCTTGACGAAGAAAGAACGGCACATTGTGGCGCTTGATATCGGCAGCACCAAGACGTGCGCCCTGATCGGCGAAATGGATGACGAAGGCGGCGTCAAGTTCGCAGCGTTGGGTGCAGCCGAATCCAAGGGTTGGCGGAAGGGCCAAATCGTGAACCTTGATCTCGCGGTCAGCTCGATTCGCCGCGCCGTAGAGGAAGCCGAGACGATTGTCGGAGTCCCTGTGGAATCGGCGATGATCGGTGTCGCGGGCAGCCATGTGCGCGGGGTAAACAGCCGCGGCAGCATCAACGTGGGCTCAAGGCCGCGAGACGTGCAGCGAGACGACGTCCGCCGGGCGATCGAAGCTGCCCGGGGTGTCACGCTTCCGGAAGACCGCGAGGTCCTGCACGTGCTCCCGCAGGAATTTTCGCTCGACGCGCAGGACAACATCCGGGATGCGATCGGAATGGTTGGCCAGCGGCTGGAGGCGAACGTCCACATCGTCACGGCGTCCGGCACGGCTACGCAGAATATCGTGACGGCGGTCAACCGCGCAGGCGTGCGCGTCGACGATACCGTGCTTGAGCCGTTCGCGGCAGCCGAAGCGTGCTTGACACAGGACGAACGCGAACTGGGCGCGTGCCTGCTCGATATTGGCGGGGGAACGACCGAACTGATCGCTTACGTGGGTGGTGTGGTAAGGCACACGGCGGCCGTACCGGTGGGTGGCGATCATTTTACCAACGATCTCGCCGTTGGGCTGAGGACTCCGATTCCGGAAGCTGAAAAGATCAAGCGCGAGCACGCGCAGGCTTTCCGCGAGCACCTGGCCGAGGATTTTCCGATCGAGATTGCTAGCGTGGGTGACCGCCCGTCGCGAACCGTGTTCGCACGGATGCTGGCCGATATCGTGGGACCCCGCGCCCAGGAATTGCTGGTGCTCATCCGCGACGAAATGCGCCGTGGCGGTGTCGAATCGCAGATCCCGGCCGGAATTATTCTGACCGGAGGCGGCTCGCAGCTTCGCGGGCTGTCGGAGCTGGCCGAAAAGACATTCAACCTGCCGGTGCGCATCGCGTCGCCGCGAGGTCTTGCAGGTATGAGCGAAGAGGTTTCCCGGCCCGAATACTCAACGGCCGTAGGACTGGTTCTCTACGGGGCGCGCACGCGGCGTCTCGCCGGAGCGCGTCCCGCGGGGTTCATGGGCAAGTTGAAGAGCATGTTTGCGGGGGCGTGACATTTTGGCGTAACCGAGACAACCATTTCGGAACACAGTTCAAAACTGGGGGAGGAAGTATGGCACCGAAAGAATCGAGCATCCGAGTTTCATTCACCGAAGAGGCGCAAGACGGCGCCAGGATCAAGGTGATCGGCGTAGGGGGCGGCGGATCAAACGCGGTCAACCGCATGATCCGTGCCAAGGTCGAGGGGGTGGAATTTATCGCCGCCAATACCGATTTGCAGGCGCTGAAACTTTCCCAAGCGCCAGTGAAGCTGCAGTTGGGCGCGAAACTTACCAAGGGGCTCGGCGCGGGCGCAAACCCCGAGGTCGGCCGGAAAGCGGCGCTCGAGGACACGGAGAAAATCCTTGAAGCGCTGGACGGTTCCGACATGGTGTTTGTCACTGCCGGACTCGGCGGGGGTACCGGCAGCGGTGCTGCACCGGTGGTCGCAAATCTGGCAAGCGAGCTCGGCGCACTGACGGTGGCGGTGGTGACGAAACCGTTCGCGTTCGAGGGCAAGCGGCGCATGCAGCAGGCGGAGCAGGCGTTGAATGAACTCGTCGGCTGCGTGGATACGGTGATCGTCATCCCCAACGAGCGGCTGATGGAGTGCGTTGAGCAGGGAACGAGTTTCTTCGAAGCCTTTCGCATTGCCGACGACATCCTGCGGCAGGCCGTGCAGGGGATTTCCGACATCATTACCATTCCGGGAATTATCAATCGCGACTTCGCGGACGTGAAAACCATCATGTCCGGAATGGGCTACGCGGTGATGGGGACGGCGGTCGCGTCTGGTTCGAACCGTGCAATTGACGCCGCCAACCGCGCCATCAACAGCCCGCTGCTTGAGGACAATTGCATCAACGGCGCACAGGGAATCCTGATCAACGTGACGGGTTCGTCCAGCCTGTCGCTGCATGAAATTCACGAGGCCTCGTCGATCATCCAGAAGGCTGCGCACGAGAACGCGAACATTATTTTCGGCGCGGTGCAGGATGATGCGATGAAGGAATCGGTCAAAATCACGGTGATCGCAGCAGGTTTCCGCGAAGTGGCGGGCAAGAAGTCAAACACGCGGCCTTCCTATCTGCCGAAAACGTGGCGATCCGGACGGGAGGCGACCGTCGCTCCGCCGCAGACCAATGTGGTGCAGCAGGTGGCGCGCAACGTCAGCGACGTCGTCCCGGAAATGCCAACAGATGATCTCGACGTGCCGACGTTTCTTCGGCGGCAGGCGCAGAAGGCCTAGATCCTACATCCGGCAAGCGGCCAGGGGCGCAGCCGGCGACGTCTGGGGTTGTGTCGGCTGTTTTCATCCTGCGTCCGTCTCGGTATAGACTTCCGGCGTGGACAGCACGGTTCGAGTTCGGCGTGAAGTAATCGCAGATCTAGGGGATCAGGCTGTCGGGGAGCCAACCCGCGAGTGCTGCGGGCTGCTGGCCGGCCGGGACGGAGTGATCACGCACGTCTTTCCGGCGGAAAACGTGGCGAGCGATCCTTCTAAGAACTACGAGATTGAGCCGAAAACAATCTTCCGGCTGATGAAGGAATTCCGCGTTGCGCGGCTTGAGTTCCTGGGCATCTACCACTCGCATCCCAACGGCCAAAACGAGCCTTCCGCACGAGATATCGAGCTTGCCTATTATTCCGAGGAAGTTTACTTCATTCTCTCACCGCGCAACGATGCCGCGAGGCCCGCGCGCGCATTTTCGATTTGCGATGGCCGTGCGAGAGAACTCGAGATCCAGCTCGTCTAGCCGCGAACCTTCAATACAACGGTAGTGATGTCGTCCTGTTGCTCGCTGCCGCCTTCGCAGAACTGCCGTGCTTCTTCGAACAGCAATGTCAGCGAGTCCTCGGCGGTCCTGCACCGGCACTGAAGCCAAGTGTCCTGAAGCCTTTCCCAACTGAAATCCTTATCGTGTCGGTCGCGCAGCTCGTGGAGGCCGTCGGTTGCAAAAAGCACGGCATCGCCCGGGAAAAGTTGAACCGAATGGCTGTCGTAGGTGGCACCCGGAAAAATACCGGACGGCAGTCCGCCTTCTCCCAGCGGCATGCAGCCGGATTCCGACACCAGCAGGGGTTGGGGCATGCCGGCGTTTGAGAAAGTCAATTTACGCGATGCAGGATCAAACAGCGCATAGAGGGTGGTGGCGTATCGCCCGGTCACGGGTCGTACCAGCATGCGCCTGTTCAGCAGTGCGAGCGATTCGGCGGGATTCGCACCGCTTTTGTGCAAGCCTCGCAACAGGCCCATCACGAGCGCGGCATAGAGGGCAGCCGGCAAACCCTTGCCGACGACGTCTCCGATGTACAGGCCTACCTGACCATCCGGCAGCTCGAAGAAGTCCGCGAAATCTCCCCCGACGCCTGCGTACGGCGAAAATCGGTACGCGATTTGATACGAAGCCGCCTCAAGCGAGCAGGCGGGCAGCAGCGAATACTGAATCTGGCGAGCCTCTTCGCGTTCAAATCTGGTGAGCGGACCGGTAAAGCGTTCATCGATAGAGGTCTGCAAGCCCATCTAGGTATTGTCTAATGGTTCGACGCTCAAAAGGGTGTGAGAGTCTTAATGGTTATCTCGCGGGGCCCAAGCGCGAGCGCAAATCCAGACAGGATGGCTTCAGCGAGCCGTGCGAGTGCCTGCCAGAGTTGCTTCTGCCGCTTCCAGGCGTTGCGTGTAGAGAGGAAACTGCGCAGCGAACGCTGCCACTTCGGCGCGAACGCGCTGTTCAACTGTGCGGTCGCCCAAATGGTCCAGCACCTCGGCAAGCCAGCCGGCGATCCGCTCCATCTCGGATTCGCGCATCCCCCGCGTGGTGACCGCAGGGGTTCCCATGCGAATGCCGCCGGCCTTTAGAGGGGGCAGCGGGTCAAAGGGAATGGAATTCTTGTTGACGGTAATGCCAGAGCGATCAAGCGCCGGTTGCGCCACGCTGCCCGTCAACCCGCGGCAATTGACATCCACCAGGAACAGATGATTATCCGTGCCGCCGCTGACGATGCGGAAGCCGCGCCTGGCAACCGCTGCCGCGAGCGCCCTGGCGTTGGAAACCACCTGCCGCTGGTACTCAGCAAATCCAGACTCCGCCGCTTCCTTCAGGCAGACGGCCTTGGCGGCAATGATGTGCATCAGCGGGCCGCCCTGGATGCCTGGGAAAGTCGAGCGATCGAGATCCTTGGCGTATTTCTCACGGCACAGAACCAGACCGCCGCGAGGGCCCCGCAGCGTCTTGTGCGTGGTGGTCGCAACAAAGTCGGCATAGGGCACGGGGCTGGGGTGTACTCCCGCGGCGATCAGTCCGGCGATATGCGCCATGTCCACGAACAGCAACGCGCCGACGGATTGGGCGATCTGCGCCATTCGCGGAAAGTCGAAAACTCTGGAATAGGCGCTGGCTCCGGCGACGATCATTTTGGGCTTGTGCTCGCGGGCCAATCGTTCGAGTTCGTCGTAGTCGATCGTTTCGGTCTGTTTGGCCACGCCATAGGGCACGAAATTGTAGGTCTTGCCCGAAAAATTCAGCGGGTGGCCGTGCGTCAGGTGGCCCCCGTGCGCCAGATTCATTCCCAGGACCGTGTCTCCCGGCTGGAGGGCGGTCATATAGACTGCGATGTTTGCCTGGGTGCCGGAATGCGGCTGGACGTTGGCATGCTCGGCGCCGAAGAGCGCCTTCGCGCGGTCGATCGCGAGTTGCTCGGCCTGATCCACGAATTCGCAGCCGCCGTAGTAGCGCTTGCCGGGATAACCCTCGGCATATTTATTCGTGAGGACCGAGCCCATGGTTTCCATCACTGCCTCGGAAACAAAATTTTCCGATGGGATCAGCTCGAGGCCGGTGGCTTGCCGGCGGACCTCGTCACGCAGCACTGCCGCGATGGCGGGATCGGTTTCTTCTAGCGAACGGCTCATCCTGCGAAGTTCGGGTGTTTCCTGGGCCATACGTGCGTTCATCTTAGCACACGGAAGAGTCACCGCACTGTTTGCAAACACCCGCGCGAAAACAGAAAAGCCCGGCCGGCGCCTTATTCGGGCACCGGCCGGGCCGGACTACGTTACAGGACTGTGATCGCGTTCCAGCAGACCAGCTAGAAAACGTACTTCAAGCCAAACTGCAGAATGCGCCCCGGAACCGAGCTCGACGTGATTTCCCCAAAACCGGCCCCGCCGAAGGCGTTGCCGGGTTCATTGAACTGCGCGTGATTGAAGAGGTTGAAGAATTCCGCCCGGAACTGAAGGTTGGCGTCTTCACGCAGGCCTCCGACTTTCGTATTCTTAATAATCGCCATGTCGAAGTTGAACTGCGTGCAGCACCGCATGATTCCTACAGCGGAATCGCCGAAGCCCGTGCCGCACCCGACGAATGCCGGAGTGGCCCCTGTGCAGAGCCCTGTCGGTGCAGCCGCCCCGGTCGGAGTCCCGCCAAATTCGGGAGCTGGCATGAACGCATTCCCATTAATCAGGCCGCCGCCTGGGGTTCCGGCGAGCCCACTCTCTACACGCGATACAAGACTGCCAGAAGTTGCTAGCGGAACGCCTGACTTGCAATTGCCGGTGACTGCGTTGCAATCGATTGGGTCGGCGAGCTCAGCTCGGTCAACAGGGCCAGTCGCAGGGAGCGATGTGCCGTACAGCAGGGTCGCCTGGTTGCCATTGATTCCGTCGGTAACGGTGAAAGGCAGGCCGTCTTGAATCGTGGTCACGCCAGAAACGCCCCAACCGCCGATAGCCTTCTCTCTCCACCCGTCGCTCTTGAAGGGGAACTCGTAGCTGTAGGTGAGCACAAAGCGGTTGGGACGATTGAACGCCGCCGGGCCGTATTGTTGGCGGTCGTTCAAGGGGTCGTTGGAGGCTGCGCTGCCGGAGAGCACGTTACCGGGCGTTGCGATTCCCGCCCCGGCTTCGCTGGCGTTGATGTCTGTTTTCAGATTGCTCCAGGTGTAAGAAGCCTGGAGAGTCAAGCCGTGTGAAAAAGTGTGCCGGAGCTGGGCTTGCAAGCTGTTGTAGAGGTGATTGCCGTCGGTTTCGACTTGCTGCAAGTTTCCGGGGTTGACGCCCAGATAGGCCACACGGCCAAGATAGTTACTCGAGGTGTTCTCGAGAACCCGATCGTTGCCATTGTCGTTTATCGGGAATGAGCCGGCGGGCCGCTCCAGATTTATGTTGACCTGATCCGTCGGCGGATTACAGGTAGCGGACGCTGGACCGCAGTCGATGAGATAAGCCACGTTGGGATCGCGGTTCCAATCGAAGAGATGGATTCCATGAGTCCCGACATATCCGACGTCGAGAACCCATCCGTGGGCAAATTCGTACTGAACGTCGAGATTATATTGCTGGATTTTTGGAGTACGCATCCTCGGATCGTCGCCCGAATTGATGAGCCCCGTGGCATTCAGGCCGTTGATGTCGGTTACGTTGGAGAGCCCGAACCCGGGTTCGGCTCCCGCAAGCGCCGGACCCGAGAAAATGGTCCGCGGGATGAAACCCAAGAATGCCTGAGACACGAAAGGATTTTGGAGGGTTTCCGAGGGCGCCAGGCCGATGCCCGTGGCGTAGGGCGGCTCATTGCCCAGGATGTTGTCCCCTACGAGGTTGCCATAGACGCGGTCAAAGAACATTCCATACCCGGCACGGACGACCAGCTTGTCTCTGGCCTGCCACGCCAGACCGAGGCGCGGAGAAAAGTTGTCAAGGGGAGCGCCTTGCAGCAACGTGTTGTTGGTATTGACGGTAATGCCGGTCGACCCGAACTCGCCGCACAGGCAGTTGTAGCCGGGGAAGTTCCTGTCGTAGTTCTTCTGGACGATATAGCCGGCGAGAGTACCGACCGGGTTATTCAGCAGGGCGGTGCCGGTATCAACGAGGGCAGCCTGGGGAGCCCCGAAGTTCGTAAACACGCCATGAGCGTCGCTGGGCCATCCGTCATATTCCCAGCGAAGGCCCGCGTTGAAGGTGAGATGGCGCGTCACTTTGATGTCGTCCTCGACAAACGTCGAGTATTCGCTGATCCGCCAGTGGTGAGGATTGGGGGAACCATTCGGCAACAGGCGATTGGTGGATTCGATCAACCAGCTGGCGGGTACCGCCGGGGTACCGTCGATTGCAGTGCCGCTACTGCTCAACAGGATGTCGGCCATATCACCGGTGACGATCCAACCCCTCTCCCTGTTCGGCTGTGCCCAATTCCACTGGATCCGCTGTGTGTTAGCACCTGCTCGAATCGAATGCTTCCCATGGTTCCAGGAAATCTGGTCGCCGGTCAGGTAGCTTTGCTGAAGGCTGTGCGTAGCCGAAAAGAAATTGCCTCCAGCGCTCCACGATCCCCATTGCGACCCTACGCCGGGAATCCCCAAGCTTCCGATAATGGGGATCAGAGAATCCTCGCGATTGCCAGCGGCGTCGGCCGACAGAGGGCAAGGGACCCCGTTATTGACTGCAGGAGTGATGCCGAGAGGAGTGATCCCGTCGCCGTCGCAGGATTGGACCGTCACGCCGTCAGAGACGTTAAGGAACAACCGCTGGGCCGATACGAATACGTCATTCACGAAGTTACTGGTGACGATCGAGGTGAGCCTTACAACCGCGGACTGCGAACCGTAGCGCCCGTCTTCCGGGGCGCCCGGGTCGCAACCGGTCACAATGCAGCTGAAACTTTGGGTCTGTGGATCCTTCGAGAAGAAGTACTTTTCCGACAGTGTATTCTTGGCGTTCAGAGTGAAATCGGTGTTGATCAAATACTGGTCTTCATTGGCGATGGTGGGTTGCGAAATGACTGTGTTTGTCGAACATCCTTGAATCGGGTTCGGTTCCTCGCAAAAGGGAATTCCAGCGGAATCGTAACGCAGGCTGGGAAGATAATAGCCGTTATTGAATCCTCCCTTAGCCTGGGGAATTTTCTCTGTCTGACGCAGGAGATTGATGGCGGTGTTACTGATGTTGGATCCGTCGGGTTTGACGAAGTTACCCGACTCGCCCAAACCACTGGCGAAGTCCGTCTCGCCCGCAAAGGCGCATCCCAGATATTCCCGATACGTCGTGTAACTGCACAGAGGATTGGTCGCAATGAAGTCCTGATTAATGGTCCCTGCATTACCGTCCGCGCGAGCAGTTGCGAAGGGAACGCCCGGTTCGTTGAACGGAAGCAGGCCGACCTCCGTGATTCCGGTGGCGAAGCCGTTGCTGCCAATTCCGTTGAGCTGCCGCGTTCCCTGGTAGGAGCCAAAGAAGAAGATCTTATCCTTCTTGATCGGGCCGCCCAGTGCGCCGCCAAACTGGTTTTGCTTCACTGTCGGCGGTGTGTTCGCCAAACCTTCGGACTCTTCCGACCGCTTGTAGAAGAAATCGTTGGCGTTGAAGAAATTGTTCCGGTTGAACTCCCAGAGGGCCCCATGGAGCTGGTTGGTGCCGCTCTTGGTCACTACGTTCACGTTGGCGCCGGGGTTCTGGCCGTAAGCGGCGTCGTATTGCGAGGTCTGAACCTTGAACTCCTGAATCGAGTCCGGATTGGGGATCGGAATGCCAGCATAGCTGCCCGACTGTGCCGCGCCGCCGCTGCCGTAGTTCGTAGTGATGACTCCGTCCATCATGTAGGTATTTTGATCGGAGCCAGAACCGTTGACGTTGATATCCTGCGTGCCGCTTCCGACCGCCGTAGCGGTCGCGACGTTGGCGGTGACGCCGGGCGATAGATCAATTACCTGGGTGTAGTTCCGCGTGCTCAGGGGCAGGTCGGTGACCGTTTTCCCTTCGACCAAGCCTCCGACCGTGGCGTTCTGGGTCTGGACGATTTCAGCGGCCGCTTCGACGGTCACGCTTTGATTCTGTGCGCCGATCTCAAGGCTTCGATTCAGCACCGGAGTCTCCGTGATATCCACGGTGATCGACGGTACCTCAGCGGTCTTAAAGCCGGAGGCGGTGAATTTCACGCTGTAGTTTCCAGGCGGCAGCAGTGAAATCTTGTAGGAGCCGTCAGCTTCAGTGGAGGTTGAGCGCGACTGACCTGTACCGAGGTGGGTCGCGGTGACTGTCGCGCCGGCGATGCTGCCGCCGGAAGGATCGGTGACCACTCCAGTCAGTGCACCCGTGGAAGCGCTCTGCGCTTGTACACGACTTACGACTGCAAACATTGAAAGCAACGCGGCAAACGCGCAGATCCAGGCACACTTCCACGTACGATTGAAATTACCGGTCATTCCCCCACCCCCTGAATTTCTTGTGAAGATTGTCGTAACGCCCCCCATGGGCGTTTAGTGCTGGGCCTTTTAGTACTATGCGGCAATCAATGTTGTCAAGTTCAATCAATACTGGTGTTGATCACAAGCGGTGGGTGATTGAATCTTATTTGCGGCGGCACCGTCGAAGCACGCGAAATCAGGCCTGACGGGCACAAGTTCAAGCGCCGCGCAGGCCTTTCTGGGTCAATAAGAACAAACCTCGCGCGAGGTAGGAGCCGTACCGCGCATCTTAGGTCCTACGGGATCGTCCGGAGTGCCAGGGCGACATCAACATACATACTCACATATCTACTCATATAATCTGGGAGTATTCCGGCGAGGGGCAGAAAAGTGCTTGCGCCATTCTACGCACCGGAACAGCCCGACCGAGACGGTTCATGCATTGCCTGTGATACGAATTTGTGCTAGAAGTACGCCACTTTACCGAACCCTCTCGTACAATGCGAAGTTCATTTCAAAGAACCCAGATGAAGAAGCGCTTGTCCAGGGCTGTGAATTCCCTGCATACGCGGCCAGGTTTTCTGCTGTGGCGCGCGCACCACATAGCGGTTTCGATTTTTAGCGACGAATGTCGCGATCTGGCGATTACTCCGTCCCAGCTCGCCGTACTCTCGGTCGTAAAGGAAGTCCGAGGGATCGATCAGATGGAGGTTTCGCGCCTAGCTGGTGTCGACCGCTTTACAACCGCCTTGGTCGTGTCCAATCTGGTCAAGCGGAGGCTGATGGTCCGGGATCAGAGAACCGGTGACCGCCGTTGTTACGGCCTGGAAATCAGTCCTGCCGGCGTTCGAATGCTGAACCGCGTCCGGATGGGGGCCGAGCGTGCGCGGGCGCGCCTTATTTCGCCGTTCACGCGGCCCGAGCAGCGCGCCCTGACCGTGCTGCTCCAGCGACTGGTTGTAACCCTTAACGATGATGCCCGCGCACCCCTAGACGAAGCAGCTCTTCCCACCCCGCCGCGACGGGCGCCACGCAGGACAAAAAAGAAGAAGAGGTCGCGCTGAGCCCCTGCTCGGCTCTACGGCGCGCCGAACAAAGTCTGGACGTGGCCTCGCCCCAGCCTAGATAATGAACCTCCGCCGAGTGGCGGTTTCCGTTGCGCGTGTCGACGCGTCGCGCGCACGGGCAAGGACAAACAAGAGCATGCCGGACATGAAGCTGACGACCCGCGCGGAAGATTTTTCAGAATGGTACAACCAGCTCGTGCTACGCGCCGAGCTCGCCGATTACGCGCCGGTGCGCGGCTGCATGATCGTACGTCCCTATGGCTGGGCGCTGTGGGAGAACATTACGGCGGCGCTCGACAAACGCTTCAAGGCGACCGGGCATGTAAACGCGGCTTTCCCTTTGTTGATTCCACGCAGCTTCATTGACAAGGAGAAATCGCACGTTGCCGGCTTCTCACCGGAGCTGGCCGTAGTGACGCACGGAGGTGGCGAGAAGCTGGAAGAGCCGCTGGTGATTCGTCCGACGTCGGAAACGATCATCGGCCATGCGTATGCGAAGTGGATCCAGTCCTACCGCGACTTGCCGATTCTGATCAACCAATGGAACAGCGTGGTGCGTTGGGAACTGCGTACGCGGCTGTTCCTGCGCACGCTCGAGTTTTTCTGGCAGGAAGGACACACCGCGCACGCAACCTCCCCAGAAGCGGAAGCTGAAACCCGCCAGATGCTTGACATCTATACGGATTTTGCGGAGCGCGAAGGCGCGGTACCGGTCATCCCGGGGCGCAAATCGGCGGCCGAACGCTTTGCGGGTGCCGATCAGACTTATTCCATCGAGGCCATGATGGGCGATCGCAAGGCGCTGCAGGCGGGCACCTCGCACAACCTCGGCCAGAATTTCGCCAAGGCATTCGAGATCCGCTATCTCGATAAGGGCGGCGTGCTGCAGCACTGCTGGACAACCTCCTGGGGTCTGTCGACGCGCTTTGTAGGCGCGATCATCATGGTTCACGGCGACGATCAGGGATTGATCTTGCCGCCTCGCCTGGCGCCGTTCCAATTGGTGATCGTGCCGATTTTCAAGACCGACGAGGAGCGCGTCGCGGTCCTTGATAATGCCCAGCGGCTCCGGGGTGAGCTGGTTGATGCCGGCATTCGCGTAAAGCTCGACGAGCGCGAGGGAATGAGCCCTGGCTTTAAATTTAACGACTGGGAAATGCGCGGCGTTCCCTTGCGGCTCGAGCTTGGGCCGAAAGATGTCGCCAAGAGCTCGGTGGTTCTCGCGCGACGCGACCGCCCGGGCAAGGAAGGAAAGACGTTCGTCCCGCAGCAGGGAATTGCCAGCGCCGTCGGGGAAATGCTCGAGGAGATTCAGAAGGCCCTGTACGATCGCGCTCTGCAGTTCCGCAAGACGAATACAGCCGAGCCCGCCGACTACCCGGAATTCAAAAGCGCGGTCGAGAAGGGCTTTGCGTTTTCCTGGTGGTGTGGCGGCACCGCCTGCGAGGAACACATCAAGGAGCAGACCAAGGCTACGATGCGCTGCATTCCGCTCGAGCAGCCCGGCGGCTCGGGAAAATGCATCTACTGCGGCGAGCCGGCTACCGAGAAGGCCATTTTCGCCAAGGCTTACTAGGCGCACCCCTGCGTTTACTCATCGCAAACAATGGTTTCTGTCCGGCACCTCTGCGGTCCTTGGTCGTGCTAGCTTAAAATGACGTACAGGCGCCCTTTGGAGGAACTATCGTTTCCATGAACTGGTCAAATCAAAACGGCGAGCGGGGCGGCTCGAAAATCAGCCTGATTCTCACGCTGCTCATCGTTGCAGCGCTGGGCTTTACGGCGGTGAAAATCGTTCCCGTCTACGTCGAAGCCTATCAGTTTCAGGATTCCATCGAGGCCGAATCGCGGTTCGCCCTGACCGGCTATCCCAAAAAGAGCGTGGACGACATCCGCGACGACATTTACAAGAAAGCGCTGGATCTCGACATCCCGGCCAAGCGCGAAGACATCCGCGTGAGCGTCACCAATGGAAGCGTCGAGATTGGAACCGATTATTCCGTGCTGATCGATCTGAAGGTCTATCAGTACACGTTGCAATTTCATCCCCACGCAGACAATCATACGATCTAGAATAGAAACTCATCCATTCGGGCCGCCGAATTAAGGCTGGACCGATCCAGTCCTGGCGAGGCGGCGTCTGCCTGCCTTTTTAGCCCGCCCCAGCGATCTGCTTGCAAGGTACCGGAGAGACGGATTGCGGATTCGACTTGTCCCAGGCTTCTGGACATCCCGGTTAGGCATCGGGCTACTTGCAGGAGGGCTCGCAGTCCTGCTCGCTGCCACGTCCCTGCTCACCTATTACTACATTGTGTTCGGCCATCTGATCAACCAGCGTCTCACCGGACAGATCTACCAGAACACATCGCGGGTCTATACCGCTCCCGGCCGCATCTACGCCGGTGAGACGCTCCGCGCAAGCGACCTCGCCACCTACCTGCTGCGGGCCGGATATCAACTGGGTCACGTGGAAGGCTCGCCCGGACAACTTCGCGCAAGCCCTTCGCTGGTTGAGATCGTGCCTTCCCAGGATTCTTATTTCCAAGGTCGCAACGCCATCCGCGTGGATTTTTCGGGATCGCAGATCTCGCACATCTCACAGATCGCCGACGGCATGCAGCTTGATTTCGCGCAGGTCGAACCTCAAGTGATTACGAATCTTTTTGACAGCTCGCGTGAGAAACGGCGAGTGGTCCGGTATGACGACCTGCCGCCTGTGATGGTGCATGCGGTGCTGGCAGCCGAAGACAAGCGCTTCTTCGAGCACGGCGCGCTGGACCTGGTCCGCGTGTTTGGAGCGGCGTTTTACGACGTGACCCGGGGCCAGAAGGCGCAGGGCGCCAGTACGATCGACATGCAGGTCGCGCGAACCTTCTTTTTCTCGACCAAGCGGGAGTGGCGGCGGAAGATCAAGGAAATCCTGATGGCCGCCGAGCTCGACGAGCGTTTTTCCAAGCAGCAGATCCTGGAGCTCTACGCCAACGACATCTATATGGGGAATCGCGGAAGTTTCTCGATTCGGGGCTTTGGCGAGGCCGCCGAGGCCTATTTTGGAAAGGACGTGCGTGAACTAAGCCCCGGCGAAGCAGCCTTTCTGGCCGGGATTATCCGCGCACCGAACCGCTACTCCGCAGCCGAGCGGCATACCGATCGCGCCGAGGAGGCCCGCGACCGCGTGCTCGGGCAAATGGTCGAGGACGGCTACCTTACTGCTGAACAAGAGGACGCGGCCAAGCACGCCAAACTTCATTTCGTAAACGGAGGTCTGGCGAGCAGCTCCGCTCCGTATTTTGTGGATATGGTCAAAGATCATCTCCTGGAAAAATATTCCGAGAGCGACCTTGAAAACCAGAGTTATCGCATCTACACGACGCTTGACCCGGACCTCGAACGCGCTGCCACCGATTCCGTCCAGATTGGCGTGCAAAACGTGGACAAGCTTCTTGCGCGCCGTTATGCCGTCTGGAAGAAAAAGGGACAGTCGGTTCCCGAGGTGCAGGTGGCCATGGTGGTGCTCGATCCACATACGGGTGAAATTCTCGCGCTGGTTGGCGGGCGCGATTATGGCGAGAGCCAGCTGAATCATGCGCTCGCGCGGCGGCAGCCGGGATCGGTGTTCAAGCCATTCGTCTATGCCGCGGCCTTCAACAACGCGGTCCAGGACCTGCAGCCGGTTGTGACCCCGGTGACGACCGTGGACGACAGTCCCACCACGTTTGAATTCGACGGCAAGCAGTACACGCCGGACAATTACGGAGAGGAATTCTACGGGACGGTCACGGTCCGCGACGCACTGATTCATTCCCTCAACGTCGCCACGGTGAAAGTCGCCGAGATGATCGGCTACCAGCGCGTCGTGGATCTGGCGCGACAGATGGGACTCGGGTCCAACATCCAGCCGACGCCTGCCGTTGCACTGGGAGCGTATGAAATGACTCCCATTGACGTCGCCGCCGGTTACACGGCATTTGCGTCCAATGGCGTTCGTGCCGAGCCGCTGTTTATTCGCAGCGTTGTTTCCGCCGAGGGCAATGTTGAAGAATCGGCTCAGCCGACGACGCGAGCGGTCCTGGATCCTCGCGTCGCCTATCTGGTGACCAGCTTGATGGAGGACGTGATCAATCACGGGACAGGGTTTCCCGTGCGCCAGCTCGGATTCACGGCGCCTGCGGCGGGCAAGACCGGCACTTCGCGCGACGGCTGGTTTGCGGGATACACGTCAAACTTGCTGTGCGTCGTCTGGGTGGGCTTTGACGACAATCGAGACCTGGGCCTGGCCGGCGGCGCCGCCGCCGCGCCGATCTGGGGCGAATTCATGAAACGCGCAGTCGCGCTGCCGATGTATCGCAACACGCAATCGTTCCAGCCGCCGGCGGGAATTATGGAAGCGGCCGTAGATCCGCAGAGCGGACAACTCGCCACACCGTCGTGTCCTGAAGTTGCGAACGAGTACTTCATTGCAGGAAGCGAACCCACACAGTATTGCCAACTCCACGGCGGGGCGAACGCCCAAGCCGGCCAGGGCTGGCTATCGCATCTGTTCGGCAAGGATCAGAATGCCTCCACGCCTCCTGCTCCGACGGTCAACACGTCGGGCCAGCCTGTCGTTGGGCTGCAGGGACAGCGCCCGAACACTTCGCAGGGCACCAAGCCCGGACAACGGCCGGCCGCGCCCGGAACGGCCTCAACTGAGCAGCCTGAGAAGAAAAAGGGTCTTCTGGACCGGATTTTTGGTATCTTCGGAGGAAGCAAGCAGCCTGCGGACGACTCGAAACCCAAGCAGTAGGCCGCTCCGGATTGCGGCGATGCGGCAAGGAGAAGGGCGATGACGCGTTTGGCCCTCTTCGCTATTTTGTTTGTTCTGGTCGCCGGAAGTGTGTCGGCTCAACAAGTCCCGCACGCTCCGCTAGGTACCACTCCAGCCGAATCAGCGACCGAAAGTCCCTCTTACCGTGCCCTGAGTCCGCGCGAACAGGCCCAGATGCGCGCCGACCTGCTCATGGCCCGCAAACAATACGACGAGGCAGTCAAGGCGTACCAGGCCGTCTTGATTGACGATCCCCATAACGCGAAGGCCCTGAATTCGCTCGGCATGGCCTTTGAGCAGATCGGCAATGCAGAACAGGCGGAGCATTATTACAAGCTTGCTGCGCGTGCCGACAAGACCGATTCGAACGCTCTGAACAATCTCGGCACGGTCGAGTATTCCGAACAGCGCTACGGCAAAGCGATCAAGTACTATCGCCAGGCCATTGCCAAGGGGAACGCCCTGGCGACGGTGTACACCAATCTTGGCTACGCGTATTGCAGCACCAAGGAATACCTGAAAGCGATGAGCGTGTTTTCCCAAGCCCTGGCGCTCGACCCCGAGGTGTTTGAACACAAGGGGAGCTCCGGATCGGTTCTGCAGCAGCGATCGGCTGTCGACCCGGGATCGGTTCACTTTATCCTCGCGAAATCCTATGCAAAGATCGGCGATGCCGAGCGCGCGGCGCGTTACTTGAAAATGGCGCGGGACGAGGGATACAAAGGGTTCCGCTCATCTGAGAATGACCCCGATTTTGCGAAAGTGATCAAGGACCCGCGCGTGCAGGAAGTGCTGTTGGTTCAGCCTGCTTACGCTTCCCAACCGCCAAAGCCTGCGACCAACTGACCTGCGCACTCAAAACCCGCCCAGCCGGTGCGACCGATCGCCGGGAGTGGCTAACTGGGCAGCACGTCCCGGACGGCCACATCACTGGTTCACACAAGGCGCCGAACGTGGCATCATAGATACAGTCACCATCCGGTTTGGCGAGCACGTCCGGTATGGAGCGAGGTTTTTCTAGATGGGTGTACCTGTATCGCAGATGTGGACGACTGCGACCTATGTCATCGGCCAAAGGTTGAAGGGCCGCAAGCACTACCCTTTTGTGCTGATGCTTGAGCCGCTTCTTCGCTGTAACCTTGCGTGCGCCGGCTGCGGCAAGATCCAGTATCCCGCTCACGTCCTGAAAAAGCAGTTGAGCCCCGAGGAATGCTTCCGGGCCGTTGACGAGTGCGGCGCGCCGATGGTGAGCATCCCGGGCGGCGAGCCCTTGATGCATCCGCAAATGCCCGAAATTGTAAAGGGCCTGGTCGCTCGCAAGAAGTACATCTACCTTTGCACGAATGCTCTGCTGCTGAAGGAAAGGCTTCACGAGTTCACCCCCAGCAAGTACTTGTCGTTCTCGGTCCACATGGACGGTGAGCGTGAGCATCACGATTTCTCGGTCTGCCGCGAGGGAACCTACGACAAGGCCGTAGAAGCCATGCGGCTTGCCCTTGCTCGCGGATTTCGAGTGACCACGAACACCACGCTTTTCGACGGCGCCGACCCGCAAAGCGTTCGGCAGTTCTTCGACGACATGATGGAACTGGGCGTCGAGGGCATGATGCTGTCGCCCGGATACACCTATGACAAGGCCCCGGATCAGGACCACTTCCTCAGCAAGAGAAAGACCCGCGAGCTGTTTCGCCAGATCCTGAGCAATCGAAGCGAAAAGTGGCGCTTCAACCTGAGCCCGCTTTTCATGGAATTCCTGATGGGCAAGCGAAACTACAAGTGCACTCCGTGGGGCATGCCGACCTACAACATCTTCGGCTGGCAGAAGCCCTGTTATCTGCTGCAGGACGGCTATGCCGACACGTTTGACGAGTTGATCAGGGAGACGAATTGGGATCACTACGGCACCGAGAGCGGCAACCCCAAGTGCGCCAATTGCATGGTGCACAGCGGATATGAGGCCAGCGCCGTGGACGACATGTTTGGCTCGATCGGCGGATTTCTCAGCGCGGTGCGCGGTACGCTCTTCAACCGGTACAAGGATCCTGACGCCATGGGCGGCGCCTCGGGCAATCCGGGCAAAGGCTCAAGCCAGCTGGTACAGATCATGACGTCCCCCAAGGCCTAGCGTTTCCCAATCGCCATGTCAGAATCCAAGAATACGTCCACAACCGACCCCGCAGAGGAGCATCTCGGAGTGCTCCATGAAAATCTGGAGGGCTGGATTCCCGCCGTTTCCACTGAATCCGAGGTTCGTGAGGCCCTGGAAAAGGCGTTCGACTACCGCGGCGATCTGACCATCACGCTCAAGAGCGGGCAGAAAATCGAAGGGTATTTGTTCGATCGCAGAATCAAGGGACCGTCGCTGTCGGACTGCTTTGTTCGCGTGATGCCCAAAGATAGTACAGACAAGGTCTCGGTGCCCTACAACGAAATTGCCGCTCTCGCTTTCACGGGTCGGGATACCGCTGCCGGCAAGAGTTTCGCCGCATGGGTGAAAAAGTACAACGAAAAGAAAGCGGCCGGCGAGACCAACGTGGGCATCGAGGCCGAGCCGCTGGATTAAGACTCCCGCTCCGCCAAGAACGAAACGGGTTTGGCCGCCCGCAGCATTTTCTAATAATTCCGTTGTTTCCCGGTGAACACTCTGGAAAGCGCTGGGCCTGAGGATCTTTCGCGCCTCTCCATCATTCCCTTGCTATACTACGCATTCGTGATGGCTTCTTGGGTATCGCGGCGACTGGCTTTGGTAGTGTCGGTCCTTGCCCTGGCGTTGCTGACGATTGTCGCCCGCGCCGCGGCGCCCGCGAGCGCAACCGAGAGTTCCCCTTCGCCCGCAGCTTCAACCGTGATTCAGCTCCGAATTGACGGCGAAATCGAGCCGATCCTTGCCGAGTATCTAATCAATGGAATCCAGCAAGCCAACCGCGACCATGCAGCGCTGATTCTCATCACGATCAATACGCCCGGGGGCCTGGACACCTCCATGCGCTCAATCATCCAGGCGATCCTGACCTCGCCTGTACCGGTTGTCCTCTACGTCTCACCCACGGGATCGCGCGCTGCTTCCGCTGGATTTTTCATCCTGCTCTCGGCAGACGTAGCCGCTATGGCGCCGGGAACCGATACGGGCGCGGCTTCTCCGATCATGGAGATGTTCGGTGAGCCGGTGAAAATTGACGACACGCTCAACAGGAAAATACTGAACGAAGCGACTGCGTACCTGCGCAGCTATGTCAGCAAACGCGGCCGCAACACAGAGCTTGCCGCCACAGCGGTCACCGACGCAAAAGCGTTCAGCGAAAAGGAAGCACTGGACGGGAAGCTGATCGATCTGGTCGCCTCGTCTCCCGAAGACCTGCTCGCGAAGCTCGACGGCCGCACCATTACCCGCTTCGACGGCTCGACCGTCGCGCTTTCGCTCACCCGTGCATCGCTCGTTCCGGTCGAGATGACCGGCCGCGAAAAGCTTCTGTCACGCATCGTCGAGCCTAATCTGGTCTTCATCCTTCTGATCGTCGGCGTGTTGGGGCTCTACACGGAGTTTACGCATCCAGGAATGTTCGCTCCCGGCGTCGTGGGCGCAATCGCCATCCTGCTGGCGCTATTTGGCCTGCACATGCTGCCGGTGAATCTTAGCGGGTTGCTGTTGATCGGCCTCGCTCTTGCGCTGTTTGTTCTGGAAGCGAAATTTCCGACCCACGGCGTGCTCGGGCTGGGAGGAGTTGTTTCTATGGTACTGGGCGCACTGCTGCTGGTGCGGTCGCCGCTCACCGGAATGGGCGTGAGCGTCGGTACCGCCTTTGCTGTGGCGCTCCCGTTTGCGGTGATTGTTGTGATACTGATGCGCGCCGTGTTGCGGTCGCGTTCCTGGAAACAGGCCGCAGGCAAGGAAGAGTTGCTCGGGGAAGAAGGCGAAGTGATCGAGCCAATCCCGGGCGCGGCTGCCACGGGACTGGTGCGGGTCCACGGCGAGTTGTGGCGGGCCGCGTCGCAATCCGGTGAGAGCATTCCCAAGGGCGCGCGAGCGCGTGTGAAGCGCGTCGACGGGCTTACCGTTCAAGTCGAAGCGGTGTCGCCGAGGGCGGCCGTTTCATAGGGAGTGATCGGAAGGAGACAGCGATGAATTTGGATTTTGTTTCGGTGGTGATGATCGGTTTCGTCCTAATTTTTCTGTTCTGGATATTCAATTCGATCTACGTCATCAAGGAATGGGAGCGCGGAGTGGTCCTCCGTCTGGGTCGTATGCTTCCCAACGCCAAGGGTGCGGGACTGCAGCTGGTGCTCTATCCGATTGATAAGCTGACGCGAATCTCGCTGCGGATCGAGACGCTCGACGTGCCCCCGCAGGACGTGATCACGCGCGATAACGTGTCGGTAAAAGTGAACGCGGTTTGCTATTTTCGCGTCGTGGACGCGAATCTTGCACTTTCGCAGGTGCAAAACTATCTCTATGCCACTTCGCAGCTCGCCCAGACCACGCTTCGAAGCCTCGTCGGTCAGTTTGAGCTGGACTCGATATTGTCCGAGCGCGAAAAGGTAAACGCGAAGCTGCAACAAATCCTTGACCAGGATACCGAGTCCTGGGGTATCAAGGTAACGAAGGTCGAAGTCAAACAAGTCGATATTCCGGAGAACATGCAGCGTGCCATCGCCAAGCAGGCGGAGGCCGAGCGTGAGCGCCGGGCGAAGATTATCCACGCCGAGGGAGAGTTTGAAGCCTCGGCAAAGCTGGCGGACGCAGCGGAGATCCTGGAAAAGCAGCCGGCCGCGATTCAGCTCCGCTATTTGCAGACACTGACTGAAATTGGCGTCGAGAAGAACACGACGATCGTCTTTCCACTGCCGGTCGATATCATCTCGCAGTGGGTGAAGGCCTTCGCGGAGAAGAAATAGGGGAAAATGGGCGGAAACGGAAAACGCGGAGGCGGTGACAGGGTGCTAGAAAGCAGGCACCTGGTGAGCTTTTTTCTGGGCGTCGTGCTCCTGTGCGGTGTTTTCTTCACGCTTGGTTACGTGATGGGACACAACCAATATGGCGGCCCGGTACATGCTGCGGAAAGCCCGGAAACCGGCCTGACACCGGTTCATTCCTCCGCGAAGCCGAAGGTAGCCGATGCTTCGCCTGGGGCTGCGCCTGCTCCTGCGAATAACGAGTGGGATTTCTACTCGAAGAAAAACGATGACCATATGGACCCGGTCGCAAGGCCCTCGGTGAATACGGTGGCCCCGCCTGCGGCTGTCTCCACGCGCGGGACAAGCTCGATTCCGGCTGCGCCTGCCGCGAGTGCCAAGACGGTTCCTGCCGCGGCTCGCCTAGAGGCCCCCAGAATGGTGAAGGGATCGCTCGTTCTTCAGATCGCAGCGTTGACGCGCGAAAGCGACGCGCTGATCATGGCCGATGCCCTGCAGCAGAAACATTTCCCGTCCTTCGTTGTGACGCCTTCGAGCGACAATTTCTATCGCGTGCAGGTCGGACCCTATCCGGATGAACGGTCCGCCGAGTCTGCCAAGAGCGCTCTTGACCAGGCCGGTTTCATCGCTATCATCAAACGCTAGCGTCACTTTCGTAAATCCAAGACAGTCTTTGGAACGAGCGATGTTTGTGGGGCTCTGATTCCCGCTCCGACATCGGCAGCGTCACAACACGCGCCCCGGGCCCGAAAGGTTGCATGTTTTTTGTCGAAGTCCGCTGAATGCCCGACCGCATGAACTTTTCCTGGCATACGCGCTTGCTTCTCGCCCTTTCAAGCGGGGCCGCTCTGGCTCTTTCATTCCCGAACTTCAACCTTCCGCTCCTGGCATGGATTTCGATCGGCCTGCTGGTCCTTGCGTCGTTTCGCGCTCGGCTCGCTGTAGCCCCGCTGTATGGTTTGCTCCACGCGCTGGTTTTCTATCCGCTCTGCCTGCCGTGGATTGACGTGGTGGTGCAGCAGTTTGGCGGTGTTGGCCCGTGGACATCGGCTGGTCTGGTCGCGCTGATTGCCGTCGCCGGCGGGGTGATCTGCGCGGTTTTTTCCTGGGGCGTAGCCCTTGCGTCGCGCAGGGGTGCCTGGATTGCCTTCGCGCTTGCGCCCTGCTTGTGGGTCGCCGTCGAGTTTCTGCGCGCGCACTTGCCCATCATCGCCTTTCCGTGGAATCTCGCCGGTTACGCCGCGAGCGGAAATCTTCCGCTTGTGCAACTCACCACCGTGACCGGGATCTACGGCCTGAGCTTCCTTGTTGCGGCATACGGCTCGCTGGTTGGGTATGCACTGCTCTGTGGACGCCAGCGCGCCTGGAAGTCCGTGCTCGCCTTGACCGCCGTCTTGATCTTTGTCGCCGTAGGAGGCCGATATCTGGTGCCCTCGGACACGCCGCGATTCACGGCGCACCTTGTTCAGACGGACTTTGCCCAAGCCTACGATTACCCGGCCGACTGGATCCAGGTGCATGCTCGGGATCTGGATGAGCTTGCGCAGATCAGCGTGGACGCTGCGCGCAGGATTCCCGGTCTGATCGTGTGGCCCGAGTCGCCGGCGCCCTTCAGCCTGCAGGATCCCGCTTTCGCCGCCCGCGCGCGCCAGATCGCGCAGGTCTCGGGCTCGGATTTTCTGGTCGGCGCCGAGGACTGGAAACGGGACCGGGCTGGGAAGCTGGTTGCCACCAACAGCGCCGTGCTGCTGAACCCGTCGGGCGAGCGCATTTTCACCTATGACAAAATTCACCTCGTGCCGTTCGGCGAATATGTCCCGCTCCGCCGGTGGCTTGGTTTCACCGGCAAGCTCACTGCCGACCTCGGCGATTTTGCGCCGGGTTCGGTCTATGCCGTGGGCGCGCTGCCTGAAGGACGTTTCGGTTCGTTCATCTGTTACGAAGCGGTTTTTCCCGATGCGGTGCGGCGATTTACGGCAGGCGGCGCCGAGCTGCTGATCAATATTTCAAACGATGGCTGGTTCGGACGCTCGGCCGCTCCGGCGCAGCATTTAATGATGGCGCGGGTGAGGGCGGTTGAAAACCGGCGATGGCTTCTGCGCGACACCAATAACGGGTATACCGTTTCGGTCGATCCCTACGGCCGAATCGCCGCGCAGCTTTCAACCGACATCCGAGGTGAACTCGACGCCCCGTACGATTTCCGCACAGACCAGACGCTCTATGTCCGCATGGGCGATTGGTTCCCGTGGCTGTGCGTTCTGGTGTCCATCCTAGGGGTCGCAACGACTGCGGCGAAGCCGGGATGGCAAAAGAACCTGTGGGACGCCGGCGACTCGAGCTCAGGCACAGCGAGCGGACCGGATGGCTAGGCTGCCAGGCGGTACTCGCTCTTAACCAGGCCGCTCGGATAGTCGTGGGTTGCCACGTGAACCAATCGCAGGTCACGCGGTAGCGCTCCAAACAGCGGAATACCTTCCCCGATGAGCACGGGAACTCGGGTGATGATCAGGCGTTGGACGAGGCCTGCGCGCAGGAACCGTTGAATCGTGATGCCCCCGTCGACGTAGAGATGATTGGCTCCACTCGCGGCCAGTTTCGAGACGATCTCAGCGGGCGGCCCGGACATTTGTTCGACAACGCCTGCGCGCACTGCCGACAAGTCGACGGGCCGGCTGCTTAAGACCACCACGCGTTTGTCGCCGTAGGGCCACGCTTCAAAACCCAGAACCGTCTCAAAGGTCTTGCGGCCGATGACCAGCGCATCGATCGTCGAGATGAACTCGTCGTAGCCGTGAGGTTCGCCGCCGCCTTCCGGCAGGAAGTCGAGATCGCCGTTCGGTCTGGCAATAAACCCGTCAACACTGGTGCCGATAAAGACAGATACGGTCATCGTAGAGTCCTCGCTTGCAGGCGCCGACAGCTCCGGCGCTGGTTTCCGCCGGTCCCCAAGGATAGATCAAAAAGCCGCTACAGACACGCGTTTGGGCGCAGGAGGGCCTAGGCCAAGTTTCAAATTTCTATTTTCGCGTTTCCTGTGTAGGATTTAGCGATGGCGGAACACATCGAGGATCTGCAGAAACGCTACGACGAGCTTCAGAAACGCATGGGTCTCGTACGGAGTTATCTTTGACTCGGAGTCTGCCCGCAGACAGATCGCCGAACTCGAACTGAAGATCAACGCTCCGGAATTCTGGCAGGACCAAGAAAAAGCCCAGTCGCTGTTGCAGCAGCGCAAGCAACTCGAAGAGCGTGCAAACGCCGATACCGCCCTCACCGGCAAGGCCAGCGACCTGGAAACCTATTTCCACCTGGCGCGCGAAGAATCCAATAGCGAGCAGCGCGACTCGATCCTGGAAGATCTGGCGAAGGAACTCGCCGGGGTCGATAGCTATCTCGCCGGGCTTGAGACCAAGACATTGATGGCTGGCGAAAGCGACTCGATGAATGCAATCGTCACCATAAAACCCGGCGCAGGCGGAACAGAATCCCAAGACTGGGCCGAGATGCTGCTGCGCATGTATCTCCGTTGGGCGGAACAGAAGGGAATGAAGGCCACCATCCTTGATTCAACTCCCGGCGAAGAGGCCGGCATCAAGTCCGCAACCGTGCAGGTTGAGGGCGAGAACGCATTCGGAATGCTTGCGGGGGAAAGTGGCGTGCATCGGCTGGTCCGCATTTCACCGTTTGACCAGCAGGCCCGCCGCCACACTTCGTTCGCCTCGGTCTTCGTGATCCCGGAAATCGACGACCGCATCGATATTGTGGTGAAACCAGAGGATCTTCGCATTGACACGTTCCGTGCGGGCGGCCACGGCGGCCAGAACGTCAACAAGGTTGAGTCCGCTGTGCGGTTTACGCACCTGCCGACAGGCATCGTCGTGCAGTGCCAGAACGAACGCAGCCAGCACAAGAACCGCGAAATCGCAATGAGAGTCCTTCGGTCGCGGCTGTACGAGATGGAGCTTGAAAAGCGGCGAGGGGACCAGCGCAAGCTCGACGCCACGAAGTCGGATATAAGCTTCGGCAGCCAGATCCGCTCCTATGTGATGCAGCCTTATCAGATGATCAAGGACCACCGTACGAAGATCGAGCGCGGCGACATCCAAAAAGTCCTCGATGGCGATCTTGACCCGTTCATCCGCGCCTACCTGCTCTACCGTCGAGACGCCGCATGACGAAGTCCTGTCGGCTTCCGGGCGTCGACGTGACGATCTCGCGCTACCCGCGCACCGAGACGAGCGAATACAGGTAGAGCAGGATGCCCGCCAGCAGGAAAGCGCCCCCTACGAAGGCGAACAAAATGAACGCCAGAGGCTTATTCCACAGCAGGCTTATTAGTTCGATCGCAAGGCCCAGGATCAAAAGGATTCCGGGAACGCGGAGGCTGGGTGGGATCGCTGTCCATTCGGTATTCATTGTACCGGGCTCCAAAACTTGACCTGGTCCAGGCCCGACGCGTTATGAACCGTGTCGTGGCAACCGCTGGTGACGCAGGACATCTGATTACTCTTGGTGGAATCCATGATGGCCTGGTGGATCGGGTTGCTCTCAAAAGAGCGCGCGCCGAGGTGACAGTGCAAGCACTCGCGGTTGTTGTAAGGCTGAAACAACGTGATCGTTGTCGGGATCGTGCCTAGGTACTGCACGTAGATATGTTGCAAGCCCTCCATCTTGGCTCGCAGGCTGCCGTACAGGGCGTAGTCGGTGTGGCACGTGTAGCAGGCTTCTTCCACAGGAATGCGATGGTTCTGGTAGTGAGCGGCGGGCACGTACCCCGGATCATCGACATAGAGACTCTTCCCGTAAGGCTGCATGACGTGACAGCTTAGGCAGAACTGCGTTTGCTTGGAGCGATCGATATGTTCCGAGGCTCCCAAGTCATGCAGAGAACCGGCAGAATCAAGAATGCCAGGAACGCCAGAATTTTCCCCTCGCGGCTGTTTGTGATCGCGGGGCGAAATACGATCAGCGCAATCAGAACAAGGCTGATCAGGAGCAAAGCAATCAGCAGCACCCCGGGTGTCGGCAGTTGCAAAGCTTGCCTCCGAGAAAAGTCAGGCCGCGCAGCAAAGCAAGCGAAGCAACCGCGCGCCGACTTCCCTACAGGAGCCTCAGCCCTTCTTGGCTAGGCTTCGTATGTAGCCGACGAGCCCTTTGATCTGGTCGTCGGTGATCTTGCCTTTGTAAGCCGGCATCTTCGTGCCCTTACCGCTCGTGATGCTGTCGTTCAGCTGGGCGTCGGTCTGTTTCTGAACCTCATCGGCCCGCAGGTCCGTCACCCCCAGTTGCTTTCCGGTGGCACTGCTGCCGCTGCCGTCCGGCGAGTGGCATACACTGCATTTGGACTTGAATAGAGCGCCCGCGTCCTGTGCCAGCGCCGGCGTGGTGACAGCAAGGACCAGCGCGGCCAGCAGTAGCACTGCGGACCAGGTTCCGAGCATGTGATTCTTCATCTCATTACTCCTATTTCTCGGCTCTTTGTGACTCAGAAAGCATACCGGACCGAGAACGTCGCATTGCTTCCGTTAAAGTCCTCCAGACGAATCGCCGCAAGTCCAAACGGATTGGTCTCACCCGTTTCGTTGAACCCGTAATAATTCCAGGACATCTTGTAGGTGAAGCCCTTATAGACATCGATTGCGACCGATCCGTACGGCCTTTGGTAATTGAAATCCAGGGTGCCGGATGGCGTCAGGGGATTCAGGAAAGTTGTGTTGCCGCGGACGAAGCTGCCGCCATAGCCCACCATCGCGGTCACCCGCTTCACGGGTTTCCAGATCACCGTCGAGTGGGCGAAATGGTCGGTGCTGCCGTAGATCGAGAGCGCTCCAAGGGGGGACGACGCACCGGCAATCGGGCACGCCGCCCCCGTCGGGAGCATCGGGACACCTGGAGGGAACGCCGACACAGGGAGAGTAGCTGGTGGAGGCGTGGGGTTCGCGGAGGTTGTGGAGTAAGCAAAGCAGACCAGCGATTGGGTGTAGACGTTCCAGTAGTTGTACCCGAAATCGATCGAGAGGCGCGGATTCGCCGTCAGTACCGTCGCGAAGCTGAAGGAACGGTCGTGCTCGAGGTTGTCGACCGTCAACACATTGTCGCGGTTTTCATGAATTTCAACTGCGCCTTCGACGATCGCCCACGGCCGCGGTTTGTAGTTCGCCTGGATCTTGTAGGACTGCACTTGCCGGGGATCGATGCGCGTGTAGGAGTTGTCGCTGTAACCGAACTCAAAATCGCCCGTGATCCGCAGGGCATCGACGGGACGCACCACGACCCCCAGCAGCAAGGCACTCTCGTTGATCGTGCTGATGCTGCGAGTTGGGCTCGGCGCCGCAGGGGCGACGAAAGCGACCGAGCCGTCCGGGTTCAGCGTACAACCGGCAGGTAACGCGCCGGCGACTTCGGTGCAGCTACCGCGCGCTGCGAGGAAATCATTGGCCGCAGTCGCCATGCCGGTTGTCCCGCCCGGAAAATAGATCAGCCCCGAGTCGTTGGTGTCGCTCGACTGAGCGATCGTGCGGTTCGTGTAGAGGTAGCCGATATGGGCCATCACCCGCCTGTTCAGGTCGTATTCGAGCTCCAACGTGTTTGATTTCAGGTTCTGGCTCAGAAATGACGAAGCAAGCCCGGTGATTACGTCGGCGGCAGAGGTTGCCGAGTGTTGCGGACACGTCACGGCATTGGAGGCCAGAGGGCAATTGACGGCGCTGAAGACGGCTTCGCTCTGTTGCAGCCCGGCAAGTCCCGGAAAGCCGGTGGCGAAAATATTCGTCTCGTCGAGCTCCCAGGTCCCCGGGATGCGCCAGTTGTCGTAGCGGAACGAATCCAGGATCCGCAGCTTGTCGGTCACGGCGTACACGCCTGACCAATTCGCATTCACCGAGACGCGCTTTGCATCCGCCGGCCCGCCGGTCGTGCTGCCGCGCTCGGCGGTTCGCGACGTCCATCCGTCCAGGGTCTCGAGAAAATTCGGGATCTGGTTGTTGCTGCTGCTGTAGCCTACCGAGCCGGACATTTCGAAATTCTTGAAGTAATTCGATTGGAAACGGAACCGCTCGGTCGGCATGAAGTTTCGCGGGCTCCCCACCTGGCTGTAGGACAAAAACCCGTTGCACGTCGGGTTGGCCGTGTTTGGCGTGCCCGTCACGATCGGAGCGGCGCAGGGGAGCACCTCCGAGGGGGTCTGCGCGCTCCAGATATCTCCCAGGTCCACCGGCGTGCCGTTTGGCGTCCCGACAGCCGAGGGGTTTGCCAGGACGAATCCGAAATTCTGCGGGTTCGCTATCGGATTATCGCTGACCGCATTATCCTGCCTGAAATAACTTAGGAACTGGTCGTAGGAGATCGTCGTCCGAGGAAAGATTTTCAGGTCGACTCCCACGCGATAGGCATTCGTGGTGTAACTGTAATTTTCATTAAAGTCCGATATCGTTCCCCCGTCCGTGGTGAAGAATCCGGGTCCCTGGTCGCGGTTACGGGAATACCCCAACCGAATTTGCACAGCCGAATTCGGAAGCAGGGTGAGATCGTAATCCTGCATGCGGCGAACAAGGTCTTGTGCATGGGGCGAATTGTTGATCGCGACAGCCGGAGACGAGCAGTAGGCAGGTGCGCCTTGAGGGAAAGCCGCCGTCGGCGGACCCACATAGCAGCCTGTCGTCAAGGAACCCGGCGGGTTAAGCGAGGCGGGATTGAGCGGGTTCGCCAGCAGGTTATAGTCCCAGAAATTCTTGTCACGCCGGAACAGGACCCGAAAGTCGTACAGCTTGTTTTTCCCGATGCGCAGGCGGGTTACGTCGTTTGGATCTCCGCCATAACCGAAGTTGCTGAAGCTCAAGTC
Organism: Candidatus Acidiferrales bacterium; assembly: GCA_036514055.1. Classification (GTDB taxonomy): domain Bacteria; phylum Acidobacteriota; class Terriglobia; order Acidiferrales; family UBA7541; genus Palsa-295. The sequence continues at coordinate 39,077 of DATBXX010000042.1, forward strand.
ATCAAACAACAGTCCCTTGTGGTCCAGAGAATGCATCTCAAGGGTGTAATCAAACAAACGAACGCCCGACCCCAGGTTCTCAAACGTATCGTAGGTGTCTTTGTTCCCGTTGATTTCGCTTGCGCGATAACCGAATTCGATGGACTGGTGAACACTGTAATTTCCCGAATCGATTCCCTTGGAGTCCAACGGGTCGTCTTGGGCACGAGCGACCGGCGAGGCGACAAGCATCATTGCAACAATCGCAAAGTATGCCGGGCGAATCCGCACGGTCGGTATGCGCTGTGCGCGCTTTGAAAAGCTCATGCCCTGGTCACCGTCTTGATGCCTTCCACGACCTCAGATTGAAAAAAATTCATCGCGCGTCCTATTTGAAGAACGTCGCGTCGAAATTCGAGCCGTGAATCTGCGAGTGACACAACAGGCAGGATTGAAAAAGACTTGCCTGGTTGTGAAACGACGGGGCTCCCGGCGCGGAGCTGAACGTCGATGTTGTGTGGCACTGCAGGCAAAGCAGGTTGACGTTGCTGAGCTTCAGCATGTGGGGATTCGGTCCGCCATGGGTGAGGTGACACGATTGGCATCCATCCACCTTGATGGGCGCATGCTCGAAGACAAAAGGACCCTGCTTGTCGATGTGACATTTGAAGCAGACCGCGTCCTGCGTCGAGGACGTCCGGACCTGTTTTGGACCTACGGTTCCGTGCGGGTTATGGCAATCGCTGCACTGGATCAGCCCTTCGTTCACGCGATGATGGAAAGGCATGTCGAACTGGGCTTTTTGCTGCAGGTGGCATGTGTAGCAAAGCTCAGGCTGGGCTTTTACGAGCAAGAACTGGGATTCTTTGGCATGGTGCGGCGAATGGCAGGAGATGCAACTAACGTCATTTCTTGAATGTTCCGAATTGATCGCATTCATGTGCTGGGTGCCGCCTGCGTGGCAGACCAGGCAGCGCTGATTAATGGCTTTGGTTGAGGCATTCGCGAACCGGAATATCTTGGTGACATCGCCGCCGCCGGCAACGTGCGCGGCCCCCGGGCCGTGGCAATCCTCGCAGCCGTGCTTCGCGATACCGCCTTGCTGGTATGTCTGCTTCCAGTGCGGGCTCTTCTCCCAACCGTCGTAAATATCTTCGTGGCAGGTCTTGCAGACCTCCGCTCCCAAATACCCGGTTGGACCGGTCTCAGGATTCGTCGGTGCGTTGCTGGCCTGCGCGACGGGCGGGGATTTGTCAGTGCTTGCGGGTTTTGTCTGAGGCAACGCCAATGCAAGGGTGGGCAGAAGAGTCGACGCAATTACCAGCGCCAGGGCTTTTGCGATCCTGACGTGCGAGATCCGCCTCCTCTGGCCGGTTTCAAACCGAGACTTCCTGCCGGCGGGGGCGGAGAATGCGATTCCCGACTTGTCGAGCTCTGGCACCCTAGAGAGTTCTTGGCACTTTCCGACACCGCACGATCCCGGTGTTCGGGTTGGTACAGGGTTGCCGATCGTTCATTCATCAAATGCTGAAGGATTTTTTCGTTAAGGTTAAGTGGTCTTGCCCTTGCAGGCGGCGTGGCCGCAGGTGCAATCAATGTCCGGCGTCTTTTCCATCGCCTCGCACTGCGTACTGCAATACTTGCCCGAAGATGGCACGCACGAACACACCGGATGTGCGCACTTTTTGGCTGGCTCGCTAGTCATTTCGTTTCTCCTGGCTGCGGATCACAAAAGGGGCGATCCCAGCCGGTATGATAGGATGGCGCGAAAGGGCGTTTCTGTATAAAAAGGAACACATCTGGAATTTTTCAGGACCGGGCTGGGCGCTGACTCTCAGGCCGTTATTGCCCCTTTCAGCGTCGATTTAAGGCCTTTCCATGCATACGATTGACAACGTCCAACTCGCATGCTAGCGTCGATGGTTCGGGCAGCATTAGAAGCGTGATTTAGGCAGCCGAGCTGCGTCTCAACTCCCCCGGAGGGCACTGTTTTGGCACATTCCGACGAGAAGTTCCTATTTACTTCGGAGTCCGTTTCCGAGGGCCATCCAGACAAGATTGCTGATCAGATTTCCGACGCCGTGCTGGACACGGTGTTAAAGGTCGACCCGATGGGCCGCGTCGGCTGCGAAACGCTTCTGACGACGGGACTTGTGGTCATCGCCGGTGAGATCACGATCAAGAAGGAACACCGTGGCGTGCTGGATTACGACACAATCGCGCGCGGCGTAATCAACGATATTGGTTACAACCGTGGCAAGTATGGGTTTGACTCCGAGACGTGCGCGGTGATGTCGGCGGTCAAAGGCCAGTCGCCCGACATCGCGATGGGCGTCGATACCGGTGGCGCAGGGGACCAGGGCATGATGTTCGGCTATGCCTGCGACGAAACTCCTGAACTGATGCCCATGCCGATCCAGTTGGCACATCAGCTGATGCAAAAGCACGCCCAAGTCCGTAAGAAGGGCGAGGTCGATTTCTTCCGCCCCGACGCAAAGTCCCAAGTTTCGATTGAATACGTCGGAGGCCGTCCGCTGCGCGTCGACACGGTTGTCATCTCGACCCAGCACAGCGACAAGGTTTCGCAGAGCGACTTGCGCGAAGCGGTCATCGAGAAAGTCATCAAGCCTGTCCTGCCTGCGAACATGTTCGACAAGACCACCAAGATTCACGTCAACCCGACTGGCCGCTTCGTCACCGGCGGCCCGATGGGCGACGCGGGTCTGACGGGGCGCAAAATTATCGTGGACACTTACGGCGGCTACGGGCGTCACGGCGGAGGCGCCTTCTCCGGCAAGGACCCCTCCAAAGTCGACCGTTCTGCGTGCTACATGGCGCGTTACGTGGCCAAGAATATTGTCGCCGCAGGCCTTGCCCGCAAGGTCGAAGTGCAACTCGCCTATGCCATCGGCGTGGCCGAGCCGGTTTCGGTCATGGCGGACACATTTGGAACAGGTACGATCCCGGACCATCAGATCACCGAGCTGATCCGCGCAATTTTCAAGCTGACACCGAAAGCCATCATCGAGACACTGGATTTGCGGCGCCCGATTTACCGTCCAACGGCTGCGTACGGCCACTTCGGTCGCACCGGTCCGGGGTTCACCTGGGAACGCACAGACAAGGCCGACGCCATCCGCAAGGAAGCGGCGTCGCGCGGCTCCGTCGTGGGGTCTCACGCTTAGTTTTTGTTCCCAATCAAAATTCAAAGGGAGTCTCTAGTGGATACAGCCGTCAAGGTAAAAGGCGACGTGAAGGACATGGCCCTTGCCGAACAAGGCAAGCGCAAGATCGAATGGGCCAATCAGCACATGCCGGTGTTGCAGTTGATCCGCAAGCGCTTCATCAAGGAACAGCCGCTCAAGGGCATTCGTATGGCGGCTTGTCTCCACGTCACGACCGAGACGGCTAACCTTGCCATCACTCTGCGCGACGGCGGAGCCGATCTGGTCGTGTGCGGATCGAATCCACTGTCAACGCAGGACGACACGGCGGCGTCTCTCATCAAGGACTACGGGATTCCGACTTACGCAATCAAGGGCGAAGACAACGCCACCTATTACGCCCACATAAGCGCTGCACTGGATCACCGGCCCCAAATCACCATGGACGACGGGGCCGACCTTGTCACCCAGCTGCTCACCAAGCGGACGAACCAGATCCCGGACGTGATTGGCGGAACCGAGGAAACCACGACCGGCGTCATCCGCCTCCGCGCGATGTCCAAGGACGGCACGCTCAAGTTTCCGGTCATCGCCGTCAACGACGCGCTCACCAAGCACTTCTTCGACAATCGCTACGGCACGGGTCAGTCGACGCTGGATGGCATCATTCGCGCCACGAATCTGCTGCTTGCCGGGCTGAAATTGGTGGTCGCCGGGTACGGTTGGTGCGGACGCGGCGTCGCCATGCGCGCCAAGGGCATGGGAGCCGACGTCATCGTCACTGAAATTGATCCGACCAAGGCCATCGAAGCGGTGATGGACGGCTTCCGCGTGATGCCCATGAACGAAGCGTCGAAGATCGGTGACATCTTCGTCACCGTCACCGGTAACAAGGCAGTCCTGGCCCACGAACATTTCGAAAGAATGAAGGACGGCGCGGTGATCAGCAACTCCGGCCATTTCAACGTGGAAATCGACATACCCGCCCTGGAAAAACTTTCCAGCAGCAGGAAAGAGGCTCGGCCTTTCGTCGAGGAGTTCCTGATGAAGGACGGCCGCAGAATCTATCTGCTCGGCGAAGGTCGGCTGATTAATCTCTCCGCGGCCGAAGGGCATCCAGCCTCCGTAATGGACATGAGCTTTGCGAACCAGGCGCTCTCAGCCGAATATATGGTCAAGAACGCCAAGGACCTTAAAGCGCAGGTGTATTCGGTCCCCGATCATCTGGACAAGCAGATTGCCAAGCTCAAGCTTGATTCGATGAACGTGCTGATCGACAAGCTCACCCCGGAACAGGAACACTACCTCGCGTCTTGGGACGAAGGCACGTAGACCCGTAGTTTCCAAATCCGAAACTTCGAAACCTGCAAAACCCTGCGTCTTCCGGCGCGGGGTTTTTGTTTTTCGGGAAGATTTCGCCCACGTAGGCGTGGGCAAGGAGGCCGTAATGCAAGAGTTCCGGTATGAGGCTGCCGGAGTTCGGCTTTACGCCAAGCAACAGGGCAGTGGTCGTGCGATCGTAATGCTCCACGGGGGCGGTGCCGACCATCGTGCCTGTCTGGCTTGCGTTGCTCCAATCAGTGCGCGCTATCATGTGGTCGTGCCGGACCTCCGCGGCAGCGGCAGATCGTGGTGCGCGGATCAACTGACCTGGGATCGGCTTGCCGAGGACGTCCATGGCCTGTTGGACCACATTGGCGCAGGCCGCGCTGTTGTGGGCGGAATCTCCATGGGTTCGGGAGTAGCACTACGATTCGCCCGACGGTTCCCAGAGCGCACGGCGGGCCTGGTCGCGCTCGCACCCGTCTATGGTGGCGAAGAACTGGGGTTCACCAGATATCAGGCGGCGACTTTCGCGTCGCTCGGTCCAGTCCTTGCTAGAGCGCCCCAGGAGGGCATCGAGGCGTTCCGTCCTCTCTACCAGAAGTCTCCGGCAATGGAGGCCTACTTCGACGGCATGATCGGTTCGCTCGATCTCGCAAGCTTTATCGCGACCAATCAGTTCATGGCGTCTGGCGCTCAACCGTTTGCCTCGGCTCGGGACCTGGAATCGATTGCCGCTCCCGCGCTGCTCGTGCGGGGAAATGATCCCATGCACCCCCCTGAAATCTCGGACCTGTACGCCGCGAGGATAGTGCGATGCACTACGGTCGATCTCTCAAACAAGAGCGATGACGAAAACCGCAACGCTGCGATCGCAGCAGCAATCGAAGACTTTTGTGAACGGTCTGCCGTCTGGTGATCGGACGACAACAGCAGCCGCCGGCTTCGAGCGTGTGCCGGGGACAAACTCGGCCGGTCGCAACATCGCCGGTCACTTGGGTGCTGATGCAGCTCAGGTCTTCAGACCGGAGGCACGTGCTGGTAGAATCCACGCGATCATGGATCGTCGCTTGAGCGGCCTCGCGTTGGTTTGTGGGCTCGTGGTGGGAATCGGCCCGCGTGCGTCGAGGGCTATTGCATTCCAGGACCAGCCGCCTGCGTCGAGCGCGCCCGACTCCCAAGCGTCATCGACGGCCGATTCGCAGGAGGTTCGCTTTTCCGGTGAGGTTGCCCGCGACCAAGCGTTTACCCGCGATGTCGGCCATAACCTTACGTTCCGGCTGACTCCTGCGACCTCCGACGAAGGCGGAGGCTGGGTGATTGAAATGCTTCCTCCGGTCGAGCCTTCCGATGATCCCATCGAATTTGCAGCCATTGCCACGCCTCCCTACCACGCGTACAACGACCGCTACGTCGCGGCGGCGTTTGGGTACTCGGCAAAGGAGGCACTCCAGGCAACGACCCGCAGATTCAATTTCGTACAATCCGTCACCGACGAGCATCTGGCGGATGAAGTTGTAAATGCCGCACTGTACCCGAGCACGGTTCCCGAGGCCGACAAGAGCCGTATCGCCGCCGAGGCAGCTGCCCTGAAGCTCGGCACGGGGCAGCTTCGCATCCTGCGCTCGCGGATTACGCCGGGCAAGGACGGGTCTCCGGACTCGATTTCCTGGGTCAAGTTCGAGGTCGTGTTAAATTTCTCTTCCGGTCTCACGTTGCAGCAGGTACTGGGCCCGAAACTGACAACCACTCGACGCTAATTTCACTGGGGTATAATCCGCGCATCAGGACGCTTGATTCGCGATCCCAGACAAAGGAATCCATCATGACCGACGGTACTCGAACTCAGGCGTTCGCCGCGCCCTCGGCTTTTGAGAGCATCTCCGGCATCATCCGCGGTTTTTGGGAAAGCCGTGCGCTGGCAACCGCGGCGGAGCTTGAAGTCGCCGATCAGCTTTCTGACGGGCCGCTGGCAGTGGATGCTCTGGCCGAACGCACAAGAACGCACTCCCCCAGCTTGTTTCGACTGATGAGGGCGCTCGAAAGCATCGGGGTTTTCACCCAGGTCTCGCCGCGCGTGTTTGCCAATACGCCGTCAAGCGCTCTGCTGCGCAGGAATGTACCGGGGTCGCAGTGGGCATTTGTGCGCGCGGTTCTTTCCTCAGGCTTCGGCCAGTATGAATCCTGGGCGGAAATGATGTATTGCGTGCGGACCGGCAAGACCGGATTGCAAAAAATATACGGCGGTGACAGCTCGTGGGAGTTTTTTAAGGGCCGGCCAGAGGTATGGGCGGTTTTCAACGATTCCATGCGTTCGGCGAGCGCCGCGATTTCACCCGCCGTTGCCGCCGCCTACGACTGGAAGAAATTTCCGGTGATCGCCGATATTGGCGGAGGAATCGGTTCGCAATTGGTCGCGATTCTGGACACCAACCCTTCTTGCCGCGGGATACTTTTTGACCAGCCGGGCGTCGTCGCCGGTGCGATACCGCACGACCGCATCCAGCGCGTGGGCGGAGATTTCTTCAAGAATGTTCCCCCTAACGCCGACGCCTACACGTTGCGCTGGATCATCCACGACTGGCCCGATCAGGAAGCGGCCGCGATTCTGGGCACTGTTCGCAGGGCCATGAAGCCGGAGTCTCGCCTCGTGCTCATCGAGGAAATCGTTCCGGAGACGGCCGAGTCTTCCTGGGCCAAATGGCTTGATCTTCACATGCTTGCCGTCGCAGGGGGGCGCGAACGCACGGCGACCGAATACAAGGAGCTCTACGCCACTGCCGGCTTCGAACTTGAGGGAACCATTGCAACCGGCGCCGGCTCAAGCCTGATCGTCGGCCGCCCTCATCTGTGAGGGACCGCCGAATCTAGAAGTGGGCGCCAGCGGCCGAAGACGCCGAACTCGCTGTCAGACTCTTGGCATCGTCGACCAGCTTGGCCCTTGCGTCGTCGAAATTCTTGTCCCGGTTGCCTTGCAAGAGTGCGGGTCTCACGTGCTCAATCAAGACCCACAACACTTCACGCGTCTTGATGTCCACGATTGCCAAGCGAAACCGCGGGTCCGAGTCTGCCTTCCCGTTGACCTCCCTGACGGAATTGGATCCCGAGGGGGGACACGCAAAGCTGATCTCCAGCGCCAGATCGGCGTCCCCAGGGGCAGCGATCAGGCCGTACCGACCCCACGCTTTCATTGCGGCGTAGAACTCGTCATAGGCCCGATCAGCGTCGCCGCTGAAGCCGACCGCGCCTGCGGGATTGCAGTCCGCACCGGCGTTGGAGATAAACGCGGCCTTGGCGGTCAGGATTTCCGCGGGCACCGGTCCCGGGGCCACCGTCGCATTTTTTTTCCGGTTGCGCACCGGGAGTTGGGATGGGCCCCGCCAGAATGGCAATCACGATCGAAAGGGTTCCCCGTGCAAGGAATCTCAGCATAGAACCTCCTTCTGAATGGATCTACCGGTTAGACGTCTGACTTCCCCTGGAGAGCGCAGGGCCTCGAAATCTTTACGCAACCTCGCCCTTGCGCTCCGACTGTTTTCCACTAAGATGGTCGTGTGATTTTCTGCCGCGTATGGTCGAGGAGAGCGGATGGAAGCGCGCGATTTTATTCGACCGAGGATTGAAGGGGCGAAGGATCTTCCATGATGCACGATCTGGCCAATGCGGCGATCGAGACGGCGAAGCGTCGAGGCGCATCCTACGCCGACGTTCGCGTGATGGACATTCGCCACCGCGATATTTCAACCAAGAACGGCGAGGTCGGCACGCTCGCCGAGGCGGAGTCGCTCGGAATCGGCATTCGTGTGATCGCCGGCGGCGCATGGGGATTTTCTTCGACGGATCGCCTCACGAGCGAAGGCGTCCAAGCTTGTGCGGCGGAGGCCGTCTCGATCGCCAAGGCGTCGGCGCTTGCGAAGCGCGAAAATGTGTCGCTTGCGCCTGAACCAACTCACGTGGACACCTGGCAGAATCCATTCCTGAAGGATCCTTTTCGCGTTCCAGTTGAGCAACAGATCGGTCTGCTGCTCGCCGCGGACAAAGAGATGCGCCGCGTGAAGGGCGTCACTGTCGCCGAAGGCTCCATGTCCTTTCGCCGAATCGAACAGTTGTTTGCGTCCAGTACCGGCTCTTCGATTCATCAAATCAAAATGCAATCGGGCGCGGGAATCGTCGCCACGAGTTTCGCGGGCACGGAAATCCAGAAACGCTCTTATCCCAATAGCTTTGGCGGCCAACACATGCTGCGGGGCTACGAGCTGATTGAGGAGATGGACCTGGTTGGAAATGCCGGGCGCATCGCCGAGCAATGTGTTGCGCTGCATTCCGCCGCGCAGTGTCCGGAAGGTCAGCACACCATTGTCCTTGACAGTTCGCAACTCGGCCTCCAGATTCATGAATCCGTCGGCCACCCAATCGAGCTTGACCGCGTCCTTGGGATGGAAGCGAATTTCGCGGGCATGAGTTTTTTGACCACAGAGAAACTGCGCAAATTGAAATACGGCTCAGACATTGTCAACGTCGTCGCTGACGCGCGTCTGGAGCACGGGCCGGGCCTGGGCACATTCGCCTACGACGACGAGGGCGTCCCGGCACAGTGCACGCCGATCATCACCAACGGCCTGTTCACCGGGTACCTGAGCAGCCGCGAAACCGCGTCTTCCATTGGCGAGAAGCGCTCCGGCGGCACGATGCGCTGCGAAAGCTGGAACCGTCTGCCTATGATTCGCATGACCAACATCAGCATCAATCCGGGGACCTGGAAGTATGACGACCTGATCGCCGATACCGAGGACGCGATCCTGATGGAGACCAACCGCTCCTGGTCCATTGACGACAAGCGTTATCATTTTCAGTTTTCGACGGAAATCGGCTGGGAGATCAAGGGCGGCAAGCGGGGCCGCATGATCAAGAATCCCAGCTACAGTGGAATCACCACGGAATTCTGGAACAGTTGCGACGCCATTTGTTCGCGGGACTATTGGACGCTATGGGGCACCCCCAACTGCGGCAAGGGGCAGCCCCAACAGGTGATGGGAACCGGGCATGGTGCATCCCCGGCGCGCTTCCGCAATATCAAGGTTGGCGTCGCCTTCGCGAAATAATCGGACAACCATGGCCAACCAGAACGCACACTTGTCGCTTGCCGAACTTGAACGCATCGCTGAGAAGATCCTCAAGCTGAGCGCGGCAGAAGAAACAGAAGTTGACGTCAGCGCCGCAACCGATGCGTTGACGCGCTTCGCCAATAACACGATTCATCAAAACGTCGCCGAACACTCGCTTGGCATCTCCGTCCGGGCGGTTGTGAACGGCCGTACCGCGCGCGCTTCCACAAACAAGACGGACGAGGAATCGCTTCGCCGTGTCGTCGCGTCCGCCGTGACCCTCGCGCGGAACCAGCCCGAAAACCCGGACCTCCTGCCGCTGCTGGGCAAGCAGAAATACCAGAAGGTCTCGCGATTCTTTCGAGCTACGGCCGAAACCTCGCCCCAAGACCGCGCCAAGGCCGTTACCCGCGTGTGCAAAATGGCGGACAAGCACAAGCAGACCGCCGCTGGCATTTTTGCCAGTGGCTCGGCCAGCTCCGTGATGGCGAATTCCAAGGGCCTTCGCGCGCGCTATGAGAATACTCACTCGGAATTCTCGGTCACGATCCTGGAGGAAAATTCTTCGGGCTGGGCCAAGTCCAATTCACCCGATATCCGCTCACTCGACACCGAGGAGTTGGCCGAGCGCGCCGCCGGCGCGGCAGCCGGCTCCCGTGCGCCGCGCGAAATTCCTGCGGGCCGATACACCACGATCCTGAGTCCTTCGGCTGTGCTCGATCTGGTTGGTTTTCTGTTCTACGATTTTGCGGGCACAGCGGTACACGACAAACGCTCCTGCTTGACTGGCCGGTTGGGCAAGAAACTGTTCGGCGACAACATCACAATCTGGGACGACGCATACCACCCCCTGCAAAGCGGCGCGCCGTACGACGGGGAAGGTGTGCCACGGCAGAAGGTCCTGCTGGTCGATCGCGGGGTTCCGAAAAATCTGGTCTACTCGCGGGCTACGGCCAAGAAAATGAAGACGAAGCCCACCGGGCATGGCTTTTTGCTGCCGAATGAATACGGCGAAGCGCCAATGAACCTCGTTTTTTCCGGCGGCTACAAGTCCACGGATGAAATGATCCGCACGACTGAGCGCGGCATTCTGGTCACGCGCCTGTGGTACATCCGCGAGGTGGATCCCTACGAGAAGATCCTGACGGGAATGACGCGCGATGGAACGTTTCTGATCGAAAACGGCCGGGTTGCCGGGGGCGTGCGGAATTTCCGCTTTAACCAGAGCGTCATCGAGATGCTGTCGAAGGTCGACATGCTTGGCCCAGCGGTGCGCGCGGCCGGCGAGGAATCGTTCGAGATGGTTGTGCCGCCGATGAAGGTTCGCGATTTCCACTTCAGCGAAGTCACGAAATTCTAGGCCAGCTCTGAAATCGGGAGTCGGAACCCTTTCTGAGTAAGGCCACGGATCGGTCTAACCTCTGTTCGTGGCGCACAGAATCTCTACTGCTCGGTGAACTGCAGGCTTGAGATCGTGCGCGCGATGACGTTTTCCTGGATCTGCACCAGATCGTTATCGGCGCGCGTCATGCCGAAGATGGTGTAAAGCTTTGCGCCGCGCTGCACGAGTACGACCACCCCGGACCAATCGTGCTGGTCCACGCTCCCGCGAAACGTGTGTTCCGTAGCTGCAGCGCCGGACACCATGATCTGTTTTTCATCGAGTGCGCGAAAGTTTTCCATCACGTCGCGCAGACGGCGCTCGGTTGTGTCCATGTCCGTCGCGAGAGATTTTCCGGCCGGTTCCTGGCCGATCAGCAAATACGTTGTGTCGTCACCGGTACCCATCGCCGTGATTGCGCCTGGCAGCACCGCCGGCGCGGTCGCAATGACGTCCCAGTCCGGCGGCTTGTACATGTGGAAGCGATACGTTTCATTCGTGTAGGTGTTTCCGTTCACAGCTTCGCGAATCGGCGCGGGCGCAGGAAGGCTGGGCGGCACATTGTTTGAGGCAGAAACAGGCGTCGCCGGGACTTGTGCGGCGGTTGGCGGGGCGGATTTGGCGACCGCCGGAGCAGGTGGCACAGTCTTGGCAACTGGCGCTGGAGGGGGCGCGGCTTTAACCACTGGCGCAGCGAGCGGCGGGTTCGGGGCGGCCGTCACGGATTCTTTTTTCGATTCGCCAGCGGGCGGGGTTTTTTCGGCGGCAGGTTCGGGCTTCTTGTCCGCGGACGCCACCGCCGCTGCCGAAATTCCGATCGAAACGACCTGATCTTTCTGCACGACTGCGTAGCCGTAGCTTGTTTTCACTTTGAATGAATTTGCTTCGTAACCGACGATCGTTCCGGAAATGGTTGAGCCGTCCTTGAGTTTGAGATCATCGGCGCGGAGCGATCGCGGCGCAAGCAGCATGACGGACGTTATTGCGCAGACCGGTAAGAACAGCGCAGCGGTCCCAAGGGCAGAGATTTTCCGCTTCATGTGCTCCAGTATGGCTTTGCGCTATCTGGCGGGCAAGCCCGTCCGGTGCGCCGTTGCCGGGTTAGTCAGCATTAGCGTTTCCTGCGAGGGCGGGAAGGCGTGCGCCGAGTTTTCGGCTTGGCTGTCGATGTTCGAACCGATGTTCGACGAGACCCTGGTTTCGATGCCGGCCGCGGCTTCGCGTGCATCGCAAGGAGTTTGAGCCGCAACTCTTCAAGCTCGCTTTCCAGTACGCCGAATTCCGCTGCAGCGCCGCTGAGGTTGCCCAGTCGTCCCATGGCCTGCAGATTGCGGGCAGTGCCAGCTGCTTTCTGCGCGCCAATCAGCGCAAGAGAACCCTTGAGAGAGTGAGCGACGGTAGCGAGAGTTCCCGCGTCTTTGGTTGAGACCGCGCGGCGGAGCAAGGCAAGTTTCTTGGGACTGTCCGACAAGAATATCTTCACCACGGACCGGGCAATCGTTTCGTTACCGCCCGTCGCTCGGCCGAGTGACTCCGCAAGATTCTCCCCAGGCGAATCGGGAGCGGCGGAATCGGCTTGCTCGGAGGTTGGGGCGGCCTCCCGGCGGGCGAGGGCCGCGAGGAGACTGAACAGCTCGGCCGCGCGAACAGGTTTTGCCAAAAAGGCGTCCATCCCAGCCGCCAGGCAGCGCTGTTCATCTTCCTCGGTCGAATTTCCGGAAATTCCCACGATGATGGGGCGCTTGTGTCCGGGAGGGGTTGCCTGGAGAATCGCCCGCGTCGCCTCGAGGCCGGTCATTCCGGGCATCTCTTCATCCATCAGTACGATTTCGAAGGTGTCTTTGGCAACCGCAGCGAGCGACTCGCGCCCGTCGGGCACGGCTGTCACGGAATGTCCGCCGTGACGCAGGAGCTCGGTCAAGAGCTCGCGACTTCCTGCGTCGTCGTCGGCTATGAGGATATGCATGATAGTTTTGGTCCGGCGCGACGGACAACACCGCGCGCAGCCGGGGCCAGTAAACAGCATCATCCGGTGGATAGTTTGCTGCAAGGACTATTCTTGCTGCCTGACAGCGAGATGTAACTGAGCACAATCCGGTGGAGGGTCTCTAGCGATCGAGAAATGCACGGAGGCGCGCGTGCCCCGCGCGGCTGACCGGGAGCTGCGCGCCGCCTGAGAGCACGGCGACGTGTGTATCTTTGCCAAATGGTTCGATCTTGACGACGCGCTCGAGGTTGACGATATACGAGCGGTGAATGCGGAGAAACCGCGACGGATCGAGTGCGGCTTCGAGGCTCGAGATCGTTTGCTGCTTCAGGTGTTTCTTGCCGCCTGACGCCAGGGCGACGTAATCGTCCTGGGCTTCGGCGTAATCGAGTTTTGCGACCGGAATGATGAACACGCTTGTGCCGTCGCGCACGGGAATGCGGTCTAGATACTGCGCCGGGGGCCGCGCACTCGCCGCAAGCTCCATTGCCGGGAGCGGCGGCGATGGAAGCTTGCCGGAAAGCCTTTCCTTTGCCCGCGCAAGCGCGGCGTCAAATCGCTCGGCGCTGATCGGTTTCAGCAGGTAGTCCACCGCGTGAACTTCAAAGGCGCGGATGGCAAACGTATCGTAGGCGGTCACAAAGACGACGGCTCGATTCGCGCCGATCAATTCCAGGACTTCGAAGCCGTCAAGCTTGGGCATCTGAATGTCGAGAAACAGAAGATCGGGCTCGAGTTCGCCCGCGCATTTTACGGCCTCGAAGCCATTGGCGCATTCGGCGACCACTTCGACTTCCGGATGCGCGGACAGGAATTCGCGCAGCACCTGGCGGGCCAGGTCTTCGTCGTCCACAATCAGCGTACGGATTCTCTTGTTCGTTTCCGGAATCACGATACCCGCTCCTTTATTTCAACCGGCAAACTGATCGCGACGCGGAAGCAAGCTCCGTCAACGCTGGTGGCGAACTTGGCGCGGCTGCTGTACCGCGCTTCCAGGCGTTGCCGCACGTTCGCGAGTCCCACGCCGCTTTTTCGCCGCGGCGGAGCCTCGGGATCGAACAGGTTTTCGACAACGATCGAGAGCAGGCCGTCGCGGCGCTCTGCCGAGAGTTTGATCCAACCCCCCTCGATCAAATTCGCGATTCCGTGCCCGACGGCATTTTCGATTAGCGGCTGAAGCAGCAGTGGAGGCACCTGCGCATCCAAGGCTTCGGCGTCAATTTGTTCTTCCATCTGCAGGCGCGCGCCATAGCGAATTTTCTCCACCGCGAGAAATGCGTGAATCAGGGAGATTTCTTCCGCCAGCGGAATCGCGGCCTTTTCGCCCAGGCCCAGGGTACGTCTCAGAAAGTCGCCCAGTAGGATGCACATCTCGCGGGCCTTGGGTGCGTCGGAGGTCGTGAGCGCGCTGATGGAATTCAAGCTGTTGAAAAGGAAGTGCGGATTGACTTGTGCTTTGAGTGCGCGCAACTCGGCTTCGCGCGCGAGCACACTGGCCTGCATTACGCGCGCTTCGGCATCCCTCGAGGCCTCCACAGCCAGCAACACATAGTGAAATCCGACTGCCAGGAGATACAGCAGCACGCCTGTTGCAAACAGCAGAGGGTAATCTCGCGACAGCTGCGCGTCGATTCCGTGAAAATCGTCCAGGCCGGCGAGCATTCGGCCCAGAACCCTGGCGGCGATCAGCCACACCACGCTCGCGACCACTGCTCCGGCCACATGGGTGAACAGGAAACGCGACAATCCAGATCGCTCAAGCGGCGTGGCCATGCACGGATACCAGGCCGCAAGGCAAACGAACGCATACAACAGGCATAGGACAATCGCGACGGTTGTGGCCTCAAGCCAGCTCAATCCGCCTGGCACGGCCAGCAAATATGTGAGCATTCCCGCAAGGGGAATCCAGCCCAGGAGGTAGAGCAGGAGGCGGCGGAGTTGAGCGAGAATCGGATGCATGGGTAGGGGTCAGTTCTTGACGACCAGGCCCCCGAAGATCGCCACACCCTTGATGACGAGTCTTTTCGGTTGCGGCGAAGGCGAGCCGTCCGGAGCCGTCGCACCGGGGCCGGTCTGATCGGGGCGGACGGTACGATCGTTGCAGCCTCCGAAAATCCCCACCGTCTCCATGATCACCTCCCAATTCCCGGGAACCCGAATTTCTCCGCCGCCGAAGATGGTGACAACTTCGATTGTGACTTCGCTGCCCTGGATATTGGAGTCTCGGAGGTCAACCTCGAACCCGCCGAAAATGTTGACGATTTCTCCGCCGACGAAATTCTTGCTGATGATGCGGCGGCGCTTGCCCCAAAAGATATTTACCTCATTCAGCAGTGGCGCGGTTGAATCGTACCAGCTGCCGGCGCCCTGAAAGGAATCGTGTACACGTTCACCGAACTCATCCATGCGGTGATGGAACTCGTCCCAAGGGTTTGCTGACCGGCGCGAATTGTGCCAGCGGCCGCCGGCGAAACTCGACTGGGTCGGAGCCGCGCCAAAACCGAAGGGCGCGTCGCTGGACGCGCCAGATGCTCCCGGCGGTGCTGCGGTGGCTGGCCCCGGCGGTGTCTCTGGCGGCACTCCGGCCGGATGATTTGCGACCGGTCCAGTAGGGGGGCCGGGGACCGGACCCTGGGGCCATCGGTTGCGTCTCTCATACCTTCGCAAGATCAGCAGCACGCCTGCGCAAATCAGGAAGACGGGCCAGATTGTCGCGATGTGAATGTGGCTCAGTCCGAGTTCCTCGAGCTGAAAGGAAATCCCCAGAAGTATCAGAAAGCCGCCCCAGAATCGCGAGACCGAATCGCGATTCCTCAAGAACCTGTCCAAGCCGAAGTAAATCAGAACCACCGGCCAGGCCATGAAGATTTTATTCGCCTCGACAAATCCGAGCTGATCGAGCAGCAGGACAAGGCCCAGCAATAGAATCAGCACACCCACTATAAAATGACGGTTGGAGTGCCTGGAATCCATCACGGAGTTATTGAACCTCGCGAGCGCCCGGACGCACAGCGGAGCGATTTGCCGGTCTTAGCGCCAGCAGGATAGCGATCCCGGAACCCACCAGCAACAGCGGCCAAAATTGAAAAAGGTCTGCGAGTGGGGGAGCGTTGAAGCGGACGGCTACCAAATTCCATGCCGACTCGACGATCATCAAGGCAGGCCACAGAGCGCGGGGATTCAAACGCCCATATCCGAGCATGCCCAATTGAAACACACTTCCTAGAAAAACCAGCGCGGCGGCCGGCAGCAGCAGGGCCGCGCGAAGCGTCAGCCTACCGGAAACGAACTGGGGTTTCGCGTCCGTCATAACCATCGCCTCCTGCGTGAATTCAGGGTTGAACATGGCGAGAGAATAGCGACTCCGCACAGAGAGGTCGCGCACTTTTCGGCGAGTGCGGGGGATTTACCGGCGAACGAAGGATGATGCGGGGGCACCGATGCTCGGCAGACCTCCTTACCGGTAGTCGGAGTGGTCCGCTGGGCAAACCGATGCTCGAGCGAAGCACGAGCCGTGGGGCGTCGTCAGTAGGCCGGCAGACCTGAGTGACCGGCCGATCACAGGGTCATGCCGAGCCAAAAGGCCGCGACGAGGACACCTGCAAGGAGCAGCATTAATCGCAGCCATTTCTTTCGCGCTGCGACTACCAGGATACCCATCGCACAGGCTACAAATACGAGCTCGGGCCAGAACAGGCGTGAGCTGAAGGCGTCAGACCATTCCCCGGCGTCGTCGCGAAGCCAGACTGCCGCGACGGACGTGGTGGCGGCAAGCGAAATGGCGATGACTCCGCCAAGGGCCATTCCTTTGGCCCATTCGGGCATGGACCACGCTTTCTTCGCGTCCCGCCAATCAAGCCAGGTTTGCGTGACGACAACTCCGACCAAAATCAGGACGAACAGCGCCACGTGCCCTCCTAAATCCCCACCGCTTGCGTCTACCTCCACCCCTTTGCACGGAGGGATGGCAATCCGTTTACCAAAAGGCTATTTCTGCCATAACTGCTATCTGCTGTAGGCACAGAGCCCGTCGGTTGCGGCAAACGCGACGGTCGGAGGCTGGTGCCCAAGATTGGATTATCTAAGAAGGAGTTTTCACATAAGCAAAGCGGGCGAGATCCCGGGTGGAACTAGCAGTCCTGGTACTTGATCGCCTCGGGTTGCCGTTCTCACAACGGACGCGCTGCCCTGAAATGGGCGTGGCCAGCCAATCTGGTAGGATGATCAAGCCCATGCGAGCTCCTTGGATCATTGCCCACCGCGGCGCCTCTGGCCATGCCCCGGAAAACACCATGGCGGCGTTTGAGCGTGCCGTCGCGCTGGGCGCCCCATTCATCGAGACCGACCTGCACTTGACGCGGGACGCGCGGTTTGTTGCCATCCACGACAAGACGCTTGAACGCACGACCAACGGGAAGGGAGCGGTTCGCGACTTCACGCTGGCCGAGCTTCGCGAACTGGATGCCGGAATGTGGTTCGACCGGCAGTTCATGGGCCAGCGCATACCGACGCTCGAGGAAATTCTGGAGTTTGCGCGCCAGCACGACGTGGTTTTCTATCTGGAAATTAAGTACGACTCGGCGTGGGGCATGCACCACGCGCTGGTGGCCGCGCTGGGAGGCGCAGGGAATGCGGCACGGACCATCGTGCTTTCCTTTGATCCATCCACGCTCACCGCGCTGCGCAAGCTCGACACCTCCATCATGATGGGGCTGCTCGTCGAAGGCGAGAACCGGGACTTCGTGAAATCGGCACTCGATGTAGGCGCCCGGCAGCTCTGTCCGCGCATGGATCTGGTGACGCGGGAGCTGGTGGATCAGGCGCACCGTTCCGACCTGCACGTTGTCACCTGGACCGTGAACGATGCGGCCAAAATGAACTCCGTTTTTCACGCCGGCGTAGATGGAATTATGACCGATCTTCCTGATCGGCTGCGCGCCGCCCTCGAAGACAAACAACCCCAGACCTAGGCCCGGATTCAAGTGAAGGCTGCGAACAGCGCGGCGAAGTGCTCAAGCGAGAGCTGTTCAGCGCGGACGTCGGAACGCAGGCCGCGGGATTCCAGTGTTTCGTGGATGCGTTTGTCGGGCGCAATCGAAAGTAGATTGTTGCGCAGCGTTTTGCGCTTGTGGCTGAAGCAGAGCTGGATAAATCTCAGAAATCGCGGCTCGTCGGCAATATGCAACGAGGCCCCTTCTCCGGGCGTCGCCATTTGCACTAGCGCAGAGATTACTTTCGGCGGGGGACGAAACGCCCCTGGCGGAATCTTCAGCGCGATTTTGGGGCGCGTGTAGAACTGGCACGCGGCAGAGAGATATCCATACTCGCGGCCGCCCGGGCGCGCCACGACCCGCGCGGCGACTTCGAATTGCATTACCGTGTGAATCGACGAGACCTGTTTCGCGCAGCCGAACAGCTGATGAAGGATGGGCGACGTGATGTAATAGGGCAGATTCCCGTACACGCGAAATGTTCCGCCCGCCAGCTTGGCAAGATCGAGCTCGAGAACGTCGCCGGTCACGACCTCAACGCCCGGCCATTGGTCAGGCTGGGTGCGGACGGCTTCTTCGAGGCTAGCAGCCAGCCGCGGGTCGGCCTCAATCGCGATCAAGCGGCGGCTTCTGGCGGCGAGCACGCGTGTCATCTCGCCGTGACCCGGACCGATCTCGATCCACACATCGTCCAGGCCCCTGGGCAGAGTATCAAGAATCCGTTTCTGCCAACCGGGTCCGTTCAGGAAATGCTGACCTAGCCGTTGTCGCGCCATCCGGGGTCCGAGTGTAGCAACGGGCCACCGGCCGTGATAGCAGTAACAAACCGAGGGTGCGTTTCGCAGATTGGCTTGACGTATCCCGGGGGGTCCGTTACCGTTTTTATCCCGGCAGAAAACCCGTGAAAATTCTATTCATCAGCTCGGAAGGGCTCCCCTATTCCAAGACCGGCGGACTCGCCGATGTCGTCGAGGCACTGCCCAGGGCGTTGCAGGCTTCCGGCCACGAAGTGGCCGTCCTGCTGCCGCGTTATCACGGCAATAAGATCACCTCCACCCTGGTGTCAAGCGTGAGCACTCAACTCGGCGACAAAATGCGCTTTCCCGCGATCGGTGAAGGCACGCCGGTCATGGGTGTCCGCTACTTCTTCGTCGACGATCCCGCGTTCTTCGACCGGGCGCATCTGTACGGCGACAAGGCGGGTGACTACCCCGACAATGCGGAGCGCTTTGCTGAGTTCTCGCGCGTGGCGATTGAATTCACCAAGCGCGTGTGGCTGCCCGATGTGATCCACTGCCACGACTGGCAGTCGGCGCTAGTGCCGCTGCTGCTGCGGACGCAGCACGCAAATGATCCGGTGGTACGGTCCCTGCCGGTGGTCCTGACGATCCACAATCTGGGCTATCAGGGGTTGTTTCCCCAAACGGCAATGAAGAACATCGGGCTGCCAGATACTTTGTTTACCATGGACGCGCTGGAATTTTACGGCAAGGTGAATTTCCTGAAGGGAGGATTGATCTTCGCGGATTACCTGACCACCGTGAGCCGGCGATACGCGAAGGAAATTCAGACACCGGAATACGGATGGGGTCTCGAGGGCGTGATCCGCAATCGCGCCGACCGCCTGGTCGGGATTTTAAACGGGGTTGACTACGGAGTCTGGAGCCCTGAAGTCGATACGCTGATCGCGCAGAAATATTCCATCAACAGTCTGGAGGGCAAGAAGGCATGCAAGAAAGACCTCCTCGCGTCCTTTCGAATTCCCCAGGAAAACCTGGACATCCCGCTGATCGGCATCGTCTCGCGGTTCGCGGATCAAAAGGGCTTCGATTTGATCGCTCAGGTTGCTGCGGAGCTGATGAATGAGAATCTCGCTATCGTTGCGCTGGGCACCGGCCAGCTGGAATATGAAAAGCTGTTCAAAGGGCTGGCTGAAAAATATTCGGCTCGCGTGGGCGTGAAAATCGGGTACGATAACACGCTCGCACACAAGATCGAGGCAGGAGCGGATATGTTCCTGATGCCGTCCCGCTACGAGCCGTGCGGGTTGAATCAGATCTACAGCCTGCGCTACGGCACCGTTCCAGTGGTGCGCGCGACGGGCGGCCTTGACGACACGATTCAGAATTTCGGATCGAAGACGCATCAGGGGACGGGTTTCAAGTTCGAGGAGTATGACGGGGCTGCGCTACTCGGGTGCATTCGCGCAGCACTGAAGGCGTACCGGGACCCGAAGGTGTGGCACGCCATCCAGGCGAACGGCATGGCCAAGGATTTTTCGTGGAAAACCTCGGCCGCCGCGTATGTCACGCTGTATGAAGCAGCTAAAAGGGCCCGAATCCCGCGGGTCGCTGGATCATCTAAATAGGGACGCGCGTAGAACGGCCGTTGGCTGTCAACCCGACACAAGAGGAAACCATGTCAGACATTCTCCAAGCAGTAACGGACGCGAGCTTTGAAGCGGACGTGATCGAGGCGAGCAAGACACAGCCCGTGATGGTGGATTTCTGGGCCGACTGGTGCCGCCCGTGCCACATGCTCACGCCCACGGTTGAAGAGATCGCGCGGGAGCATGCCGGTAAGGTCAAGGTCGTCAAACTCAACGTCGATGAGAACATGAACGTCCCTGGAAAATTCAGCATCCGCGGCATCCCCACGCTGCTGGTGTTCAAGGGCGGGCAGGTAGCCGACCAAATAGTCGGCGCGGTGCCCAAGGAACAAATCGTCAAGATCCTCGAACGCCACATCTCCTCCTAGGCGTTACCCCACTCGACGTTGATTCGACAGTCGGGGTTTGTTGCACGGGCCGGCAGAACATGCGGCCGCACACTAGCAAGCGCAGGACTGGGGCAAAGGGGCGGCTGCTGTGAATATCGGCGAGCCCACGGCGACCTCAGCGGCGGGAAGCTCCCAGCAAAAGACCTGCCCGGTTTGCGGCGCGCACTTCGGATGTATGGCCGCCCAGCAAGCCTGCTGGTGCGCGGAAGTGAAGCTCAGCGAGCGGGAAGCCGCCACTCTGCGAGCCCGTTTCACGGATTGTCTGTGCCCGGGCTGCCTTAGACTCTCCGTCGAAAAGCCGGCACGCTGAATTTGAAGAGGTCCGCCCTAACTGTGAATCACAACGCAAACGACGGCGTGCGGCGATGCCGTTGGGCGCAGAGCGCTCCATCCATCGAATATCACGACGCTGAATGGGGAGTGCCGCTGCACGACGACCGGTCGCTGTTTGAATTCCTGATACTCGAGGGTGCGCAGGCCGGATTAAGTTGGGAAACGATTCTACGGAAGCGTGAGAACTATCGCCGTGCCTTCGACCGGTTCAATCCGGCGAAGGTAGCCCGCTATGACAAACGAAAAGTCAGAAAGCTGCTCGCCGATGCCGGGATCGTTCGCAATAGGCTGAAGATCGCTGCCGCGATCACAAATGCCAAAACCTTTCTGGCCATCCAGAAAGAGTTCGGCACCTTCGACCGCTACATCTGGTCATTCGTCGGCGGTAAGCCGAAGACCAATACGTGGCGGACTTCAACGAAGATGCCCTGCCGTTCCCCGGAATCAGACGCGTTGAGCAAGGACCTGAAGAAACGGGGGTTCCGCTTCGTTGGCACCACGATCTGCTACGCCTTCATGCAGGCTGTTGGAATGGTCAACGACCATACATTGGACTGCTTCCGTCGCAGCGGGAGTGCCAACGCGAAGTAATCTCGCTCGTTCCTATCGCCCTGCTGGGGCTCCGGGCGCGACACCGCTTGCCTCTTGACAACCGGAGAGGGAGCAGCCATGTTAGTTGACTTTACTCGCGGGGTGATGGCGCTCCAGAGGCTTGCGCACGACGGGAGAGCGACTTGAAGGTTCGAGTCTGTTTCCACGACAAATGTTTTGACGGGGCTTCGTCCGCGGCGATTTTTTCCCGGTTCTACCATGAGCGCATTGATCCCAGTGCGGAGTTCCTCTACACGGGAATGACGCACAAGGCGTCGGCGCCGTTCGAGGACGGTACGTTTGATGGCGACGAGAACGCCATCGTGGACTTCAAGTATTCAAGCTCACCTGCGCTCACCTGGTGGTTTGACCATCACCAGAGCGCGTTTCTGAAGCCGGAGGACGCCGAGCACTTCAAGCATGACCACTCGGGCAAGAAATTCTACGATCCCACCTACAAATCTTGCACAAAATTCCTCGCTACGATTGCTTCGGAAAAGTTTGGATTCGACGCGAAACCCCTGGCGGAATTGATTAAGTGGGGCGACATCATCGATGGCGCACAGTTCGCTTCGCCCGAAGAAGCTGTGGGGCTCACCGAACCTGCCACACAGCTTGCGCTGGTGATCGAGGCGGCGCCCGAGCCGTATCTCGTGCCGCGGCTGATTCCGGATCTGGCGGAGCTGCCTTTGGCCGAAATCGTGCAACTGCCCCTGGTGAAGAAGCACCTCGGTCCATTGCTCGAACGGCACAGGCGATCCATCGACATCATGCGGGAGCGGACAGATTTTCGCGGCGGCGTCATCTATTTCGACGTGAGCGATCTCGATCTCGAAGGTTACAACAAGTTCGTGCCGTACTTCCTGTACCCGGATGCGCTCTATTCGGTGGGAGTTAGTGCTTCGCCTGCGCGCGCAAAGGTTTCCGTGGGAACGAATCCTTGGAAGGACATTCCCCCGGACGTCAATCTTGCGTCGCTGTGTGAAAAATACGGCGGCGGCGGGCATGCTCGAGTGGCCGCGATCTCGCTTGGGCCGGGTGACTTAGTGCGTGCGCGCCAGGTCGCGAAGGAAATTGCGGCTTCATTGCGCCGTTGATAGCGGTTTATTCGGTTCTCCCTCCAGGCTGGGAACGAACTCCGTCGTGTTAGAATTGGATTTTGCTGGGCCGGTAGCTCAATGGTAGAGCAGCTGACTCTTAATCAGCGGGTTGGAGGTTCGAGTCCTCCCCGGCTCACCACCCAATCGTGGTGATGTAGATCCTTCCGCAGGTAGTTAACTTGCCTTGGTGTACTGCAGAACCCGAATCATGCAGATGTTCGGTGCCGTAAGGTCGAAGGTGCTCACTGCAGGCAGCGCGAAATGCTTCAAGGCATCGTTATAAATCTTTTCGATTAGTGACTGTGTTGCCATCAGAGCGCCTGGTTACAATCAAACTGTTCTTTCGCAAATCCTGATAGACCTCCCGAAACGACTGTACCAACGAGGTTTCATGGTAGGGAACTCCGTGCGAGATGCAATAGGATCTAACGAGCTTTTGGACCTCTCGAAGCTTGTTTGTCGGCATCGTCGGAAACAGGTGGTGTTCAATCTGACAGCTCAGCCCACCGGTGCAGTAATCGATTCCTGGATGGTTCTTGATGTTTCGACTCGTGAGGACCTGCTCGCGCAGGAAGTTGACCGCCGCACTTCCTTGCAATAAAGGCATCCCTTGATGATTTGGAGCGAATATCAAGGTCAGATACAGCCCCAAGAACGCCTGTTGTGCCAGAAAGAACAGGACGGCGTGTGGCCAGCCTAGAAGTAGGTACAGCAGTCCGAAATACCAGCAGAAGTGCAGAATGATCGAACTCACCTCAAGGACCGGGTGTGCGACCCTGTTGCGCATCAGAAATCGGACGCTGTCAACTTTCAGTACAAATGCCTCCAGTAGAGATAGGGGAAAGAAACACAGGTGTTGGTATTTCACTGACAGCCGTGCGAGTCCGTGCTTCTGGGCTGCCTGATCCTTCGTAAATGCGAAGGGAAGCAAATCGACGTCCGGGTCGGCCGTAACGTGATTGGGAGAGGCATGATGGAGATTATGCTTGCGGAGCCACCAACTGTAGCTAAATCCGAGCAGGAGATTGGAATGGATGAGGCCAAGGACCTCATTTTCTGTCGGAGAGCTGAAGATTTCCTGATGGCCTGCGTCATGAACGATAAAACCAAGCTGAGCAAAGACGAACGCCAGGAAAGCGGCGTTGCAGAGTTCTGCCCACGGATTGTGAAACCTTGCTATCAGCAGGAAAGCGCTAACGAGCAATACAAAGTTGAGCAGCATCTTTCGGCCGTAATACGCCGGCTGCTTCGCCAACAGTCCGCGTTCCCGGACCAGACTCAGTAGTTCGCGAAATTCGTCGCCAGCCGCCGATCGCATCGCTTCCTCTAACCTCCCGAGCAACCGCCAACAGTTCCAGAACAGCTGATTCTCGATACACGGACATTCCGCCCTGCGCCGACAGCTCTCAGCCAATCGGTCCGCTCTTGCGCCCCCTCGACGTTCGTCTCAAGAAAAGCAGATACGCAAGCTGCATCGCAGCGGTGCCCATCGGACAGACCGAATGTCGGGCAAGAGGCGGGCAAGCAGTGATTTTCGGTCAGGTCGGCCGTCTCATTTAAAAATGGTGGCTCGATACCGCGACTCAAATCTGGTCAATTTTGAACACTTTCGATATCGCACAATGACGCTGTCAAATCCTGGTAACCGGCTAAAACGTGCAGACCAACTCAACATAACTCGGACTGCAATGCAAGCACCCGTCCACTCGGTCTCTACGATTAATCCTTTCTCGGGCTAAGGATCCGCCGCCCAAACCTGCGCACCGTCGCCCTAGACCGGGTTACACTACGGAATGGGTATGGAAGGTTCCCAAAAGGAGGGGAGATGAAGACATTTGAGGTCTCGTTTCGCTATCAGGATCGGACGGACGCTTCGGTGGGATCAACGGTGAAGCTTGACGCTTCGAGCCTCCCGGGCGCAATCGCCAAGGCCACACGCGAGTTCGTCAAGGGGTTGGACCGGAAGCAGAGGTTCGACATGAACAAGAACGGTCTTGAGATCAAGGCCGTTAGTGTGAACAGCGGCGGTGCGACGAAGCAAGTCGCCGGAGCCGATCAAGCTGCAAGCCAGACGGCGTGAAGTTGCTTCACGTGTCCGGCCTGGCACCGCCCGGCTAGATCGTGGTTAGCCGGATTACCGAACGACGAGCCAATAACTTCCCCGGCCCAGAAGTCCTGTTCCGCGAAGTCTCAAAATCGTTGCCTATTCGCTAACACAGAATTGCGAACGAGCCCGTCTCAGTTAGTGGGCACAAAAAGGTAGCGTGTCTGAGCTGCGCCCGCTCAATCACCCTACGGCTCAATGGGGGGAGTCTGCAGTTCGCACGTAGGAACCCTTAATTCTAAAGTGTGCACAACGTGACAGACCCCCGACCTTTCTGCCGCTAACCTCGAATCTAGATTCACATGATCGCTGCTGTTCTCGCGCTCAGAAGCAAGGAGATAACAACATGCTTGGGATAATTGCCGCAGTCTTGATCATTCTTTGGCTGTTAGGGTTTTTCGCATTTCACGTAACCAGCGCTTTCATCCACGTTGCTCTGGTGGTAGGGCTGATATTGCTCGTGCTGCATTTCGTGAGAGGCAGCGCCGCAAGCGCGTAGAACGCTAGGGGGCGAACCGGGGCTTGCGGTCGAATGCCTGTCTGGCTAACTCGGAAGGGAGTTGCTATGTCCTTCGGAATTTACGCGATCGGGTTCGCAATCTTGATCGGCGGACTGGTTTATGGTGCGTACCTTGTGCACATGCCCGCGCACTGGATTGCCGTGGGAGCAATCGTACTGTTGGGTCTTGGCATACTGAAAGCCGTCAAGGCGACGCGTCAGAAAGATCCCGTGGGGTAGGGCTGCGGCCTCGGGATCCAGCTTTAAGCCTTCCAGCGGCGTCCGAGTGCTGGAATAATTGCTCCGCCTACGTTCGGCAGGCTGAAGTCCGGGAGCGGGGGGCGTTCGGCTCGGGGATTGATTGCGCGGATCAGGGAGCCGAGAAAACGCATCTGCGCAGAAATCTTCTCCTTGAGCGAATAACTCGGCTGGCGCCCGTTGGCGCACACCACGAGCACGGTCACGTCGTCTTCGGCCAGATTCTCCGGATATCGCTCCGCGATTTCCTTCAGCAGCGTTTCGGTTATTTTTTGGGGTTCGACCTTGCCCAGCAGTCGAAGTATGCGAAGCACACCGGCCTCACCAAGCATTTCTCCGTCAGCGTCGCGGGATTCAATCAGTGCGTCGGTGTAGCTGAGCAGGCAATCCCCGGCTTCGAGCTCGACGTCGAACTCTTCGTACTCCGTTAGATCCATGATCCCCAGAGGAATGTTCCGGACCGTGCGCGAGTCGTCTGCGCTGTCCTCTCCGAGTAAAGTCCACTGTTGCTGCGCGGCACGGTACAAAAGCGGCCGTGGATGTCCTGCATTGGAAACGAGGAGCCGCCGGCTGGGAGCGAAGAACGTGGTGACGACCGCGGTTGCGAAACATCCTGCCCGCGACAATGCGACAAACTGCTGATTGAGCAGTCGCACGAATTCTTTCTGATCCAGGCGGTTGACGAAGCGCCGCATGAGGGTCCGCAAATCCGCTGCCGTTGACGCGACTGAAGTTCCGTGTCCGGAGACGTCTGCCAGCAACAAGCGGCTGATTCGGCCGGTGGCGCAGCTCGAGGCGTAGTAAACGTCACCACCGCGCTGGGCCTGGCCGAACGGTTTGCTGTATACCCACGCGTTCAGACCTCCCATTTCAATGCCGCGCTCGGTGAGCTGGCTGTCACCCCAGACCTCCATGCAGGTCATGTGCTGCGTTTGCGGTTCGCTCACTCCTTGATTATACCGGGGGAAATGGCTGAGCGGATGAGCGATTCTCCCGCGCGTCAACCTTTGCGAAGGTGGCCGCGGTCGCGCGAGTTCTAAGAAACCGGTTCGGTCGCCGGTTGCCCGGCATCGGCTGCAGCCGCGTCGGTCGCGGGACCGCGATGCCGAAACGTGGCGATGAGCATCAGAAGATTGCTCAACAGAATTACCGAGAATACCAGGCCAGGAAGAGAACTGAAGCTCGCGCCTTTTGCGTCCACAATTTCAAAAGCCAGGACAGCCGTGATGAGTCCGCGGGGCACCAGCAAACTGATCGTTTCGATGTCCAAAGGCTGGACATCTCGCATGGCGAGACGGCTGACCTGCGCCGAAATCCAGCGCGAGAGAAAGATGACCGCCACAATCCCCGCAGCAGGAAGAGCCGCGGCACGGAGCCCTGAGAACTTCACGATCAAACCGAGCAGCACGAAGAAGAATGTGCGTACCAGGAACGCCAGCTCGGAATGGAACATGAGCAGTTGCCGGTGAGTGTTGCCGGACTTCGGCGCTGCCCACCACGCAAATTCAAATTCAGCTCTCGTTTTGCCGGGAAGGTTTGCAAGCGTCGCTCCAAATGCGATCACTGCGAAAAGATTGCTGCCTCCAACAAAATCGGCGAGCGAATATACAAGCAAGACTGCCGCGAACGTGAGCACCTGCCAGAAGCGCTCCTCGGAGATCAGCGGAAGCAGCCGGGACCACAGAAACCCGACGGCAAGCGCCAAAGCCAGGGAGATCACCACGCGCAGCAGGAAGCCTTCGATGACGCCACCAGCGAGCGACGACTCTGTGCCTTGGGCCGCGGCGTGCCGCATCAACAGAGTCGTCACGTTCTTCTGGCCTCCCTCATGCGGGGTTGCCGTAAAATCCAGAACCGCGCCCACGCCCAGTACACCGAGTGCATCACTGAGGGCGCCTTCGACGACCAGAGTCGTCTTGAGCGCAGTACTGAGTTCCATCTGCTGCAACACGGGCAGCATTACTGAGCTGCTGACGCAAGCAAATGCCGCGGCGACCAGAAAGGCGTCCACTCGCGGAAGGTGAACCGCTGCAGTGAGGAACCAGGCAATTGCCACCAAGCTCAGGCCATAGCTCAGCAGAGCCAGCAGCACGCCACCGGGAAGATGCTGGAGCGTGTTCCGAAATTCAAGGTCCAGCCCCGCCTCGAACAGAATTAGAATCAGAGCCAGTGCGCCGAATCCACGGGCGAAGGTCTCGAATTTCGACGGGTCGAGCAGGTGGAAGACGGGGCCCAGCAACATCCCCGCAGCCATCAACACCACGACATCGGGCACGCGGGTCCACCCGGCCAGGCGATTGGCCACAAAGGCGAGGACCACGATCCCGCCGAGCAAACCAAAGAATGCGGTCAAGCTCATGGCGCTCGATTTTACCCGGAATTGCGCTGCCTCATTCTGATTTGACGAAGGGTCACTGCGCCGGCTGGGCCGGTGCCAGTTCGATTCCCAGGAATTTGGCGGCGTTGTGCAACAGGATCTTTGGCCGGACGCTGTCCTTCAGGGGAAGCTCGGCGAATTCGGCGAGCCATCGCTCGGGAGTCATCATGGGAAAATCGGTGCCGAAGAACGCCTTGTCCTGCACAAGCGTGTTGATGTTATGCACCGTAGATGCCGGAAAATACTTCGGTGCCCAGCCGGAAAGGTCCATGTAGGTGTTTCCCTTGTGTCTCAGCACGGCGAGCTGATCGTCGTGCCACGGCCACGAGGGATGGGCCATGATGATGCGCATCTCCGGATACCACGCCGCGAGGTTGTCGATGTAGGGAATAGGCTTGCAGTATTCCAGGGTGATTCCCTTGCCGCCCGGCGATCCTGCGGCTACAGCGGTTGTCCCGGTGTGAAAGATCACAGGCAGGTTTAGTCGAACAATTGTTTCGTAGATCGGGAAAAAGCGCTCGTCGTTGGGATTGAAACCTTGCGCGGCCTGCTGGAATTTCATCCCGCGGAGGCCCATGTCGGCGCAGCGCTTCACTTCGATTTCAGCAATCTTGCCTTTCCAAGGGTCGACGCTACCGAAGCCGATAAACGTGTCCGGATATTTTTTCATCCAGTTGGCGGTCTCTCCATTGTCCATCTTCACGCCGCTGCGGGTCTCGCCATCCACGTCGAAGATGACGGCCATCATGTTCTGGCTTTGGTACATCTCTGCCATTCCATCGGGATCAGAGCGCCATTTGCCCGTGTTCATCGGCAGGCCGGCTTTGGCGACATGGCCCCAACCCTGCTTGGCGCGCTCGCCCGTCTGGATGTGGGCGTGCATATCAATCGCTTGCAGCAAGCCATGCCTCCGTTACATCAAGTGGTGGGTTGAGCGGCGTGGAACGCAGCGGGAACGCTCATCTCTTTGCAATCCGCTGCCACGCGCAGTGGAGCTTCCGTGCGGGACTGAACCGTTTGAGGATCGAGCCCCGGCGCGAACTCGCGCAAGACCAGTCCGTCCGGAGTCACGTCGATCACAGCCATGTCGGTATAGATTCGCTTCACGCAGCGAGGAGCGGTCAAGGGCAGGGAACACGTGTTCAGAATCTTCGGTTTCCCCTTGTTGGTCACGTGCGTCATGGTGACCAACACGTTCTGGACGCCGAAGGCCAGATCCATCGCTCCACCGACGCCAGGGACTTTCTCGCCCGGTGTGCGCCAATTGGCCATGTCACCGTTAGCTGCGACTTCCAGTGCTCCCAGCACAGCGTGCGTCACATGTCCGCCGCGAATCATACTGAAGGAAGCGGGGTGGTCAAATACGCATCCCCCCGGCAGCAGCGTCACATACTGCTTTCCGGCATTGATCAGGTCGAGATCTTCGTGGCCGGGCTCCGCCAGCGGACCCATGCCCAGGATTCCGTTTTCACTGTGGAAGAACACTTCTTTGTTCGCCGGAATATAGCCGGACACTAGCGTGGGAATGCCGATCCCGAGATTGACATAGCTCCCCTCGGGCAGATCGCATGCAACTCGGTACGCGATGCCGTCGCGCGTCAGACTCACTTGGGCCTCCCTGTACTCGCAATTTCGACCTGTTTCGGATGGCGGCCGACAAGAACAACCTTGTTCACGAATATGCCTGGCGTGTGCACATCTTCGGGCGAGATGCCGCCCAGCGGCACGAGCTCATCCACCTCCGCGGCTACGAACTTCGCGGCCGTCGCCATGGGCACATTGAAATTCCGCATAGCCATTCGATAACTCAAATTGCCCAGGCGATCGCCGCGGTGCGCACGGATGAACGCAAAGTCCGCATGCAAGGGTTTCTCGAAGACATACTCGCGACCGTCGATTACGCGAGTCTCTTTGCCGGCCGCGAGTTCGGTCCCTGCGCCAGTGGGTGTGAAAAACCCGCCCAGGCCCGCGCCTGCAGCCCGAATCCTCTCGGCCAGGGTTCCCTGGGGAACCAGCTCAAGTTCAATCTGTCCCTTCAGATACAGTTCCTGAAACGAGCTTCCGCCCGGATTATTGGGGAACGAAGCCGTGAGTTTACGAACGCGACCGTCTTTGATCAGGCCGCCCAAAGCCCAGTCGCCGGCTCCCGACCCGTTGTGAACGACTGACAGATTCTTGGCCCCGTGATCGCGGAGCGCCTCGAGCAATTGGCCGGGCAAACCCTGATCCCCGAAGCCGCCAAGCAGAATCGTGGCGCCGTCGAACACACCGGCAACTGCTTCCTTGCATGTCGCTAGAGTCTTGTCTACCACGTTCCCACACCCCGACCGCCTTGGAAATCTAGCATGCGGCCTGCCGGGTAATCAAATGGAGCTCTGTTCGGCCAGTGTGCGCGCGACGTCACGTTTCAGGAACTGAGCGGCGACAATGAAGAGCATTCCCCCGAGGATCGTTGTGACGGCCGCAGTTGCCATGGAGTAGCGGATCGCGTCCACGCCCAGCCGGCTCGCGAAACGGTCGTTGAAAGCGCCGATGAAAAAAGGACCCAGGCCAAGCCCGATCAATTCCGAGATCAGATACAGCACGGAGGTCGAGAATGCCCGCATGCCCACCTTCACGACAGAATGCGAGACGCTGACAATCGGGCCCACGTGAACAGGGCTCATAGCGGAAATCAGGAAGAAACCTGCTGCGGAAATTGGAAGGCTGGGCGAGAATAAGAACACCAGCACGGCCGGACCGGCAATCATCGAGCAGATTGCCGACACGTAGATTCTCCAACGCGGATCCTTTCTGCCCGCCCAGTCTGATAGGTAACCGCCCACTAGAGTACCTACTAGGCCTGCAACTCCTCGAACCGTGCCAAGATACGTTCCGATTTGAGCGGAATTGAGATGCCGAATCCTGCCGAGAAATGGCGCGGTCCAAGTACCAAACCCGAATTGCGTGAAGGTCGTCAGGCAAAATCCCAATAGAAGCAGCACGTAGCATTTCTGGCCGATCATGAATCGGAGGGTCTCTCGCACCGATTGCTGGCGTGTGTCGACCTTCTGTCGTTCCGATCTGCCGCGTACCGGTTCGTTCACGGTCAAGCGAAACAAGAGCGCCACTGCCAGGCCCGGCAACCCTGCCACCAGGAACGCCCGGTGCCAGCCGTAATATTGATTGATCCAGCCTCCGATGAATGCCCCCAGGAATCCGCCGAACACGGGCCCTAGTTGATAGACAGACATCGCCGTGGCACGCTGGTAGCCCGGGAATAGATCGGAAATCATAGACGCCGACGGTGCCGTGCCCGCAGCTTCTCCGATGCCGACGCCAAATCGGGCGAGCGTAAGTTGAAGGGCGTTGCGCGCAACGCCCGCAAGCGCGGTCATGCCGCTCCACAGGACGAGGCCCCAGGTCAGAATGGACCTGCGGTTGCCGCGGTCCGCCCATCGCGCCACCGGCGCCGCAAGGATCGAATACATGATCACGAAGCCGAACCCCGAGATGAATCCCATGGCCTTGTCGGACAAGTGGTAATCGCGCTTGATGGGATCAATCAGAATGGTGATGACGGTGCGGTCGAGAAAATTCAGGGAGTAAATGATCGTCAGCATCGCCAGCGCATAACGCGGCGAGGACGCACTTGTTACAGCTCCCGCGCTCATATTCTGGTTGCTTGCGTGATCCGTGTTCGCCATCCAGTCCCCCGGGTCGGCACCGGGGAGCCTATGCCGTGCTCGGCGCGGCGTCAACCTCGAGATTCCGCGCATGGCGTTGCGAACTGCGGGGCGGTATAATCCGGCGCTCCTCATGAGTGGGCACGTTCGCGGCCGGGCGAGATTGAGCGCACCGCTCGAGCACGGCCAAGACATGCGAATGTTTAGCCGACACGAACTCAGCGCCTCATTGCAGCGACGAACATCGCCCAGCCCGTGACGTGAAGTACAATCGGTTGACATCGAAAGAGTTCGGGGATAAGAACAGCGCTTAGGTTTAAAGAAGTCCGGATGGAGGCCAGCGATGGTAATCGACGTTCACGGTCATTTGACGGCGCCCGATTCGCTGTACGTATACAAGGCAAACGTGTTATCGCACCGCGGGTCGCACGGCCGCGGAAAAGTGGAAATCAGCGACGATGAGATGATCGCGTTTCTGAAGGAGCCGACATTCGGAACGGGCATGTCGCATTTCGAGCTCCTGAAGGAAGTTGGAACCGATATTCAGCTGCTTTCGCCGCGACCTTACCAGATGATGATGGCTGAGAAACCGCCGAAGGTATCGCAGTGGTTCATCGAGGAGTGCAACAACCTGGTTGCGCAGCAGTGTCGCCTGTTCCCGAATGTCTTCCGGGGCGTTTGCGGGCTGCCGCAGACGCCAGGTGTGAGCCCGAAGAACTGCATGCCGGAACTGGAGCGCTGCGTGAAGGAATTCGGGTTCGTGGGGTGTCTGATCAACCCAGATCCAAGCGAGGCCACGAATTATGACACGCCCGGGATGGGCGACGAGTATTGGTACCCCTTGTATGAAAAGCTCGTGGAACTCGATGTGCCCGGATATATTCATGGTGCGGGCTGCCGTTCGGTGCGCCACAGTTATTCGACTCATTTCATCAACGAAGAGACCATTTCCGTGGTGTCGCTCGCGAATTCGCGGGTGTTTCAGGATTTTCCGAAACTGAAGATCGTGTGTTCGCACGGTGGCGGCGCGGTTCCTTACCACGCCGGTCGTTTTCTGGCGCCGACGCTCCGCCGCGGGGCGCAGAGCAATTTCCTGGACAACTTGCGCAAGCTCTACTTCGACACGGTGCTCTACACGGCGCTCGCCTGCGAGCTCTTGATCAAGACGGTCGGTGCGGACCGCTGCGTATTTGGCACGGAACGGCCCGGGGTTGGCACTGCGAAGGATCCGAAAACGGGGAAATGGATGGACGACGTGAGGGTTTATATCGATGCGTTTACCTGGTTGAGCGACGCAGACAAGAAAACGATCTTCGAGGACAACGCGAAGAAACTGTTCAAACTCAATGTGGGCGCAAAGACCGCGGGATAAAGGTGGTCGTGAACGATTGTGGAATCCAATTTGGAAAAGGCCAATAGAGCGATGTCCGTAGAATATCGGGCCGATCAGGTAGGCAGTTTTCTCAGACCGAAAGAACTTCTGGAAGCCCGCCGGAGCGATCCGCCTGCGCCGGAGCGCCTGCGCGAAATTGAGGACCGCTCCATCCTGCGGGTGCTCGCGAAGCAAAAGGAGCTGGGATTCGATATTTTCACTGACGGCGAGTTTCGCAGGTCGAATTTCATGGGCGACTTCACCGACGCGATCGAGGGTTTTGACTTTGGCGACGGCGTTGCACGGAGCTGGAAGACGGCGAGTCAGGCAGCCCCCTCGCTCGGGCGGGGCCGCGTGGCCGGGGTCGTGGTCGAGAAGCTGCACGTGGTTCGACCGCTGACCGGGCACGAGCTGCCTTTTTTAAAACAGCACAGTCCCGGCCCGATCAAGATGACACTGCCCAGCGCCACGCAGTTTCCGGCGATCTCCTACAAGCGCGGCAGATCCGAGCAAGCGTATCCGACTTACTCAGCGTTCTTGTGGGACGTCGTCGAGATCGTGAAGACCGAAATGGCACGGTTGGCCGCCGAGGGCGTGAAGTACATCCAGATTGATGCTCCGCGCTACAGCTATTTCATGGATCCCAAGTGGCGCGAATGGATTCGCACGGAGATGAAGGTCGAGCCGGAAGCATGGTTTGATGAGTCCATTCGCGCGGACAATGCCTGCTTCGAGGCCGCGCGGAAGCCCGGCGTGACGCTGGCGATCCACCTGTGCCGCGGGAACAGCCAGAGTCACTGGTACGCCGAAGGCGGCTACGACGCCATCGCCGAGAAAATGTTCGGGACACTGGCCGTCGACCGTTTCCTGCTGGAATACGACGATAGCCGCTCGGGCACATTCGAGCCGTTGCGTTTCATTCCGCGAAGCAAGATCGCCGTACTAGGGCTGGTCAGTTCCAAGCGCCCGGAGCTGGAGAGCGCCGACGACGTTGTCGAGCGAATCAAGGAGGCGGCGAAATATGTGCCGCTTCAAAACCTCACACTGAGCCCGCAGTGCGGCTTCGCTTCGACCATGGAAGGGAATTTGATCACCGAGGATCAGCAGTGGGCTAAACTGCGGCTGGTAGTGGAAACGGCCCGCCGCGTGTGGAGCTGATCGCTTTACCGCGCTTGCGGGGCAACGGAGGTCAGGATCATGGCAAAAGTCGTTCTCGGCATGGGGTCGTCGCACGGACCGATGCTCTCAACGCCGCCCGACATGTGGCATTTACGCGGGGATGCGGACAGAAAAAACCCCAAACACTATTATCGCGGCGAGTCGTACGACTTCCCCAAATTGCTCGCCGCGCGACAGCCGGGTTTTGCCGCCCTGATCACTCCGGAGGAGCGCAAGAAGCGCTACGATCGGTGCCAGAGCGCGCTGGACAAGCTGGCCACGAAGTTTGCCGAGGTTAAACCGGATGCAGTCGTGATGATCGGCAACGATCAGCGCGAGCTTTTCACCGACGAGAACACGCCTGCATTTCTGGTTTTCACGGGTAGCAAGCTTGAAAATATCCCGGAGACCGAAGAAGCCAAGGCAAAATTCCCGCCCGGAATCGCGATCGCCGAAATCGGGCATTGTCCTCCCGGCGGAGCCGTCTATGACGCGGCCTCAGGCTTGGGCGTTCATCTGGTGAATGCGCTGATGGACCAGGAATTCGATGTGTCGGAGTCATCCAAGCTACCACGGGTGAACGGGCACGCACACGGCGTTCCGCACGCGTTCGGTTTCCTGTATCGCCGCATCATGGTGGATCACCCGCCGCCCAGTGTTCCGGTTTTTCTGAACGCCGGCATTCCGAATAATCGCCCGAAGATCGGACGTTGTCTAAAATTCGGGCGCGCGCTGGTCAAAGCCATCGAGAGCTGGGAGGAAGACGCGAAGGTGGTTGTATTTGCCTCGGGTGGGCTCACGCACTTTGTGATTGATGAAGATCTCGACCAGCGGGTGCTGAAGGCCATGCAGGCGCCGGACGAGGCCGCACTCGCTGCCATTCCTGAAAGCTATCTGCTCGGCAACACCTGCGAAATCCGAAACTGGATTCCGCTTTCGGTCGGCATGAACGCGCTGAACAAAAAGATGACTCTCGTCGATTACGTGCCGTGTTACCGCACCGAAGCAGGCACGGGCAACGCCATGGGATTCGTGTACTGGCAGTAGAGACGCCGAGGGAGCGGGAATGAACGCAGGGGCAGGCGACTTTGTTACCAGGTTGAAGAAGCTGGATTGCTGCGCGGTGTCTGACGCCCTCGACAAGCTGCATCTGAAAGGAGCGGTTACGGGGCTGACGGAATTGGCATCGTCGCGGCGAATCGCGGGCCGCGTGCTGACAGTGAAGCTGGGCGTGGGTGAACCTCCCGGCGGAAAACCGCGTCACGTTAGCACCACCGCGATCGAAGCAGCGCAGCCCGGGGACATTATCGTGGTTGAGCAACATAGCGGCGTGAACGCCGCGAGCTGGGGCGGCATTCTCACGCTCGGCGCGAAATTGCGGGGTGTTGGCGGCGTGATCGCCGATGGGCCCGTAAGGGACATCGACGAAGCCCGTCAGCACGACTTCCCGGTCTTCGGCAGCGGTGTGACGACGTTCACCGCCCGCGGCCGCATCGTCGAACTTTCAACCAACGCGCCGATCACGATCGGGCAGGTTGTCGTAAAGCCGGGCGATTATGCCATCGCCGACGGCAGCGGCGTCATCTTCATCTCTGCGGAAAATATTGAGCGAGTGCTCGGGGCGGCTGAGGAAATCTTCGCCCGGGAAGCGGCCATGGCGCAGGCACTGCGCGAAGGCAAACCCATCACCGAAGTGATGGGCGCGAACTACGAAAACATGCTGCGCAATTGAACAAGGAAAGCCCTCATGCCAACTGAGGACCCATCGGTCGAACGCGCAAGCAAGCTCGACACCTCAACCATTAGCGACGCGCTTGACAGGCTTGGAATCAGCGGCCAGTGCCTGAACATCAAGCCCCGCGATCCTCGCTTTCGCATGACCGGCCGCGCGTTTACGATGTTCTATCGGCCGGTTGGAAAGCCGGCCGGCACGGTTGGCGATTTCATTGACGATGTTGCGCCGGGTTCGGTTGTGGCGATCGACAATGCCGGGCGCGAGAATGCGACCGTGTGGGGCGACATTCTGACTGAGATTGCCCACCGCCGCGGGATTGCCGGCACCGTGATCGACGGCGCTTGCCGCGATACCGCACTTTGCCTCGAGCTCGGCTATCCGGTCTTCAGTAAGAGCTATTCCATGCGCACCGGGAAGGATCGCGTTCAGTTGGACGCGACACAACTGGCCGTGAATATCGGGGAGGCGCGGGTTGCTCCCGGTGACATCCTGCGCGGTGATGCCGACGGCGTCGTTGCGATTCCCCGGCAGCACGAGGCCGAGTTGCTGACCCTCGCCGAAGCAATCGCGGCGGCCGAGGAAGCCATTCGCAAAAGCGTGCGCGGGGGAAAGCGCCTGGACGAAGCGCGCAAGGAATTCGGCTACCACCAACTGCAGACCAAGCGTTCCTGAACGGGAGCTTCCGGCCTAAGACGATACCGCGGTCCGACCGCTGAGCGATCGGGCCGTGGGGTTCTGTTCGTGGGTAGCCTACCCTGCGCGGCCGCCGCTTACGAGGTAATCGTGCACCGCTTTTGCGGCGCTGCGGCCCTCGGAAATCGCCCACACGACGAGGGATTGCCCGCGGCGCATGTCGCCGGCCGCAAAAATGCCAGGTACGGAGCTGCTGTAATTGGCCTTGGTGGCCACATTACCCCTGCCGTCGAGCTCTAGACCGAACTCCTTTACCATGCCCCGCTGCACCGGGCCGGTGAAGCCCAGGGCCAGCAGCACCAGGTCAGCCTCGATCGTGAACTCGCTGGCTGACAGAGGCTCAAACTTGGGCGGCGGACCGACCCGGACAGCGTGCAGGAGTTTCACGTCTCCACTCTCGTCGCCGCTGAACTTCGTCGTCCCGGCTGCCCAATCTCGCATGCCGCCTTCTTCGTGGGCGCTTTCGGTGCGCAGCTGAAGCGGCCACAGGGGCCATGGCGTCGCGGTCGATCGCGCCGCCGGAGGCATGGGCATGATCTCGAACTGGAGCACGGACTTTGCGTTCTGCCGATGGCAGGTGCCCAGGCAATCGGCTCCCGTGTCGCCGCCCCCGATGATCACCACGCGCTTCCCTGTGGCCAGGATTTGATCCGGCACGTCATCGCCGGCGATTCGCTTGTTTTGTTGTGGCAGGAAGTCCATGGCGAAATGGATGCCCTTGAGTTCGCGCCCGGGCACTTTCAAGTCACGCGGATTTTCCGCCCCGCCGGTCAGCAGGATCGCGTCAAATTCCTTGAGGAGGTCGGCGGTGGGCACGTTGCCACCGACGTGAGCATTTGGCCTGAAGGCAACGCCCTCTGCGGCCATCTGTTCCAGGCGCCGGTCGAGCACGTTCTTTTCCATCTTGAAATCGGGAATGCCGTAGCGCAGAAGTCCGCCAATGCGATCCGCTTTCTCGAACAGAGTCACCCTGTGACCGGCTCGATTCAACTGCTGAGCGGCCGCCATCCCCGCGGGTCCCGATCCCACGACCGCGACCCGTTTGCCGGTGCGCCTTGCAGGCGGCTCGGGCTTGATCCAGCCCTCTTTCCACGCGCGGTCAACGATCGTTTTCTCGATTACCTTGATGCTGACTGGCGGCTCGTTGATGCCCAGTACGCAGGCTGCTTCGCATGGCGCGGGACAGATCCGTCCGGTAAATTCCGGAAAGTTATTGGTGGAATGCAACACACGAATCGCATCCTTCCATTCGTCTCGGTACACCAGATCGTTCCAGTCCGGAATGATATTGTTCACCGGACACCCGGTGTGGCAGAAAGGAATGCCGCAATCCATGCAGCGAGCCGCCTGGGTGCGCACGTTTTCGTCCGCGAAGGGAAGGTAGACTTCGAAATAATCCTTCACGCGCTCGGCGACAGGACGGCGCGCGGGCGTTTCTCGACCGTATTCCTTGAAACCGGTGACCTTACCCACGGATCACCTGTCCGCTCGGCTGCTTCCCAACCCGCGCGGCGAGTACACCGGAGGATACCCGCGGTATTCCCAGCACGCGCTTGTATTCGTGCGGGAATACCTTGATGAACTTCGGCAGAGTGGACTCCCAATTCTCGGTGATCCACTTGGCCTGGGTGCTGCCGGTTAGCTCGCTATGGCGCGCGATGAGCCGGTAGAGCAGATCGATGTCCTTTTGGTCCGAGACCGGTTCCAGGTCCACCTCGGCCCGATTGCAACGCACGGACGGGAAATCGCCGAACTGATCGAGCACGTAGGCGACGCCGCCGGTCATTCCGGCCGCGAAATTGCGTCCCGTGCGACCCAAGACGACGACCAGACCGTTGGTCATGTACTCACAGCCGTGATCGCCGACCCCTTCGACGACTGCCGTTGCACCGGAGTTGCGCACCGCAAAGCGCTCGCCAGCCATGCCGCCAAAGTACGCCTCACCGCCGGTCGCGCCGTAGAGGCAAACATTGCCGATTAGGATGTTTTCCTCGGGCACAAATTCCGACTGGCGCGGATGGTAGATGACCAGTTTCCCTCCCGAGAGACCCTTGCCGACATAATCATTCGCGTCTCCTTCCAGGGTCAGAGTCACGCCCCGTGCCAGGAAGGCGCCAAAGCTTTGCCCCGCGCAGCCAGCGAACTGGACCTGGATCGTGTCGTCCGGCAGGCCCGCAGAACCATACCTTCGCGCGATCTCGCCACTCAGCATCGTGCCGACAGTGCGATGAATATTTCGGATCGGCATGCTCAAAGAAACCGGCACGCGGTTCTCGATGGCTTCCTGCGTCATTTCGATCAGCTTGTAGTCCAGCGCTTTTTCCAGCCCATGATCCTGCGCGTCCGTGCACCGCCGTCCCACGTGGCTTGGCATGGGAGGGTTGTAGAGAATGGCGGAAAGGTCGATACCTTTGGCCTTCCAGTGGTTGCTATCGGCACGCTGGACCAAACAGTCCACTCTGCCGACCATCTCGTTCACAGTCCGGAAGCCAAGCGCTGCCATGACCCTGCGGAGATCTTCGGCTACATAGAAGAAGAAATTGATCACATTCTCCGGTTGTCCCTGGAACTTCTTCCGTAATTCGGGATCCTGCGTCGCAATGCCGACCGGGCAAGTATTCAGGTGGCATTTGCGCATCATGATGCAGCCCATCGAAATCAGCGGTGTGGTGGAAAATCCGAATTCCTCGGCGCCGAGCAAAGCCGCAACAGCCACGTCGCGACCGGTCTGCAGTTTGCCGTCCACCTGCACGCGCACGCGGCTCCGCAGATCGTTGAGCACCAAAACCTGCTGCGTTTCAGCCAGTCCCAGCTCCCAGGGAACGCCCGCGTGGCGAATTGAGCTGATGGGAGAGGCGCCTGTGCCGCCGTCATAGCCGCTGATGAGGATCACGTCGGCATGGGCCTTGGCTACTCCCGCAGCCACTGTTCCCACGCCTGTCTCGGCAACCAGCTTCACCGATATCCGCGCGCGCGGGTTGGCGTTCTTGAGGTCGTGGATGAGCTGAGCCAGGTCTTCAATCGAATAAATATCGTGGTGCGGGGGCGGCGAAATCAGGCCCACCCCGGGGATTGAGTGGCGCACCCGGGCGATGATCTCGTCCACTTTGTGGCCCGGCAACTGGCCGCCTTCTCCTGGTTTCGCGCCTTGAGAAATCTTGATCTGCAAGTCGTCCGCGTTCACCAGGTAATTGGTAGTGACGCCGAAGCGAGCCGAGGCGACCTGCTTGATCGCGCTTCGCCTCAAATCACCGTTTGCATCGGGCTTGAACCGCGCTTCATCCTCTCCACCCTCGCCGGTATTGGATCTGCCGCCGATCCGGTTCATAGCGATTGCCAGAGTCTCGTGCGCTTCCTTGCTGATCGAGCCGAACGACATCGCTCCAGTGGCAAAACGCTTCACAATTTCAGCGGCCGGCTCGACAGCATCGAGCGGAACCGGCGATCCATTGGGCTTGAAATCAAACATGCCCCGAAGCATCAGCAGGTCGCGGTTCTGCTGATTGACCATTCTTGCGAATTCCTCAAAGTTCTCGAAGCTCGACTGTCTTACGGCGTGCTGCAGCTTGCTCACGGTCGCAGGATTCAGCAGGTGACGCTCGCCGCTCACACGGTATTGATACTCCCCACCAATCCGGAGCTCTGTATCTGATTCCCGCGGGCGCTGCATGGCGAATGCATGCTTCATGAGGGCTTCGCGGGCCAGAATCTTGATGTTCACGCCCTCAATGCGGGAAGCTGTTCCGGTGAAATAGCGCTCGACCACAGAACGGCTCAAACCAATCGCCTCAAAAATCTGCGCCCCTTGATAGCTCTGCAGCGTCGAGATCCCCATCTTCGAGAATGTCTTGAGCAGGCCTTTGTCGGTGGCCTTCATATAGCTCTTGAAAACCTTGTCCCAGGAGCTTTCGGTCGGGAAATGGCCGCCGATGTAGAGATCCTCGAGCGTTTCGATGGCGAGGTAGGGATTGACGGCGCTAGCTCCATATCCCAAAAGCAGCGCGAAGTGCATGACCTCTCGGGGCTCGCCTGATTCGACAATCAAGGCGACCTGGTTACGCGTCTTTTCGCGGATCAAGTGATTGTGAACGGCAGAAAGCGCGAGCAAACTCGGGATCGGCGCGTTCGCGGAGTCTACTCCACGGTCGGAGATGATCAGAATCGTATACCCGGCTTTGACAGCGGCGGACGCCCGAACGCAGAGTCCTTCCACGGCTTTCTTGAGTTGCTGTTCGCCGCCCTTTACCGGAAAAAGCGCCGACAACGTGGTAGCGAGGAAATCGCCCCAACTCACACTGCGCATTTTTTCCAGACGCCAGTTCGAGATAATCGGGTGACGAAGTTTGAGGGTGTGGCACTGCTTCGGCGTTTCGTCCAGGAGATTCCCTTCGCGCCCGATGTAGCTGTTCAGCGACATGACCAGGTCCTCGCGGATCGGATCAATCGCCGGGTTCGTCACCTGCGCGAACGTCTGCTTGAAATAGTTGAACAGAAGCTGGGGTTTGTCAGACAAGCAGGCAAGCGGCGTGTCGATACCCATTGAGCCAACCGGTTCCTCTCCCTTGATCGCAGAAGGCTGCAGAATCGTTCGCAGGTCTTCGTCGGTGTAGCCGAAGGCGCGCTGGCGCATCAAAATCGTCTTGTGGTCCGTTGGTTGGACATTTGTAGGGCTTGGCAGATCGTCCAAGGTAATCTGGTTTTCCTTCAACCATTGGGCATAGGGCTGCCGGGTCGCCAGATGCTTCTTAACCTCTTCGTCTGAGATCAGTCGCTTCTGCTCGGTGTCCACCAGCAGCATGCGGCCGGGGGCGAGGCGTCCCTTCATGCGCACGTCTTCCGGCCTGACGGGAAGCACGCCCGCCTCCGAGGCCATGATGACCAGTCCGTCGGCCGTGACCACATAGCGGCCGGGGCGCAGACCGTTGCGATCGAGTTTGGCCCCGATGACGCGCCCGTCGGTGAAGGCGACCGCAGCGGGGCCGTCCCACGGTTCCATCAGCGACGCATGGTATTCATAAAATGCTTTGACGTCTTGCGGCATTTCCGGATCGTTGTCCCACGCCTCGGGAATCAGCATCGACATTACATGCGGCAGTGTGCGACCGCCCAGAGCCAGCAACTCGACGGCATTGTCGAGCATCGCCGAGTCGCTGCCGCCGGGAGTAATAATCGGCAGCAATGTCTGCATGTCCTTGCCGAACAGAGGTGACGCCAGGACGGACTGGCGCGCATACATCCAATTCGCATTGCCGCGCAGAGTGTTGATTTCTCCGTTGTGGCAGATGAAGCGGTACGGGTGCGCCAACTGCCAGCTCGGAAACGTGTTGGTCGAGAAGCGCTGGTGGACCAGACACAACGCGCTCATCACGTCGGGATCGGAAAGCTCCTGGTAAAAGGTGGCGATCTGAGGCGCCAGAAGCAATCCCTTGTAGACGATTGTGCGCGATGAAAGAGACGGGATGTAGAAGAAGTCCTTCTCTTTCACAGTGGATTTGCGGACGGCAGCTTCTGAGGCCTTGCGCAGCACGTACAGCTTGCGCTCAAGCGCGTCCTGATCCATACCCGGATCGCGTCGGACAAAAATCTGCTCGATGTAAGGCTGCGTGTTGCGCGCCACGCGTCCGATGGTGTCGCCGTTAATCGGCGTGTCGCGCCAGCCAAGCACCGTCAAACCTTGCTCGCGCGCAGTTTTCTCAAGGATTCCCTCGCAGAGAATCCGGTCATGGGGGTCGACGGGAAGAAAGACCATTCCCACCCCGTATTCGCCTGGAGTCGGAAGCGTAAAACCCAGCTTCGCGCACTCGCGTTCAAAAAACTTGTGGGGGATCTGAATCAGGATGCCTGCGCCGTCGCCCGTCTCTGGATCGCAGCCGCAGGCTCCGCGATGGGTGAGGTTGACAAGAATCTGAATTCCCTTGAGGACGATATCGTGGGACTTTTGCCCCTCGATGTTGGCGACAAACCCTAGGCCGCACGCATCGTGCTCATTCTCGGGACGGTACATGCCCTGGGCTTTTGGCAAACCCGCAAATGGATACATGGGCTTCGTTTGGCGCGGCGTCTTCATGATGCAGGTTTTCCTGAGCGAGCGTACATCTTAACATTTCTGTTCCGGGCGTTCGGCTCGGACCGGACGCTCTCACACCCCATATTTTTATTGATGCAACCTATCAGGAATTCAAATTTGAACGATTTGCGGGGAGTCGCTCGGCGAGCCAACGCCGGGCCGGGAAGGGGTTATTCCGGGTGCAGATGTGGCTGGGGTACGCCGCTGATGATCCCAGAGACCGCTGTGGCCCCGGCGCCGAACATCAGGGCAAGGCTTGCGCCATGCAGAGAGACTCCGCCACGCGCGGTAATTTCGAAAATTACCGCAACCACGGACACGCCGATCGATTGACCGAGCAACCGTGACATGGTGCTGATGCCGCCGGCGCCGCCGCTTCGCTGTTTCGGCGCGCTTGCGACCATGGCGCGATTGTTGGGAGCTCCGAAGAAACCAAAACCGGCGCCGCCAAGAGCGGCCCGCCATACGACCTGAAAAACAGTGGGATGAGCCCCGACCAGCGCCAGTAGAATCAGGCCGGATGTCATTCCGGCCATGCCAACCGTGCCCAGAACGCGGATTGGGATGCGGTCGGCCATCCTCCCCGACACATGCGACATGATTCCGGCCGCGATCGGCCACGGGCTCAGCAGCAGCCCGGCCATCACCTGCGAGAAACCCATCACTTCAATGAAGTAGAAAGGCAGCACGACGACGGCGAGGCCCTGCGCCATGAACGCACACAGGGACGCCGAAGAAGCGAGGGCGAAAATGGGGCGCTTGAACAAGTCGATTGCCAGCATCGGGACGGTTAGATGGTTCTGCCGGCGCACCAGCGCGACACCAGCGATCAACGCGCCGACGAGCTCGGCAGAAACGATCGCGCTGCCTTTGCCGTTGCCGATGCTGTCGATGCCGGTAATCAACAAAGTTACGGTGATCCCGTTCAGCAGCGCGCTCCACAGATCCCAGCGATGGCGCGAGCCCTCGGCCGGTGCCAGGCATCGCTCCGAGAGGCTCAGCGCCAGCAATCCGAACGGGATATTGATGGCGAACAGCCAATGCCACGTGGTGATCGCGAGAATGGCCGAGGCAACGCTCGGGCCGGCCGCTGCGGCCGTGAAAACAACGAAGCCGCCAAGACCAATCCCCCGGCCCAGCAGCGCACGAGGATATGTGTAGCGCATGACTGCCGCGGACACACTCCAGATGCACGCCGCACCCACACCCTGAAACACGCGCGCAAGGATCAGTGTGTTCAGCGAATGCGGCAGGGAGCAGCCCGCCGACGCAAGCGTGAAGATCACCAGACCGCCCTGATATACCCGCTTGTACCCGATGATGTCCACGAGCGAAGACAGCGGCACCACACAGATTCCAACGGTCAGCAGGAACGCGTTGACCACCCAGATGGAAGCGGCAGGACTGGCATGGAGCTGCACGGCGATGCTGGGCAGCGCTGTATTGGCAATATTGCCGTCCAGAACCGACATGGCGAGGCCGACCAGGTAACTGAGCATCGCCCACCGACGCTGCGCACTGGGCAAGCCATCGGTGAAGCCCATCTCATTGGAAACTGGAATTGTTATTTCGGACATAAGTACTGAGCCGCTCCCGGATTCTGAAAATGCGCGATTGCGCGAGCGCTTAAGTTCGCCGCTCACGAATCAAGCGGATGGCATCCGGCAGATCGGCACTTGCCGTTCTGCTGGAATCCGGATCCCCGTTTGTTCCCTGCGGCTCTTCCATCTGAGAATCGCCTTCGCCAGGCGCAAGGAAGAGATTTGTCTCAATGCCGTGCTGCCTGGTGTACAGGTCGTAGTAGCGGCCCTTTCCGGAATAGAGGGACGCGTGGTTGCCGCGCTCGATAATTTTCCCGCCCTCGACGACCAGAATCTGGTCGGCGCGCCGGATCG
The DNA here is from genome assembly GCA_036514055.1 of Candidatus Acidiferrales bacterium. Lineage (GTDB taxonomy): Bacteria > Acidobacteriota > Terriglobia > Acidiferrales > UBA7541 > Palsa-295. The sequence continues at coordinate 83,632 of DATBXX010000042.1, forward strand.
TTGACAACCGATGCGCGATCACAAACGTAGTGCGTCCGCGCATCAGGAAACGGAGCCCTTCCTGAATCAGCGCCTCCGATTCGGAATCCAGGCTCGACGTGGCTTCGTCCAGGATCAGGATGCGCGGGTCGGCCAGGATGGCGCGAGCGATCGAGACGCGCTGCTTCTGACCTCCGGAAAGTCGAATGCCGCGTTCGCCGACCACCGTTTCATATTTTTTCTCCAGTCCCTCTGCGAATTCATCCACGCGAGCGATGCGGCACGCCGTGAGAATATCCTCCTCGCGAGCATCCGGGCGGGCGAAAGCGACGTTCTCGCGGATGCTGCCGTCGAACAGAAACGTCTCCTGCAGCACCACTCCGAGCTGCGTGCGATAGGAATCCAGGCGCACGTGCGCGAGATCAATACCGTCGACGAGCACTCGGCCCGCCGTCGGTACGTAGAACGCGGCGATCAGTCCGATTATGGTGGATTTTCCGGCGCCTGACGGCCCAACCAGCGCCGTCGACGTGCCCGGTGCGGATTCGAAACTGACCCCGCGCAGGACCGGCTTTCCGGGGGCATAGGCGAAGTCCACATTCTCGAACGCGATTCGGCCGTCGAGCCGATCGACTCGCTCGGTCCGCTGCGGATCCTGGTCCTCGAGTTTCTCGCTCAGTACTTCTCGGGTGCGCTCTAGTCCCGCGAGGGCTTCGGTCATCTGTGGCCCGATCGAGGCAATCTGCGCCACGGGCGCGATCAGAAACGCGAGAAATCCCATGTATTGAATAAGGGTCCCAACCGACATTGTTCCGGAAAGGATATTTCGTGCGCCGAGATACATCATGGATGCAGTGACGATCCCCATCAGCGCCGTAGCGGAGAAACTCATCAGGGAGGTGGCCGTAAGCGTCTGCAGCACGTTGTCGAGCAGCTTCTGCACCCCTGCCTGGAAGACCTTCTCTTCGCGCCCCTCGGCGTGATAGCCCTTCACGACGCGGACACCTCCGAGCGACTCCGTGAGCCGCCCGGTCACCTCGGCATTGAGCTTCGGGCGCGCGCGGTACATGGGGCGAATCGTCTTGAATGCCTTGTTCAGGCCGAGGCCAAAGATCACCACGGCCACCGACGCCGCTGCCGTCATCGAGACACTTACGCTTAGCAGGTAACTCAAAGCCAGGGTCGCCGTCACGATCCCGCCGACGAAGTCGACCAGGCCAGTGCCGATCAGATTTCGAACGCCTTCCACGTCGTTCATGATCCGTGACACCAGGACGCCGGTCTTATTTGCGTCGTAAAACGATACCGGCAGGCGTCCGATATGCGCCTGCACCTCGACCCGCAACTCCGTGATCATGCGCTGGGAGGATTTCGAGAGCAGCTGCGTGAGTGAGTACGAGGTAACGCCTTGCAAGATTGTCGCACCGACTACAGCCAGCACGATGCGCGGCAACATATGCTCCTGTTGCCTTCCAATCACAGTGTCGAACAAGGATTTGAGCGAATACGGCGCTACCAGCCCGGAGACACGGTTGACCAGCATCAGCGCGAGTCCCGCGGCGAGAATCCAGCGCCGAGGTTTGATCAACTCCCAAACGTGGGGCAGCAATTTCCAGAAGGGCTGCTTGGAGGGACTATTCTGGCCAGAGGCTGCGGATCGTGGGGACCTCTCGGCTCCTCGGGTCACCTTGGCCGAAGGGGATGATGGGAATGATGGCATCCGAAATGGGTTCGCCTGCGCTGTTTGATTTTAAGCTCTTCAGATTATAACGGAACGCCCGTTTGAGCGCGATCTTTGCTCAATGGGAGGATGCAGAGCGTACACATCGCCGGTACCGGGGAACCCTCCTGAGGCGAATCATTGGTGACTGCCGGAACGTTTAGAGCGTTGTGCTCATGTCGCTTGACGTGCCACCCGCCGCCGGCACGTAACACTTCCGCGTGTAGTCCATGACCATGCGATCGGCATTGAACCGCCAGCCGAGAGTCCGGATGGTTCGCTTCATGCGCTTGATCCAGCCGCGCGGCAATCCGTCGCGGTCGCGCTGATAATAGAGGGGAATCACCTCTTCGCGCAGCGCGCGGTACAGGTCGTCGCCGTCCCGCGCGTCGTGGACGTCCATGTGGGAGTGGGTTCTGCCGGTGCCGATCGCGAAACCGTTGAGTCCGTCGTAGGCTTCGGCCCACCAGCCGTCCAGCACGGAAAGGTTCAGCCCACCGTTCAGCACCACCTTTTGGCCGCTGGTACCTGAAGCCTCCAGTGGCCGCCGCGGATTGTTCAGCCAGACGTCCACGCCCTGGACAAAATGGCGTCCGACGTTGATATCGTAGTCCTCCACAAAGACGAACTTATCGGCGAACTGCGGGTTGCGCATCATCTGTGCGATCTCTTGCAGCATGCGCTTGCCGGGATCGTCCCGCGGATGCGACTTGCCGGCAAAAACGAATTGCACAGGTCGCGCAGGATCGTTCACCAGCGAAGCCAACTTTTCGATATCCCTCAGGATCAGGTCGGCCCGTTTGTAGGTTGCGAAGCGGCGGGCAAATCCGATGGTCAGGGCGTCCGGGCTGAAGACGTTTGCAAGCCTTTGCAGAATTTCCGGCGCCTCGTTGCGGCGCTCGGCCTGTTTCACCGCTCGGCGGCGTACGAATTCCAGCAGGCTCGACTTCAGGCTGAGATGTGTCTCCCAGAGTTCGCCGTCGTCCACATTTTCGATTCCTTCCCAGATGCGCGCCTCGCTGCTGTGCTCATGCCATCCGGTTCCCAGGTGGCGGTCATACAGGCGAAACATCTGGGGCGCAAGCCAGGTGGGCACATGAACGCCATTGGTAATGTGTCCGATGGGCACAGCGTCTTCCGTTTTGCCGGGGAAAAGGCCTGTCCACATCGCCCGCGACACCTCGCCGTGCAGCGCGGAGACGGCATTCGCGCGTCGCGCGATCTTCAATCCCAGGACGGTCATACAGAACTCTTCGTCATGATTGCCCGGGTTCTCCCGCCCGAGCGCCATCAGCTGGTCGTGAGAGAGCCCCAGAAATTCTCCGAGAGGTCCCAAATGTTCTTCGATTAGGTCGGAGCCGAACCGGTCGTGTCCGGCGGGCACTGGCGTGTGGGTCGTGAATACAACTTCGCGGGAGACACGATGAACGGCCTGGTCAAACCCCAGGCCTTCCTCCTGCATACGATTGCGAATGGCCTCCAGGACTGCGAATCCGCTGTGCCCCTCATTGAGGTGAAGAACGCCCGGGGTGATGCCCATGGCTCTCAGGGCGCGGAAGCCTCCGATACCGAGCAGCAGCTCCTGGCGGATTCGCACCCGCGCGTCGCCGCCATACAGACGCGAGGTGAGCTCCACGTCCTGCGGAGCGTTCCCCTCCACGTTGGAATCCAGAAGAAGCAGATCGCATCGACCCACGTTCATGCGCCAGACTTTTGCCCGGATGAGCCCGCTGCGCGTTTCGATCTGTACCGTAACAGCTTGGCCGTTGGTTCCAATCGCCAGCTCCATAGGCAGGTGGCTAAAGTCCGTCTCCAGGTATTCTTCCTGCTGCCAGCCGCTGGGATCGAGCGATTGCCGGAAATAGCCCTGGCCGTAAAACAGGCCGACGCCGACCAGGGGAATGCCGAGGTCGGACGCGCTCTTAATGTGATCGCCCGCCAGCACCCCCAACCCGCCGGAATATTCCGGAATCGACTCGTGCAATCCGAACTCCGCCGAGAAGTAGGCGACCGGGCGAGGCCTAAGCACCCCGGCGTGGCGCGCGCCCCAGGTCCGGTCGGCTTCAAGGTATTCAAGCTTGCGACGGTAGGCGTAGTTGATCCGGCTATGAAGCACCAGTTCGCTTGCTCGGCGCTCGATCTCCGCGAGCGGAATTTCGCTCAGCATGGACACCGGATTGTGATTGAGTTCCCTCCAGCGCACCGGATCCAGGTCGCGGAACAGGCTGGTCGAATCGTGATCCCAGGACCACCAGACGTTTCGAGCCAGCGACCAAAGCCGCTCTTGTGAGGGCGCGATGAACCGATCAAGCGTACGCGTCTCGCTGACGACCGGCGCTACCTCAGCAGCGGCTTTCGCCAGCATCTGAATCTCATCCTCACGGAACGCGCGTGCCTCGATGGTTTGAACCACAAGCACGCCCTGCAGAACGCCGCGATCGATCAGCGGAACGCCGACGAACGATTGGTAGGCGTCTTCTCCGGCTTCATGAAAGTATTTGAACCGAGGGTGGTCTTTGGCCTGCTCGACGGCTACGGGCCGCACCTGTTCGGCTACCAGGCCCGCCAGACCTTCGTGGATTCCCATCCGTAGGGTCCCGACACATTGGCGGCGAAGCCCGAGGGTCGCGGCCAGCACCAGATTTGCTCGATCGGGCTCCAGCAGGTAAGCCGAACACACATCAGTTTCAAACCGCTTGGCAATCAGCGCGACCACGTTCATCAGGGTTTCGGCCGGTTTGCCGCCCTGCCGGGCGAGGTTCGCAATTTCCTCAAGAGTCAGGACGTAGCCCGCGTCTCGCGCTTCCGTGCCTTGGCTCACGCTCTGCAATCCCCTATCCTCTGGTTTTCGTCGGACGCCGGACTGCGCCATCACGTCTGCCTCATTTATCTCATGACTTTATGCCTGCTCGCGGCTGCCGCAGGACCCGCGTCACTCAGATGCAACCCCCGGTCGACACCAGCGGCCCCCCAATTCCAACCGGGGCAAAATGGCCTGCCGCCGCCGGTGGCCCTACGCCGGACCGCCAAACTCTAGTGGCCGGTCGCAGGTGAAGTCCAATCCAAATAGTTGATTGCGAACATCAGCCGCGGTCGTGCGGCGCCTGGTGGGCCCGAATGCCCGATCCTCGGGAACTCAGGGCCTGTGGGCCCGGGTAGGAGGGCCCGCCACCGCTTCTAACTCAAGAGACCCATGCATCCGCGTCGAGCCTCGTGTAATCTAACGGCCATGAGCGAAAAAATCCGTAAGGACGACGCAGAGTGGCGCGCGAAGCTGACCGAGGCGCAATATCACGTCACGCGGAAGAAGGGCACCGAGCCACCCTTCACCGGAGAGTACGAGAATACCGAGACAGAAGGGACTTACGTGTGTGTCTGTTGCGGGCAGCCGCTGTTTGCATCCGACGCGAAATTCCATTCTGGTTCGGGCTGGCCGAGTTACTGGCAACCCATCAAGCCCGAAAATGTTGAACTAGAAACCGACACGGCTTACGGCATGGCCCGCACCGAGGTCATGTGCAGCCGGTGCGACGCTCACCTGGGACATGTATTTGAGGATGGTCCCCAGCCGACTGGTCTGCGTTACTGCATCAACTCAGCCGCTTTGCGTCTCAACGAGAAAGACGACGACGAGAAGAGTTAGGGCAGCTCCCACGTTGTAAGGCTGCTTTCGGTCGCACAATTCGGCAGCGCGGTCGCCCGACCGGAAACCCCCAGGTGAGACCAGCTCCCGTGATCGCCGGGAGCTATTCCTCGTGCCCGTATCTGATGGTTCCCGCGACGACGCGGTTTGCACAGACTACAGACCAGACGTCTTCTAATGATCGAGAAGGATCAATTGCGGATGGGTGTCGGTCGTATCTTCCGAGAGAACCCGAACACTTCCCGGCGACACGACGTAGAAGACCGAGTTTGTCGGGAAGCCGCTGGGCACCGCACCGGTTCCGGCAAGCGTACCGCGTCCGTTCGGAGCGGGGCTCGTGTACGTCGCGGTCAGGGTTTGGGCCAGACTTGGCGCCGTGGCCCCGGTTGGATTGATTTCGTCCACGACCCCTGTGAGTACGCCTGCGCCGTTGGCGGTGGTTTGCCCAATCACATTCTTCACACCGGCCTCTGCGATAAAGGGAGCGGTCAAGGTGTAGCCGTCCACAAACGACATCAGCGAGAACGTCGGCCCGCTCGTCTGCTGCTCGAGCCGTCCGGTGGTGACTGCAGTATCGCTGCCGATCAGGAATCCCTGACCCGGCCCGGTCAAGTACGCCGCTGCAACGCGGGTCGCCGCCGTCGTGGCCCCCAGTCCGGCGAAGCTCACCCGCCCGTTCGAGGTAATTCCGCAGGTTCCGGAAAACGAAATGGGGGTTGCTGCGCCGCCATTGATCGTGCCGCCGTTATTCTCATCGTAAGCCAATGAGACGGCCGCACTCTGGTTGCACAAGGTCGACGTGAGCAGGCCCGCAAAGATGCTGGCATTGCCGCTTGTGCCCAAGCCCGTTCCCGTCGCTACGCTTGCACCCGCAAGAGCCGACTGGCCGAACTGCGTGTTGGTCTGCTGCAGAACGACTTCGCCTGCAAGCCGGAACATTGTCGGGAGCCCGGTGTTCGTATTGCTGTCCGCCTCGAGGAAATACAGGTCCGACGGGGTGACAAAATAGAAGATGAAATTCAGGCTTACCTGCGTCCCGTTGTTGGGCGCATATGTCAACTCCGCAGTCCCTCGGTTTCCCGCAAGGAAAGTGTAATCCCCGGAAAGCGACTGGGAGCTGTAGGTTCCGGCGTCATTGAAATCGCTCGTGCCCGGACTCAGCGTCTGACTGCCGTCGGAATGGAATACGCCGGCTAGGGCCGCAGGCTTGGCCGTCAAGTCATAGCCGGGCAGTTCGAAAGCGTAGTTTCCGCTAAAATTCGCGTTACCGAAACTCGCCGGTCCCGTGACCGGTTTCAACACACCCTCGCCGTGCGTGTGCTTGGGATCTTTACTTGTTGTCGTAGTGTAGTTTTCAAAAAACGTCGCGTTTCCGTTTGAATCAAGCACCAGGTCGTAATCGGCGATGATTGGCGAATTCAGACCAAACGCAAACGTCAACTCAAGTGTCCCGCGCCCATCGGATCCGATCGCATAGGTGCTACCCAAGATCGTGGAGCTTGGGGGCAAGATCGATCCTCCGAGCGCGACACCGGAGACGCGGTTGCTGTCCACGCTTCCAGCCGTGATCAACCCGTCTCCATTCGCTGTAAGCGTACCGACCAGCGCAACCGGCCCATCGCTGTCAAAGCCATTGAAAAGGAATGTGTATTGGCCAATCAGCAGCGTGTTGTTTGCGGTGTTCGCGGTAACGGGAATCGTAAACTGCGCCGAATTGGTCGCCGGATCAGGTGTGCCGGTCGAAGGATTCACTTCGGAATCGGCTACCTGAACGGTGAAAGTCGAACTGCCCGCAAGCGTGGGCGTACCCGAGATTGTTGCCGTACCGTTTGACAGCGTTGAGAGCACCAATCCGGCGGGCAGCTGTCCTTGGGTCAACGTCCACGTGTAGGGCGGTACGCCGCCGGAAGCGTTCAAAGTCGCGCTATAGGAGGTTGCGGTGGTGCCGGTTGCCAAGGGCCCTTCGGTCGTGATCAGTAGCGGCTGGGGGGCCTGAATCGTTATCGAGAACTGCGCGGGTGGTACCGGAACCTTCTGGGGCGTCGGAAGCGAAGAATCCTGCACCTGCACTCCGAAGGTGTAAATCGCAGGGTATGTGACCGGGGGTGTAGCATGCGACTCGTTGATCGGAACGCCCGTGATCTGACCGGTACTGCTGTTCAACGACAGCCCGGGAGGCAAACCGCCCGATGTTATGGTCCAGGTCAGAGGCGCCACGCCGCCCTGCGTCGAGATTGAACCGCTATACGTTGAATTCAACGTCCCCGGAGGCAGGGGCGCTTGCGTAACAGAAAGCGTAGGCGGCGGAGCAATCGTTATGACGAACACCTGGCTGACTGCAGGCGCGCCACCGCTGTCGGTCACCTGTACGGTGAACGTGGAAGTTCCCGAGCCGCAGGGTGTCCCCACGATTGTGGCCGTGGTGGCCGTGGACGACGTATTCAATTTCAAACAATTCGGCAGCGAACCGACCGGTACGGAGTACGTATAGGGTGAGACCCCCCCGGTAAACGAGATACTCTGGGTGTACGGGACGGCATTGCTCCCATTTAGAAGCGTGCAGGGCAGCACGCCGACCGGATTGCATTCCGTCACGGCCCAAACCGGGGCAAGCACAATCGAAAGAGTCGCAGTCGTGGTGACGTTGGTGTCCGCGACAGACGTGGCCGTTATCACCACTGCAGTAGTGGCCGTAATCGCAGGCGCCGTATAGGTGACTGAAAAAGGGCTGTTATTTGTGAGAGTCCCGCAATTGCCAACGGCCAATCCTGAACCGGCGCAGCCCGATTGCTTGGCGAAGGTCCAAGTGACGCCCAGACCTTTGGTGTCACCGCCCACCGTAGCAGTGAAGGTCTGCGCGTTGGTGGTCGTCGAACCGAGCGGAGTTTGGTCCATCATCAGATACCCGCTGACGGATTGGACCTTGATCGAGATCATCAAGCTGCTGCCGCCGCAACCAGAAAGCATCACCAGGGCCAGACTTGCCACACAGAACGCCGCAGCCAACCGCATTCTCTTCATGCAGCCACCCGAGTTCCCATGATCGATTCTGCTCCCTTGCGCGGCATAGCGTTCCATTTGGGCATAGACCTTCGGAACCGTCTTACTCCCACGGATTTCCATCTGGATGCGACCGGGATTTGGATAGTCTCACAGGACGCTCCGGCGCATCTAGCGAATTGAGTTGAATAACAAAACGGCCCCGGAGAGTCAATCTGCATATCTCCGGCCCCCAGCCCCAACCCTGCGGGAGTGCTTTGCATCCAAAGTCTTTTAAGCGCATCCTTGCCTGGAAGTCGCAACATTCGGCATGAGTCAGCCATGGTGGATGCGCCGAGGGGGGCGCTCGTTGCCTGCCGGTATGACACTTGCCGGCGCGAGGCGGCCTTCGCGAGCCAGATCTGTCCGGTTTTGCGGTTCGCCGGCTTTGTTCCGTCGACATGGACGTGGATGGGAAGGTTGCGGATTCGAATGCGAGATTTTCTGTTTGAACTGTTTTTTGGTATAAGGGACTTCACAATTCGGGCTGGAGTATCGTAAATTTGTCCTCTTTTTTTTCGTACGGCTCATACGGAGGAAGGCATTGATCGAAGTTCAGAATCTGACCAAGGCGTACGGCCTTGTCACGGCAGTGGACCACGTCTCGTTTACCGTCAATAAGGGCGAAATCCTCGGTTTTCTCGGCCCGAACGGCGCCGGAAAGACCACTACGATGCGCATCCTGACCGGGTTTATGCCCGCGACCTCGGGCACGGCTCGCGTCTCGGGATTTGATGTTTCAAAAGATTCGCTCGAGGTACGCCGACACATTGGCTATCTGCCCGAGGCGCCTCCTCTGTATCCCGATATGGCGGTCGGCAACTATCTGGACTTTGTACTCCGAATCAAGAACATTCCCGTCGAACGACGGCGCGCTCGCGTGGACGACGCGCTTGAAAAAACCAATCTTGGCGATAAGCGCAACGAGCTGATCAAGCGGCTTTCGCGCGGCTACAAACAGCGAGTCGGCCTGGCGCAGGCTCTGGTCCACGATCCTGATGTCATTATTCTGGACGAACCGACCGTGGGCTTGGACCCCAAGCAGATCATCGAAGTCCGCCATCTCATCAAGAGTCTTGCTGGAAGCCACACGATCATCCTTTCGACGCACATACTGCCGGAAGTCAGCATGACCTGCGACCGCGTGGTCATCATCAACAAAGGAAAGATAGCGGCGGTGGATACGCCGCAGAACCTGACCACGCAGCTCAAAAGCGGTCAAAGAATTCAGCTGGAAGTGCGCGCGCCTGAGAAGCCACTGCAGGAGTTGCTCGGGGAGATTCAGGGAACGAGCCGCGTCCAGCTCGATGCCTCGCGGTCCGACGGGCATTTGACGGCGACGGTCGAAGCCGCGCCGGGCAAGGATATCCGCAGCGTAATTGCCGCAAAGATCGTCGAAAAGGGCTGGGAGCTTTACGAACTGCGCGGCGTGAGCATGAGTCTTGAAGACATTTTCCTCGAACTTACCACCGACGATGCCGCACACGCGCAGCCGTCTAACTAATCGGAGGAAACGATGCGGAGTCTGTACGCCATCTATCGGAAGGAAATGGGCCATTACTTCGTTTCCCCGGTCGCCTATGTCCTGGTGGGATTGTTCCTGTTCCTGAGCGGGTTCTTCTTCGATCTGTACGTGAATGCGGCCAACGAACAATCGCCCGATGCTCCCACATGGGTTCTGCGAGCCTTTCTGGGATTCCTGGCTCTGGTTTTTCTTTTCTTTCTTCCGATGGTTACCATGGGCGTCTATGCCGAGGAAAGAAAGCGCGGCACGATGGAGTTGCTGATGACCTCGCCGATCACCGAACTTCAGATCGTACTCGGCAAGTTCCTGGCGTCTCTCACGCTATTCGCCGCGATGTTACTTCCGACAGCCGGGTGCGTCGTATTCATCTGGATGCACAGCGACCCGCTGCCGCCTTTCCGCATCGTGCTTTCAGGATATTTGGGGGCTCTGCTGTTCGGAGGGGCCTTGCTCGCGCTGGGTTCGTTTCTGTCGTCGCTTACCGAAAATCAGATTATTGCCGCCGCGCTGACCTTCGCCGCATTTCTGGCTCTCTGGGCGATCGATTTCGGCACCCGCGGCGCGAGCGGCCCGGCAGGGCAGGTACTGCAGTACCTGTCGGTCATCAACCATTACGATGACTTCACCCGCGGCATCATCGATACGTCGGGTGTGACCTATTACCTGAGCTTCATGTTTCTGTTCATTTTCTTGACCGTCCGCTCGGTAGATTCCATGAGGTGGCGGCGGGCCTAGTGCGGTCTTCGCGTTTGCGGAGGGACTCTTAGTATGAATTGGGACCAGAAAGAAACGGCACGATTTCTCGCGGCGGTCGGCGGGGCCTGTGTGGTCGCCGGATATCTGCGGTATTCCATACAGGCCGAATTGCAGCGGACGAGCGAGATTCTTCTTATTGGTGGGGGTGTTGTTCTCCTCGCGTCGATGGTCGTCGGCTTCCGTCAGATCTTGGACTTTTTTTCGAAGCGTTCTTCCCAACTGGGCACCAACGCGATCATTCTTGCAATCGCCGTCATCGCGATTCTGGCGCTGTTGAACTTTCTGGGTTTTCGCCACTCCAAGCGGTTCGACCTTACGACTGAGAAGCTGTTCAGCGTTTCCGACCAGACTCGCAAGATCGTGGGCGGCCTGCAAAGGGACGTGACCATCGTTCGCTTCGCGCGGCCTACCGATTCGACCCCGGAATCTCAGCGTTTCGAAGACCTCATGACCGAGTACAAACACCTCAGCCCCCATTTCCGGTTCGAGGACGTCAACCCGCAGGAAAAGCCTGAAGTGGCCAAGGACTACGGCGCAAAGCACATGGGCGATGTCATCGTCGCTTCCGGCGGGCAGAAGGTGAGCCTGGAAGGAAGCCCCGAGGCCGGGTTCTCGGAATCCGATGTCACCAACACAATCTTGAAAGTGACGCGCGACACAGTGAAGAAAGTCTGTTTTGTCACCGGTCACGGTGAGAAATCATGGACCGACAGCGGCGAGGACGGCTACGCGCAGATAGCGGAAAACCTGAAGAAGGAAACCTACACAACCGAGTCGATCAATCTTGTCTCCGGCGGCATCCCTTCCGACTGTGATGTCGTGGTGATTGCCGGCCCGACACAACCGTTTTTCCCGCAGGAAACCACGACGTTGTCGAAGTACCTGGACGCCGGCGGCAAGGTGCTGATTGAAGTCGATCCCGAACACGACCCGAAGCTCGATGCCATCTTCCAGCCTTGGAACATCAACGTCGGGAACAATGTGGTGATTGACGCAAGCGGAATGGGGCAAATGCTAGGTGCCGGACCCGAGATCCCGCTTGTCGTGCAGTATGGCGACAGCCCGATCACAAAGAGCCTCGAGCGCCAAATGACCTATTTCCCGGTTGCACGCACGGTTTCGGTCGCCGACAAGTCGAAATCCGATCCTGAGGCCGTCGAGCTGCTGAAGACCTCGCCGCAAAGCTTCACCAAGCCGAGGCTCGAGCACACCGTAAAATACGATCCCAAGACAGACACGCTCGGCCCGCTATCACTCGGCGTAGCTGCCAGCCGGAAGGTGGACGACAAGAGCGCTCGACTCGTTGTAGTCGGCGACTCCGACTTCGCGACCGATCAGGTGCTCAGTGGCCCAGGCAGCGATGGCGACCTTTTCCTGAACTGTATTAATTGGCTCGCCCAGGATGAGAACCTGATTTCAATCCGCCCCAAGCCCGAAACGAGCCGCCACATTACGCTGACCCTGGCCCAGGCGACTGCTCTTGCGTGGATTGACCGTTTTTTTCTTCCGGGCTTCGTGATTATCGTCGGGATCTCCATCTGGTGGAAGCGCCGATAGAGGATCCGCACCACAGATTATGATCAAGAAAACCACTTTACTCGTGCTTGTTTGTGCAGCCGCCCTTGCCGCTGGCGTCTACTATTTCGATTGGAAGAAGGGCAACGAATCCAAGCCGGCCGTCGACTCATCGAAGCCCGCTTTTTCGATTCAAGCTTCTGACATCGTTTCCTTCACGATCGCTCATCCGGCCCAACCGGGAGATTCGCCGATTCACTTCGAGCGGCGCGACGGCGCGTGGCGAATCGTGCAGCCGGTCCAGACCGACGCCGATCAGTCAACCGCCGAGGGAATCGTCGACCAACTTGCCGCCGCGCGAGTCTCGCAAACCGAGTCCGGCTCAAGCGACCGGCGCAAAGCGTTCGGCCTGGATCCACCGCAAGCTTCCGTGGAATTTCAGCTTGGCAATGGCTCAAAGCACGTGATTCTGATCGGCGACAAGGATTTCACCGGAGAGTCTGCGTACACCATCGTGGATAGCGGGCAAAGCGTGTCGTTGCTGCCCCAATTGCTTGCTGCCAGCGCAACGAAGTCGCTTGACGATCTGCGCGACCGCGCAGTCCTTCACATGGACAGCGAACAGGTAGCCTCGTTCGAACTCAAGAATTCGGCTGGTGACATTTCGGCTTCCAAGGACACAGAGCAATGGAAGTTCCTGACGCCCGCAGGTTCGCTTGCAGGCAAGGACGCCGTGGATTCTCTCCTGCAAGCCGTCGCGAGCGCCAAAATGGTTTCGGTTGCGAGCGAGACGCCCGATAGCCTGGCGCGCTATGGGCTCACTGCCCCGACTATCACGTTCACAGCCTCTGGCGGCAAAGCGGCCGTGACCACGCTCGTCGTTGGAAAAAAGGATGGGGACGCGTACTTCGCCCGCGATCTTTCCCGCCCGACGATCTTTCGCATTGGTGGGGACTTCGAGAAGAAGCTCTCGGTGAATTTCGGTGACCTGCGCGACAAACGGGTTCTTCATGCCGATACATCCGATACGCAGCGAATTCAAATCGAGGATTCCGCCGGCAGCGTCATTGTAAGCCGCAAACCGGGTGGTTCCGATGAATGGACATTTGAATCACCCGCCGACCGGAAGGGAAAGCCGGTCTCAAGTTGGAAGGTTCTGGATCCCCTGGGCACCCTGCAGGCCGAGGAGGTGATCGACCACCCCGCGCCGAATCTGCTGGCCGGGCTTGCGAGCCCAGCGATCCGCGTGGTCCTCACCGGGAAGGATGGCAAGGAATTGAATCTGCGAATCTCGAAACCCTCGGGGGATTTTGTATACGCGCAGGCGAGCGGCGACGCGGCGCTCTATAAACTGAAGAAGGAAGTTTTTGACCAGTTAAATCTCGGCCCGGCGGATCTTGCTGCCGGAGATGCTCCCCCGGGCCCGAATTAGACGGTCGCTATGATGCCTCGCCCGCCGAGACGGCTTCGTTCTGCCACGTGGCGAGCAGCAGGACATTGCCGGTCACTGGCGAAACATGGATGTAGTAGACCACCAGGTCGCTTTCGATTTCGTAGAAACCACTGCGCTTAGGGTCGGCGATCGTGCTCGCCCCACGAGCGAGCAGGCCTTGCAGGGCCGCCACGGTTTCCGTTGAATGATTTCCCAGATCTTCGATCTGCGCTTTGCCGCTCAGGTTTGTAACCATCGCTTGCTCCTTGCCCTCCCCTGATATTACGCGGCCCGATGGCGAAATGTTCCACTTGTGTCGTAAGATGTTTCCAAATCCCGCCCTTCCATTCTGCGTGGCTGGCGATTGATTGTAATTGTTAAATAATAGGAGAGTTAACCTTCTTCTTGCTACTTGCGCGGTCAAATCGAAATTTGCGATAGTCGCGGGCATCATTGAGGTCTAGACCATCGTGAAAAAGAAGACGACGAAGACGAAGCCTAAAGCGAAAGGTTCCAACCGGTTCCACCAGGACAGAAGACGCAAACACCGCCACTGGCAGGTTACCGTGTACTACCACGATGGCGAGAAGTTCGGTCGTGTATACATTGACCGCGAGCGCGCCGAGCGGTTCGCCGAGCGTCAGAAGAAATCGCCCGTGGTGAAATCGACTCGGATATTGGAAGTGGATTAGGCGACTGTCAGGTCCTTAACCTGGGTCCACGGGACACGCTGCTTGAGTCGATGTCTGTCCCCTCCATCGGTTACTTCCGCTTCCGCCCGGGCCTTGTCCCTCGGTATGCGGCATGCTATAAATGCCACGGGCAGCACAGGGTCGTACCGTAAGCGGGATTCGTATAGTGGTAGTACGCCACCTTGCCAAGGTGGAGGCGAGAGTTCGATTCTCTTATCCCGCTCCATTTCCTTCCCGAATCAGCCCTCGAACTGATCCCGGTGGCTCCCTTTCTCGCACCGCTCCAGAGCCTAGCCCGGCGCATAGCTCATTGCGGAGTATCGTTGTGTTCCAATTGATCTTGGCCAGCCAGCCTCGGGAGCCTTGCGGCAGAAGCTGGTGCCATTTCTGAGGCGTCGGTTGTGCCACCGCCTCTGGGACCTTGTGTTTGACGGAGTCGAAGTTGCCGAAGGACAAGATAATCGTTGCCGTTGGCAGCACTCGCAGGCCGAAGTTGGATGCCGTCCGCGAAGCCTTGGGTATGATTTCCCCACGTCTGGGCGCCGGGGCGATCTTCGAGGTAGCTGGGGTGGCGGTGCCAAGCGGCGTCCGGCATACACCTCTGTTGCGCGAAGAAATCATGCTCGGCGCCCGTCAGCGCGCCGAGAGCCTTTTGGGTATTGCCCGCGCGGATAATGAGCCCTGGAAATACTGCGTGGGACTGGAAGGCGGCCTAGACGTAGTTTACGAACATGGAGAGCGCTGGGTGTTTCTTGAAAATTGGGCTTATGTGACCGATGGAGCCGGGCGAGCGTCGTTCGGCCGGTCAGGAGCGGTCTCAATGCCTGGCCCGCTGGTGAAAGCGGTCGTCGACGACGGCATCGAACTTTCCGACGCCATTGACGCCTTCGCCGGGGGACACGGCATTCGCGACGCACAAGGCGCATGGGGCGTCTTGACGGACAACCTCATCACCCGGCAGGAATCGTTCCGTATCGCCGCCATCAACGCGTTCGCGCCTTTCTTCGCCCCGGTCGAATCTCCAAAGCCTCTGTGGCGCAGCCGCGACTGATGGCGGGCTGCGCTCAGGGCTTTATCGCAGTCCGCCCAGCAGATATACGACCAGCACGATGAGCAGGACCGTCCCGACGATCCCAAGCCCGCCGCCGGTTCCCCATCTTGAAAAACCGTAATATCCGCCGCCACCACCGAACAAAAGCACCAGGATAATAATTAGCAGCAACATTTGGATCTCCTTTTTAGACCGCGAGCTAGATACCTCGCTACGGTCCTACTGGCCCAACACCTTTTCGACCTGTCCGATTTTCTTTTGAATTTTGCCCGCGATCTTTTCTGCTTCGCCTTCCGCCTCGAGGTCGGGATCGTTCACCATTTGGCCGGCTTTCTGCTTCACGCTCCCCTTCAAGTCGTGAAGATTGCCCTCCAGCTGGTCTTTGGTGCTTGGCTTTGTCATATTCCGCTCCTGAACGCACTATGCCTTTTGCGCTCTGTATTTTGCGAGAGGGAGGAGGCAAGTGTCTGTTCACTAAGAGACATTCGCTGGTAATGGCCTAGGAGCGTCGGCGCCGCTTGCGCTTACTTGCGAAGTAGAACAACAGTGCCGCCGCGGCAACGAGAACGATCCCAATCGCTGTCACCAGGACGGGATGACCGTGTTGCGAGAAATAGGAGAGCATCCTGCGCCCGTAACGAGCAGACAGAAACGCCAGGATTGTAAATCTGGCCGCCCTGCCCAGGGTGAGCGCGGTCAGGAATTTCCTCACCGAATATTGCAGCGCGCCGGCAGCGAGCACGAATGGAACCATCGGTACGGGTGGCGGCAGCAGGGCCGGGAGGGCGATCGAGCAGAATCCCCATCGTTCGAAGATCGAGTAGACTTTTTTTAGCGTTCGGGCCGTGAATCTGCGCGCCACCATTTCCTTGCCGCCTTTTCGGGCCAGCCGGTAGGTGGCGAACCCTCCCAACACCGAGCCGACGGTCGCCATGATGGCGTAGTAGATCCACATATCGCTCCGGCGTGCACACAGGATGATGATCAAGACATCCATGCTGCCCGGAACCGGTATGATCGAGGCGTCGAGAAGGCCCAGAGGAATGAAGCCCAGGCCGCCTAGGTGGTAGATCCAGCGTCTCGCGTTATGGGCGAGAGTGGGTGCGGTCACGGCAATCAGCAGGCGATGGAGCATTTTTTCCGGCGGTTCGGCGCTTCATTCTTGCATGCGGCCTGCGTTCTAGGGAATGCCTTGAATTCATCCCTGAAAATAACTGGTTTCAAGTGTGGACCCGGTTACGCGTGCGCCCCCTTGGACCCATCATGGACCGGTCCTGTTCTTGGCTTAAGTTGCTATTCCCGAAGCGGGGCAAACGCAGTAAAATGGGTAAACCGGAATGGGCGTTCAGTTCAGCATCGCGCTCCTAGTCGCGCTCACATTAGGCGCAGACATTCCCGGTCTGACTCCTTTCCGGTCCGCTCCCCCGAGTCTTGGCAATGCATTTCCGGAGGCGCTGGCGACCGCACGCGCCGACCGATCGGACACACAGGCGACCCAGCCCTCCGATCACCCGTCGAAAACCCTGCAGCCGGAGTCCCGGTTGCTACTGGTGCGCTTCGTCGACGGGGAATTTGCCAGGGTCGTCGAGCCTCTGCCGGGAGGAAAGAAGGGCTACAAAATCCCGGCGGGAAAACCGCTCGACATGCAGCATTTGAGCGACGCGCTAAGGCTGTATGGCACGGCGGCGAGCCAAGGCGATACGGTGCAGATTACCTCCATTGAATTCCGCGCCGACCAGATCGTGCTGAAAATCAATGGGGGCGGGAAGAAACACTTCCATCTGCGCGACCATTTGCAGATCGGCATGGGCGGCATGTCCACTCCGCCACCCCAGCAGACGCAACAATCCTACGCGCAGCAGGAACTGCCCGGAGCGACCCTGGTTCTGGACTACGGGCGCAACCTTCCGGACATGAGTCCGGACGACTTGAAGCGCGACCTGGGAGTGCTACTGGATTTCTCGCAGCAACATTCGGCCACCGTGAACTGGATTGACACCCTCGCCCCTCAGTTCCAGCAGGCCATCAAAGATGAGCGCGCCGTCGTGGGCATGGATTCCGAGATGGTGCTTGCAGCGATGGGCCGGCCAGAACACAAGGTCCGCGAACGTGACACCGAGGGCAATGATACGGAAGACTGGATCTACGGCACTCCGCCCTCGCGGACCACATTCGTCACCTTCGAAGGCAATACCGTCATTCGCGTGAAGGAGTACAACTGAGCGGCATGGCGGTGAACCCGCGTTGACTTTTTTCCGCCCGCACCCTAGCATCACTCGTCCCATGGCAGTCCAACTGGCTCTTCTCGCCGGCAAGTAATTTTCGGCAATTCTCAGGAGGAAGCATGGCCGTCAAAGTTGCTATCAACGGGTTTGGCCGCATCGGCCGCAATATTTTTCGCGCCGCACTCGGCGACCCGGCGATCGAGATGGTGGCCGTCAACGACATCACCGATTCCAAGACCCTGGCGCACCTTCTGAAGTACGATTCAATTCTCGGCAATCTTCCCAATAAGGTCACGCACACTGACGATACGATTTCTGTCGACGGCCGAGCGTTCAAAGTCTTTCGCGTGAAGGATCCTGCCCAGCTCGACTGGGCCTCGGTCGGCGCGTCGATCGTGGTCGAATCGACCGGTCTTTTCACCGCCGGCGCCGACGCGCGAAAACACATTCGCGGCCCCGTGAAGAAAGTGATCATTTCCGCGCCCGCTACCGATCCCGATGCGACATTCGTTCTTGGCGTGAATGACAAGACCTACGATCCGGCCAAACACCACGTGGTTTCAAACGCCTCCTGCACAACGAACTGCCTGGCGCCTGTCGCCAAAGTGATTCACGAAACATTCGGAATCAACATCGGGACGATGACGACGATTCACTCCTATACGAACGATCAGAAGCTGCTCGATCTGCCGCACAAGGACCTGCGCCGCTCGCGTGCCGCCGCGCTTTCGATGATTCCTACTTCCACCGGCGCCGCCAAGGCTCTCCATCTGGTGATTCCCGAGCTGAAGGGCAAACTGGATGGCTACTCTCTGCGCGTTCCCACACCCAACGTGAGCGTTGTGGATCTGACGGTGATGACAGAAAAACCGGCCACGGTGGAAAGCGTCAACGGGGCTCTTCAGCAAGCCGCCAAGGGCGCGCTCAGGGGCATTCTCGATTACACCGAGGAGGAGCTGGTGTCGATCGATTTCCGGGGTAATCCGCACTCTGCCGTTGTGGACTCGGGCTATACCCGGGTCGTCGGATCGAACTGCGTCAAGGTGCTTGCGTGGTATGACAACGAATGGGGCTACTCGTGTCGCTGTCGCGACCTGATCAAGATTTTCGCTGCCCGCTTGTAGCATAGCGACTTCGTCCCGACGCATCGCTTCCAGGGGGGCCATGAGCAAACTCTCGATTCGCGATCTGGAACTGAGCGGCAAACGTGTTTTCATCCGTGTGGATTTCAACGTTCCACTCGAGGCCGGGCGGGTGTCTGACGACACGCGCATCCGCGAGACGCTGCCGACGCTGCGACTGGCTATCGAACGCGGAGCGCGCCTCGTGCTGGCCTCCCATTTGGGCCGTCCAAAAGGAAAGGTAGATCCCAAATACAGCCTCGCGCCGGTGGCCGCAAAGCTTGCCGAGATGCTGGGGAAGCCGGTCGCGTTCGCCTCGGATTGCGTGGGCGCCGACGCCGAGGCGAAAAGCAAGGCGCTTCGCAACGGGGAAGTGCTGGTCCTTGAGAACGTGCGTTATCACGCAGAGGAGGAAGCAAACGATCCTGAATTTGCTCGGCAGCTGGCTGCGCTGTGCGATCAGCTTTTCGTTTGCGATGCCTTTGGTTCCGCGCATCGGGCTCACGCATCGGTGGTTGGCATCACCGGATTCGTCCGCCAGTCTGCCGCGGGCCTGCTGATGGAGAAGGAATTGACGTATCTCGGCAAGGCCATCTCGAATCCCGAACGGCCCTTCGTCGCCGTCCTGGGGGGTGCGAAAGTCTCCGACAAGATTGAAGTCGTGCAAAACCTGATGAAGCTTGCCGATGCGATGCTGATCGGCGGCGCGATGGCTTACACGTTCTTGAAATCACAAGGACTGCCGGTCGGGAAGTCGCTGGTGGAGAACGACAAGCTGGATCTCGCCCGCGGCCTGATCGCCGAAGCGCGCAACCGCAACTTCCGGCTGCTGTTGCCGGTCGATCACGTGCTGGCGGAGTCGCCAGATTCCGGCGTAACGAGGATCGTTGATATCAAAGACACGCCCGAGGGCTTTATGGGTCTCGATGTAGGTCCGAAAACGATCTCGCAATTCAGCCAGGAGATCTCGAAAGCGCGTACCATTGTCTGGAATGGGCCGTTGGGCATGTTCGAAAAGCCGGCGTTCGCCCAGGGCACCCTCGCGATGGCGCGGGCGGTAGCTGCTGCGACTGTTGCCGGTGCCACCTCGATCGTTGGTGGAGGAGACTCCGTTGCGGCCGTCGAGCAGTCCGGTGTCGCCGGCCAGATTTCGCACATTTCAACCGGCGGAGGCGCTTCACTGGAATTCCTCGCGGGCGAAAAACTGCCCGGAGTCGAAGCGCTCAGCGAAAGGTAGAGCTCATTGCGTCGCCCCGTGATCGCCGGCAATTGGAAGATGTACAAGACGCAAGCGGAGACGCGCGCGTTTTTCGATGTGTTTCGTCCGCTCGTCGCAGAATCGAAGCATTGCGATATCGTCGTGGCTCCTCCGTTTACGGCGCTCTCCGTTGCGGCCGACGCTGTGCGAGGTACCGCCATTTCGATCGCCGCCCAGAATCTGCATGGCCGGCCGGAGGGCGCCTTCACGGGGGAAATTTCCGCACCGATGTTGGTCGAGACCGGTTGCAGCGGCGTGATCATCGGCCACTCGGAACGCCGGCAGTATTTCAATGAGACCGACGAGTCCGTCCATAGCAAGACGAAAGCCGCGCTCGAGGCTGGTTTGACGCCGATCGTCTGCGTCGGAGAGATTCTGAGCGAGCGGGAGGACAATCTTACCGAGGACGTTCTCAAGCGCCAGTTCGAAGGCGGCCTGGGCGCGTTGACCCCTGCGGAGTTCTCGCGTATTCTGTTGGCGTACGAGCCGGTTTGGGCGATCGGCACGGGAAAAACAGCGACTCCGGAACTGGCCGCTCAGGCGCATCGGTATCTGCGGGAACTTGCAGCGGCTCGGTTCTCTTTCGAGGAAGCCTCCGCACTTAGAATTCTCTACGGTGGCAGCGTCAAGCCCGACAATATCAAGGGACTGATGGCGCAGGCGGAGATTGATGGAGCGCTTGTGGGCGGCGCGAGCCTGGACCCGCAGTCATTCGCATCCATCGTGAAGTATTAGGCGCGCACACGGGGCGAAATCGCCTCGGCGCGAAGTGGGAGCAGAAATGCCAACGTGGGCAAAATGGGCTGTGTCGATGCTGGTGGCGGTCGGCCTGATTTGGGTCGGCTGGCGAGTCTCGGCCGTGCTGGTAACACTGCACGTCATTGTGTGCTTCGTTCTGATCATCGTAATCATGCTGCAAAGCGGGAATGCCGCGGACCTTGCGGGCGCATTCGGCGGGGCGGGAAGCCAGACCGCGTTCGGCCCCCGAGGAGCGGCCACGTTTCTTTCGCGCGCGACCACCTGGTGCGCCGTCGTCTTCATGATGACTTCGCTGACGCTGTCCTTCAAACGCGCGACGCCGCAGGCAAGTACGGGGTCGATTCTGGAGCAGACTTCGCAACCGGGTACCGCTCCCGCGAAACCTGTCGCAGCACCTCCCGTTCAGGTGCCGGTCCAGCCTTCGCCGCAAGCCCCTGCGCCAACACCGAACGCGGCTCCCAAGAACTAGCGGCTTCTGTTACAATTTTGTCGTTCACCTCGTCATTGCGGTCGTGGCGGAACTGGCAGACGCACCAGCTTGAGGGGCTGGCGCTCGCAAGAGCGTGGTGGTTCGAATCCACTCGACCGCACCAACATTTCTAACCGGATAGCGCCCCGATACCCCTATCGGTTCTCCCGCCCCGTTTCCAGAATCTTCCTACAAAATCCGGCCTCGGTTATATATCATCGCTGTCTCGCACCGATTATGATCCGACGCAGGAAGCAAGCCCGCGGCTCCGCTGCCCCAGCTGTCGTGCTGGCGCTCCTGCTGACCGTACTGGTTCTGGCGACCGTGTACGTCTTCGCAGCTCACCTGTTTCCGCCGCCGGCTCCGATTACCTCAACCGCGATGCTCGTTGACCGGCAGTACGACCTCACCCTTTATGTTGCAGGTGTCGTATTCGTCTGTGCCCACCTGGGTCTCGCCTACGCCGTTTGGCGTTTTCGGGATCGCGGACAGCGCGCGCGGTTCATGCGCGGAAACCTAGCGATGGAGGTCCTGTGGACGACCATCACCTTGCTCGTGTTTCTCAGCCTGGCGATCACGGGCCGCAAGGCGTGGGCCCTGGATCGTTACGCGCCGGAGGACCGGGGAGCGATTCAGGTCGAAGTCACCACCACGCAGTTCGTCTACACGTTTCGATATCCGGGCGAGGACGGCAAATTCGGCCGGCTCGATCCTCGCCTGATCAGCGCCCCGACTGGGAATCCCCTGGGCCTTGATCCAAACGATCCGGCCGGCCGAGACGACATCGTCGTCCCGGCGCTTACGGTGCCGGTTAACCGTCCCGTCGAGCTGCTGTTACGCTCACAGGATATGGTCCACAATTTCTTCGTGCGCGAGTTGCGTCTGCAGCAGGACGCCGTGCCCGGCATGATGATTCCCTTGCAATTCACCGCGAACCGGATAGGGCAATACGAAATCGTCTGCACCCAACTGTGCGGGTTGGGCCACAACACGATGCACAGCTTCTTGAACGTGGTCTCTGACTCCGATTACGAAAGCTTCCTCAAGCGCCAGGCGGCCAGCCAGTGAGCGCGGAGCTCGGACCGCCGACGGGTTTCTTTCGCCAGCGCGTTTTCAGCACCGATCACAAGGTCGTCGGTCTCCAGTATTTTTTTCTGGCGCTCGCCGCCGTATCGGTCGGCATCATCCTATCGCTTCTAATGCGCTTCCATCTGGTGTGGCCCACCGCGCATTTACCGTTCTTGCGCGGCGGCATCATGACACCGGAGCAGTATCTGGCGCTGGTCACGATGCACGGCACGATCATGATTTTTTTCGTGCTCACGGTCGCGCCGCAGGGCGCTTTTGGAAACTACTTCCTGCCGATTCAGATCGGCGCGCCCGAGATGGCCTTCCCTTGGCTGAACATGCTTTCATTTTGGCTCACGCTGGCGGCCTTCCTCTGTATGTTGGCTGCGTTTACCGTTCCCGGAGGAGCGCCGATCAGCGGCTGGACGGCCTATCCTCCGCTGAGCGGTGTCGGCGAGGTGGCCGGAACCGGCGAAGGCATGGGACAGACGATCTGGATTGTCGGCATCCTCATTTTTTGCTTTGCCTCGCTGATCGGATCGCTCAATTTCATCGCCACGACCATCGACTTGCGCGCCCCGGGAATGACCCTGATGCGCATGCCGCTGACAGTGTGGGCCTGGTTTGTGACCGCAATCCTCAGCCTTCTCGCGTTCAGCGTTCTGCTGGCGGGCGGAATCCTTCTCCTGCTGGATCGTTCGGCCGGCACAAGTTTCTTTCTCCCTGCAGGTCTGGTCGTCAGCGGCGAAATGCAGAGCCACAGCGGAGGATCGCCGCTGCTGTGGCAGCACTTGTTCTGGTTTTTCGGTCATCCCGAGGTGTACATCGCGATTCTGCCGGGCATGGGCGTGGTGTCGCACGTGCTTGCGAACTTTTCGCGAAAGCCCGTATTCGGATATCGGGCTATGGCACTTGCGCTTTGCGCCATCGGTTTCCTGGGGTTTCTGGTGTGGGGCCATCACATGTTCGTGAGTGGCATGAATCCCTACTCGGGCATCACTTTTTCCCTGCTCACGATTTCGATCGGCGTACCCTCCGCGATCAAGACCTTCAATTGGCTTGGCACGCTCTGGGGAGGGAAAATCCAATTCCAAACGCCGATGCTGTTTGCCATCGGCTTCGTTTCATTTTTCGTTACCGGAGGACTCTCGGGAATATTTCTGTCGCAGCCTGCTGTTGACACCATGTTGCACGCGACCTACTACGTCGTGGCGCACATCCACCTGGTCATGGGGGTCGCGGCAATCTTTGGTATTTTCACTGCGACCTATTACTGGTTCCCCAAGATGTTCGGCCGCAGCATGGACGAGCGGCTCGGTCGACTGCATTTCTGGCTAACTTTCTCAGGCGTGTATTGCATATTCATGCCGATGCATTTTCTAGGCATCGCCGGGGGAATTCGCCGCTATGCCGACTCAACGGGCGCGAAGTATCTGGCTGCGCTCCAGCCGGTGCATGAATTCATTACCATCGCCGCTTTCGTTACGGCCGCCGCGCAGTCGGTCTTTTTTTGGAATTTCTTCCGGAGCTTGACGAAGGGCGCGCCGGCGTCCGCCAATCCGTGGAGCGGGACGACGCTGGAATGGATCACCGCTTCGCCGCCTCCGCGCGACAATTTCGGCGGCAGCTATCCGAGCGTCTATCGTGGTCCGTACGAGTACAGCGTGCCCGGCGAAACAGCGGAATTTCTGCCCCAGAACGTCGTGCCGGAAGGCTTGCCCCGCGGCTGCGGAGGCGCGGCCGGAGAAATCCCGCAGCGAGCGTATCTCACCGGAGTAATCATGCTTCTTGCCGGTGTGCTGATGTTCTTCTTGGCGCTGGTCAGCGCTCAGATCGTGCGCGCGGGTTTTTCAAGCGACTGGCAGCCTCTGGATCTGCCGTGGCGCGTTCTCGCGCTGAGCACCGCGATCCTGCTGGCGAGTAGCTTCACGCTGGCTCGCTCGCGGAGCCGCTTGCTCGCAAACGACGACGCGGGTTTTCGCCACTGGTGGGGCGTCACGGCGGTCCTGGGGGTTTTTTTTCTGATAGGGTTGGGGATTAGTTGGCGCGGGCTGATCGCTGCGGGAATCGATATCGCGACCAACCCCAGCAGCAGCTTTTTCTATGTATTCACGACCGCACATGCGGCGCACGTCCTCGGCGGTATCGTGGTTTTGGTGGCGGTTGCCTGTCGTCGGCCGCGCCATTTGACTCATCTCACGGTTGCACGCGTGGTTTCGGCCTATTGGCACGCGATTAACGGCCTTTGGGTTTTACTTTTCCTGTTTCTGTTGCTCGAGAAGTAGGTAGCCGCGTCGGGGGATCCTAAGTGCACCCGCCAAAGCACAAATGGAAGTTGAAGTCGCTGGCCGGAGCCGCACTCTGCGCCTCGCTGCTGAGCCTCGTCGCGCCGCAAGTAGCGGCGCAGGGTTGCGCCATGTGCTACCAGACGGCTGCAGCTTCCGGTGCACCCGGCCGGGAAGCGTTGCGGCAGGGCATCCTGATACTTCTGCTACCTGCCGTCTGCGTGTTCCTCGGAGTTTTCGTGCTGATCTATCGCCGCAACAAACTCTCGCGATAAGTCCCTCCAGTGAGTGATGTCCGGGACCTTCTATGACATTTCATCTTAGCGGGGATATGGAATTCCGGATGCGCGTTCGACGATTGGGAGCAATGCAATCAACTTGCTGATTCTAGACACGTTATTTTAAGGAATTCAACTCCAATTCTGGAATCGTGCTTGCATGTCATCTTTCCACACATGTGTATCTGTGCGAACTAACGTCACATAGTGTTTTCCAGTTTGTCGGGGACAGGAAAATTGGGGCGTTGCGCAATTCAGTCTCGCTGCTCTTGGACACTTTTTGCAATGGAGGCTATCCGATGTCGATGATCCGAAACGTTCGCTTGGCTGGTGTGTTTTTCAGTCTGCTCGCGGTCCTGGCGATGGCCGGCCCAGCCCTCGCTCAAACCAGCAACGGAACGCTCGTCGGCGCCGTGACGGATCAAACCGGTGCAGTTGTTCCGAAGGTGGAGGTCAAGGTCGAGAGCCCGCAGTACGGCCAGCCGCATATGGCGATCACGGATTCGGTGGGCACCTATCGGATCGAAGGTTTGCAGCCTGGCATCTACTCGGTGACGTTCACATCGCCCGGACTCGCTGCCTTGCGCGTCGGAAGCGTCGAGATCAATGGTTCGGTCACCACTACTGTGAATGGCAAGCTTCAGCTCGGTTCGGTGACGAGCGTTGTCACCGTCGAAGCCGGGGCGGCGCAGGTGATCGACACGCAGTCCGGGCAGCTCGGAGAGAGCCTGGGAACGACGGAAATTGAAAACCTTCCCTACAACAGCTTCAATCCTGCCGAGCTCGCGCTGACTCTTCCGGGCGTCCAGGACACCGAGTTGAACAATACGTTTACGAACGGCTTTAGTTACTCCGTGAACGGCACGCGGCCTCGCGCGAACAACTTTCTGATTGACGGGCAGGACGACAACGATTACGGAATTAGCGGCCAGGCGTACCAGCCCACCAATCTTGGAGCCATTCAAGAGTTCACGATCCTGACGAACTCCTACAGTGCGGAGTACGGCCGCGGCGGCGGCTCGGTCGCCAATTACATCTATAAGAGCGGCACCAACGACTTCCATGGCCAGGCCTGGGAAGTGAACCAGGATTCTGCATTTCAAGCCAATCCGTCACAAAACAAGTTCTTGGAACTGCCGAACCCTTTGTACATAGAGAATACGTATGGATTCGATGTCGGCGGTCCCGTGCTCAAAGACAAGCTGTTTTTCTTTGCCACGGCACAGTGGGATCCCATTGCTCAGCGAGCTACAGGCCAGCAGTTCGACTATCCGACGGCTGCGGGGGTCACCACTCTGAAATCGCTGCTGCCCAATAACAACGTTCAACTTCTTCTTACTTCGCTTGACGGCCTTACCGCCCCTCAGGACTCAGCCGGGGATGGGCTGGTCCAGCCGATTTGCATTCCATTGACTACCGCAGCGACGCCATGCGTCCAAAGTGGTCTGTTTGCGCGGTCTGCCGTCAAGGAGGAATCGCACGACACCAACTGGAACGTTCGCCTGGATTATCATACGGGCCCGAACGATGTGCTGACCGGCAGTTTTATCCGCTCAACGGAATTTCTCTCACCGGACTTCTTCAACGATCCCCAGACCTTGCCTCCGTTTGATACCTATCAGACGGGAACCACGAACGTATTTCGTGGGACGTGGACTCACACGTTCTCACCAGCCATGACCAATGAGTTGCGGTTCTCGTATACGAATATCGGATTCTTTTTCCTTGCTACCCCGACGACGGTCGCAGGACCATTGGGAAGCCTTCCAGAACTCGATTTTGGCGCAGACACCAACTACCCGTCACTCGGCATTCCAGACGGAACGCCGAACCAACGTCAGCACGGCACCGTGCAGGTGCAGGATGCCTTTACCTACACCTTCGGGCGCCACACGATCAAAGGCGGAGTCGATGTCACCTTCCTGCATGTTCGGGACGGAATTCCCTTCGACACCCGCGGCGATATCGAGTACAGCACCGGAGGGGGGTACTCGTCGCTCGGAAACTATGTCGATGATTTTACAGGCGGCGATCCCGGCAGTATCAACAAGGTGTTCGGGAACCCGTTTGTCACCCCGAGCGTAAACATGTACGCGCCGTATGTCGAAGACACCTGGCGCGTAAAGGAAAACCTCACATTTACGTTTGGCCTGCGCTATGAGTATTGGGGCACTCTCGCGAATTCGTTACTCTATCCTGCGCTCGACTATTCTCTCGGGTTTGGCGTTCCCGGCGCAATTTTCCCGAATTCGTTTCAGTTTCAGCAGCAGCCGGACACAACCAATTTCGGACCCCGCCTCGGGTTCGCCTATACGCCGCACTGGGGTCGGTTCCTGTTCGGTCATGACGCGACCGTGATTCGCGGCGGATACGGCATATTCTACGATGGCCTGTTTACGAATATTATCGACAACACCGCTGCTGGTCCGCCCAATGCCACTGGCGGGACCATCAATGGAGGAAGCACTGCCGGACGGGGCATAGCGAACGCCATGACCCAACTTGCCAATGTCACACCTACACCCAATCCGTTCGCGTTCATCGATACCATGGCGAACACCCTGAAAAACCCGATGACTCAACAGTGGAACCTGGACGTACAGCGCGAGCTGCCCTTGAAGCTTGTGGTCACGGCGGCTTATGTCGGCACACGCGGCGAACGGCTATTCGCCAACCAGGATTACAATCCCGGAATTGGATTTGATGCAGATTTCAACGCGATCCTGGAGAATCCGAATTTCGGTGAGATCGGTGTGCGTTCAAACGCCGGCACCTCCTGGTACAACGCGGGACAACTCGAAGTAGAACGAAAGTTGAACGTCGATCTTCTGCTTCGTGCCTCCTACACATACTCGAAGTTCGAGGATGACGTGTCAGAGGTTTTCTCTACAACGACGAGTGCTTTGACTTCGTACGCGCAGAATCTCGAATGCCAGATATGCGATTGGGGCCCGTCCACTTTCGACCGGCGCCACCGGATGGAATTCTCCTACGTGTTCCAACTGCCTTACGCCCGGCGCAACTGGATCGAGCGGGCACTGACCGACCGGTGGCAATGGTCTTCGATTGGAAGCCTGGAATCGGGCAGCCCGGACTCACCGTTCGACGGGTTCGATAACCAGGGCAATGACCATCCGAACACCAGGCCGGACCTCAGCAATCCCAAACAGCCACTCACAGCGACGGGGATTGACGGTGGAAACTTTCTTCTGTTCGGGTCGGGTACTGTGCCCGGAGATTTTTACAATATTCAGTGCGCGGGCGGTCCCGGCTGCCCTGCCGAGCCGGCGAGCGCTTTCCGCTTCATCATTCCGGCGATCGGACCGGGAACAGCGCGCCGGAACTCCATCTACGGCCCCGGCCAGTGGTATTTTGACACCAGCCTCGAACGCCGGTTCCCCATTCCGATGGGCAAGCTTGAGAAACAGGCGATTGAATTCCGTGCGGAATTTTTCAACGCGTTCAATCACCCAAACCTTTTCACACCCTCGTACGACCTGCTTAGCAGCGTGTACGATGACAAGGCGGCAACAGTGACTGGGGGGCGCCAGATCAAATTCTGGCTGAGGTACGAGTTCTAGGTCCAGCCGGAAACTCGCATCTAAGGTGAAGGCCTCGGGATTGCTGTTTCCGGGGCCTTTGCATTTTCCCAGGCTGACTGCAAACCGCATTTGATGGAATGTCTATGCGAGGAAATTCGAGAACAGCCCTACACTGCCTGCAGTTGCGTGAGCCGAAAAGGATCACCTGTCTTGTCGTGCAGTTCTCGCCAGAGGCTCTCGGGCTGCGCCATGAACACCTCGACGACCCGCGGATCAAATTGCTTGCCTGAAAAACGGAGAATCTCTTCGCGCGCCGCGGAAATCGGCAGCGCCTTCCGGTACGGTCTGTCGGAGATCATCGCATCCAGCGTATCGGCCACGGCGAATATTCTAGCCCCCAGCGGAATCTGTTGGCCCTTTAGTCCGCGCGGATAGCCGGAACCGTCGTAGCACTCCTGGTGCGAAAGGACGATTTCGGCAGCCTCCTTCAGAAATGGAATCCTTTCGAGAACGGCAAACCCGATGTCGCAATGCCGGCGCATGATTTCCCGTTCCTCCGCCGTTAACGGTCCGGGCTTTGTGAGGATGCTGTCCGGAACTCCCATCTTGCCGATGTCGTGCAGGAAGGCGCCTCGGGCAATATGCCGCAGCAGGCCCTTTTCGACACCCATGGCCCGCGCGATCGTGATCGTGAAAGCCGTAACGCGCTGGCAGTGTCCTTCGGTTTCCGCGTCCTTGGCATCGAGCGCACCACCCAGCGCCTCGAGCGTATAGTCGTAGGACTGTTCCAGGTCTTGCAGAGCGATTGAAAGCTGCTGAGTGCGCTCGGCAACCAACTGCTCAAGGTCGCTCTGGTAGGTCCGATTTTCGAGCACCAGGCTTCGATGCTCGAGCGCCCGGCGGACGCTCAAGTACAGCTGATCCTTCTCAAACGGTTTCAGAATGTAGTCGTAGGCCCCGGCCCGAATGGCTTCCAGAGCAATCGAGATGTCATGCATCGCCGTGACCATAATCACGGGAACGTCGGGATCGTCCAGGCGCAACTCGCTTAGCAGCTTCAGCCCGTCCATTTCCGGCATGACGATATCGCTGAGGACCAGGTCGAACGTATCCTGGCGGAAAGCTTCCAGACCCAGCTTGCCGTTTGAGCTGGTCGTACACTCGAAGCCCTGCGCGTCCAGCAGCGTCGAAATGACCTCGCGAATTGCCTCTTCGTCGTCTACAACGAGGATTTTTTCGTTAGCCATAGGCGCTCCGTCTGATGAGCCATTATAAGGCACGGCACACCGGGCTGGAGCCTTTGTTGCCGTATCTTGCAACCGTGTGCTAGGTTTCACAATGGCTCCCCGATCTACCCAATTCTTATTGCCCAGCGGTTTGTGGTGCGGCCGGTATCGTTCGCGGAACCCTCGATGACGTTCGCTTCCAACCCGGGATTTTTGGCTGTCGCCTTCATGGAGGGCTCTGCCGCTTTCATTCTGCTGGTCTTGTACTGCCTACTGATCCCAGGCTTCCCCGCGCGGTTCTTTCGATACTGGCTGGCCGGCTGGACGGTCTATGTGAGTCTCGAGGGTTTACGCATCTATTCGCTGTGGCGTGGCGGCTCAAACGACCCCCGTTTTGCCCCGGAGCTTTCCCTGTTGGCGTCGGCACTGTTTTTCACTTCGGTTCTGGAGTGCCTCGGGATGGGCAAGTCACTCCGGTACCTTTTGCCGCTGGGCGGAATCGTCGCGAGCGTGTTCATCGCGCTCGGTTCGGTTCCACACATGCCCCATCTCCAACGAGATGCGGAATCGCTGTTTGAGTGCTCGCTGTATCTATCGGCCGGGTGGCTTTTTTGGCGATCGCAAGACAAACATCGCGGCGCGGGTTGGAAGCTGCTCGCGGGCGGCCTCCTGCTGCGGGGACTGCACGGGCTGGATCGGGCTGATTGGGCGGCGCACTCGATGGGGTTGTACCGTGTTTCCTTCGAGGGCCTGTTTGGCATCATGATGGGCATCGCCATGGCCGTCCTGGTTCTGGAGGCCGGCCGCGTTCGGACTGAAGACCTCAACGAAAAATTGCGGCGCTTGGCAATGATTACCGCCGAGGCCAGCCAGTCGCTGAAAGTCGACGACGCTCTCCAGGGTGTCTTGCGTCATCTCGTTGAAAGCCTGGCGGCAAGTCACGGTCTTGTGCTTCTGCTTGACGACCCCGGCCATCCGTCGGCACTCGGGGTTCGCGCTTCGGTTGGGTTGAGCGACAGGTTTCGCAAGAATGCCGCGCGAATCTCGGCCGCCGAGCCGTGGGTGCAGAGGGTGCTCCATCGGGAAACTCCCTTTTCCTCCAATCGCGACACCGTCGACGTCACCGTTCGGCGATGGATGGATTCAGAGAAGCTCGACGCGCTCGTACTGGTTCGCATTCCCGGAAAACAGGGACCGCTCGGGATGCTTGGAATTGGTTCTTCCACTCCGCGCACGTTTGAGAGCGAAGAAGAGCATTACCTCGTCAATGTTGCCAACCTTCTGGGACTGACGGTTGAAAATGTCGCCCTGTTCGAGAGCGCCGCAGCCTCCCGCAGGCAGTGGCTGGATACGTTTGATTCCATCGACGACTTAATCGTGGTCCACTCGCTCGACGGCCGCATCATTCGCGCGAACCGCCCGCTTGCTGATCGTCTGGGAATAGAACCGGAATCACTTGTCGGGCGCATGGTGCGCGACGTGCTTCACCAGGGCACCGTTCCCTGGGTCCGCTGTCCGTACTGTGAAGGCTCTGCCGGAAAGGCCGAGGCGATTGATCCGTCCTTTGGAGGCTACTTTCTGGCCACGGATTCCGCGCTCCATGATACTGAAGGCGGGCGCCTCGGCACGATTCACGTCCTCAAGGACTTCACCAGCCGTCGCCAGGCCGAAAACAAGTTCCGCACGCTTTTCGAGAAGGTCCAGGAGGGTGTCTTCATCTCAACGCCGGAAGGGCGTTTCGTCGATTTCAACGATGCCTTCATGCGCATCCTCGGTTATGAAAGCCACGACGACTTGCTTCAGGCGGATCTTCCCGCTCAACTCTATGTAGACCCGGCCGACCGCGAACGCCGGCAGCGTCTGCTCCAGGAATACGGCGAAGTTGTGGACTTCGAATTTGAATTTCGCCGGCGCGACGGTGAGATTCGCAGCGCCCATGAGTCGAGCTTCGCCACACGCGATGATTCCGGCGCCGTGGTTGCCTACCAGGGCTTCCTGCTCGATGTTACCGATCAGAAGCAAGCGGAGATTGACGTTCGCCGTCGCAACCGCGCACTGCTCGCGCTCAATGCCATCGGCGAATTGCTCGGCCAGGCCGTTTCACTCGAGGATGGCCTGACTGCCGCTCTGCTGAAGGTCACAGAGCTGTTCTCGGTCAGCGCAGCTGCCGTATTTTTTCTCGATCAGCCCTCACGAGTGCTCACGCGCGCGGCCGCCGTAGGCTATCAGTCGGAATCAGCTCACCGGAATACGCCCATGCAGATTTCCGCGGGCCTGCTGGATCAGATTCGCCAAGCCCGCGCCACATTGCTTTCGGGCTCACTTCCCGCATTGCCTGAGGAAATTCACGAGCTGCACCGCAAGGAAAACATCCAGGTGTCCCAGGTCGTCGTGTTGTGGGCCAAGGACCGTGTGATGGGAGTTCTGGTCGTCGGAAACCGAGAAATGAGGGCTTTCTCGACCGCTGAATTGAACTTGTTGTCCGCGGTCGGCAACCAGATCGCGACGACGATCGACAAATCTCTACTGCTCGAAAAGACGCGCGAAGCTTACGACACGCTGCGGCGCACCCAGGAGCAGCTCCTGCAGAGCGAGAAGATGGCGGCGGTGGGCCAGCTGATCTCCGGGGTCGCGCATGAGCTCAACAACCCGCTGACGGCGATACTCGGCTACAGCCAGCTCCTGAAATCGGAGGAGTTCGTTCACGCGCGGGGCGCCGATTATCTTGAGAAACTCTATAAGCAAGCGCAGCGGACACATCACATCGTCCAGAATCTGCTCAGTTTTGCGCGCCAGCAGAAACCCCATCGCGCGCCGGTCCAGCTGAACCAAATACTGGAAGACACGCTGGTTCTTCGCGAATTCGATATGAAGCTTCACAATATCGTAATTCACCGGGAGTTCGATCCCCAACTTCCCATGACCGCCGGGGATTTCCACCAGCTGGAACAGGTTTTCTTGAATCTTCTGAATAATGCGGTGGACGCCATACAGGAAACGCGCGGGTCCGGTGAAATCTGGATTCGCACGGCGACACTGGGCCAGCGCCTTTGCGTCGAAGTGACCGACAGCGGCCCGGGCGTCACCAACCCGCACAAGATTTTCGATCCCTTTTACACGACCAAGCCCGTTGGCAAGGGTACAGGTCTCGGGCTCAGCATCTGTTACGGGATCGTGAAGGAACATGGAGGCGAGATCCAGGTCCGGAACTCTCCGCCGCGCGGCGCTACGTTTACCATCACCTTGCCGCTGTCAGAGGAGTCTCCTTCAGCGTCGAAGGAACCCGTTTCCCGAGGGGCACGCACGATACCGGGCACGATCCTGCTGGTTGACCAGGAGGAAGCCCTTCTACTTCTGGAACAGGAGGTTTTGGTCTCCTGCGGAGCCTCGGTGAAAGTAGCCCGCACGGCAGAGGACGCTATCCGCACCCTCAGCCGCGATCTAGTGGATGTCGTGGTATCTGACATCAATCTGCCCGGCAAAATCTCGTCCGCCGGGTTCTATCAGTGGATTAAGGAGAATCGCGCCGAACTTGCTACGCGGGTCGTATTCACCGCCTCCAACGCCGGCGATACCACCGCGCGCGTTCTGCGAAATTCCGGCTGTCCGGTACTTGCGAAGCCCTTTCCCGTTGATGAATTCTGCAAGACCATCCAGTCCGTTCTCTCGGGCCCCGTCACCTCCTCCTCGCGACGGTGAGACCTCGGAACGCGATGCTCGCTGCTTCACCGTGGCTTCGTGCCTCGTGAATTTCGGTTCCTCTGTGATCGACGGCATTGCAGGCGATCTCCTGCCCTCGCTTGGCGCGGACGAAACTTCCGTTCCTCTTGGGCGTCAACCTAAGTGACGGGCCGGTCGCCGCAGCGTTCGTTCGCTTGCGCTTACGCATGCCTCTACCTATGATGGTTTAATGAGCCGTGACTTCAGGCGAGACCCGTCGGTGAAGCAGAGGGCGAGAAAAATCAGACGCCAGACGGCTGCGTCGCTCGGTCTGCTTGTTTCTGTGGTCGCACCGAGGCTTGCGGCAGTTCTTCTCATCATCGGACTCGGGTGGGCCGTTCAGGCAACGGCGCCTGCACCCGCACGCGCTTCGCAGGTCGCGTCTGCTCAGAACCCTGAATTCCTCAAGGCCGCCGATGAGGTGCTACAGCAGATGAGCGTGATTCTCCATCTGCCGATCAAGCAGCCGCTGAAGAAAAGCCTCCGCTCGAAGCAGGAAATTCGTGCGTATTTGATCCAGGCAGACAAGGAAGACAAAGACGACGCGCAACGCTACGCCGACGCCAAGTCTCTGGAGGCCTTTGGCCTGATACCCAAGAATTTTCCGCTCGATTCGTTCATGCTCGATGTTCTCACCGAACAGGTTGCCGGCCTGTACGACCCAAAGGCGAAGGAATTTTACATCGCCGATTGGATTCCATCTGATGAGCAGCGTGACGTAATGTCCCACGAATTGACACACGCACTCGAGGATCAGTCCTTCGATGTGGATCCGTGGATCAAGGCCGCGCGTCCCAACGACGACGCCGAACTCGCCCGCGATTCCGTCAGCGAAGGCACGGCGCTGGCCGCCATGCTCGACTACTCGTTGCGCGATCAGCACCTGAGCGTTCGCGAAATCGGCGACGTGACGGCGCTGATTCGACCCGGCGCTATTGAGGAAATGGACAAGGATTCAAACCTCGCCAAAGCGCCCATCGTTATTCGCGACAGCCTGCTGTTTCCGTATCTGGCCGGCACTTCTTTTTCGCAGCAATTCCTGAAGGCACATACGGGCTGGGAGGATCTTCATCTTCTGTTCGAGCGTCCGCCGGTTTCGACGCAACAGATCCTCCACCCGGATTTTTACCTGAAGAACGTCGGCCCTGCCAAGGTGAGCTTGCCAAAACTGAAAACGCTGGTTCCTGCCGACTGGAAACCGCTCGAAGAAAACGTGATGGGTGAATTTGGCCTGGAAGAAATTCTGAAACAGCTTCTCGATCCGGCACGCGCCGCGCAGCTTGCCCCCTCATGGGATGGCGACCGCTACGCGCTTTTTGAAGACGCAAGAACCAAGGATACCCGTCTGGTGTTCCTTCTCGCGCTTGAAACCACCGAGGATGCCGCGCGCTTTTTCGGTCAATACAGCGAGGCGCTCGAAATGAAGTATTCGTCACGCACGCAGCTATATCGCCGGCCGAATTTCTTCCAGTTTCAGACCGATACCGGCGGCGTTTTTCTGCGATGCGTAGACCTGCAGTGCGTCACCGTCGAGGGCGCCACACGCCAGACGTTTGACGCGATCAACCGCGCGATCGGCTGGCCGCCTGCTCCGGGTCCGATCGAGGTAGCTCCATCGGTCGCCCAAATCCGGGGCACGGCAGTTCAACCTGTGCGCTAGAACTGCTCCCATGGCGCTTTTTGACATGCCACGCGTTCCCGAGCCTGAAGTGATGGATGATTCAAACGAGGTTGAGGCCTATTCCTCGGCGGCTGCTCAAACCCATCTCAATGCAGTGGACGACACGCTGGTCGAACACGCTCTGAAGCTCGTCAAAGGGCGCGAGCGAGGACGCGCCCTCGACATTGGCACGGGCCCCGGACAAATTGTGATCAAACTCGCAAGGCGCCTGACGGAGTGGAAATTCGTCGGGGTGGACCGCTCGCCGGGAATGATCGGACAAGCGCAGGCGAATCTGGCTTCCGCCGGGGGTGAACTCGCCTCTCGCGTCGAGTTCCAGGTGGCGGACGGAAATCACCTCCCGCTTCCGGGGGGCAGTTTCGATCTCGTCCTGTGCAACTCGGTCCTCCATCATCTCGCCGAGCCAGAAAAGCTGCTATCTGAAATTGCGCGACTCGCAAGCTCCGGCGGGGCAATTCTGCTTCGCGATCTTCGCCGACCCGGCCGCTTTACGTGTCCTCTGCACATTCGTTGGCATGGCCGATACTATTCCGGAGTAATGTACCGGCTCTACTGCGATTCCGTGCGCTCGGCCTATACCGTCGAGGAACTCAAGCGGCTGGCCGATTCCGCCGCGCTCCCGCACACGCGCATATTCAAGCACCGATCCACGCATATCGGGCTCGAGCGCCCCATCGGTACGTAACGTGCCGCACCAAGTATCCCTGTGAGATTTTCAGTCGTTGAATGCCGCCCCGGCGGCGGCACCTCTGTGGATGACCATCAAAGTCTGATCGTCCACCGGACGCACGCCGGAGGAATGCTTCTCCACGTCCGCCATGCACGCCGCTACTAGATCTCTAGGTTCCCAGCCGTGCCGCCCGGACATATTGCGGGATATCCCGGCGATGCCGTATTCGTCGCCAGCACTGTTTCGTGCCTCGGATATGCCATCGGTGTACAGGAGCAAACTATCTTGCGGCTCCAGGCGAACCCGGCTCACGGTGTAACGGCTTGTCGCAAACATCCCCAGCGGCAGCCCCGTTGCCTCCAGATGATTCACGCCGCCCTTCGAAGTTAGCAGGGCCGGAAAGTGACCTGCGCTTGCGATCTCGACTTCGCCACAGTGGCCGGCGCGTCCGCAGACCAGCGTGGCATACTGTCCGGCAATGGTACTCTCGCAAAAGACTCGATTCGCCATTTCCATCAGTCGATCGAGCTCCAGCCCTAT
Source organism: Candidatus Acidiferrales bacterium (assembly GCA_036514055.1). GTDB lineage: Bacteria > Acidobacteriota > Terriglobia > Acidiferrales > UBA7541 > Palsa-295. The sequence goes on from DATBXX010000042.1 coordinate 119,826, forward strand.
GCCGGAGAGCGCGCGAAACATCGCGTGCAGATGCGTCATCAAAAGCGAGGCTGCTACTCCCTTGCCAGTCACGTCGCCGAGAAGAAAAATCAGTTTGCCCTCTTCGCCGGCACCCGGAATCAAGTCGCAGTAATCGCCGCTCACAATTCCTGCCGGCCTGTATAAGTAGTGAATACGCCAATCGCGGTAGTTCACATCGGATTGCGGCAGCAGCCCACGCTGGACCCTGGCGGCAAGCTCCAGGTCGCGTTCCAGGGCGCGCTGTTCTTCGCTGCTTAGATGATCCAGACACAACCGCACCAGGGGATCAGCGATGAGCCTTTCCTTTTCGACCGAATCGTGACACGCATCACATATCCCGTACGTTCCTTCATCCATTCTCTGTATTGCGGCATCCACGTCTTCCAGCAGCTTGTGGAACGGAGCGGACGCGCCTGATCCGTCCGTCAGGGGAATTGTCGAAATTGCGGTTTTGAGGCTATCACGCCGTTTTTCGAGCTGCTCGCGGAGATAAGGATCGCTGATCCCGACCACAGTTTTGCTGACCGTTTCCGAGATTCTCGCGGATTGAGTTCCCGCGCTATCGATTTCCGCCATGGAATTCACCCCCTGCCCCATCAGGATTGGATTCAATGCCGCCAGCCACGGATTCAGGTTCCACAGCGTCGAGCAGGCTACAGCCGGCCTTGCGTTCCAGCCGCGCGAGGCGATGCTCGAAGCGAAGGCGCCGCTCGCGATAGCCGGTGGAGGAAATCGAGCCGATCCTGCTGGCGTTGCGAAGCTCCAGAAGCGCCGTTCGGGTGAGCGCCGCCGCCCGATTCGGCTCACGGGCGCAGTGTTCGTAGTAGATTGCCAGCTGCTCGTAGGCCTCCAGTCCCTCGCGTGAGTTGCCGAGTATCCCCTCCCAGAGCCCGCGCGCGAGCTCGAGATCTCCTTCCCGCTTCGCCAGGCGCGCAAGTGAACTGCGCGCCGCGCGATCGGTTTCCCTCGGCAGCTCGCGGGCGATGGATTGTTCGTACAGTTTTCGCGCGCGTTGAGCGTGGCCCCGACGTTCGCAGATGCGCGAGACGCCGAAAAGCTCCAGACCGTCATATCCCTGCGCTTCTGGATTTCCCAGCAGCGACAGTACGCGCGTCGAAAGGGCCGCAAGTCCGCGGAGGTCCATCTGATTATGGTGAAAAATCGGTACCAGCGGTTCGGGCGGTCCTTCGTGCAGATAGTCAAAATAGATCTGAGGAATCATGGCAGAAACCATGTCCGCGCCTCTGTTCCAACCGAGTACGCGGAGCTCAAGTTCTGCCAGGCGCACCGATCCGATCCGTAGCCGCCAAAGACTCCGAGCCGCATGCAGGAAGTCCAGATGGGCGCGCAGAACAGGAGCGCGCATGGATCGAGTCATGCGGTAGCGCGTTTCCAGCAGCGGCCAGTCAAACGACTTCCCGTTAAAGGTGACCAGCACGGGTCGTTCGACCATGCGATCGGCCAACCCCAATAGCACGGAGTGTTCCTCGCTGTAATCACGCATGAAGAATTGCTCAATTTCCAGACCGCCCGCGTCCCACCAGGCAATGCCGATTAGGAAAGGGTAAGTGCCCGTGCCACCAGCCAGTCCAGTCGTCTCGGTGTCCAGAAACAACCACTGCCGCGGATCCGATACTTCCTTGGGCGCGCCCGGCGCTATCAACCGCAGAGCCTCACCGTTGAGCTCGCCATCGGGAACGCCAAGGTCAGGTGCACTGACCACCGGCTCTGAAAACCACTTCCGCAGCGCGAGGTGATCGCCGAAGCGGTTGCTTTTGGTTGTGGCCCCCAGAATTTGTGCCAATCGCGCCGCTGCTTCTGGAATCTCCGGCGAGCGGCCACCGAAGCCCCCGGCTTGAGCGGGTGCCACGGCAAGGCTGTTTCGCACAACCGGTGATTGAAGCGCTTTGAGCCGATTCAGGTCGCGAGAAACGGTCATCGGCGCGCTCCATCAGACGCGGTTAATACGGCTCGCACGGATACTCGTCCGGGCTTATTGGTCGACCAGTTCAAGCGAAGAGCTCCGTAAGGCAAAATTCGACCTGCGGCGCCCACGGGCCCTGTCGTTACCGCCCGCTAGCCGCACAGCTGTTCCAGAATTGCGAGGGCGACTTCCTTTGTGCGCTCGCTTTTCATACCGGCAGGGCCGACACAGGAAGGGCAGCCGCTATCGCACGCGCATGACGCGATCAGCTCGCGGGTCCGGTCGAGCAGAAGCTGGTGAACGCGATAGAGCGGCTCACTGAATCCGATGCCGCCAGGATAGGCGTCGTAAAGATACAGGTTCGGCTCGAAGTACTCTTTCATTTCGGCCGGATCGCTCATCGCGCCGGAAAAGTCCTGCCACCCGGTTTCAACGCCAGGACTTGCCGGGCGCTCGCCGACTGCCGTCCCCAGATCGCGCCGGTCGCACATCAGCAGAAGTGTGGCCATGGATTCGATCGCGTGCAGCAGACCGAAGATGCCGCTCTGTCGATCGGAAAGCGCAAAGGGAAGACCGGCGAGCAGACGCCGACCGAGCGTAATCCAGAACGCGGTGGTGTGCATTTCGTTTTCCGGGAGCTCGAGGTTGCCGTTGCCGATGTTTTCGTTGGTGAAGAATTTAATCTTCTTGAAGCCGATCACCTGCGAACGCACGAGAACGTCGCCATGGGCCCGCGAGGCTATCGGCGCAGGTGGCGAGAGATCGCATTTGGCCTCCTGCGAGTGGACTTCGCGCGGAAAGACAGAACCATCCCGGGTCTGGGGTCCGATTGACAGTTCTGCAGGCGTCGGCTTCAGAGAGCCAGTGGCGATTGCAGGAGCACCTGCCCGGGCTCTTGAATTTTCCCCGATGCGTTCTTCCTCCGCGATCTCGAGGACGCGGACCTGCGTGTAGCGGATGGCGTCCGTGTAATAGTCAATATTCACACGGCGGACATAGGCCTTGCGCTGATCGAAGTCGAGGCGGTCGACGTGGAACTGCTGGCCCTGGTGCAGATAAATCGCCTTGGGATGCACGGTGGTGAGCGCGGAGGAGAAGTCCACCTCTCCGATCACTTCCGGGGCGCCTTTCTTGCCCCCGGTGGTGTTCCCGTCGTCTTCGACCGAGGCGTGAATAATGACGAAATTGTCGGACGTGACCGAACGGAGGCTGACCGTATCTGCCGGGTACGCTTCCTGGACCCAATGCCAATTGGCGCCGCTGCGATGGAGAAATCCGGCCTCAGCCAGACGCTCGCAAAGTTCCTGTACTTCCATTTTGCCGAAGCGCTCTTCCGGGCCAATGGGCAGCTCGAATGCGGCGCACTTCAGGTGGTTGACGAGAATTTCAAGATTGTCCGGTTGGACATAGGCGTGCTCGGGCGAACGTCCGAAAAAATACTCTGGATGTTGAACGATGAATTGATCCAGTGGCGCAGACGAGGCAACAAGGACAGCGCACGAAGTGCCGCTGCGGCGGCCGGCGCGTCCTGCGCGCTGCCATGTAGAGGCGATCGAGCCCGCATAACCGGCCATGACGCAGGCGTCGAGCGAACCGATATCGATTCCTAGCTCGAGAGCGTTTGTGGACACCACGCCGCGAACCCGGCCTTCGCGCAGGCCACGCTCGATCTCGCGACGCTCACCGGGGAGATAGCCGCCGCGATATCCGCGGATGGGCTCGGCTCCGCCCGGCTGGGCGGGATGGGCCTGCTGCAGATATGTGAGCAGCACTTCGGTGTGCAGGCGACTGTTGGCGAAGACAATCGTTTGAAGCTTTCGCGCGAGGAGTTCCTTGGCGACGCGAGTGGCTTCCGACAAGTAGCTGCGGCGGATTCCGAGGTTGCGGTTCACTATCGGAGGGTTGTAAAAGACAAAGAGTTTTTCGGCGGCCGGCGCACCGTTCTCCTCGAGTGTGGTGACCTCGCGCTCGATCAACTGTCCGGCCAGCTCACCCGGGTTTGCGATTGTGGCCGAGCAGCAGATGAACTGCGGGCGCGAACCGTAAAATTCCGCGATGCGCGCCACCCGGCGCAAGACGTTGGCCAGATGGCTACCAAAGACGCCTCGATAGGTGTGCAGTTCATCGAGGACGACGTAGCGCAGATTTTCGAAGACGCGCGTCCACTTTGTGTGTTGCGGCAGCATGCCGGCGTGCAGCATGTCCGGGTTGGTGAGAATCGCATGGCCGCGTTCCCGGATTGCTTTGCGGGCGTCGCCGGGAGTGTCGCCATCGTAGGTGAAGACGCCAAATCGATCGTCAAGTCGCGTGGCGAGGTCGTGGAGCTCGGTGAGCTGATCCTGGGCGAGCGCCTTGGTCGGGAAAAGATAGAGGGCGCGCGTGTCGGGGTCTTCCAGGACGGCGTTGAGGACCGGGAGGTTGTAGCAGAGCGTCTTGCCGGAGGCGGTCGGAGTGACAACCACAAAGTCCTTCCCGGCGCGGGCAAGCTCCGCCGCCGCCGCTTGGTGCGAGTAGAGGCGGTCGATCCCCTTGGCGCGGTAGGCGGCAGCGAGCTCCGGTCGCACCCATGTCGGCACAGGGCGGTACTGGGCTTCGCGTGCCGGTATGTGTTTGATCGAGGTGAGGACTTCGTCGCCACCAGACCGCGCCGCAAGCGCTCCGAGCGCCTCCTGGAAGGCATCGAGGGTGGAATGAGTTCTTCGAGCCAGGCCCTGCGGGGTTGCCGCCATGCCGCCTCCCATGCGAATCCAGACGAAAATGCGCAGGCTCTCGCCCTAGGTGTGCATTTCGCCTTTTGTTCGCTCAGCGTAACATTTGAGGCAGCCGGGCGCAATAGCAGAAACTAACGGTGTCGGATCCGGCTTGGTTCTGCCATGAATTCGCTTCCAGGCGGGCGACTACCCCCGCAAGGCCAGTATCACAAGAGAGCCGCTTCGGAATCTAGGATTGGGGATGATGCTAGATCTTCGACCGGGTTTTGCGGATCGGCTTGGTCATCAGGTCTACAAACAGCTTCTTAAAGCGGTCGTGGTCGATTTCTTGCAGGACGTTAACCAATCCCGCAGACGGCGGCGGTCCCATATAGAACTGGCTTGGATCAACAAAGACCCTGCGATCAGCCGAACTCACAGGCGGTGCACCCGTTTCCGGACGTTGTTGCCCATTTTGGGGCCAGAACATCGAATCTCCATAGCGAGGGCCAGGCGTGGTGCAAATGTCCACGTACATAGGCTCGGATTTCCTGAAAACAGCCGGATCGATCACCTGGGCGGCAATCATTTCGTCGGCCATGCGGAAAAAGTTAAGGTTGGGATCATGCCGCAGCGGCTCGATCGCGTATCTTTGAAAAAGATCGGAAATGGGACTCTGGGCGCGGGTGGCGATTTCTTCGATCATCCTCCGACCCGGTGCAAACTCGTCGCCCTCGTGAATCTCCTCGGCGATGTCCACGGGCACGATGCTCAATTTCGGCCATGGAGCGCGCAGGACTTTCCGTGCAGCCTCGGGGTCAAAAAACATATTGAAGGTATTGGTAAACGCGTGAAAGCCCGTTCCCATGACGACCACTTCAGGCACCAGCGATACGATATCGGGTGCCAGAGCGATCGCGAGCGCCACATTCGTGAGCGGTCCCCCTGCATAGACGGTCACCTGGCCGGGATTTTCGCGGACGGTTTTGACAATGAAGCGGACGGCGTGGTCGTGTTGGGCGTCAATGTCTGCAAAGTGATCGTAGGGCGGCGGCAGGGGCTGGACGTCCTGGGGCCCGCCGTTGTTGCGATTGAAAGCACCCAGCCAAGGGTCCGCCCGGTGCCCTCCGTAAAGCTGCAAACGAAGCAGCCATTCTTCTTTCGTGTTCAGCATGGGGAACTCCGCGCCGTAGTACACCGGGATATCCGTGCGTCCCATCAGTTCGAGCAAGCGAAGCGTGAACGCCATCTCCTGTTTCAACCACGCGTCGCCGGTGACAAGCGTCATGCCGAGAACGTCGATGTTATCGGCCTGCAGCATCATTAGCGTTCCCAGGATGTCGGTGCCGAAGGGGCCGGAGTTGTCCTGGTCGCAAATTACCTTTCGCCTCCCGCCGGACTGCGCTGGAAAAACGCCCGGCTCCAGAGTCGGCGCGCCCATCGCGGTCGGTGAAATCTGTGACGAGGCAATCGCAGCACTCACCGTTTTGATAAATTCTCGACGCGTTGTGGTCATCGTGGTCTCCCTCGTCGTCGCATTTCCGGATGATTCGTCCTATGCCTGGGAACGATTGATGGGGCGCGTCATCAAATCGACGAAGAGCTCCCGAAAGCGTTTCTTGTCGAGCCCATTCAGCACCTCAACACGGCCAGCTTTAAGGGAAGGATTGTTCTGACCCAGGCTTGAGGCGCCTTCGCCTTGGCCGCTCGGCTTACCGTCCCAAAATGAGGTGTCGCCGTAGTGGCCGTCGTTGTGCGTAACAATGTCGATATACATTTCGTCGGAACCGGTAAAGATCGAGGGCTCGATCGCATGGGCGGCCATCATTTCATCAGGCATGCGGAACGAACGCCTTTGAGGGTTGGCGCGCTGCGGTTTCTGTTCGAACTCGCGGAACAGATCTGCGATGGGCGCGTGCGCGTGATTCACGATGTAATCGACCTTGGCGTCATCCGCCAGGTGGACTTGCTCAGCCAGGTCGGTAGTGACCAGAGTGAATTTCGGCCAACCCGCCCGGAAGCCGATCTTGGCCGCTTCAGCGTCGAAGTAGACGTTTACGGAACTGGTGGAGTGGTGGATGCCTCCCCCCATAAAGATTACCTCCTTGGTGAGGGGCACAATGTCGGGGGCGAGCATGGCTGCGAGCGCCAGGTTCGTCATCGGGCCGCCGCAGTACATGGTCACCTCGTGGGGGTTGGCTCGAATCGTTCGGATGATGAAATCGGCAGCGGGCTCAGGCTGCGCCTTGATCTGGGCAAAACGGGTGTAAGGCGCAGGCAGGGGTTCTACTTCATCACGGTTTCCGGCATCCTTTGCGAAGCTTCCCAAATACCCCTCGTTTCCAAGCGTCCTTGCGCCGAACATCCGGTAGCGCATCTGCGCCTCGGCTTTCGTATTGATCAAGGGTTCCTGGGCACCCATGAACACCGGCACTTCGGGACGACCCATCAATTCGAGCAGGCGTAGAGCGTAGGCGGTTTCCTGTTTGGCCCACATATCGCAGGTCACCGTACAAACACCGAGCAGGTCGATGTTGTCAGCCTGCAGGAGCATCAGCGTCGCAACCGTATCGGTCGAGAGCGGTCCGCGGTGGTCCTGGTCATAGATTAGTTTTTTCTTGCCGCCTGATCCCGGTAGGCTTTGCGAAACCGGTGAGGCCATGGCGCTGTGAGCGAGCTGCGCGGGCGATGTTGGCATTGTGTTCCTTCCCTTCGGTCGACCGTTCAAACATGAGCGGCGTCATTGGAGTGTTTCAGCCTTATACCGAACGGCTCGGAAGACCCACCGAGTTACGGTGTGTTGATAGAGAGATGTCGGCTGCGGCGGCTGCGCCCGTTGAACGAAGGCGACTATAGGCGCGCCGTTTTTGCGTCGTGGAGGCGGAAATGGGCGACGCGAATGTGCTTGAACTTGTCGTTCTCGATCGTGTAGATGCACCAGTTCGTGGTGATGTGGACGTCGCCGGCCTTCATATCGCGGCCGGAGAAATTGGGACAGTCCTTGAAGAAATGAAACTCGGTGTACATCTCGGCGGCCATGAAGTTGCCGTCGAGCAGGAAGGCGCCGACTTCCAGGGCTTCGCGACAATGCTTGTGCAGATTCACATACTGTTCGAGAAATCCGTCGCGCCCCCTGCGGGTGACGGGCGGCGCCTTGGGATTTGCGAGCATCGTGGGATATTCGATCAGGACGTCCGGGTGGTAGTAAGCCATGACTTCTTCGTAGCGCTTGTGGTTGAAGTGATCGATGTATTGTAGGAATTTCTGTTTGTCCACGGAATCGCCTCCCGGTCAGCTTGTATCATGCGACCCAGGTGGCATTCAACCTGCTACTTGTGCGAGCGGTAGAGGATCACGCGGACTTTTTCAAGGGTCACGAGGCCGCCGCCGATCATTTCGTCCAGCCGCGGCAGGACTTGCTCGATGCGCTCGCTGGATTCGATGACCTCGACCACGATCGGCAGGTCCTGCGACAGGCGCAAGACTTTGTCCGTGTGATAGACACTCGAGCCGCCGTAGCCGCCGACACCGCGGAGCACGGTCGCACCGCTGAACTTGTCGCGGCGCAGCAGCTCGACAATCGCCTCGTACAGCGGCTTACCATGCCAGCGGTCTGACTCGCCGATGTGAATGCGCATCAGGGTGCGCTCGCCTTCGAATCGTTCGTGTTTCGCCGCTTGTTCCATGTGGATCCTCCATCATTTCTTTACACGCGATCGGCAATTCTCATCCCGAGGAATATAACGAACAGGCCGCCGACCACGCTCGCAACCACGTAAACCGTCGCGCGCCGCCATTGGCCGTCCTGGAGCATCCGCGCGGTCTCCCAACCGAAGGTGGAAAAAGTGGTGAACGAGCCGATGAATCCCACGGTAATGCCGATGCGCCACTCGGGGGGAATGGTCAGGTGTGTCAGCGCGTATTCGGCGATGCCGCCGAGCAGGAAACAGCCTATCAGGTTGACCACGAGCGTCCCGGACGGGAAGGTGGACCCGGTGCGTTCCTGAACGATTCCTTGCAGCGCATAACGAGCCAGAGTGCCCAGGGTGCCAAACACAATTAGCAGTGCAATGCGCACGGCGTCTCCTTTTGCTGCGGGTTCTGCGCGCCGCTCGGACCCAAAAAAAACTCCTGGGCGCCAGGAGGCGGCCAGGAGTCATCAGTCCGTTGCCGGACGGTTCAGGCGAACTCCATCGCCTTCCAATCTTCGTCGTGAATCTTACCACAATCAAATGCCGCTACGGTTTGCTCTGGCTATCCCCGTTCTTTGCAGCCGCTGCGAGCTCCGCTTCGTAGTTATGATGGACGACCGCGTGCGGGTCAAAAGGCGAAAGGTGATGCCAGCGACCATCGGCCCCTTCCGAGCATTCATCTTCGACGATCCCAGCCCCCGACCTCTTGTCACGGTGCAACATCAGTCGAATAGTCCAGGGCCTCGAATAGATCTTGGGGTCTTCCAAACGAGCCTCGTAGCGCATCGTATCGGGGCCGAGCAGGGTGTAACGCTCGACGACATGCAACTGGTCGCTGTGAAAGTTTCCGGCCTCATCAAGCCAGGTCTGGTCGCCGAGGTCGGTGACGTCTACAACGAGGGTATCTTTCTCCCAGTGGCCGCGGGAATCCCCCATGAAGAAATCAATCCCGTCATCATGCGGAGTCGACGAAGGCTCGATGATGCGGTAGGCATGATTGTCCGTGTAGACGATCGCAAGATTCCCCGGGCTCTGAATGAATTGAAAAGGCGTCGGAAGATAGGAGGCTCGCGGCACGCCAGCCTGGAAGCAATTGGAGGAAGGATCTGCGGAGGCGCGATTCTTGAAGTTTGTGTCGCGCTGCTTCAGGGCATCTTGTAGGTAGGGAATCCTCCCGTCCGGCGGATCGACGACAGCGGTTTTGGCCGCGACAATTCCTTTGGCCGCGGGGTGTCCTTCGAGGTTGACGAACGCCGTGGATCGAGCCTGCCAGATTCCGCGGAAATCCGGTGTGCCATCGGACAGCCGGGGCACTGAGAAACCCGGTTTGGCGTTCTGGCCAGCCGCAATGGTCGCCGCTACGCACAGGACGGCTGCTGCCGCGGCTTTCAAAATCGAGGTTGCGATCTTGCTACTCATGCTTGCTCGCCGCATTGCCTTCCGAACGAGTGTAGTGATCCACGTCTCGTTCTCCCTCGTGGCAGTCGTAGTAGACGATCCGGTCATTCAAGGGATTTCGCTTGAGTGTCAGGTGCATTGTCCACGGTCGCGTGAATACCGTGGGATCGTCCACGGTTGCCGAGTATGCGATCGTATTCGCGTCTTGAATGGTGTAACGCTCGACGACGTGCTCGTTTTCGTCCACAAAATTTGCGTCCATGTCGAGCCAGCTCTTGCCGTTGAAATTGGCGACGTCCACGACGAACGTGTCGCCATCCCAACGGCCGCGCGAATCTCCATCCCAGGCCCAGTAGTTCTTGGGATGAGCGCTCCCGTCCTGCGGGATGATGCGGACGTCGTGCACGTATTCATAGAGGATGGTGACGTACTTCTCGTCCTGGATAATCTTGAATGGAAATAGGCTCGAGGGCTGCTCGGTTTCGCGAGGCACGCCGGGCACGTGGCAATGCGCCTCCGGATCATGGTACGGATCGTGAGCGAGCCGGTATTCCCTGATTTTGTCCGGGACAGGAAGGTAGGGGAACGGCAGGGGCGTGCCCGGACTGTGAATATCGCCCAGCCCAGCCTGGCGCAGTGCGGCGGTTCCCACTTCGTTGTGCCAAAGGCCCTGGAGATTGGGGTGCCCATCGGCGAGTCGCGGTATGGCGAAGGACTTGGGGTCCGCAGACGCTGGCGGCAGTGGCTGGGATGTCTGCGCTGCGGCCGGCAAGGATGTAAACGAGATCATTGCCAGAACTGCTGCGCAAGGGAAGGGGTTGCTCATTCGCATCCGTCCTTACCGATCGGACTTCTGTGTGGGCGCCGAAGAATCGGCCGGTGGCGGAGGTGTACCGCCGATAACGGCTCCGCCCAGCACGCGCCGGCCGTCCGGGAGCCTAACCTGCTGTCCAAACGCGTTGTGCGATCCGTCTTTGGCCATGTATCCGGTGATGGTCAATTCATCGCCCGGCTTGACCGAGTCTTTCCGCCAGCCATTGCGATACAGGAAGCTCGGAGCGCCGGCTTGGACGCTCCACCGAGTCATGCTGCCGTCATCGCTCTTCACGTCCAGTGTGATGTAGCTGTGAGGGTTGATCATTTCCCACTTCACGACGGTTCCATGCAGGGTAACCGGTTTATTGAAATCGAATTCGGCCCCAAACGAGTGGTGTGCACGCACGACGGGCGCGGCGACGAGCCACGCGGCGGCGATCACTACAACCGCGGTGATCGCGGTCGGATTATTCCTCATGGCATCCCCCAAGGCTGATACGCACTCTCCCGGAAGCGGATCAAGTGGTTGGTTAGTAGCACTAAAGGAAAATTCCGTCAACTTGCGTGCTCCGGCAGGTCCGGAAGTGAGGCTTGACATGTCAGCGCCTGGGCCGCTAGAAAGGTACATGGCCCAATCCATATTTATTTTTGATTTTGGCACAAACGAGGAAGCGGCACAGCAGGCCCGCCACAAGATCGAAGGCTGGAAGCAGGGATTCCGGCTGGGCAACAAGATGACGCTGAAGTTCGATCGGGAAGATGCCTCAGGGGAGGGCGACGGCGCGGGGGCGAAGCCGGCAAAGAAATCGGCCGAAAAAAGGTCGTCGGAGAAAAAGGGCGACAGCGATGATGGGCCTGCCCGCGTGCGCGTGCTAGTGCGGCTGGATTTTTCCGATCACGAGAAACTTTCGCACCAACGCTGGCTCGACCGCATACCTGCAGAGGAGCCGTTCAAATCGGCCAAGGCGGAGACCGTACGGAGCGGCGATCCGGAGCACCCGAAGGTCGCGGAGCGCTTTGATTTACTGGACTGAAAGCCCAGCACGAAGGACCCTCTGATTTGCCCCTACCGGGTGGCACGGCGCCGGAAGGTTGACTGGTTAGGCGGGCAATTTGGCTATAATGGTGTGAAGGTGGTAGAACCGGCTGGTCAATCCGCCGGAGGCATACCGGATGTCCTCTCAGGTCAGGATCAAAACAAGTCGATTTGACGCTTCGAAGTACCACGGCCTGGACCGCGATGCGCTCATCCGCATCTACCGCACGATGTTTCTCTCGAGGCGGCTTGACGACCGCGAAATCCAACTCAAGCGGCAGAACAAGATTTTCTTTCAAATAAGCGGCGCGGGGCATGAGGCCGTCCTGGTGGCCGCGGGGCTGCTGCTGAAGCCCGGCTACGACTGGTTTTTCCCCTACTATCGCGATCGCGCGCTGGCGTTGATGCTGGGCGTGACTCCGTACGACATGCTCTTGCAGGCAGTTGGCGCGGGCGACGACCCGTCGTCTGGCGGGCGACAGATGCCGTCGCATTGGGGCAGCCGGCGGCTGAATATCGTACCGAGCGCTTCTTCAACCGGTATGCAATGGCTGCACGCGGTAGGTTCGGCGGAAGCGTCGCTCTACTTTGACAGATTCCCGAAGGCGCTTGAGCAGGCACGCAAGGTGCCGCTGGGCGATTCGCTGAGTCACCATCGCGATGAGCTGGCGTTCGTTTCCGGCGGCGACGGTTCGACGAGCGAGGGCGAATTCTTCGAGGCCCTGAACGCAGCCTCCCTACGTCGCGCCCCGGTGCTGTTTTTGGTCGAGGACAACGGTTATGCGATCTCGGTACCCGTCGAAGCGCAGACCGCCGGCGGCAATATCTCCAAGCTCGCCGCAAACTTTCCCAATTTCACGATTGAAGAATGCGACGGCACCGACCCGCTCCAGAGCCATGCCGCGCTCTCGCGCGCGGTGGCGCACTGCCGCGCGCGCCGAGGACCAGCTCTGGTCCATGCGCATGTGACACGTCCGTATTCCCACTCACTCTCCGACGACGAGAGGCTCTACAAAACGTCGGCAGCGCGCGACGCGGAGGCGGCCCGGGACCCGGTGCCGAAGTTCGGACTGTTTCTGGTGCGTGAAGGGATTCTCGAGGAAAGCGAGATGGAAGCGCTCGAGGCCGACGTGGACCGCGAAGTCCTGGAGGCGACCGATCGCGCGCTCGCGGCTCCTCCGGCGCCCGCCGATACCATTTACACGCATGTTTACTCGCCGGACATCAATCCGTGTGGGCAGGAGTTTGAAGTTGCGCCGAAATATGCCAGCCATCCCGGCGGGGCAGTCGCCAAGACGAAAACAATGGTCGAGATCGTTTCCGCAACCCTGGCCGACGAGATGGCTAGCGACGAAAGAATTGTGGTTTTCGGTGAGGACGTGGCCGACTGCTCGCGCGAAGAGGATCTCCCGAACGTGAAAGGGAAGGGAGGCGTTTTCAAGGCGACAGAGGGACTGCAGCGCCGATTTGGGTCGATGCGTGTGTTCAATACGCCCATTGCCGAAGCAGGAATCGTGGGCCGTGCGTTGGGGATGGCCGTCCACGGGCTGAAGCCGGTCGCAGAAATACAGTTCTTCGACTACATCTGGCCGGCGATGATGCAATTTCGCAACGAACTGTCGAACCTGCGATGGCGTTCGGCAGGGCACTTCAAATGCCCGGCGGTCATTCGCGTAGCTATCGGCGGGTATCTGACCGGCGGCGGGATCTATCACAGCCAGTCCGGCGAGGTAATCTTCACACACATTCCCGGATTACGCGTACTCATGCCGTCAACAGCACTCGATCTTTGCGGTCTGCTGCGCACGGCGATACGATCCGATGACCCGGTGATGTTCCTTGAGCACAAACATCTGTACCGCCAGCCGTACAACCGGTCGCCCTATCCGGATCCCGATTTTACGGTCCCGTTCGGCAAGGCGCGCATTGCTCGCGAGGGTACCGACGTCAGCATCATTACGTACGGCGCGGTCGTGCATCGCGCGGAAGTCGCCGCGGCGGAACTTGCGCGCGAGGGAGTCTCAACCGAGGTGATCGATCTGCGGTCGCTGAGTCCTTACGATTGGGAGGCGATCGCGGCGAGCGTAACCAAGACAAACCGTGTGGTCGTTGCCTACGAAGACACGCGTTCGTGGGGTTATGGCGCTGAAATCGCGGCGCGCATCGCCGACGAACTGTTTGGCGATCTCGACGCTCCGGTGAGACGCGTGGCGGCGGCGGACACCTTCTGCGCCTATCACCCGTCGCTTGAGGACGCCATCCTGCCTCAGACGGCGGATATCGTCCGGACGGTTCGCGATCTGGCGGCTTATTGAGCTGGAAGCGGAAACTTTTGGGGGCCTGGATCCGTATCTAGAACTGAGAGCGGGCAAGGCTGGTCCCGCACTCGGGAGGTTTACCTCATGATTTGTGGAAATTGCCAGAGGGAACTCGCGGACTATTCGAATTTCTGCTATTTCTGCGGAGCGCGGCAACATGTATCCCCCGATGGCCTGCCGCGCGCGGCCAAACGCCTAACGCGGTCCGTGGTTGACTGTAAGATCGCGGGTGTGTGCGGAGGCATCGCGGAATACCTGGAAATCGACTCCACGCTCGTGCGATTGGTTTGGGTTTTGCTGGTTCTGATGCCGGTGCCGGTCGTACCCGCGTTTATCGGTTACTTTGTCGCGTGGCTGGTGATGCCGAGGGCCCCATATCCTCTGCCTAGCGCGCCCCGGCCGGCCACGACTCCGCAGTCGGCCCAGACGGCCTGAGGCGCCCCCAGTGTGGGGCCGGGGTCAGTCTTTGCTCTTCGCCTTGCGAGGCGCGGATCGGCCTTCGTGAAACAGGGCTTGATCGAACGAGATTAGGCCGGCTCCGACTGTGGCTAGCGCGAACGTTGAGACGGCAAGCAGCAGGGGCAGTTCATAGTTTCGCACTGCCATAGGGTTGGAAATGAGGTCGTGAAGCTTCCAGAGTCCGACAGTCATTTCACCGGCAAGCAGCAATCCTGCAAGTCTGGTGAACAGCCCCACGATCAGCATGCATCCGCCGAAGAATTCAATTACTCCTGCAATATAGACGAAGTATCCCGGAAGACCCATGTGTGTGAACGCCTGCATCGCGTCCCGGGTGTGCCCGAATAGTTTCGGGTAGCCGTGATAGATCAAAATCCCTCCTAAGGCGACGCGAAGCAACAGCAGCCCAAGCGGCTTCAGTTTTTCGAGAACCTGCATTCGAATTCTCCTTGACGGTGAAACCGGGATCGCGTGCCGGATTGTAACAGAAGGAGGCCTACCCGCACCTTTTGCGACACATCGGCGATATTTTCCCGGGCACAGCAAGCGGACGCGCACAACCGTTGGTGTAGAATTGCCATTTGGCGTGAAAATTAAATGCGAGTGCCGCTAACGGTCCGAAAGCTGTTGTTGGGTTTCACTGTGGTCTTGGTAATCTGCGTCGCCCTATACCTTCGACTTCACCATTCGACGCCGGTACTGGAGGCGGCCTACGTGGGTAATCGCCAGGTCATCCTTTGGGGCTCCAACGCCGAGATTCGCGAGGCCATCGGCACCTTCAAGTACGGCGACCGGCTGGATGTGCTGGACCATTCTCAACAACAGGTGAAGGTGCGCTCGGCCAGTGGTCAAGTCGGCTGGGTCGCGCAGAGTGATCTCCTGTCCGTCGATTTGTGGCAAAAGATGCAGGACCTGGAAGCCAGGACTGCCGCCTCGCCTGTCGAAGCTCGCGGTTCGACACACGCGATCAGCAATCTGCATGCTGTGCCCGGCCGCGAATCTCCTCGCCTGCGCCAGATCGGTAAGGGCATACCAGTGGAGTTGTTCGAGCGGCAAGCGGTCGAAGTGCCTGCACCGGCGACCGCTCTGACGACCGCTGCCGCGCACACTGTAGAGGGCGACGCCGCGGCGTCGCCAGCTGCGGCAAGGAAAGAAGATTGGTGGCTGGTTCGCGCAACGCTCGCTGATCAGACTACCGTGGCCGGATGGATTCTCGGCCGGTTCGTGGACCTGGACGTTCCTGCGCCGCTGCCGGACTACGCAAGCTCGGCCGGGCTGCGCATTGCAGCGTGGTTTGAGTTAAATCGCGTGGCAGATCTATCGGGGGGCGTCAGGCCACAATATCTCGTGGTTGGCACACGCGGACCGGAAGGCCAACCGTGCGACTTCACGCAGATGCGCGTGTTTACCTGGGGAAGACAGAGCCAGCGATATGAAACGGCCTTCGTGGCGAGCGATCTTTGCGGAAAGCTGCCCGTAAGACTTACGCCCACACCGGGAGGCAATGCCTCCTTTACCTTTGAGGACTCTAGCGGCGGGGTTTCGCAACCTCGCCTTTATCAGATGCAGCAGACCAGCGTCCGCCGGGTCAGGGAACCGGGCGACGCACCTGTAAAACGGAAGCGCGTTCATGGATAGACAGCCGGCAGAAAAATTCGAAGCCTTCGTCTCGTGGCGTCGCAGGTGCACTGGGGTCTTGCTTCCAGTGACGACGGCCGTGCTGGCCCTGGCTGTCGCACTCGGGGGGTGCTCGCACGGCGATACGCGCGCCCAGGCGCAGGCGCCTCCACCATTTTCGATCACCTATCTTGCGACGTGGGGTGTGAAGGGTGGCGATCCTGGTCAATTGCAACAACCGACGGATATTGCGACCGATTCGCTCGGAAACGTCTACCTCGCTGATGCCGGCAGCCGCTTCGTCGACAAATTCACTTGGGAAGGCAGGCCACTGCTTTCATTCGGGGAGCCGGGCCTGAAGTATCCGCAAGCCATCACGGTTGACAGCGGCGGCGCAATCTACCTGACTGATGTCGGGCGAGCCAGCACGTTTGTGTTCTTCCCCAGCGGCGACCGGTATCACGAGGTGCGGCTGAAAAGCCGCCCGAACGACGAAGATATTCTGGGCGTCGCGGTTGGAGAAGATGGTTTGATACACGTGCTCGATGCGGATGCGGCCCGGGTCTTCACGTACTCGCCGGGCTTTCGGCTGCTCCGAAACTGGGAGCCGGCCGCAAGTGTGCCGAATGCAAAGGTGCGCCCGAGAGCGATCGCCATGGGTCCGGACGGCTATGTTTACATCGTCGATCCGGTGGGGAACCACATCCTGCGTTTCACGAACGAAGGCCAGTTCTCTTCGCAGTTGGACGCGAAGGCGGACGGTGTTGATCGCAGATTGAGCGATCGGTTTGCAGTCGGGCTCGGCTACATTTTCGCGATGGATGCCGATGGGCGAATGCTCCACGTATGGACGGCGGACGGCCGGCCCAAACTCGATATTGATCTTGCGCCGCAGCTCGGTCAGGCAAACCGGGCCGCTCCGTCGCTTGCGGTTAGCCCGCGCAAGGAGCTCCTCGTGCTCGACAGGCCCGAGGCGCACGTTCTGCGTTATCGACTTAACTTCTGATATTTTTCCAGGCCGGACGTTCCAGCGGATTCGAGGTCCCTACAATGCCATTGCTGCTGACAGAAGCAGATGTAAAGGGAATTCTGACCATGCCGCTTGCGCTCGAGCTGGTCGAGGAATCTTTTCGAAGGCTCGCCGACGGCACCGCCGTTTCCCATCCGCGCCAGAGGCTGCGGCTGGCGGAGAAGGGTCTTATGCACTACATGGCCGCATCGGATTCTACAGGCGGATATCTAGGGCTGAAGATCTACACGGTGTCCCCGGGCGGCGCGCGGTTTCTGGTTCCCCTTTTCAGCGGACACTCGGGCGAACTGTTGGCGCTGATTGAGGCAAACTACCTGGGTCAGGCGCGGACGGGGGCGGCCAGCGGCGTGGCGACTCGTGTAATGGCGCGGGCGGACGCACGGACAGCCGGAATCGTCGGAACGGGTTTACAGGCGCGTACACAGCTGGAGGCCGTTGCGCTTGCTCGAAAGCTGGATCGGGTCCGAGCGTTCGGCCGCAATCCGGAGCGGCGGGAGATATTCGCCAGGGACATGACCGCGCGAATTGGCGTGCCTGTCACGCCCGTGGCATCTGCTGAAGAAGCCGTGAGGGGCGCCGACATCGTCATCACGTCGACGACATCAACCAACCCGGTGGTCGAAGGGCGCTGGCTCGAAGCGGGCACGCACGTCAACGCCATCGGCGTGAATTTCGCCAACAAGCGCGAAATCGATAGCGAGACCGTTCGCCGGGCGGAAGTGATTGCCGCCGATTCGGTGGCGCAGTCAAAAATTGAAGCTGGCGATTTGATACTTGCTTTCGGCGACGATCAGCAGCGATGGACCGCGGTTCGGGAGCTTTCCGACATTATTTCGGGAAAATCCGCCGGACGAACCAGCCGCGAGCAAATCACGATTTTCAAGTCGAATGGAATTGCTATCGAGGACATCGTAGTGGCGGGCCGGATCTACGAACTGGCGCGCGAGCGAGGCATGGGGCGGGATGTTCCGATGTTTCAGTAGCAGGACCGTTCGGTCGGCGTCAGCGGCGATTAAGCACGGACGCGTCGGAGGCGCTTGGCAAGGGCTTCGTGCAAACGTAAGCGAGTTGCCTGCGGCAGCGGTGCGGGCTCGGAGTTGCAGAAGATTTCGATGGTCTGCTTGCAAGTGTCCACGACGACCCGGCAGTCCTTGCACTTGCCTAGATGCTCCTCAATCGAGGTGCGCAGGATGGGGTCAAGCGCTTCGTCCAGATAGTCCGCGAGCTCGCTGATAATCGTTTTACACTTCACTGATTTTCTCCTCGCCGAAAGTACTGATTCAGCGTATGCCGCAACTTCAACCGAGCCCGCAACAACCGAGATTTCACCGCGGGCACAGAAAGCCCCAGCGCCTCGGCTGTCTCCTCGGTCGATAGTTCTTCGATGTCGCGCAGCTGGAAAACGATTCGGAACGGTGGGTCAAGTTCTCCGATAACTTTCGACAAAATCTCGGAGAGCTCGGTTTGGGCGTAACGCTCCGCGGGAGACGGTCCCCAGTCCTCCACCTCGCGGGGGACCATGTCTTCGCCGGTGTCCACTTCTTCGTCCAGCGAAACGACATTGGGACGGCGCTTGCGGAGCTTCATCAGAGCCTGGTTTACGGCGATACGCACCAACCAGGTGTAAAAGCGGGAATTTCCCTCGAATGCCTGAAGGTGCTCGAATGCTTTCAGGAACGCCTCCTGCATGGCGTCTTCAGCATCCTCCCGATTCTGGGTGATGTTCTGGGTGAGTCGAAAGATCTTTCGCTCATAGCGGCCCACCAGCGTCTCAAAGGCGGAGATATCGCCTGCCTTGGCTGCCGCAACCAGAGCGGACTCGTCGTCCTTGACTACCTGCGAGGGTAGCGGCCGCCGCGCGACCGGGTCGAGTTTGGAGGAACTCATGGAGATTTTTCCTCAGGAAAGGTTAGCACAGCTTTCAGAACCTTGCCGCCGGGAATGTATTATGATACCGGGAGAAGCGATATTGCTCCAAATCGATCGCGCTTGCGAGCTTTCGTTGTCGCTGCCCAACCAACAAGACGACACGACCTGCTGGTGCATGCGAGCTGAGACCGCTGGGAGAACCCAAGAGACTCGATGAGGACGCTGCCCGATTATCTGCGCAAAGGGATGAAGATGATTCTGGTGGGTGCCAATCCCGGCGACCGCTCAGCGCGCGTTGGACACTACTATGCGGGACGCAACAACCAGTTTTGGCCCATCCTTTACCAATCGGGTGTGATTCCGGAACCCATCGGATACGAAGACGACCGCCGAATGCTCGAATTCGGCATCGGTATGACCGACCTGGTCAAGCGGCCCACGCGCGGGATCGAGGAACTCGAGCGCCGAGAATTCGCCGAAGGCCGCGTATTGCTGGCGCAGAAGCTTGAAGAGTTGCGGCCGCGCGTGATCGCATTCAACGGCAAAATGGTGTATGAAAAATTCACGGGCCGGCCCTGCAAACTGGGTTTGCAGAAGGAACTCCTGTATGGCGCTCGCGTGTTCGTGCTGCCTTCAACCAGCGGCCAGTCCGCCGGGGCCGGCCTAGCCGTCAAGAAACGATACTTCAAGAAACTTGCCGTGCTGCTGAAGGGTCTAAGGGATTAGAGGTCTGCGCGGTAACAGCCTGGGCGGATTTTCAGCGGCCAACGCCGACCGGATTTTGCAGACCGATTCTGGTAGCTCCTTTGGCTACGGTCGGGGCAAGGTCGGCCGCTGCCCCGAACGATCCTGGCCTAGGCACGCAGACGCAACGGAGAACGATCCCGATGAGCGTAACGCAACAAGCCGCGACGCAACTGGTGCTGGAGGAACGCACCGGAGCAGTTGTAACTTTACGACTGAACCGACCTGAAAAACTGAACGCATTGAATCCCCAGCTATGCCGCGCGCTCGTGCACGGACTGCTTCGGGCAGGCGAGGACAAATCCGTGCGGGCCGTGGTGCTGACGGGGGCGGGGCGTGGATTTTGCTCCGGCGGCGACATCAATTTCATGCGCGAAGTGCGAAACCGCCGCGCAGTTCATGAATTTGAACAGATGCTGGAGACCGGCAAGGAAATCTGCCTGGCCATCGCATCCATGCCCAAGGTAGTAATCGCGGCGGTGAACGGCCCCGCGGCCGGCGGGGGTATGAGCCTGGCGCTGGCGTGCGATCTTCGAATCGCATCCGAGCCGGCAATCTTCACGCAGGCTTTCGGTCAACTGGGATTGTATCCAGATTTTGGGGCAACATTTTTTCTGCCTCGGCTGGTCGGTTTATCGCGCGCCTCGGAACTGTTCTACACCGCGGAGAGGCTTTCGGCCGAAGAAGCGCGCCGGATAGGAATCGTAGCCAGCGTATTTTCCAAAGAGACCTTCGAAGAGGAGACACGGAAGCTGGCTGAACGCGTCGCGGCGGGTCCTCCCCTGGCATTCCGCGACGTCAAGCGGACGATGGTCGGCGACGCCCACAAGGAACTCGAAGAGGCGATCGACGAAGAGAATCGTCTGCAGCTTCATTGCTTCCTGTCCGAGGATTGCGCTGAGGGCCTCAAAGCGTACTTCGAGAAGCGCGCTCCGAACTTCCGTGGATATTGAACTGCTTTCGCCTGCTTTGAAGACGGATCAGAAGCACCCATGACAGAGGACTTGCTCGCGAATATTGAAGTGACTCCGCACGAAGTGAGCCAGAGGCTCGAGCGGAGCGAGAAATTTCTGTTTGTGGACGTGCGCGAGAAATGGGAACATGAAACCGCGCGCATCGAAGGTGCGGTTCTGATTCCGCTGCGCGAGATTCCCGCAAACCTGCAGCGCCTGGCAGGGGCGCGCGAAATCGTCTTCTTCTGCCATCATGGAATGCGCAGCCTGGATGCCGCGGCGTGGGTGCGCTCGCAGGGGATCAAAGGGGCACGATCCATGTCCGGCGGCATCGATCGCTGGACGACCGATGTAGATCCGGGCGTGCCTCGATATTGAGGAGGTGAACGATGGGCGGCATCAAGGCAAAAGCCGCGAAGCGGCGGGGAAATTCTCGAAAGAAAGCCCGGTTTCTGCACAAACCGAATTGTACGACGTGCCGTAAGGCGCGAAGTTTTATGGAAAGGCGAGGTTTTCAGCTTTATTTTCGCGATCTCGCGAAGGAGCGACTAAGCTCCGCGGAGCTGGAGAAGTTGATCGGCAACCGCGATTACACCGAATTTTTGAACAGCCGCAACGAACTTTTCCGACGGAAGAAGATGGGAGAAAATCCGCCCTCGCGCAAGGACGCCATTCGAATGATGGCCAAGGAGCCAAATTTGATCCGCCGTCCTGTGGTCGTCGCCGGGGGCCGCGTCGTGATCGGATTTGACCAAGCGGGCATTGCTCGGCTTTAGGCGGCAAATTGGGTTTGAGCACTTCGCGCGGTTTGTCCTTACCTCCATCAGGGGACTGTTTCTCGCATGGCAATCGGTGAGCGAATCGAAATCCGCAAGGGGGACATCACGGAAGCGGATACGGACGCCATCGTAAATGCTGCCAACAATGAACTTCAGCTCGGCGGCGGCCTTGCCGGCGCCATCCGCCGCAAGGGCGGTCCCCGCATTCAGGCGGACTGCGACAAAATCGGCGCGATTCCCGTCGGAGGCGCGGCGATCACCTCGGGCGGAAATCTGAAAGCCCGGCACATCATTCACGCAGCCACCATGCAGCTTGGCGGAGGGACCTCCGCGCAGTCACTCCGCAGCTCGACGGCGCATGCCCTCCGGCTCGCCGCGCAAAAAGGTCTCAGGTCGATCGCCTTTCCCGCGGTCGGCA
>DATBXX010000043.1:0-47361 GCA_036514055.1 Candidatus Acidiferrales bacterium
TGGCTGCGGGTCACGCGGCCGAAGGCTATGCCCGTGCCACGCGCTCACTCGGTGTGGCGATCGTCACGGCCGGGCCGGGCTTCACCAACGTGATCACCTCGATCGCCAACGCTTACCTGGATCGCACTCCCGTGCTGTACATCACCGGATCCAGTGGTCTGGGTGAAGCGGAAACCAATACCCTGCAATCCGGACTTGACCAGGTCGCCGTGGCCACGCCCATCACCAAGTGGGCGCATCGAATTACGGTCACGCAGCAGATCCCGCGTCTGGTGGCGCAAGCCGTCCGCATGGCTACTTCGGGTCCCATGGGTCCCGTTCTCCTGGACATACCGGCTGACGTGCTGGGTGCGCAGGTGGAGGAAGACTCCGCGCAAATTCCCGAGCGAGTGCTGCTGGATTCGCCTGCGTTGCCGCAGGCTCGCGCGATTGAAGAAGCGATCCAGTTGCTCAAGAGTGCGGCACGACCGGTAATCATGGTGGGCGTGGGCGCCTATTTTTCCGATGCCGGCGGCGAATTGCGGGCATTCGCCGAGGCAACGGGAATTCCTGTTTTCTCGGATTTCCAGGCGCACGGATTGCTTCCAAGCAATCACCCGCTCTATGGCGGGACGTATCACAAGATGGCCGATCTTTCCGCTCCGGACCAGCGGCCCGATCTGGTGCTGGCACTGGGGGTCCGCTTCGGTCTTTTCACGCTGGGCATGAGCGATCTGGTGGTTCCGCTTGCGGCAAAAATTGTCCACGTGGAAATTGACCCCAAGGAGATCGGCCGCTTGCGGCAAGTCGCCGTCGGAATTGTGGCCGATCCGCGCGAAACCTTGCGCGCCTTGAACGCGCGGGCAAAATCGGAAAAATGGCCCGACCGCGCCCGGTGGCAACAGACCATCCGCAATGCCAAGGTGGAGCGCTGCAAACGCGCGCAAGCCGACATGAACCGCACCGGGACGCCCATTCACCCGCTGCAGGCGGTATCGGCGATCGTGGAAAATATCGCGGAGGATACGATCGTCATCGGCGACGGCGCAGAGGCCTACCACTGGATGAACGAAGTGATTCGCCAGAATCATTCCGGCAGCTACATTACGCACGGGTTTCTGGGCTCGGTTGGATTCGGGCTGGGTCTGTCTCTGGGCGCGCAGGTGGCGCACCGGTCAAGACCGGTGCTATGCCTGGTGGGAGACGGCGCGATCGGCTTTACCATCGCTGAATTCGACACTATGGTGCGCCACAAACTGCCCATCGTTGCAGTGGTCATGAACAACCACAGCTGGGCGGCATCGCAGCATTTTCAGGAAATTGTGTCCGGCAAAAACCGCCTGCTGGGCACCGAGCTACGCGACGCGAACTATCACGAAGTGGCCGCGGCGTTCGGCTGTCACGCACAGCGCGTAACCGAGATCAAGGATCTTGGTCCAGCCATAAAGGCCGCTTTCGCAAGCGGCAAGCCCGCGTGTATCAATGTCTCGATTGACGTCGTGCCGCTGCCCCCGGAGTTGCACCTGCTGATGGCCCGGCACTAACGCCCGCGTCGAGATCGCAAGGCGTTGCATTCGGAAGGAGCTCACCGGTTATGCAAATGCGTCGGCTGGGAAAGGATGGTCCTGCGGTATCCGCAATCGGCCTGGGCTGCATGGGCATGTCGGGGCTGTACGGGCACGCGGACGAGCAAGAGAGCATTGCCACGATTCATGCTGCGCTCGATGCCGGCGTCAATTTGTTCGACACCGGCGACTTCTACGGGATGGGACATAATGAGTTGCTCCTGCAGAAGGCGCTCTCGGGGCAGCCGCGCGACCGGTTTTTGATCAGCGTGAAATTTGGAGGCATGCGGGGCCCGAACGGGGCATTCATTGGCATCGATGCGCGCCCAGTTGCGGTCAAGAATTTCCTCGCCTACACCCTGCGCCGTCTGGGAACCGATTACGTGGACATCTATCAGCCGGCCCGCGTGGACCCCGGCGTTCCGATTGAAGACACCGTGGGCGCAATTTCCGAAATGGTGAAGGCCGGGTACGTCCGGCACATCGGTCTGTCGGAAGCGTCCTCCGACACCATCCGGCGCGCTCACGCGGTTCACCCGATCGTGGCGCTGCAGATCGAGTATTCGCTCGTTTCGCGGAGTATCGAAGCCGATATTCTGCCGACGTTGCGCGAGCTCGGCATCAGCGTGACCGCCTACGGCGTGTTTTCGCGAGGATTGCTCACCGGGCACGTTCCGAGCCGCGAGAGTGCATCCACGGGAGACGTTCGCGGGCATTTTCCCAGGTTTCAAGGCCAGAATCTGGAGCGAAACCAGCAGATGATTTCCCGGTTGCAGGAACTGGCGCGGAAAAAAGGTGTGACGGTCGCTCAGATTGCGCTTGGGTGGATACTCACCAAGGGGAGTGACGTCATTCCGATTCCCGGGGCGAGGCGTCGTGAACAGCTGAATGAGTCTCTGGAATGCCTGAAGCTCTCGTTTTCACCTGACGAGATTGCCGCGATGGAGCGCGCTGTGCCGGAAGGGTCGGTCGCGGGCGATCGCTACATGACGGAGCAAATGGCGGTTCTCGATAGCGAACGCAAGGCTGGCGCGTCGAAGTCGGCCCGGTAGTGGACCCGGTCGCGCCAAGCTTAAGCCGCGGCGCTCGCGTCGTTCAGCAGTTTGACCGCGTCGGGGCTGAGTTTCAGGGTCGTTGCTCCGAGCAGATCCTTGAACTGATCCACGCTGGTTGCACTCGCGATGGGTGCGGTGACGCCGCGCGCGATCAACCAGGCGAGAGAAATCTGCGGGAGTGTGGCGCCGATATCGGCTGACACGGTGTCGAGCGCTTTCAGGATGCGGAAGCCCCGCTCGTTGAGCATGTTTTTCACGCGGTAGCCACGCGCCTTGCCTTCAACATCTTTTTCCGAGCGATACTTCCCGGTCAGAAATCCGCTAGCGAGGCCAAAATAGGGGATGACCCCGATGTGTTCGCGCTGGCAGAGATCGGCCAGGGGGCCCTCGTAATCAAACCGGTCGTAAAGGTTGTACCAGGGCTGCAAGCTTTCATACCTTGGAAGTCCGTGCGCCGCACTGACCCGCAGAGCTTCAGCCAGACGGTCGGCCTTAAAGTTCGAGGCGCCGATGGCTCTCACTTTTCCCGAACGGATCAGCCCGGCGAAGGCCTCCAGCGTCTCCTCCATCGGTGTTTCCGCGTCATCCCGGTGCGACTGATAGAGGTCAATGTAATCGGTTTGTAAGCGCTTGAGCGAGCGTTCCACCGCCCTGGTCATGTAAGCCTTGGAAAGTCCTGTTTCGCCCGGGCCCATCTCCACGCCGAGCTTGGTTGCGATCAAGACTTTGTCGCGGCCTCCGCGCTTGGAAAGCCAGTTGCCGATGATCGTCTCGGATTCGCCACCCACGTGTCCGGGGATCCACTTCGAATAGACATCCGCGGTGTCGATCAGATTGAGCCCGGACGCAACGAACGCGTCGAGCAACTTGAACGATGTCGGTTCGTCTGCCGTCCATCCGAAGATATTTCCGCCGAATACCAGCGGTCCAATTTCCAGGCTGGAGTTTCCGAGTCTGCGCTTGATCAAGGGGATGCTCCTGTGTCTTCGTGGCTTTGCTTCCTGATGGTGCTGGCCGAGCAGGAATGTTAGTCGAGAGACTGGCATCACCGCAACTGCCGAGCGAGATCTTTCGGCCCGTTCGGATCGTTGGGATGCTGCTCTTCAGCCTGGTTTGCGTGCTCTGCGCCCTTCAGTTCGCGACGGTGACGGACTGACCAATCTCGACCGAATACGTCTTTGCTGACAGACTGCACCCCCGGTCATCCCAACAGTAGCCGATCGTACATATAACGCTTGATTTATCTGTCGTTGCACTATAGAAGCGTACGAGACTGCTGTGTAGTTTTTCTCCGGACAGTCTCTATTCTGAGGCCCGCATGCGATGGATACAGAAAATCTTGGTGTGCTTTTTGGCGGCTGCGTTCATTGCGCAAGGGCAGGGCAACACCTTTAACAGAGTCCGGTACAACGGTGGGTCCGTTGATTCAGAGGTCGATCCGAAGGAATGGAACAATCGACTGACGATCACCTCAGACGTAATTACATTGGCGCTGAAAGACGGAAAAACGGTCACCATTCCCACAAAGGCCGTGACTCCTCTCAGCTACGGGCAGGAAGCGCACCGGCGAGTCGGCACAATGATCGCACTGGCCATACTGGTTGCGCCTGTCGCCCTGTTCGGCCTCCTCCACAAGACAAGGCTTCACTACATCGGAATTCAGTACACTGTTTCCGACAACAAAACCGCAGGGATTCTCTTGCAAGGCGACAAAGACAATTATCGTGCCATCCTCGTGGGGCTTCAGGGTGTAACGGGAGTACCCGTCGCGGTGGCAGAGAAGGACCGGGAGTTCCTGCCAGTCGGGGTCAAGGCTGACGTAGCGAAGAACTCAGAGGAGGAAAATCAACCCCAGGCTGAAGCTACCGACGCCAAACCGATTGGAACTCCTGCGGCAGTAGCCTCCGGAGGCATAAATGTAGCTTCGAATCCGGCCGGAGGGGATGTATTGGTCGACGGAGATTTTGTCGGAAATTGTCCCGCTTCGCTCAAACTTGCGCCCGGTAAGCATACGGTAACCGTGAGATATTCAGGATACAAAGACTGGTCGCGGGAAATAACGGTGCAATCGGGATCGGACGTGCAGTTGACCGCCACTCTTGAGAAATAAGTCGGCGTCATAAAAGACACGCAATCCAGTCAGACCTCATTGCAAAAGTGAGTGAGGAGCGAGCAGGTAATGAGACTTAGAAAAACGATCGCAGCAATCTCAATGCTCCTGTTTATTGGTTTGCCTGCGTATGGACGCCACACTCATACCGGCCCCCGTCCGTACTACGGCGGCGGCCACCACACGACATCTCACGGCGGACACTATAGAAATTCAAGAACAAACAACCGTTACGGAAGGCACAAGTGAGTCGGTATCTCTCCTGAGCGACGTCAACGCGAGCCGTCCAAACGCGAAAGAGCAGGAGAATCCTGCGAGCATTGCCAACGCATATGGCGCTAGAAAAGATTCCCGTACTCGTGCTTGCCGTCGTCATACTGTCTGCATCCGCCAGTAGTCAGGCGGTTTCGGAGCCCGCCGTGCCGTCCGACGCTGATATCCGGCAACTGCTTGTCGATCGCATCGATGTCCAACGCCAGAGCGTCGGCATCGTGGTCGGCATCATCGCGCCGAAAGGCCGCCGCGTCATCGCATACGGGAACTTGGAGAACAGTGACCCGCGTGCGCTCAATGGCGACACAATTTTCGAGATCGGCTCGGCGACAAAGGTGTTTACGTCCCTTCTGCTCGCCGACATGGTACAGCGCGGCGAAGTCTCACTGGACGATCCGGTAGCGAAATACCTCCCGCCGGGCACCAAAATGCCCGAGCGCAACGGGCGCTCGATAACTCTGGTCGACCTCGCTACGCATACATCCGGGCTGCCGCGAATTCCGACCAACTTCAATCCCAAGAACCCGGCCAATCCCTACGCGGATTATTCGGTGGAACAGCTTTACCAGTTCCTTTCGACCTACCAACTGACACGCGACGTAGGTTCGCAGTACGAGTACTCGAATCTGGGCGGTGGCCTGCTCGGCCATGTGCTGGCGTGGCGGGCAGGCATGGATTATGAGGCACTGGTGCGGTCTCGCATCTGCGATCCGCTGGGCATGGATAGCACGCTGATCGCGCTCACTCCGGAAATGAGAGCGCGGTTTGCGGCGGGACATAATCCGTCCATGCAGGCCGTTCCCAATTGGAATCTGCCGACACTCGCCGGAGCGGGCGCTCTGCGATCTACCGCCACCGACCTTCTGACTTTCCTTGCGGCGAATCTGGGTTACACGAAGTCCCCGCTAGCCCCCGCGATGGCTGCGATGCTGAAAGTGCGCCGACCCACCGGCGTGCCTGGCCTGGAAATCGCTCTTGGCTGGCACATTTTCACGACCAACGGCAAAGAGATCGTTTGGCACAACGGCGGCACGGGCGGTTTTCGTTCCTTCATGGGCTTTGACCCGAAGGCTGGCATGGGAGTAGTGGTGTTATCAAATGCGTTTACGGTGGCGGGCGTCGATGACATCGGGAGACACTTGCTCGACCCAACGGTTCCCCTGGCCAAGCCGCCGAAAGAGCCTAAGCAAGTAACCGTTGATCCCAGGCTGTTCGATGGTTACGTCGGAAGGTACGAACTGGCACAGAACTTCATTATCAGTATCACGCGAGAGGGTGATCACTTGTTTGAGCAAGCGACTGGACAGCCGAAGATTGAGATATTTCCCGAAGGCGACAGAGATTATTTTCTCAAGGTTGTCGATGCCCAGATCACCTTTGTGGCCGATGGCGACGGCCGAGCGACGGAACTGATCCTGCACCAAAACGGCCGTGACCAGCATGCGAAGCGGGTCGAATAAGAGCCACACCGTTTCGGCCTGGTGGTGCAGAACCGGCTGAACACGCTCAAAGTATTTGTGGTGTCTGAGAACGGCGGTCTCCGGCAGGCGGGATCGGCGCAGTCGATATCAAGAAACGACATACCGTCGCACAAGTAGGGCGGTTTCGCTCTATCCCTCCTCTTTCCCCGAACGCCTTTTGACTCCTCGGCGCCAAGCCCTTACACTCAAATATCGTGGGCTCCTTCTCACGCGGCTACGGGTACCGCTTCGACATCGGCGGATACTTTCCACGCGCCATTAAGACGATCTGCCTGGTCTGCGTAGGCGTTTTTATCCTGCAGGAGCTTTCCGAGCTGATCTTCCACGAAGCCGGGAAGGATTTCTGGCTCACCTGGTTCGGCTTGGTGCCCTACGCGGTGATCCATGGCATCCGGCTCTGGCAACCGGTAACGTACCTATTCCTCCACGACGGAATACTTCACATTCTGCTGAATCTTCTCTATCTCGCCATGTTTGGCGCTGATCTCGAGCATGCTTGGGGCGCACGGAAGTTCTACACCTACTTCTTTCTGTGCGGGGTCGGAGCGGGAGTCATCAACGTTGCGGTGAAGCTGCTGATGGATCCGCGCGGGCTCCACAGCGCGTTGATTCCGACGATCGGAGCCTCCGGGGCGATCTACGGGATACTGCTGGCGAACGCAGTGGTTCTTCCGGATCGCCGCGTCTGGATGTTTCCCCTTCCGGTAACCGTATCGATGCGGATTTTCGTGGTCGTGATGGGCGCAATCGAGTTCTTCGGTACCATCGGGAGTTCCGGGGATAATGTGAGCCATATCTGCCACCTCGGCGGAATGCTGGTGGGATACGTCTACCTGCGGCGAGGTTCGTTCCTGTATTCCCCCCGCAATTTTCTCTCGGATTGGAAGCGGCGCCGAATGCGCAAGAAATTTGAAGTGTACCAGCGGGACAACCGCGACAAGCCGCCCTCCCGACCCGACAACTGGCTCAATTGATAGGCGCCGCCTTCGGGCGCGCGATGCTTCACACGGTCCTTGAACGAGCCGAAGAACCCCGCGTTTTCCCAACCGCCTTACTTTGCGAGGGCGAAATCGGTGACAATGCCGTACAGGAACTCAACTCCCTTGCGGAAGGAATCGACAGGGATGCGCTCGTTGTCGGCGTGCATGCGGGCAATGTCCTCGTCGGTGAGAGGGAAAGGCAACAGGCCGTAGGCCTGAACGTTTCTCATGCGCAGCGGCCAGGAATCCGTTGTGAACGTGGACATGTAGGGCAGAACCGGGGCTCCGGGAAAAGTCTTGCCGGCGGTATGGATGATCGAGGTATACAGGTCGGAAGTGAGCGACGAAGATGGCGCGGATTCTCCTCCTGCCGGTTCTGCTTCAAAGCGGACCTGCGGATCGTTTACGAGCTGCTGCAGCTTGGCGATCAGAGGATCGAGCTGGTCTCCAGGTAGCAGCCGAACGTTCAGGACGCCGCGAGCTTCCGAGGGCACCACGTTCTGGCGAATCCCTGCCTGAAGCATGGTGGGAACGATTGTGTCGCGCAGCATTGCGTTCCAGGTCGGACTCGCGTCGGAAACCCACCTCGCCGCGTGGTCGCCGCGATCGGGCGAGCCCAAGGCGCGAATCCATTTGCCGGTGTCCTCGTCTTCGGTCGCTGCCAGGCCGTCAAAGTACGCTCGGGTCACGGAATTAAATTGCACGGGCGATTCGTAGGCGGCGATTTTCGAAATCGCACCCGCCAGGTGAGCAACGGGGTTGTCTTTCCGGGGAACGGAGGCATGTCCGGAAGTCCCCGTGGCGATCACGTCCACGTTTTGGCTGACCTTCTCGCTGGCTTGCACACCGATGTATTGCGTCTTGCCGTTCTTCAGGGTGACCTGGCCGCCTTCGTTGAGCGCGTAGCCCGCGGCGATCTTGTCCCAGTGTTTTTCGACGGCGAATTTCATTCCCGCGGTGCCGCCGGCCTCTTCGTCCCCTTCGGCAAACAAAATCACATCGCGGTTCAGTCGCGCTCCGGAACGCTTCAGTGCCACCAGAACGGCCAGATTCGCCGCAAGCATTCCTTTATCGTCAATTGCGCCTCGGCCGAAGAGGTAGTTGCCCTGGATGACGGCGCCGAAAGGATCCACGGTCCACTTCGTTTTGTCCACACCCACAACATCCAGATGGGCCATCAAGAGCAAGGCGCGCGAGGGGTCCGGCATGGAATTGGCGGAAAGCCGCGCCACCAGAAACCCGCGGCCAGGCGTGCTTTCGAATGTTTCCGAATGGATGCCTTCTCGATCGAGAACACCGGCCAGATACTTCGCGGCCACCAGCTCGTTTCCCGGAGGATTTGTCGTGTTGATGCGGATCAGGTCCTGCAGCCAGACCAGCGCCTGGCCTTGGATTTGAGACAGGTCGGTAGTGGGGGCGGGCGCGGACTGCGAAGCGGTGGTCTGCGTCGATGCCCGACCCAACACCTGCGCGGGCGGCTGCGCGTGGTTCTGGGCGTAAACGGATCCTGCAGACG
This sequence comes from Candidatus Acidiferrales bacterium, assembly GCA_036514055.1. Classification (GTDB taxonomy): domain Bacteria; phylum Acidobacteriota; class Terriglobia; order Acidiferrales; family UBA7541; genus Palsa-295. Next base: position 8,960 of record DATBXX010000043.1, read on the forward strand.
CCAGCGTCAGCAATATCCGGATCAGAATCCGCAGAGTCGTCCGCGCCATCCTTTTTACCTCCAGGTGAATCTGAAACAACGTCGCAAAGTGGATACCACTGATACTATCATTGCGGCGAAAGTGCCCAGCGAAGCACGACGTCAGTGGTTTTCTGGATTGCAACCGACCATCCGTAGTGGGCGCTGGCGGCATCCAATTCGAGTGGGGGAACTATGCAAGTGAGTTCGTGGCTTCGCATCATCCTGATGGGCGCGTTGATCGTGGGGCTGGGTATTCCGTCCGACGCCTGGACGGCGCTGGCGCAACAGGAAGGCCCGCAGTCACCGTCGCCGAACCGGGAGCCTGCACCGCCTGCTGCGCCAGTGCCGGGGCAATCGCAGGGACAGGCGCCGGCCAGTCAACCGCCGCAACCGCAGATTGCAATCTCCGTACAGTCCAATATCGTCAACGTCGATGCGGTGGTGACCGACCAGGATGGAAACCTGGTGACCGGTTTGAAAAAGGAGAACTTTCGCATCCTCGATGATGGCCAGCGGCAACAGGTTGCGAATTTCGCGCCCACCGAAGCGCCGATCACGATCGTGATGCTGATGGAGTTCAGCAAAATCTATGGCGGAGTGTTCGCCTACCAAGCGAAGTATCTGTCCCAGGCGTTCTTGCCCCAGCTCAAGCAGCAGGATTGGGTGGCCTTGAAGACTTTCGATCTGAAAACGACCCTGGTCGAGGATTTTACCCAGGATAAGCGGGAAATCTCGCAAGCCATTGCCTCGCTGTATTTCCCCAGCTTTAGCGAGGCGAATCTTTTCGACGCGCTGCTCGAAACGGTCTCACAGCTCCGCGATGTAAAGGGGAAAAAAGCGATTCTGGTGCTGGCGACGGGTTTCGACACGTTCAGCAAGCACACGCTCGATGACACGCTGCGGCGGCTGAAGGAAAACGATGTCACAATCTTCTGCGTGGGCGTAGCGGAGGGTTTGGATTTGTATTCCCGCAACGGCGGAGGCATCGGCTATCTGCAGGCCAAGAACCAGCTGAGCACATTTGCCCGCATGAGCGGTGGTTATGCCTGGTTTCCGCGGTTCGAGGGCGAGATGCCCTCGATTTTCAACTCTGTGGCGCAGTTCCTGCGAAGCCAGTACACGCTGGCGTTTTCGCCTTCCACGCCGCAGGACGGCAGATACCACAAGCTCATCGTAGAAGTGGTCGACGATGAGGGGAATCCGCTGGAACTCGCAGACAAGAAGGGCAAGAAGAAGAAGGCAGTCGTAATTGCCCGCGAAGGGTATACCGCTCCGAACGCACCGGCAGGCGGGGACTAGAATTTCAGCGAACGGCCGTGCGCTTCACGAAGGTGTTCAGCAGGAGTCGGGCCAGGCGCTTCTGGTCGTGCCGCACCACCTGCTCCTGCTGGGCAATATCGCCGGTGACGTATTTTAAGCCCATACTCTCCAGTTCCCCGAGCGACGGATCCACGGGTTCAGCACCTTCGGCCGCATAGCGGCGCAGGATGCGCGGCGATACCGGCGTGCGATTGATCACCACGAAATCGAACAGGCCGGGACGAGTGTGCGCGTAAATGGCGCCGACGTGGTCGGCAACCGAGTAGTGCTGGGTCTCGCCGGGTTGTGTCATCACGTTTGCGATATAGACACGTGTCGCGTGTGAGTTGGCGATCACCTCAGCCACCTGCTCCACCAACAGATTGGGCAGAATGCTCGTATAGAGAGAGCCCGGCCCTACAAGGATGAGGTCGGCTTCCCGGATGGCGGCGAGCACCTCGGGCAGCGGACGCACGCGGCGCGGCACCAGTCTCACACGGGCGATGCGTTTGCGCGAACGCGAAATATTCGTTTCGCCCGCCACCACCTTGCCGTTTTCAAGCTCGGCCTCGAGCGTGACGTTCTGCGCCGTGGACGGGAAAATGCGTCCGCGAATCGCCAGGACCTGTGCGGACACCTGCACGGCTTTCGGAAAATCTCCGGTGACATTGGTCAGCGCGGTCAGAAACAGATTGCCAAAACTGTGGCCCGCGAGTCCGTAGCCTGCGGGAAAGCGATATTGAAACAAATCACCGAGCAGGTGTTCGTTCCGGGAAAGAGCGACCATGCAATTGCGGATGTCACCCGGGGGCAGGATGCGATATTCGCGGCGCAGGCGACCGGAGCTGCCGCCGTCATCGGTGACCGTCACCACAGCGGTGAGGTCGGCGATCGGCTGGGTCGGCCGGCCTTTGCCGCGCTCGCTAATGTGCTCTTTGAGGCCGCGCAGAACGGCGGAAAGACCCGTGCCGCCGCCGAGCGCAACCACGCGGACTGACGGCGACCGGTGTTCCACAAGTTTTTTCATGGGGCAGAGTAGCGAATCAGTCGGCTGAACCGTCTCGTTCGGGGTAGAGCAGCTCGGTAAAGCGCGGGTCTTCCTGCAGGAACGCGAAGTCCTCGTCGTTACGGGCGTGATAGCGGTTTTCCGGACGCAACTGGATGGCGACTTTGAGGTTTGCCATTGCCGAATCGGCTTCCCCAGTCAGGCAGTCCAGCGCTGCCATGGCGTAGACGATGTGGTCGGCTTTGGGGGCAGCCTTACGGGCGCGATCCAGATGCTCACGCGCCTCGTCCCACCGGCCCAGGTTCATCAACGTTACGCCCTGTGTGTAATGGTCCTCTGCGGACTTGGCGATAGGCGCCGGGAGCCGTGAGATCCGCTGCTCGCAGATGCGCAGGTGAACCTTGGCGCGATCGCCAAGTTCCTTGCTGGGGCCCTCCAGGACGCGTTCAAGGACCTGCTGGGCGCGTTGAAACTTCTGCTGCTGGAAGTGCTTGAGCGCTTCCTCATAAAGCTTCAGTTGCTGCTGTTTGGCAGGGGCGTCGGGATCGGGAGGCATTACCCTGGCCTTTGCCGAAGATAATCCCTTCTTACTTAATGACTTGCGGCTTCCGTTGGAGGTTTCTTTGCTGCGAACTTCGCGACGCGTCAAGGTTTCGCTCCGAGGCCAGACGATTAAGGAACATAGCAGAATCAGAAAACCGCGTCAATGCAGCCATCGGCAGCCAGAATTGCGGGCTTCGACTGGCTGTTTCATCGGGGGAGCGCTCGCTCAGATCTGCGAATAGGCCGCCGGAGTCAGGACTGTATTGTCGACGTTCGACACGAGATCCTCGAATGTGTATTTTGGCTGGCCGAACAGGACTTTGGTCTCCGGAGCCGACCGGAATGCATCCCAGGCCTTGTCCCGTTCGGCGAGGTTGGCAAATCCGATCATATAGGTGAGGTTCGGCATTCGCGCGCCGATCACCGTCTCGCCGAAAAACACGGGCCAGAATCCGGCCTTGAGGAAAATGGGAATTTCGCCCTCGTTCACCTGGGCCACTTTGGCCTGGTGGTCCTGATGGGTCGAACTCTCATAGGTGCGCAGTTCGAATAACCGCGGCAAATGCTGCGCTGTCGCCTCAGGCACTGTCAGTCTGGGCGCGCCAGCAAGGGCCTGCATCAGCGAACTTTCCATGCGCACAAACGCGGGTGACTTTGCCGGAGCGTTCAGAAAATCCGAGGCCGCCTTCACATATTCGGCATCTTGGCCCAGGCGCGCGTCCGAGGTCGCCAGTGTCTCAACCGACGTGCTCGGCAACAGCACGTAGATGGACGGGCCTTCAGGGCCGATCGATACGTTGAAGACGCCGACCGGAGAGATTCCCAGGCGATTCAGCCCCGGCACCAGGGCGCTGCGGAAATAGTCGTCAGCAAGCTTTCTTTGCGGCGTGAGAAGGTGATACCGCCGCAGCTCGTAGTATTGCCGGGCGCCTCCGGCTTGCTGAGATTGTCGAGCGTAACCGAGCGGTGCGGCTCCCACGGCTGCCGATGCAAGTGAGGCCGCAAGAAATTTTCGTCTGTCCATGCTGCGTTTCTCCTGTTGTGGCGCGACATCGTCACACAAACGGATTCGCGGATCCACTGCCTTCGCAAGGGGCATCACGCGGAATCACTACGGGGACCTCGTGGGCGGCTGGGCCACACAACAAAAGTGGCAGCACGCGAGGCTGCCTGGAATTTCACCCTGCAGCCCCGCCCGTCCGGTGTAACAAAACAATCGCCCGAGGGAAGCGCTAGCGTTTCTTGCGCTTCTGGGGACGGGACTTTTTCGCACTTCTTTTTTTCTTGGCCGTTTTCGGCTTGCCCTTGGCCTTTTTAGCTTTTGAGCGCGGCTTCTTCGCTTTCGCCGCCTTGCGCGCGGGCTTGGGGGGAGCTGGAGCGGATGGAGCGTCCTCTTCTTCCGGCTCTTCGTCGATGACGATCTCTTCGACTTCCTCTACCACTTCCTGCGGCTGCTCCTGACCCTCTTCTTCGTCGTCGAAGGCGGGGAGTTCGTCGTCTTCCTCATCGTTCATTTTCGCGTAAAACATTCGATCCTCCGTGGGGGTCGAGGTTTTGCCGGACAGCCTCACTCCTCGGCCCGCATATAATCGGAGTGCCGGATCTTTGTCAAGGCGCAATGGATCGAAAAAACGGTGGGCTCGCCAACGGTTCCATCTATCGGTGGTCACACGGCCTACACCAACCGCAGGAGACTCGTGTATCCTGCAGAAAGAACACCACTTACTGTTGCTTTGAGAGGGCCCTAGCGCTGGATGGTGAGTACGTCACCGGCCTGGAGGGGCCGCTCGGCCAGGAAGGGATTCGACTGGCGTATGGCGGAAACCGAAGTCTGGTAATCGTGTGCGATCGAATAAAGCGTCTCGCCGGGTTTCACCCTGTGCTCTAGACTTTCCGGACCATCGGACTTTCGCGTGGAGACATTCTCAAGACCCTGGCGTCGGTTCTCTGCAGAGTTGCCTTTCGCTTGGGGAATCTCGACTGTCTGGCTACCGGCATATATCCTCAGGCGCGCTCCCCGCGAAACATGTCCGCCGGAAATATGATTCCAGCGCCTGAGCTGATCGACGGTCACATCGAATCGGCCGGCAATTCCTTCAAGCGTATCGCCGCGCTGCACGCGGTAGCTGACCAGCCGCACAACGGGCGGTTGTGTCGGCACATTCAGAAGGAAACCCGATGGCACGGTCGCGTGTGGTTCCAGGTGGTTCGCTGTTTCGATCGCCGAGACGGTCACGCGGTAGTGACGCGCGATGTCAGTGAGCGTTTCACCTTGTTCTGCAGGATGCAGGCGCCAGCTCGTCCACTTGTCTTGGGGGACCTGTTGTACGTTTTCTTCGAAGGACCTCGCGGCGCCGGCCGGCAGTTTCAAGGGAAATCCCGGATCGTTCGGCGTCACGTTGCGCAGCAGTTGTGGGTTGAGCAGCCGCAAGTCGTCAAGATCTGCGCCAGAGGCGTCCGCCACCAGTTGCAGGCTGATCGAGTGGTCCAGCTTGACAGTTTCGATCTGCGCCGGCTTCTCCGGATTTACTTGGACGCCGTATCCTGCCGGGTCCTTGGCCACCAGCGCCATCGCCAGAATGATGGGCACGTAATTTTGCGTCTGCTTCGGCAGGGCATTGCGCTTCTGCAGCTCCCAGAAATCGGCGTAACCGGTGCGCTCGATCGCGCGAGCAACATTCAATGGTCCCGAGTTGTACGCGGCCATGACCAGATACCAATCGCCGAACATGCCGTACAGATCGCGAAGGTGGTGGGCCGCAGCGCGAGTCGCTTTTTCCGGATCACTGCGATCGTCCACCCAGTAGGTGCGCTCCAGATCGTATTCCTCGCCGCGGTAGGGCATAAACTGCCAGATGCCACGCGCCCCGGCGCGCGATACCGCCTGGGGTAGGAAAGCGCTCTCGGCCTGCGCCAGATAGATCAGGTCCTGCGGGACACCTTGTTCCTTCAGCACCCGGCGGATCATCACGTCATAACGGCCGGCGCGATCCAGTCCGCGTGCCACAATTGCCCGGCCGCGGGTGGTGGTAAAGAAGCTCAGATACTGCAGGACGGAATCATTCACCGTCAGCGGCAGGTCGTGGCGGACGTTGATCAGTTCCTTTTCAGCCTTGAGCGCCAGCCGCGGGTCGCCCGCCGGCAGCGTCAGGTCGGCAATCTCTTCAATCGGGGCGGGTTCGCCCGGCGTGTCGGCTTCGTCTTGATCGCCCGCGGCACCGGAAGCCTCAAGATCGCCCGGTTGGACGGCCTCGCCGATTTCATCCGAGAGTTTTGCAAGCTGGGGATTGAAGTCAGCCGGGAAACCGCTCTTCAAAATCATGTCCGCTGCGAGGTCGAAGTCTGCCTGGGCCTTGTCCAGATGTGCAGCCTTGATTTCCCGTTGTCCGGCATCGTAGGCCGCCTGGACGCTATCCACCAACACGTCAATCGCAGGCCGCTTCTCCAGGGACAACGCACGCAGGGTGGTCGCCTGCTGCGGGAGCGGAAGTGGCTGGCTTGCGTAGCTCGGCGTGGGCGCCGGCGTAACGGCTGGCGGTCGCACTTGCACGGGGGTCTTCGCGGAATCGTTGCAACCGGCCAGAATGCAAGTACCAGCCGCCAGAACGACCCAGACTGTAGCCCGATGATTCACTCTTGGCCCTTGCCGAATCATGCTAACAGAAATATTACGAGGAGCTTACGATCCCGGTCAATGGGACTCGCCCACCAAACGTTGACCGAAACAGGACATAGGGTACTAGTGCGTTCTTGCTCGCTGCAGCGACGCTTATACCACCCTGGAGGAGGGAATTACTAGCTTCCTGGAGGTGCCGGGACAAGCGGGTCGCGCGGGCTATGCCAGGGCCTGGCGGAGGTCCTCAATAAGGTCCTGGGGATCTTCCAGGCCGACCGACACGCGCACCGTCCCGGGCTCGACGCTGGCAGCTCGCAGCTCCGCCAAGGTCATGTTGTAGTGCGAGGAATAGATCGGCAGGATCGCCAGGGATTCAACCCCGCCCAGGCTTGCGGCCAACAGGAACACGCGAATGCGATCACCAAAGCGCCTGGCCCCGGCGAGTCCGCCTTTGTGATCAAAGGCGAGCATGGCGCCGTAGCCGCGCATCTGATGTCGGGCCAGCTTGTGATCGGGGTGCGACGCGAGGCCAGGGTAGTGCACACGCGAAACTTTCGGATGCTTGTCCAGAAACTTCGCCACAGCCATGGCTGTCCGGCACTGGCGTTCGATTCGAACCTCGAGCGTCTTGAGTCCGCGGATCAACAGGAACGCGGCCTCGGGATCCATGGACCCGCCGATATGGATGATATTGGCGCGCACCTTGTCCATCAGCACCTTGCTGCCCGCTGCAGCGCCCGCGATCACGTCGGAATGGCCCGAGAGGTACTTCGACGCGCTATGGACAACGATGTTGAATCCCATCAAAAGAGGCTTCTGCAGCACGGGGGTGGCGAAGGTGTTGTCGACAATCGAAATCAGTCCCCATTCCTGCGCGAAAGCGACCGCCTTATTCAAGTCCACGAGCCGCACCGTTGGATTCGTCGGGGTCTCGACGTAGAGAGCTTTGGTGCGCGGACCGACCAGCTTTTCAATGCCAACCAGATCGGCTTCCACAAGCCGCACTCCGATTCCGAATCGCGGGAATATGTCGCGCAACAGGCGATAGCTGCCGCCATAGAGCTGCCGTGTGGCGATCACTTCATCACCGGCCTGGAGCATGCAGAGCAGGGCGGCGGAAATCGCCGCCGTGCCCGACGCCGCCACCACCGCCGCCTCAGCTCCTTCCAGTGCGGCGATCTTCTGCTCAGCGGTTGCGAGCGTGGGATTCCCATAGCGGGTATAAATGTATGCCGGGCTTTTCCCTTCCGCCCACCGTTTCATCTCCTCGGTGCTTGCGAAGGTGAAATTCGCAGTACGCGCAATGGATGTTCCCACCGGTGAGCCGATCCGGAATTTCTCCTCGCCTGCATGAATCGCGAGCGTCGCGTCGCCCCAGCGTTTTACTTTCGAGGACTTTTTCATGATGGCAGGAGCTTGACGCATCCGACCTCGGGGTCGCAAGCGCCAATTTGGCTACCGACTCTGCCCCGCCGATGGGCGAAGTCTTGACACCGCTGTCCGGATGCCACAGAAACGGGACCATCCAGGTGAGATTCGCTCCCGCCGTTGCAATCGGGTCTGCTTGGCCTTGTGGCCCACCGGATTTTTTGCGGTCCGTCGGCGATTCCCGGGCTACCGCGACCGGGGTCCTGAACACCGAATCCGCGATCATTTTCGCCGGTCCGGCGTCTGTCATCTGGGTGGCTGGGCCAAAAAACCTAGGTACTTTCGGCTTCGCCTTCCGTTCTCTATGGCTTTCTAGGCGAACCTGCTCTAATACGGGAAACGCCTTAGAGGTTTTATGCCAAGATATGGGGAAGCGGTCGATGGCCGTTTTGCGCTCCAGTCGTTCATCGGAAAGGGGAAAAGCATGAAGAAGGTCGGGAGTGTACTTCTATTGTGCGCAGCCACGCTGTCCCTATCCGGCTGCGCGTGGCGGAACCTGGGTCCGTGTTATGGCATCGGTTGCCCGACATTTATGATGAGCAAGAGCGCACCGCCTGCAAGCCAGACCGCCGTGAACCCCCGGAGCGCGACGCCGGACCACAATGGCAACCCGCAGGCCTCAAACGCGAAGGCCTTACCGACTCCAGCCGCCCCCGGCCAGTAGTTCGGCTAACACGGCGCCTTGATTGGCTGGTCGATCCGCAATCGAAACGGCGGTACCGGCGCGCGGCGGCTATGCCGAAGCCGCGGCCGCAGTCTCCTCCTCGCCCGCGTGGTGCGGTTTGTGCGCCGCGATTACCTTCTCCGCGATTTCGGCTGGCACGAAATCGTAGTGCGAGAATTCCATCGAATAGCTTCCGCGCCCCTGGGTCATTGAAATCAGTTCGTTCGCGTAGCTGAGCATCTCCGACAACGGCACCAAGGCTTTGACGATGACACTGCTGCCGCGCGATTCGCTTCCGCTGATTTTTCCGCGGCGTCCGCTCAGATGACCCATCAAATCACCGGAGTACTGATCGGGAGCGTATACGTCGACGTGCATGATCGGCTCAAGCAGCGCTGGTTTCGCCTGCTTCATGGCTTCCTTGAAGGCCAGCGAGCCCGCGATCTTGAACGCCATGTCGCTGGAATCGACGTCGTGGTATTTACCGTCGTACAGGCTCGCGCGAAAATCCACGACCGGGAAGCCAGCCAGGTACCCACGCTCGGCGGAATCCCGGATTCCTTTTTCAACCGAAGGAATCCAGTTCTTGGGAATCGCACCGCCGAAGACATCGTCCACGAACTCGATTCCTTTGCCGCGCGGAAGCGGTTCAAGCTTGATTCGGCAGAGACCGAACTGCCCGTGCCCGCCGGTCTGCTTTTTATGTTTCCCTTCCGCATCGGCCTTGCCGCGGATGGTTTCCCGGTAGGGGACCTTGGGCGGTTTCAGAGTCATTTCGACGTGGTAACGCTTGCGCAGTTTTGCGACGACCACTTCGATGTGCTGTTGCCCGGCGCCGGAAAGCAAAAACTCCTTGGTCTGCGGGTCGCGCCCGAATCGCAGGGCAAGATCCTCTTCGAGTATTTTGTGGATTGCGACTCCGATGCGGTCTTCATCGGCTCGGGTTTTGGGCTCAACCGCAAAGGTAATGGACGGTTCCGGAATGCGCGCCGGCGGGTAGAAGATCGGAGCGCTCTTATCGCCGAGCGTGTCGCCCGTGGTGGTTTCCTTTAGTTTCGCGATCGCGCCCAGGTCACCGGCAAACAGATCATTGACCGCGACGGCCGTTTTCCCCTGCATCACCTGCAAATGCTGAAAGCGTTCCTGCGTGCCGCGGTTGAAATTGTTGATCATCGCGTCGTTTCTCACCACGCCGGACAGTACTTTGAAATAGGTGATTCGTCCGGCGAAGGGGTCAGCCACCGTCTTGAAGGCGAACAGGGAAGCCGGCTCGGAAGCGGCGATGTTGCGCTCGACCGCGTCTCCTTTGTGGTCCGGCGTGGTGTGGCCCACTGCCTTTCCGCGAAACGCAGGCGAAGGCAGAATCTCGACCAGGAAGTTCAGAATTGCGTCGCTGCCGATATTGTGAAGGGCAGAGCTGAGCAGGACGGGAAAGATCTTTTTGTCCCGAACTTCTTCGTGCAGCCCCTTTTTCAGGTCCTCGACCGGAAGCGTGCCCTTGTCAAAAAATTCCTGCATCAGCGCGTCGTCACCTTCCGCCACCATTTCGACCAGTCTTTCGTGCGCAGCCTTGGCCTGTTCGGCGAGGTCCGCGGGAATCTCCTCGATTTTCGCCTTGCCGTTGCCATCTGGCGTATACAGGAGCGCCTTCATGGCCATCAGGTCGACTACACCGCGGAAACTTTTTTCGGTTCCGATCGGCAGCTGAATCGGGATAACGCCGCGCCCGAAAACTTGCTCAAGCGAGCCGAGCGCACGCTCGAAACTGGCGAGCTCGCGGTCCATCCAGTTCAGCAGGAACGCGCGCGGTTGATCGTATTCCGTCGCGTAGTCCCACACCTTTTCGGTGACGACCTGCACACCGGCCGCAGCGTCGACGACGATCAGCGCGGCGTCGGCAGCAATCAGCGAAGATTTCGTCTCATTGACGAAGGTCGAGTAGCCGGGAGTGTCGAGCAGATTGATTTTTGTTTTTTCCTGGGCAGTCCCATCGATCTCACCGGGCACCTGCCATTCGGCATAGGCGACGCCTGTATTGATCGAGATCTTGCGCGCGATTTCTTCTTCGTCCCAGTCGGTGGTTGTTGAGCCATCGGCTACCTTTCCGAGCCGAGGCGTCATCCCCGCTGTGAAAAGCAACGACGACACAAGCTGGGTTTTCCCCGTGTCGCCGTGGCCGACAATGCCCACGTTGCGTATCCGATCGGTTGTGTAGGATTTCATAGTTCACCTCGTTGGATGCGAGATTCGAAATTGGCAAACGGCAAAGCCGGTACCTGATCCAGCAGTGGCAGGGATGACGGGCTACCGCCCCGGTAGGGGTGAAAACAGGCATTTCGCGTGGGGAACGTGCGGACAGCAAACTTCGTGCTGTAGGTTGGGATCAGCATCACGAACCCGCCCCCGGCGGCTGCGCGCGATGAACCCTGCGACCGTTAGCCCCCGTACGGCGGACCAACGGCGATAATGGCGGGATGCTAGCACAGGGATCAGGGCGCATTCAATCCCTCCCAGCCGGGGTTACGGGCGGGCTCGCCCCATTCAAAACGTGAATGCGGGTGCGTCGAAGTATGTATCGTCCCCAAGGTCGAGCCGCGTGGATCTTCATGCTATATTCTGGCGGTTTCAAGCGCCGCATCCGTCACGCGAAAAAATAGGTCGAACCCAGCTGCGATGATTGACGATCCCGTACTCTGCAATGATTGGCATGCCGTGGCTTGGGTCTCCCAGGTAAAGGACTCGGAGCCCATTCCAATCCGTCTGCTTGAAAACGATCTTGTCCTCTGGCGTAACCGGGAGGGATTGCATGCGTGGCGCGATCTGTGCGTCCATCGCGGATCGAGGCTTTCGGCCGGACGGGTCACCAACAACTGCCTTGCCTGCCCCTATCACGGCTGGGAATATGATTCGGCGGGCCGCTGCGTCCGTATTCCGGCACATCCGGAACAGCCTCCTCCTGCGCGCGCCCATGCCACGGTCTACGCAGTGAAGGAGAAATACGATCTCGTATGGGTCTGCCTGGGAGATCCGCAGAAGGACGTTCCGGTATTTCCCGAATGGGACGATTCCTCATTCGAGAAAATCATGGCTGGGCCGTATCTGTACCGCGCCAACGGCCCGCGGGTGATCGAGAATTTTCTCGATGTTGCGCACTTTCCTTTCGTCCATGGGGGCTACCTGGGTGATCCTTCGCAGGCGCAAATCGGCGACTACGAGGTCCAGGAGTTCGACGGGGGCATTCTCGCCAAAGACATTCCTGTGTGGCAGCCCGATCCGGACGGAACCGGCCGGCCCGCTAAGGTGTTCTACACCTTTCACGTGCTCCGTCCTCTCACGGCGTCGTTTACCAAGGTCCACGGAGAGAATTGCTTTTCGATGTTTGCCTCTATCGCTCCGGTCGGCGACCGCGAAAGCCTTGCGTGGCTGATCCTCGCGCTCAATTACCCGCACGAGGCGCCCGCCCGGGAGCTCCTGCGGTTTCAAGACATCGTCACCCGGCAGGACATACCCGTCGTCGAAGCGCAACGGCCTGAGCTTCTCCCTCTTGATTTGCAGGCGGAGTTGCATTTGCGTTCTGATCGGGCGGCCATTGCCTACCGCCAGTGGCTGAAAACCATCGGCCTGCGGTACGGAACGGCCTGAGCGGAAATGGCCCACGCGATCGCAGGTCCCTCGGGGAGGGCCCGCTGGTTCGTGCCGGGCGACTGGGACGGCTTCTTTGCGCTGTTTTTCAGCGGTTTTCCCGATCTGCTGCTCATCGCCGGCCTGGCTCCTCTATGCGGTTTTTCAGCAAGTATGGTCACGACGCGGATCCTGCCCGGCGTTGCCTTGTCGATCTTCGCGGGAAACATCTTTTATGCCTGGCAGGCGCACCGGCTCGCACAGCGCACCGGCCGGAGCGACGTTACCGCGATTCCGTTCGGCGTCAACGCTCCGACGATTTTCATTTACGTCGCGCTGATCATGCAGCCGGTGTACGAGCGTACGCACGACGCGAACCTCGCGTGGCAGGCGGGGCTCTTCGCGTCGCTTTTGAGCGGCGTCATTCAAACCGCAGGCGCCTTCTGTACGGACTGGCTCCGCCGCACCACCCCTCGCGCAGCGCTGCTGAGCCCGCTTGCGGGAACGGCAATGGCCTTCCTGTGCCTGGATTTTGTTTTGCGCGTGTTTCAAACGCCGGAGCTCGGACTGCTTCCGTCGATCATCGTCCTGGCAATCTTTTGCTCGCGAATCCGGCTGCCTTTTCGGATTCCTGGCGGGCTGGTCTGTCTGCTGGTGGGAGCGGCGCTGACGGCCCTGCTGAAATCGACGCATCTGTATCATCTGCAGATGTCGCCGGTGTCCATGAAGCCGGGAATCTATCTCCCCCACGCGCTCAACCTGGTCTCGTTCGTGACCCACGGGGAGGGATGGAAATTTCTGTCTGTAATTCTTCCGATGAGCGTGCTTGACACAATCGTATCCCTGCAGGTGCTGGAAAGCGTTCAGGTCGCCGGAGACGATTACCCGACACGGCCGTCGCTGCTCGCCAACGGCCTCGCTACCCTCGCCGCGGCCCTGTTCGGCAGCCCGTTTCCGACAGCGCTCTACTTCGGGCACATGGCCCACAAGGAACTCGGCGCTCGCTCCGGCTACTCGATTCTCAGCGGTACCGCCACGATGCTGGTGTGCCTCACAGGGCTGGTCGTTCCGGTGCTTCGTGTCGTTCCCCTGGAAGTTGTCGCCATGATCGTGGTCTGGTTCGGCCTGGTGATGGTCGCGCAGGCATTCACCGAGATTCCGAAGTCCCACGCCATCGCCGTCGCTTTCGGATTGATTCCGATGCTCGCGTCATGGGCTGTGGGACTGATTGACGTTGCACTGCGCACGGCAGGCTCGAGCTTCCTTCAGAGCGCGCCGCTATTCGGCGACCAGTTGTACGTCTATGGATTGATCGCCCTGAGCCAGGGCGCTCTGTTGATTTCGATGATCTGGGCGGCAGTAGTCGCCTACCTGCTGGATCGCCGCTTCCTCCACGCCGCTGGGTGGCTCGTCGCGGCCGCCGTGTTGTCCTTGACCGGATTCATTCACGCGTTCCGCATCACCAGCCTCGGAGTCGAAACGGTCATTGGTGTCTTTGCGGCCCCTGCCTTTGCGCTCAGCTATCTGGCTGCCGCGATTTTCCTGATCGGATTCCACTTCTATGCGGTGCGGAATACCGAGGCGACTCGGGCGGCCGAGAATTTCTGATGTGTTCTCGTGACCTGAAGCCGGTAAGGCGGCGCCGTCACGGACCGAGCAGTGCCTTCGTATGTAGCCTCGGCACGCTTGCACCGCGGCACCATGGGGGTAGAATACGCTCGCATTGGCGCAGCCAACGGGCGCGGCCGGAATCACTCGCAAGCGAGGGAGAAGACGCATATGTCACCGGAACCACCGGCGTTGTCGACATCCGGATTTCGGATGCGGATCGACGCGCGCGATGAAGCGATCGTCATCTATTGCATCGGCCGGCTGACGAGCGAGCACGCCGGCGCCCTGAAGACGCAGGTAAGGGAAAAGCTTCCGCACACCAAGCGGGTGATTCTCGACCTGCAGGAGCTTGTTCGCATGGACAGCGCCGGACTCGGGGCGATCGTAGGCCTGTATGTTTCGGCGAAAAAGGAGAAATGCGAACTCCTGCTGATCAATTACAACAAATCCGTAAGAGACCTTCTGGGACTGACCAGTCTGCTGTCCATGTTTGAGGACTGTGCGCGAACCGGCATGCGGATACCCTAAGGCAAGGTCGCCGGGCGGATTACGGCTTGCTGTTCCCGCACGCGAAGTTGGCCGCGTCCATACTGTCTCCCGTCCCTTTGTAGATTGCCACTTGCGGGTAGGGACAAGCGGGGTGTGTTTTGTCCACTGCGCCGGCCGTGCGGTGGGTATTGATGATTTTGTCCGGTGCAACGTTGGTCTCGCGCCATTTCTGGACCACATCCATTGCGTCAAACGTGCCGTCGCTGCCAAATCCGAACCCGGCGCACATGCCCATTCCCGGCACCATGAAGAGGCGGAAGAAATCCTTGGTTTTGGCCGGGCCGCCCATCACCTTCTGTACGCTGTTGTAGTAATCGATCGCGCTTCGCGGCGGAATGATCGCTTCATCCCAGGATTCGTACAAGAGCAATTTTCCGCCATGATCCTTGAACGGTTTTAGGTTTGGATCGTTCGAGTTCACCAGGGCGCCCACCCTTGCATCAGCCGTGCGCGTGTCGCGATCCACATCGAACGCGCGGAAATCCCAATGGGAATCTCCGAACACGACACTCTTGAAGAAACCGGTGCTAATGCTCAACGGATCAGGACCGGCGGCCATCAGCCCCCAACCCATCTCGCTGCCGGGATCGAAGCCGGGATAGATCTGGGTGCCGTCGGAGAATTTCGGTCCGGCGTAGATTCGCTTTGCGGTTTCCACCTGCGGGCCGGTGAGGCAGGAAGGGTTGTCGGTGCTACCCGGGCACCGTATCGTCTCGGGGTTGAACTGGCAGCGCGTGGGATCTTCGATGACACCGTCGCGAACGCCGTCAAGAGTGTCGCAGGCGTCGAGCGCCGCGCGGTGAACGACTGCGTACTTGCTTGGCGGAATGTACCCGGGCGCCTTCACGCCATCCTTAAGAGACAGCCAGGTGACGTACTCGGACATCGCCTGCAGGTGCGTGATGTAGTACGCCGGATCACCAGCGGCGATTCCGTCGAAGTCCTCGGGATATTTCTGCGCTTCGGTGAGCGCTTGATTGCCCCCTTCATGACAGCTGCTCCAGAAAGACAACCTGGCTGGCTTGCCGTAAAACGCACCAAGAAGTTGCTTGGCTGCGATGGTCGTGACATGCACGGCGCGGTATCCCCAGTCCGCTACTTTCTCCGGGTGACCGATGGCCCAAACGTCGGGCGCCTCGTTGGTCGCGCCCACATCGGCGTGGCCCGTATCGGTTGAGGCTGTGGCGGAGCCGTGTGCAATCTCGCGAACCAGTCCTCCGTAACTGATTGATCCGATGAATCCCGGATTTCCGATCCCCACGTATTTTCCGTTCCAGTTCGCCGCGATGGGAAGCCATACCTCGAAGGAAACGTGCGAATCGCTGGTCGGCGTCGCGAATCCGGCCACGCGACAGAAGGGAACGGAAACCTTCAACCCCGGCGGCGTGCCGAAACGTCCCGGAGTGCTGGGCACTTCGAAATCAGGCGGCGTGCTGATCGACGTTGCCGAAGTGATGGTGACGTCCGCTATCTTGACAGACGTCAAACTCTCGCAGGACTGCTGCGCCCATGCTGTCCTGGGAATACAGAGAACTCCGGCAAGCAAGGTCGCAAATACGATCGCATGCGCGAGCTGCTTCATGTGGATGTCTCCCGGGTGGCGTTCCCGTCGCGTTTCCGATTTTCCGTGTCGGGCGCGGATTATACACCGTAATTTCAGTCGCCGTGGCGTGCTTGCGCCGGTTGGGTAATCGCGTAGAATACGCTTCGCACCGGAACGGGAAAGGCACCCTGATGAAATTTGGCGGCATACACTTGATGGCTCTTCCGCGCCCCTGGACAAGCCAGTCCGAGCGAACCCTTCTCAGCGACGCTCTGGACCTGGCGGAGCTGTCTGACCAGTGTGGATTCGACTACGTCTGGGGGACCGAGCATCATTTTCTTGAGGAATACTCGCACGCATCGGCTCCGGAGATTTTCCTGGCCGCTTGCAGCCAGCGAACCAAGAACATTCGCCTCGCGCATGGCATCATTCAGACTCCCCCGCAAATCAATCATCCAGCGCGCGTGGCCGAGCGCATCGCTGTTCTCGACTTGATCAGCAACGGCCGCTGCGAATTCGGCATGGGTTCCGGAGCCACGACAACTGAACTCGGCGGATTCCTGGTGCCGCAGGAAGAAAAGAAGGCCATGCAGATCGAAGGAATGCGCGTGGCCGTGCGAATGCTGGTGGAAGATCCTTTTACGGGATTTGAAGGAAAGTACGTGAAGGTGCCCCCACGCAACCTGGTGCCGAAGCCCCTGCAGAAACCGCACCCGCCGCTCTGGATGGCCTGTTCCAGGCGCGAATCGATCCTGGACGCGGCGAGGCTGGGGCTGGGCGCATTGACTTTTGCCTTCGTCAGCGCCGCCGAAGCGCGCCAGTGGGTCAAGGACTACTACGCTACAATCGAAAACGAATGCGAACCGCTGGGGTATGCTGTCAATCCGAATTTCGCCATCGCCACCCCGTTTTTGTGCGACAACGACCAGAAGCGGGCTGAGGCCACGGCCGTTCAAAACTACGGCTTTTTCGTTTACGCCATGGGGCACTACAGCTTTTTCGGAGAGCACCGTCCCGGCATAACCAACATCTGGCAGGAGTACACCACGAATCCAAAGGAACCTGTTTCGCCCGAGTTTATCGCGCAGGCTTGCGTCGGCACACCACAGAAGCTGCGTCAGACGCTGCGCGAATATGAGGATGCCGGAATCGATCAGGTGATCGCGGTCAGGCAGGTGGGGCGACTTTCGCTTGACCAGCAGTGCGATTCGCTTCGTCTGTTCTCGCAAGAGGTGCTGCCGGAGTTCAAGGATCGCGATATGGCAAGCGCCGGGGACCGCGCCGCACGCTGCGCTCGAATTTCCGAAAAAGCGATGAAGCGCAAGCCGAAACGGGAACAGTCCTGGGGCGATGCCGTGATCCAGTCAGCGGGCCGCCACTGAAAACAAAGCGGCCGGTGCGCACCAGAAATCAGGCGCGCACCGGCCGCTAGAGACCCTGCTTGGTTGCCATTCCGTCCCGCGCTACATGCTGCCTTCGTCGCCGGAAGGGCCGTAGATCGAAGGAATGGGCACCTGATTCATCCGCAAGTAAACCGAAAGCTGGCCGCGATGATGGATCACGTGGTTCAGAATCATGCCCCGCAGAACGGCGATGCGCGGCATCGCGAAAAACGTCTTCCCCCCGTTCATCAGCGTCCAGGTTTTCTGCAAATCCTCGTCGCTTGCCTTCGAGATCGCGGCCCGGGCTGAGGCGACGTTCTTGTCGAAGATCTCAAGCAGCTGCTTGCGCGAAGTCATGACGGTTGGTTGTGTCGGCGTCCCCCCGGGCGGAGCGAAATCGAAGGAATCACCCTGAAATGTTGCGGCCGCGAACCCGGCCATCTCGGCGATGTGGCCGGCCAGCCGTCCCATGGCCATGGAGGTGTCGTGCGGTTTCCATGCGGTTTTATCTTCCGGGACGCGTTCTAGCGTTTTCCGTGTGGTTTCCATTTCGTGTTCGAATTCAGGTAGGAACGAATCGCGAATTGCCATAGTGCCTCCATTGAAGTCCTGGGTGTCGTGCGGCGATTTTACCCCAACTGCTGAAATTGACGGTAATCCGATGCCCGATGGGTCGGCCTAGATCCGGCCGCGTCCGGCCGAGCGCGTCAGTAAAGGCGTTGCCTCGCGAGCCTCGGGCGGTTTGCCACTGTCAACCTTGATCGAAACCGGCTGCAGGGCGCTCCCGCGCGTCTGTTTCCAGGTGTGCAGGATCCGGTGAATCACGGTGATATTAGGGCCAATTGCCAGCAGCCACAGTGCCACGTCGATGCGGTTGGTCAGCGCGCCCAGAATCATCAGTACGAGGCGCTCGGGTCGTTCCCAGAATCCGATTTCAGAGGTTGGCACCAGCGACTCTGCCCGCGCTTTCGCGTAGCTGACCATCACCGATCCGGCCATCGCCGCGCCCGCGAGCACCGCGTAACGGAAGCGGTTCACCTGCGCGTAATAGACGAGCAAGCCGAGAAACAGCATCAGGTCCGCGTAACGGTCCAGAATCGAGTCAAGGAAGCCCCCAAACAGCGACACGCGATTTTGGAGGCGCGCAACCGGTCCATCGAGCAGGTCGCACAGGCCGGCCAGAACCATCATCCCGCCCGCCGCGGCAAAGCGCCCGGCGGCGAACAGCATCCCAGCCCAGAGATTTGCGACTAGCGCGCACCAGGTGATGACGTTGGGAGGGATTCCCGTGGGAGCCAGGAGGGCAGCGAGACGGTCAACTGGCCAGGAAACGTACCGGCCGATCGCGCGAGTTAACATGAAGTCCAGGTCACTTCGCTATTCCTGGTCATAGATCGTCGTCAGCCGCATGACTTCGTATTCTTTCACGCCCGCAGGGGTCGTGACGGAAACTTCATCCCCGACCTTTTTTCCGAGCAGCGCGCGTCCGATGGGGGACGTCGTCGAAATCAGTCCCTTGGTCGCGTCGGCCTCTTCGACGGTCACCAGTTTGTACTCGATTTTCGTGGACTTCGCAACGTCCCGCACCACCAGCGTCGAGCCATACGCGGCGCGGTCCTTCGGCAGATTGTTCAGATTCAGCATCGAGATGTCGGCCATGCGCTGGTGGAGCTGGCCCAGGCGCGCCGAAACGTACGCCTGGCGTTCCTTGGCGTACTTGTATTCGGCATTCTCGGAAAGATCGCCGTGTGCGCGGGCAACCTTGATCTCCTTCGGCAGCTCGTCGTGCAGTTCGTGCTCCAGGGCGGCAATTTCGTCCTTGAGCTTCTTTTTGATTTTCTCGGTCAGATCGATCATTGGGCGCTTGAGGCGTCCGGGAGGGCCCTAGCGTGGGCGGCTCGCCGGGACTTGCTTGGCTACCTAGGCAGTATAGAGGATTTGCGCGGCGCGCCGCAAATCCCGGGTCGAAAACGGGCTCGCCGACTCAGCCGGGCACCGGCCCCTCAGGCGGTCGCCGTACGCGGAGGAAGACTGGACCTGTATGAGCCAGCCTCGATGCGGAACGAGATGCTCAGCCGGTTCCAGCTGTTGATCGTGGCGATCGCCAGGGTCAGGTTCGCAAGCTCCTCCTCGCTGAAGTGCCTGGCCACTGCCTGGTATACCTCGTCGGAGACGTGGTTCTCGGCTACCAGTGTGACCGCTTCGGTCCATTCCAGCGCTGCACGCTCGCGTTCGGTGTAGAACGGAGTCTCGCGCCACGCGTTCAGCAGGTAAAGCCTTTGCTCACTCTCACCTAGGGCCCGAGCGTCTTTGCTGTGCATGTCCAAGCAATAGGCGCAACCGTTGATCTGCGAGGCGCGCATCTTGACGAGCTCAAGCAGCGGCCGTTCCAGGCCACAGGATGCCACGAAGTTTTCCAACGCTGCCATCGCCTGATAGCCTTTTGGCGAGGCTTTAAACGGATTTAGACGGTGTTCCATTTTCGCTCTCCTCCCGGGATCCCTATATGAAGTATAGCTCTGCCGGAAGGTAATGGGCGAGCGGGCAGTGGCGCAGACGCGGCCGCCAGTTCCGCTGTACAATCGCGTGAATCCCAGCGGTTAGGACGGGAATCCGGGGCGCCAGTGAATATCGAACTCAACGAGGAACAGAAACTGCTGCAACGCAGCGTGCGAGAATTCGCCGAGGCGGAGGTGAAACCTGTCGCCAAGGAGCTCGATGAGACCGGACGCTTTCCGCGCGAGCTAGTGCGCAAGGCCGCAGAGCTGGGGTTGACCGGCGTTTGTATCCCTGAAAAATACGGCGGCGCCGGAATGGATCACATCTGCTATTCGATTGTGATCGAGGAAATCGCCCGAGCCTGCGCTTCGACCAGCGTCATCCTGTCTGTACAGAACTCCCTGTTCTGCGCCACGATCGAGCAGTACGGCACCGAAGATCAGAAGCAGAAATTCCTCGTTCCCTTCGCGCGGGGCGAGAAAATCGGCTGTTACGCGCTCACCGAGCCGCAAGCCGGGTCCAACGCGGCCGCGCTTTCAACCAAGGCCGTTCGCAAGGGCGACCGATACGTCATCAACGGTGCGAAGGCCTGGATCACCAACGGCGGCGCGGCGGACGCCGGGATCATCTACGTGAACACACAGCCTGAGAGGGGCGAGAAGGGGATCACGGCGGTGCTGGTCGAGAAGGGCACGCCGGGGTTCTCGGTTGGGAAGGATGAGAAGAAATTGGGCATTCACGCCACAGCCTGCACGGCGCTTTCCTTCGACGATTGCGAAGTCCCGGTGTCGAATCGGATTGGGGACGAAGGGCAGGGGTACAGGATCGCGCTTTCCATGCTCGATGGTGGACGCATCGGCATCGCCTCGCAGGCCACCGGAATCGCGCAAGGCGCCTTCGAGGCGGCACTCGCCTACGCACGAGAGCGGCAGGCCTTTGGCCATACCATTGCGGAGTTTCAGGCGATCCAGTTCATGCTCGCGGATATGGCCACAGAAATCGACGCGGCGCGATTGCTGGTGCGGCGCGCCGCCTGGAAGCAGGATTCGGGCGCGCGCTTTTCCATGGAGGCAGCAACGGCGAAGCTTTTTGCCAGCGAAATGTCCACGCGCGTGGCGCACAAAGCGATCCAGATTCATGGCGGCAATGGCTACAGTCGCGAATATCCCGTCGAACGCGCCTACCGCGATGCGCGCATCACCGAAATCTATGAGGGGACGAGTGAAATTCAGAGGCTCGTCATCGCTTCCTGGGTTCTGAAATCGATCGGAGCCTGAGCACCTCGGTTCGATCGCCCGATCCCTGGATCTGAAGCGACCTGGAACTTGGCCAATCCCGGCGACGCATCCTGAGGCGCGTTTTTGATCTCAGTGTATGCTGGCATCATGCTCGAGCTGGATTGCAGCCAGGAATTCGATCCTCGGCAACAGGAACTGTTCTTCGCGGCAGTTCCGGAACGCCCCGGAATTCTTCTGATCGAGATGTCTGCGCCCGGCGCGTACCCGCATCTTGTCCGTACCGCGGATGTAAGGCGTGCCGCCGAGCGGCTGCTTCGTCCTCCGGAACCGGGCTCGAAGCGTCTGAACCTGCGCGAAGTGGCCGTGCGAGTCCGCTACCGGCTTACGGGATCGAAATTTGAGCAGACGCTTGCGCTCTATCAGCATGCGCGGGCGAACTTTCCGGATCGCTACCGCGACCTGCTTCGCCTGCGTCCAGCCGCGCTGCTGAAAGTGAATCTGCGAAACGACTATCCGCGCTGCTATGTCACCAGGCGCCTGGGCGCCGATGGGGGATTTTACTTCGGACCCTTCGCATCGCGCCGCGCCGCCGATGCGTTCTCGGAGAGCTTCCTTGATCTGTTCAAGATTCGGCGCTGCCAGATCAAAATTCGCCGCGATCCGAGTTTCGCCGGCTGCATCTATTCGGAGATGAAGATGTGCCTCGCCCCGTGTTTTGCGGGATGCACCAGGCAGGAGTACGACGCAGAAGTCGGCCGCGTGCTCGAGGGTCTGAATACGGCAGGCGACGCTCTGAGGACCACTGTTGAGCGGGAAAGGGAAGCGGCGAGCGAAGCGCTGGATTTCGAACGTGCCGCAGCGCTGCACAAGCGTTTGGAAAAGATCTCCGCAGCACTCCGCGGGCTGCCCGAGCTCCCAAGGAGAATCCAGGATCTGGACGCGGTGATCCTCGAACGCGGGGTGCAGGAAAAGACCATCGCTGTTTTTCCGATTCACGCCGGCATTCTCGGCGAACCGTCTTTCCTGGATTTCGCGGAACTGTCCAGCCAGCCGCGCTCGGTTGAAGCAATCCTGCGAGAAAAACTGAAACCACCGATGCGCGAAGATACGCCCGCAACGAATCAGGGTGCAGAACCGGATTGGCGCGCGCGATACGGCCTGCGTGCGGCGCCCAAGGAGTTGGCCGAGCACCTTTCGCTTGTGACGCGTTGGTTTTACTCCAAGCCGCGCGAAGGCGAAATCCTGTTTCGCGAGGATGACTGGCCTTACCGCCGAATCCTGCGGGCCTGCGGAAGATTGCTCGCACCGGGCGCTCCGGCGTCCGCCGAAGCGCAGCAAGGCGAACGCGTGAAGAAATTCCTGCCGGAATCCTAGGGAGCGCAGCGCGCAATTGCATCGTACAATTAAACAAGAATGGCAGAGCGACACACCGCGGGAAACACGGATGCCGCAACAGCCCAAGTACGTTCGCGATTTCAGGACACCATCCGCTCGCTGAAGTACCGCAATTTCCAGCTTTTCTTTAGCGGCCAGCTGATTTCGCTTGTCGGAACCTGGATGCAGAACGTCGCGCAGGCCTGGCTGGTCTACCGGATGACGGGTTCCTCGCTTCTTCTGGGAGTCGTCTCGTTCGCCGGTCAGATTCCGGTGTTTCCGCTGGCGCCGCTGGCAGGGATGGTCGCGGACCGGATGGACCGCCGCAAGGTCGTGATCGCGACGCAAACCGCCTCGATGGTTCTGGCTCTGGTGCTGGCAGTCCTGACCCTCACCAAGCGCGTGGACGTGTGGGAAGTGGTCGTGCTCGCGGCTCTGATGGGTGTGGTGAACTCATTCGACATTCCCGCGCGCCAGTCGTTCCTGGTAGAGATGGTCGGTCGCGAGGATTTGATGAATGCGATCGCACTGAACTCATCCATGTTCAACGGCGCCCGCATCATCGGCCCGGCGATTGCCGGAATTCTTGTTGCCAGCATAGGCGAGGGCTGGTGTTTTTTCGCCAATGGCGTCAGCTACATTGCCGTGATTGTCGGCCTGCTCATGATGCGTATGCCCCACCGGCGTATAGAACGCAAAGGCGTATCGGCGCTGGAACACATCGCCGAAGGATTCCGTTATGCGCGGCAAACAGGGCCGATTCGGGCATTGCTCCTGCTACTGGGCCTGATTAGCCTGGTGGCGATGCCCTACACGGTGCTCATGCCGATTTTCGCGGCGCAAATTCTGCACGGCAATGCCCGCACGCTGGGAGTTTTGGGGGCTGCCACAGGCGTCGGCGCTCTGGGTGGTGCACTGACGCTGGCCTCGCGCACAAAAGTTCATGATCTGGGACGCTGGGTCGCGATCGCTTGCGGCGCTTCGGGCGCCGCGCTGATCGGCTTCGGGCTTTCACGCTGGTACATCCTTTCGGTGATCATGCTGGTGCCGGTCGGCTTCGCGATGATGACGCAGATGGGCGCGTGCAACACGCTGGTGCAGGCGATGGTACCGGACCGGCTGCGCGGCCGGATCATGGCCGTGTATGCCATGATGTTTATGGGAATGGCACCGCTCGGCGCTCTGCTGTCAGGCGCGGTCGCCGATCATATCGGCGCGCAGTGGACCGTTGCTCTGGGCGGCGCGCTCACCGTCGCCGGCGCAATTGTTTTCGCGCAACACCTGCCGAAGATCCACGTGGAAGTGGGAGAGCTCATCACCGCACAGAGTCTAGCGGCTGGCGATTCGGTCCAGCAAATGGCCGCACGCATTGTCTCCTGACCTTCTGGTCCCCTCCGCCCGCATCAAACTGTTCTGATATACTTCGCCATCGTTGCAATTCTCGCGCGACGCGAGGCCCCATGTCTTCTCAAGCAGGTGCGAACGACAAGCGCATGCCCGGCTGCGCCACGGCGCAGGGTACCTTGCGTTACGCGGCCCGGTTTCAGGGCCGCGCAGCGGCGGGGCATTTTCGCGACGTGCAAGCGGGGATGGTGCTGTCGTCGATCGGCATCGGGACCTATCTTGGCGAACCAGACGAGGCGACCGACAAAGGCTACGCGAACGCCGTCGTCGCCGCCGTTGAAGGCGGCATTAATGTCGTGGACTCGGCGATCAATTATCGCCTGCAGCGCAGCGAGCGCTCCGTGGGCGCTGCGCTCAAGCAGCTCGCCTCAAGGGGATTTCCCCGCGACGGAATCGTTGTTTGCACCAAGGCCGGCTTCCTGACCCCTGACGGCGAGATGCCGGACGACCCCAACGAATATTTCTCGCGCGAGTTCATCGAACCAGGAATCTTTCGTCCCGAAGACATCGCCGCCGGCTGTCACTGCATGACCCCGCGTTATCTGGCCGACCAGCTCGAGCGCAGCCGCCGCAACCTGGGCGTTGATTGCGTGGACGTTTTCTACCTGCACAATCCGGAAACGCAGCTGAGCGAGGTGCCGCTGGAAGAATTTCGCCGGAGATTGGGGGAAGCATTCGCGTTTCTGGAATCCGCCGTGGCCGCGGGAAAAATAGGCGCCTATGGCCTCGCTACGTGGAATGCCTTCCGCGATGATCCAAAGTCCCAGGGGTATCTGTCGCTGGCCTCCGTCGAGGAGATCGCCCGGGATGCCGCCGGCTCGGAGCACCATTTCCGCTTCGTGCAGCTGCCCCTGAACCTCGCCATGCCGGAAGCACTGCTGCGCCCGAATCAGGTGGTCGAGCACAAGACCATGGCCATGGTGCAGGCCGCGCGCGCTCTGAAAATTACTCTGGTCTCAAGCGCGGCGCTGTTGCAGGGGCAGCTCACGCGGAATTTGCCGCCCTACATCGCTGCGGCTCTGGGCACGACGCAGGACTGGGTAAGCGCGCTGCAATTCGCGCGGTCGGTACCTGGCGTCACGACCGCGCTTGCGGGCATGAGCCACGTCGAGCACGTCCGCGCCAATCTGGACGTGATCGGCATCGAGCCCGCCCCCCGCGACCAGTTCCTCAAACTCTTTGAACCCCGCGGTTAGGATCTCAAGTCCCGCCGTCAGGCGATCCCGGCTTCAAGCCACGCGTCAATGGCCGGACCGAGCTCACCCAGTCGTCCAGTGAAAAAGTGGTCCGCGCCCTCGACGATCACCAGACGCTTGGGCTCCTTGAGCGTCTCAAAGAGCTTCTCGATAGCTGCGCGCGCCCCGAACTGATCGTTGCCGCCTTGAATCAGCAACTTTGGCTTCTCGCACGCACGAAGGAAGCTCATGTCAATGTTGTCCACCGGCAATCCCAGTCCGATCACTCGCCCGACACGCGCGTCACCGCAGCCCACTCGCAGGCCCACCGATGAGCCGAAACTGAACCCCCCTACCAGAATCGCCTTTCCCGGAAACTCGGCGGCGAGGTAGTCAAGCGCTGAGCGGACGTCGTCTTGCTCTCCCCGGCCGCGGTCGTGCACGCCTTCGCTGTGCTCTACGCCGCGAAAATTGAATCGCAGCACGGTCGCACCGCGCGAATGAAGCGACTTCGCCGTCTGAAAGACCACCTTGTTATGCATGGTGCCGCCGTATAGCGGATGGGGATGGCAGACCAATGCGACGAATTTGGGGTCGGGGACAGACGCCGTCCAGAGTAAAGCTTCCAGACGACCGGCGGGACCTGCAAGAAAAAGGCTGCGATGAAAGACGTCCGCCATCAGGGTCTGCGCGAATGCGCCTTTCGGGAAGTCGCTGTGCGAGCGCTTTTGTCGGAACGCCTTGCGCGATTCAGAGTCTTCCGGTCCTCGACCATTCCACCGCGACAGACGCGATCAGGGCGTGCCTGCCGGGTTCCGGGCTCGCGACCGACGCCGGGCCGCGCGCATCATCAATGGGTTCGACGCGTACGACTCGCCCGGATAACTCGCCTGTCTTGGACCATTCGCCCCAGGGAATCTTCGCAAGAATCTTGTCACCCAGGGCGTAGATGCGCGAGGTTTCAAACCGCACACCGTGCTGCGAAATATCCTGGGTCATAAACTCTTCGGGCCAGGGAGTTCCAGCCAGTCGGACAAAAATCGGCAGGGCGAAGGGAATCCGCTCCGAGCCCCGGCGCTCTTCGGCGGTGGGTGGCTTCGCCGTTCGCGCCGTTGATTCGAACCGCAGCCCGACCCAGTAGCCTCCGTCGGCTCCACGTTCCACGCGAACGATCCGCGCCGGCGTCTCCGGCTGGGTCGAAGTGCCCGCGGCGGGATCGAACGGGAACGCTACCCAGACGCGAGACAATTTGTCGCATCGCTCATGCCGATGAAACAGCATGCCGTCCCGGGAGGCGTCCACGGTTTGCGTCGTTTCAAGGCGCATGCCAAAAGGGCCGGGCCAGCGGATCCGCGCCGGCAATTTCAGTTGCGCGCGCGGGTGTTTCCGCCGTTCGACCGACGTAAAAGGCTCGGACATGGCCATCATCGTAATGGCAGCGCCTCGCACAGGTCAAAATTTAGTCATCGAACGCTGCGTAGCAGTCACGGTCTGGTCCAGGCAGGGGAAACGAGGCTTCCAGGTGGTCGACGGGCGGAAGCTTTGCTTCGGCGACCGAGCAGTCTCTGAAAATCCATTGCGTGCTTCCGGGAGCAATGGTAGCGTTGCCTTGTCCTCACGGACCTTGGACGGAGGGCTCATGGAGAAGGGTGTGGAGCGTCGCGCCGCCCGGCGCTTTTCAATGATGCTTCCTCTGCGAGTCCGATTCTCGGCAGGAGACGGGATTGCCGAGAAAGCAGGCGAGACCCGGGACGTAAGTTTCCGCGGCCTGTATTTCACGATTGAAGCAAATCTGGAGTCAGGCAGCTCGATCGAGTTCGTACTCACGCTTCCGCAACAGATTACGCTCGCAGGCGACGTGCACATCCGCTGCTATGCCCGGGTGCTGCGCGTGGATTCGCACAACGGGCGGCGCGGTGTAGCCGCGCAGATCGAGCGCTACGAATTCCTTCCTGCCCTGGCCTGAGCCTCACGCCCCGTGTTGGCGCCAGGGTTTCAGCTCACCTGTGCGTTCAGGCGACACCCCTGGCTAGAATTCGCTTCTCTTATGATTTCTGCTGGCGCAAGATTTGGTTTCGGAGAACCAGCATGGCACGCCACACCCTTCTCATCGATGCCGACGACACCCTGTGGGAGAACAACATCTTCTTTGAGAAGACCATAGACGATTTCATAACCCGGCTCGAGCACCTTGGCTATACGCGCGAATACATCCGCCACATCCTGAACGAAACCGAGCGCCGCAATATTCGTCAGCACGGCTACGGCGTGCGCAGTTTCCGGCGGTCTCTGGAGGAGACATACCTGAAGCTCGCCGGGAACACCGCGCGACGCGACATCGTCAAGAATATCGAGCAAATGGCCCTGGAGCTGGAGAGCACCCCGCCGCACATTCTTGACGGCGTTCCCGAGACGCTCGCCTATCTTGCCAAGCACCACCGCCTGATCTTGCTGACCAAAGGCGAGCCCGCCGAGCAGGCAGCCAAGGTCGAGCGCTCCGGCCTGCAGCCCCATTTCGACGCGATCGAGATCGTGCTGGAAAAGGACTCCGGAACCTACGGCCGGATGATCGAACAATTTAAGATTGTGAAATCGCACGGCTGGATGGTGGGCAATAGCCCGCGCAGCGACATCAACCCGGCACTGCAGTCGGGTCTGAACGCCGTCTTCATTCCCCATTCGGCGACCTGGGAGCTGGAAAAATCGGAACTCGAAAGCGGTACGGGCAAATTGCTGATTCTTTCGACGTTTCGCGAGCTCCGCGCGCACTTTTGATCGCCTGCTTTTCGGTTCCCTTGCGGCATGAATGAGCTGGCGTCCGGAAGCCTGCCCGAATAATCGTCACAGTCCAAATTGTCCGCGCCGCGCCTGCCCTTGCTTCTTCCTGCCGTCGTTATTCGCAGATACACTTGCACAGGAATGGAGGGCCGGACATTGGCCACGGACTATCGGAGTGAATTTGCAGATTTCGAAGGGATGGCGTACTTGAACGCAGCGCTGCAGGGGCCGCTGCCGCTGGTTGCTGCGCGTGAAGCGCAGGCGGCTCTGGAATGGAAGAAACGTCCGGACCGGCTGGCTGACACTGCCTACTTTGATCTTCCCGATCGAATCCGGGAAAAGATTTCGCGCGTAATCGGAGCCCGGCCGGATGAGATCGCCGTCACCAGCGGCGCGA
The DNA here is from genome assembly GCA_036514055.1 of Candidatus Acidiferrales bacterium. Lineage (GTDB taxonomy): Bacteria > Acidobacteriota > Terriglobia > Acidiferrales > UBA7541 > Palsa-295. Next base: position 37,108 of record DATBXX010000043.1, read on the forward strand.
GTTCCGGAATGGCGGCCGTCGCCGCGGGAATCGATTGGAAGCCGGGCGACGAAGTCTTGGTTGGCCGCGGAGAATTCCCGGCGCATTTCTCCACGTGGTTGCGTTATGAGAAAGCGGGGAAGCTGCGCGTGCGGGTGGTTGAGCCGAGCGGCTGCTTTCTCACCGCGGAAGACTACATCCGGCAGATCGGTCCGCAAACGCGTCTGATATCGGCAAGCTTCGTGAGGTTTGACAACGGGGCAAGGCTCGACGCCCGGCCGATCGGCGAGGCCTGCCGGAAGGTCGGCGCGGCCCTTCTGCTCGACATCACCCAGTGCGCGGGTTCGATGCCCATGCAGATTCGCGAACTGGGAGCCGACATGGCCGTCTCGAGCGGATATAAATGGCTGCTTGGCCCCTACGGCGCGGGTTTTTTCTGGATCGCAAGCGAGTGGATCGAGCGGCTGCCCCTGGGTGCGGTGTACTTCATGGCTCTGGAAGGCGCGCGGGATTTTCACGCTCTGCCGTCTGAAAAGTTCCAGCCCGTACCCGGCGCGCGACGGTGGGATTCTCCGGAAACTGCGAATTTCACGAATCTCGCAGCGTTTGATTCCTCGCTCGACTTGCTTCTGGGCATCGGCCTGGACGCGGTCGCACGCCATGTGGACAGCCTGGTTTGCGAATTCATCGAGCGCCTTCCGCGCGATCGCTGCGTGCTCGCCTCGCCAGAGGAACGCTCAAAACGCGGCCCCTACGTCTGCGTTTCTGCGCGAAAGCGCGACCAGACCACGGCGCTTTACCAGAAGGTGCGCGCGGCCCAGATCCACGTGAGCCTGCGCGATAACGCGCTGCGGATCGCCCCGTATCTGTACAACACGCCGGAGGATATGTCGCGTTTGATCGGCGTCCTTTCAACTGAAAGCTAGAGCCAGTTGAAGTTGCGAGTCCGGTCTTTTGACCCGCTAGTCCCTGGGATTCTCGTAGCTGAATGGGACGTAGATGACGCCCTCGAAATCCGCCGGCGTGCCTGCGTGCGTTCCGGGGCGGAATTTCCACCGCGTCAACGCCTGGATCGCGTTATGGTCCAGTTGGGGATCGAGTCCTCGCACGACCTGAATGCTGTCGACGGATCCATCCTTGCGGATGATCGCATACAGCACCACTTCGCCCTTCACGTGCGCCTTGATCAGCTCCGGCGGATACTTGGGATCAGCCTTTTCCACCGGAACCGGGCAGGCAACCAGCTCCCTGTGCTGGTAGGGAGGGTCACCCTGTTCATTCAGTTCGGCAAAATCCATGATCCAGCTCCCGCTGGCGCTTGTCAGGTTCGGCAGGTTGACGTGCAGCGTGTAAACCTCCTTGCCAGACAGAATTTTCTCGGGCTCCATGCTGGGATCGAACTTGCTCACGTCCGCCGGGCCCCGGCGCGTGCTGGACGGCTCGTAGGGCGCCATCGGTTTCAGATTTAGCCCGCCGGCCCGACTCCCGGATGGCGTCATTCCGCCGTTGCCCGCGCGCGGCGCAGCGCCGCTAATGCTCACCGCCGCTGGAAGGGAGCCTCCGCTGGCTTCCTCCGCGGAGCTTGCGACTCCGGAGGACGCCGATCGACCGCCGCCATTTTCACCCGTGCCCGCAGTTCCACCAGCCGTTGCGCCGGGTGCGCCCGGTTTTCCTCCTTCGGGTGAAATCGAGATCCGCGCCGCGAGATTTCCCTCCGGGACGCTCACCTGGGGCGCCGGCGGCGCAGGCGTTGCCGATAGCGCAATCAGGCGCCGCAGACCTGCATCGCCCTGGTCCGCTGCAGCTCCGATTTCGGGCGCCGGCCCAGCGTCCGCCCCCGTTGCATGCCGTCGCGCCACCGCTGTGGACATCGCATCAAGCGAAATCCTGGGACGCGCAATGGATGCCGGCGATGGCGCGATGTTGATTGGACCTGCATTCTTTTCGGTGTTTGAAACATCGGGCGCGACGGCATCTGCAACGGCCCGATGGCGCAAGCGAGGCGCCGCAGCCGTGGGCGCGAGTTCAAGATGCGGCCGCCTCACGCTGGCATCGGACCACTGCACGATATTCGGCAAAGGCGTCACGATTTTCGGCGGCGTCGGGGGCGCGTCGGGACGGATCAGGGTTTGCCGCGGGTGGGTCACGCGCACAGGGATTGAAATGATCGTCTGCCGCGGATGAAACGCGTCCGCTCCCTGCTGGGCAGTCTGTTTGGCCGGGTCGTCGGGCTTCTTTTCCGGCTTGGGAATATTGGCATGCAGTTGGATTCGAGGAAGATCCTGCGGCTCGCCGTACCAGGTCAGCTCGATCTGCACCGGCGCAAGGGTGGGGGTCACCTGGGGAATAAATCCCCAGATCGGCAGAATCAGTATCCAGATCACGGCCACGTGCCAGAGCGAGGAAGCGAAAAACGCCCGGGCCGGAAGTCTCGGGCGAATCCAATCCATGCGGAACCCCGGTGTGTTCTCGACTTCGCTGTAGCTGGGCGGCCTCGGCCCCCGGAAAAATTCGCGCAGACTGGAGCGAAATTCCTCGCGCGGAGACTCCCAATCGATTCCGAGATCAAGCCTCGGCAGGCGCGAGTGTGGCGGGAGTTCTTCCAGGAAGTCTTCGCTTGCTCGCGTGTCGGCCGGGAAAATAGTCTGCATAGGTCCGTGCATTATACCCGAAGGCTTAGGATGCGCCGGGCTACGCGGCGGCTGCCAGCTGGTAGAAACTAAGCATCGACTCTCCCTGCTCGATTTCGCGCGTGCATTCCAGCCGGTCCAGCCGCTCGGGCAATTCCACCCGCCAATGGTGCTCGACGATCACCAGGCCGCGAGGCGCGATCAGATGTGAGGCATCGAGATATTCGAGCACGCTTGCGTGCTCAGGCATTTGCACGTAGGGAGGATCCAGAAAGATGAAATCCGCGACCGAGTGCCGCGCGGCAAGCCTTTCCAAAGCAGTCAACGCATCAGACTCGATCAACTCGGCTCCGTCCCGGATCTCGAGCGCCGCAAGATTCTCGCGAACCAGCCGCGCGGCCCTGAAGTTTGATTCGACCAGGATCACCTCGCGCGCTCCGCGGCTCAGCGCCTCGATGCCGATTGCTCCTGTGCCGGCGTAGAGGTCGACGAACAGAGAGTCCTCGACCGCAGGCGCGAGGATATTGAAAAGCGTCTCGCGCAGCCGGTCGCTCGTGGGACGCAGTGGCAGCAGGCCGGGACCTTTCAGCTTCCTGCTGCGAAATTTTCCCGCGATCACACGCAAGGCTTCATCCCGCTTAATTCATCCACCGTGCCGGTCCACCCTGTTCATCCTACCGATGCCAGTTGATACCTTTTCCGCCACGCCGGACTGAGCGATTCCAATCGTGCGATCACGGCGTCGGTGCGCGCCGGATTTTCGGCCAGCGCAAACGCTTCCCGCCGGGCGAATTCGAGCAGCTCGTGATCCCGGAGCGGCTGCGCGAACGCAAACGCCGCGTCACCGTGCTGCCGCGTCCCGAAGAACTCACCCGGGCCGCGCAGCTTCAGGTCCCGCTCGGCGATTTCGAAGCCGTTCGACGTGGCAACCATCGTTTCAATCCGCTCGCGCGCCTCCCCCGCGATGGTTTTCGGCGCGACCAGTATGCAGTGGGATTTTTCCCTGCCCCGTCCGATTCTCCCGCGAAGCTGGTGAAGCTGCGCGAGCCCGAATCGCTCGGCGTGCTCGATCACCATCACGGTTGCATTCGGCACGTCGACGCCGACTTCAATCACGGTGGTCGCGACCAGAATATCCAGTTCGGCGCGGCGAAACCGCTCCATGACCGCGTCTTTTTCCTCGTTCTTCAGCCGGCCGTGCAGCAGGCCCACGTGCAGGCTCGGGAACACGGATTTAGCCAGCCGCTCGTATTCCGCCGTCGCAGCTTTCAGTTCCTGCTTGGATTCCTCGATCACCGGGTAGAGCACAAAGCCTTGCCGACCGCTTGCGACTTCCCGGCGCAGGAATTCCCACACGCCTGCGAGCTGCGCCTCCGAGGCCCAGCGCGTCTCAATTGGCGTGCGTCCCGGCGGCAGTTCGTCGATGACGGAAAGATCCAGGTCTCCGTACAGGGTTAGGGCCAGCGTGCGAGGGATGGGCGTCGCGGTCATGACCAGCACGTGCGGCGAAGCGCCCTTCTCGATCAGCCGCTTGCGCTGGAGCACGCCGAAGCGGTGCTGCTCGTCCACGATCGCAAGTCCCAGCCTCGCAAATTTCACCGGATCCTCGATCAGCGCGTGCGTGCCCACGAGCAGCTTCGTTTCACCGCTTTCGACGCGCGCAAGCACCGCTTCCCGTTCCTGCTTTTTGCGCCCGCTCACGATCAAATCGACTCCGTAGCCCGCGGGCTGGAATATGCGGCGCGCGGAAAGGTAATGCTGCGCGGCCAGAATTTCGGTCGGCGCCATCAGCGCCACCTGGTAGCCGTTCTCGATCACGATCGTCGCTGCTTCCAGCGCCACGATCGTTTTGCCGCTTCCCACATCGCCTTCCAGCAACCGGTGCATCGGGTAAGGGCGCTCGAGGTCGGCTACGATTTCCGCGAGGACCTTCTTCTGCGCCGCGGTCGGCTTGAACGGCAGCATGCGTTTGAGTGCCTCGCGCACTTTGTCTTCGCGCACGCGCATGGCAATCCCTGGTTCGCGGTGCTCCCTCAAGCGACGAAGCGCGAGCGCCAGCTGGTAGTAGAAAAACTCCTCAAAAATCAGGCGGGTTTGCGCAGGACTTCGAAAACTGTTGAGCAGATCGATCGATTCGTTTTTCGGCGGAAAATGCGCGTACAACAGCGCCTCGCGCCGCATGGGAAAACGGTAGCGCTCGCGGATTTCATCGGGAAGCGCCTCGGGCAGGTCGTTGTCGAAATCGCGCAGGACGCCGTGGATAATTCGCCGCAGCATCCGCGAGCTGATGCCGCCGATTGCTTCGTAGATCGGGACAATGCGCCCGACCTCGGTTGAATCCCCGGGACCCTCCTCGCTTGCGTTCACCATCTCGATTTGCGGGTTCACCATCTCGATGCGGCCAGGCCGGTATGCATCCACGTCGGCCTTGCCGTGCATCACGAGCTTCTGACCTTGCTTCAACCGGCCTTCCAGGTACGCGCCGTGAAAAAAACGCGCATGCAGTTCCCCGGTATCATCGCGTACCGTCACATGAAAGACAGGACCCCTGCCGCGCCGGAATCGAACCGTGTTACCGCCGCCGCTTGCGACTTCGGCCAGGATGGTATGCACCTGTCCGGGGACGATCCGGGCGATGGGCGTGAATTGGATGCGGTCTTCATAGCGGAACGGCAGATAGCCGAGCAGGTCGCCGACCGTTGAGATTCCGCGCGCTTCCAAAATCGATGCTCTTTGCGGGCCAACCCCCCGCAGATACTTCACCGGATTGTTCAGTGCGATCGTCACGCTATCGAAGATCGGTAGGGCGGGTAGCGCCGTTACTTGCCGTCTACCGAGAATGCCAGTAACACGTTCCCGGGGGTGCTGCCCTGAAAGAAGTATCCCGAATTCACATACAGAATTCCGCCAACGATCACCGCTCCGGACTCGTCAAGCGAGCCGCCGTTGGCCTTCACTCCGTTTACGGTCTTGTACTCGCGCTCGGTGTCCACATCCCAGATGATCCGGCCGTCCTTGGTAGAATACGCGCGCAGGTGCCCGTCCACGCCGCCTGAGAAGACCACTCCGGGGATCGCGCTGACCGCAGCCGATTGGGCGGGACTGCATCCCGGCTTCACGCACTCGGGGTGGGGCGTTTGCCAAGCGATTTCTCCGCTCTCAACTTTCAGAGCAAAAACCCCGCCGCCGATCTTTGGGTCCAGTTCATAGGGTACGCCGTACACGGAATCCTGCCCGGCGGCAGATCCCTGGGTCGCAGGCCGGCGCAGTTCATCCGAGACCGCTACATATACGTTTTTCGCGTCCGCCGCCGAGCCCCATTGCACTCCGCCCAGAGTTCCGCCCTGTCCTACGCGTTTCTGCCAGAGCAGCCGTCCCCGCGCATCGGGATCGACGGCATACACAATTCCCGATTTCGCTCCGGCGATGAGTGCGCGGTGGCCGTTTGGCAGATCCTCCAGAATAGCGGACGATCCGAAGTCAAAGTCCGGTCCCTTGGACTCGGGGCAATTGACTTGCTTGTCCGCAGGCAGGTCACAATCAATGTTGTAGGCATCGCCCTTGGCCATCTGGCTCGACCAGGCAAGTTTTCCCGTCTCGAGGTCAAACGCCATGAATGCATCGGAGGAATTCGTCGGCGGATCGGAATAGTTGTCGCCGGTGGTCACATACACCGTGCGGCTTTCAAGATCGACAGTCGGCGAGGACCAGATGCCTGCGCCCGAAGGCCCCCAGAGCTGCGCGCCCTGAGCGTTCTTGCGGACCGGCTGCGGGTCCCCGGCGATCGTGTAGCTCTTCCAGATTACTTTTCCCGTGGCGGCATCGAGCGATGAAACACTGCCGCGGAACTTGCAGCATTCATCCTTGGGATCGGCGCCGCTGACCTCCTCAAGCGACGATACCCCTACGTAGAGTCTGCCGTCGGCAAGCGTCGGCGAGCCGGTCACGTGCACGTCCGGGTGCGGGTCAAGATTGGTCTCCCACAACAGCTTGCCGGTCAAAGCGTCAACCGCATAGACGTTTCCGTGCTGATCTCCGAAGTACGCAGCCCAGCCGTCGCCGCTCGCACCCACGCTGATCGCGGTCCGCACTGCGAAATCGGTCGGGATCACCCAGTAGATGCACCCGCTTGCGGCGTCAAGTGAGTAAACCTTCCGCGCGACGCTTCCGACGAAAATGCGTCCGCCCACGACCGCCGGTTGCGCGTAGGCTTGGTTGGCGCCCGCATACCCAAACGCCCATTTCAGTCTTAGCCGGCCGACCTGGTCTGGGCGCAGCCGGGCCATCTCGGCCGGCTGGAAGCGGTGCTGCGTCACGTCCACGCCCCAGCCATTCCAGTGAGGCTGGTCGGCGCGCACGTCAAACGCCGGCCGGCCCCGGGTGCAGAGGTTGCTGTCGGCTTGACCCTCAGGCTGGTTTCCGGCCTGCTCGGAAAGAAAGCTCGCAATCGAATCCACTTGTGCCGGGGTTAACCCGGCGCCCTGCGAGCTCATGCTTCCGGTTGTGAGCGCGAGCCTTATATTTTCCTGCGACATTTCCTTCAGCGCTGCCCGGCTTGGCGCGCGGCTGGCTCCTCCGTCGTGGCAACTCGCGCAGCGTTCGCGATACAGGGCTTGGCCTTGACCATTGGTCCCGCCTGTGGTCTGCGGTTGCGCGGCGCTGCCGACGCTCACAGCGATGCCGGCAGCGACCACGAGCGCAACCGCACCGAAGCCGACTAGCCTTGTCGCAACCCCGATTCTCGCCCGCATTTCGATTCTCCGGATCCGCAGTCCGCTCATCGTGCCGATCGCTCGAGCAATTCTTTCAGATATTGCAGCCAGACGGCCGCATAGGTGTGCGTGCCGTGTCCGTGCGTCTGATCGGAAATCGGCAGCAGGACGAATCGGCCGTTCTTTACCCGCTTGATCTCGATTTGGGCGAGTCCCAACTCCGGGGGATTGATGAAATCATCGGCGGAGTTAATCCATGTCACGGGAACCAGAACTTTTTCCAGGTGCGCGGAAGGATCGTAATTCCTGGACGCGCTGACCGCGTACAGAAAATCGTTTGCATCAAAACCCTTCGCGTAACGATCCCGGTAGGTTTCAAGATAGGTGTCCGCAGCATCGCGCGTGGGGAAGCTTTTCTGCATTTGCCAGGGGGCGCTGCCTGCGATTAACTGAATGTCGGCTGCAATCTCAAGAGCCGCGCGGGGTTGGGCGGCATATTCTCCGCCCTTCCATTCCGGATCGGTGCGGATGCCATCAATCACCATTTTTCTCCAGATGCGATTGCGTCCGGCTACTGCGACCGTTTGGCAGGCGAGTGGCATCAGCGCGTCCATGTACTCGGGATAGGTTTCAGCCCACACCCAGGAGTGCATGCAGCCCATCGAAGTCCCCAGCACCAGCCGCAGATGGTTGACGCCGAGGCCCTTCTCGACCAATTCATGCTGGGCCTCGACCATGTCGTCGTAGTCGTATTGAGGAAAGTGCGCATGCATGCCGTCGCTCGGCTTGCTCGATTTGCCGTGGCCGATGCCGTCGGGAAGAATGATGAAATAACGGCTGTCATCAAGCAGCTGTCCGGGCCCGAACAGAACCCCGGCGAAGATAGGATCCAGAAACCCGGAGCCCGTCCCGCCCGTCCCGTGCAGGATCAGTACGGCGTTGGTCGTGTGCCCCGCCGCGTCGCGGACGGGCGTGCCGAGCGTCGTATAGTGCAGCCGCAGTTGGGCCATCGTCTCGCCGGACTTGAAATGAAAATCGTGTGCGACGTAATCGCCCGTACGTGGTGTGAGCGCCTCTGCCACCTGCTGCTGGGTTTGCTGTGCTCGTGACGGCGTCGCCGCAATAATCAGCCACGCCCCGCAGGTCAAGGCCAGCGCCAGCGCTCGCAAACTCTGTTGCATCGTCGGTCTCCTTCGGCTGAACTCTATCACGAGCCGGGCGCACGGATTTACATGTCGCGCCTCTTATCTTATATTGGGGCAGTTCGCCCCCCTCTAGGGCGAAGAACACATGGCGACAGCACGGCAAATCCTCGGAGCCACACCCCGACGGTGGCTTGAATACCTGATCGCGATTCTTCTTGGCAACGCAATCTATGCATTCTCTTTGTCACCCCATCTTCCGGCGGTGCTCCGCCACCCTGGTACGACGCTTGACTGGGGCGTGTTGGTCGATTTTGTGGTCTGCGCCTGTGTCTATGGCCTGATCCGCTTGGGCATCCACTTGCACCAGCAGCGCTAACCGGCCGGTCCGGTCGGAACGCCCCGCATGCGACCGCAGGCCATTTTGACCGGAACAATCAGATAGCGCCACGCGTATTCACTTGGTACAAGCCAAGGGTTGGCGCGAGACTGTTTTTGAGCAGCTCTGTGAATCCCACACCTAGCGACGAGGTTCAGCCCCGAGGCGGTGAGTCCCCCTTGGCCGTTCCGCCCGGGAGTGCCAAAATGGCCTGTCCGGGTGCTAACCAAGGGCCCGCGGGGCCGTCTATACCTGCGGATGCCGGCACACGGCCCCAATCGGGAGTCGAATCCAGCCCGGTGACAGACACGGTGGGCGCGATGGAAATGGCCGTCGCACTCGAGTCAGATGCGCGACAGGCAGCTGCAGTGAAGGTCGCGGATGAGCAGGCGCTTGTCCGGAAGGCTCAGGCGGGTGACCGTCTGGCCTTCGACGACTTGGTGCGGCGCTATGATCGCGACGTCTTGCGCCTGGCGGTCAATCTGGTTCGCCGTCCCGAGGATGCCCGCGACATCTATCAGGAGAGTTTTCTTCGGGTCTATCGGAACCTGCACCGCTTCCGTTTCGAGTGCAGCTTTTACACCTGGCTGTATCGGATCGTGACCAATGTCGGACTCGACCATCTGCGTCGCCGCACCAGCCGTCGCGAGGATCAAGCGCCGGTCCCGGAGGAAGCCGAAGGGGGCACACGGGATTTCTTTGATCGCCAACCCGAGTTACGAGCCGCAGCAAATCCCGAAAAGAGGCTTCTTGGCCAGGAACTTGGCGATCAGATTCAGGAAGCCATGAAGGGACTTTCGCCCCGTGAGCGCATGGTATTTGAAATGAAGCACTTTCAGGGCTTGCGTTTGCGCGCCATCGGCGATCTACTCGGCACTTCGGAGGAAACCGCAAAGAATTCGCTGTTCCGGGCCACGCGGAAATTACGCGCGAGCCTTGACGCTTTCAGATAGCCGGGCGCGCGGAGAACCCAGCATCTCATGAGGATTCACGACACAAACAACGACCCAGTGAGCCAGGCCTGCGAGGAGTGGCAGCCGCTGCTGGTGCTTTCTGCAGCTGGCGGCGAACTCGAGCCGGCTGAGCAAGCCCGCCTTGGCGCGCACCTAGCCGGCTGTGCCTCTTGTTCGCTCGCGCTTGAAGGCGAAAGGGAAGTGCTCGCGCTTCTGTTAGGGCAACACAGCGAACCAGACGCGGGTCTGCTCGCGAGCTGCCGTATGAGCCTGGATGACGTGCTCGACCGCGAAGAAGAGCGTGGATGGTTCGGCCGCGCCTTCGCTATGCGCCTTCCCACGAATTGGCTTGCGCCTCGGCCAGCCTGGAGCGCAGCCGTTCTGTTGATCGTCGGCTTTACGGTGGGAGCCGCGGTGCCACGTCTTCTTCACCGGCCCGTCTCGCAGGCAACCCTGGGC
>DATBXX010000044.1:0-11229 GCA_036514055.1 Candidatus Acidiferrales bacterium
CGGGGAGTAGCCTGCGATTGCAGCGGCAACCAAACCCGAAAAAGTGTAGACGAGCGACACGACGGAGTCAACGCGGCTTCGGGCGAGCTACTGAAGAGTCTGTTTCGCGGAATCGTGAACGATCAAGTTCTCAAAAATGGCAAGGACGTGCTGTCGATACTGCACCACGCGCTCAAGTAACGGTCGCAACTGCGGCTCGCGCACCGTTTCCTTGTCCCACTTCGCCAGCACCGGCGCAGGAACGGCAATGTCCCGGCGCAGCTCCTCGGCCGAATGACCCCGCAGAAACAGGCCGTAAAAAAACGCGGCCTCTCTCTGCGGGAACTGAAAATCCTGCAGCGCGTCTTCTAGCGGATTGGCCAGTGTCGCCATGTCGAAAAATGCAGTTTACACATTTGGCCGCCGTCGTCAAGAGTCCGCGGCGCGTAAATGGAGATTGTGCCTTCGCTGCAACTGAACTGCCAATCTCGTGCGTGATTTTCGACCTCTGCGAGCCGACAGCCGGAACCTTCGTTTTCGCGCATTCGGCGTCGCAACTTTTCGCATCCTCCTGTGTTTCATCATCATGGCCAGCTCCGCGGCGCGCGGGACACGCGCTGCGGAGCCAGGCGAGCTGTAATCCCGACGTACCCCAAGCGGAGGCCCGGCCACCCGGGCCTCCGCCCCTTCCGGCGGCCTGTGGCCCTGGGCGTAGCCCTGATTTCCGATGGTTTTAGGCAACGCCCAAGGGCCGGAGCCTGTTGGCGGTACCGAGCCTGGGCGTACGTCTGAGCCTCCGCTTCGACATTCCTGCCCAGAAGCACAGTTCTTTGGGGGACTCCGGCGTGTCCCCGACAGTCCGTTTACGTTTCGCGCATCGCTAGTTCCGCGCCGAAATAATTTGCCTGCGCTTGACGTAATCTAGGTGGAGAGGCAGTTATGAGCACACGCATTAACAGGGCGGCGTGCGCGTCCATACTTTTCGCCGCCGCGGCGCTGCTGGTTTCAACCACGGCCGTCGCGCACGCGCAACAATCGCCGAAACCGCGTCAGGATGCCGCGCCGCACAATTCTGGCGCCATGCCGGGCATGGACATGAACGACATGCAGCACGAGACCGACCAGAACCCCGAGGCTGCTCGCGCTGCCAACGAGGCGATGTCCACCCGCGACATGGGAGGGATGGGCATGAACCCGCACATGTTCATGACCCAGCTGCAACCGAAGGCGCCGGGTGACGATCGCCGCGCTGAGGAAATTGTTGAAATCCTGGGCAAGTCGATCAGCAAGTACAAGGATTACCGCGTGGCCCTTGCGGACGGCTATCAGATTTTTCTGCCCAGGGTGCCGCAGCCGCAGTATCACTTCACGAATTACCGCAATGCCTTTGCAGCGACATTCTTATTCAATCCCGCGCATCCTACTTCGTTGCTCTACAGGAAAACCGCAGACGGCTACGAGCTTGAGGGCGCGATGTTCACCGCTCCGAAAAACGCGACCGAACAGCAGTTGAATGAACGCGTTCCGCTCAGCGTGGCGCGCTGGCATGAGCACGTGAACTTCTGTTTGCCGCCCAAGGGAGTATCCGCGCTGCAGGCCGACTGGAAAGACTTTGGGCTCGCTGGCTCGATTGCGAGCGAGGACGCCTGCGCGAAGGCCGGCGGCCGGTGGGTGAAGCAGATTTTCGGCTGGATGGTCCACGTCTACCCTTTTGAAACCGACCCGGACAAGGTTTGGGCGCATTGACATCTTTACAGCTGCACTTGGCGGTTCCCTCAGCGGACCTTTCGTGCGCCCGAGCCCAGGAGGGAACAACGGACGGGCACTCGACCCCGCGGACACGACACACCGTGTCGCGCAACCCGGAGCATGCAGTTAAAAAAGTGCCTGACGCAGGCTTGCTCCAAGCGGCACAAAAGAGAGGCAAAGCACGACGTTCGCTATGCGGGGGAAAAAAGAAGCCGCCCCGAGGTTCACTCGGAAGCGGCTTCTGGGATGCGAGTGGAGGGTTGAATGCGAACGAGCTACTTTTTCGCGGCGGCGAAGTTGTCAGCGGCTTGCGCCCAGTTGACGACGTTCCACCATGCTTCGATGTAGTCGGGACGCTTGTTCTGATACTTCAAATAGTAGGCGTGTTCCCAGACATCGAGACCGAGGACGCCTTTGCCGCCGTCCATGATCGGGTTGTCCTGATTCGCCGTGGATTCAACCACGAGCTTGCCGTCTTTAACTAGCAGCCAAGCCCAGCCGGAGCCGAAGCGCGTGGTTGCAGCCTGAACGAATTTCGTTTTGAAGTCGGCGAAGCTGCCGAACGCGCCTTTGATTGCCCCTGCGAGGTCGCCAGAGGGTTCTCCTCCGCCACCCTTCTTCATCAGCTTCCAGAACATCGAGTGATTGAGATGGCCGCCACCGTTGTTGCGCACGGCTGTGCGGATGTTCTCGGGTACCTTGCCGAGCTGCGCGACCAACTCTTCGATGGAAAGCTTCTGAAGGTCGGCGCTGGATTCAAGAGCCTTGTTAAGGTTGGTGACGTAGGCGTTGTGATGCTTGTCGTGGTGGATCTCCATCGTCTTGGCGTCGATGTAGGGTTCCAGTGCGTCGAAAGAATATGGCAGAGGCGGAAGTGTGAAACTCATTTGCGGAGCAGCTCCTTGTGCCGATGTGGCTGACATAATGTACCTCCTGAATTCCTGTACCTGCGTCATAATTATACGCGCCTGGCCGGGAACCGTCGAACCGCACCGCCAGATTTTCTGAGCCGTCCTCCGGAGGACTTCATGCCGTCGGTCGAGCACGTGGAAAAGCACTTCACGGCCACTGCAGCCGTGCGCGATATCGTGATCGGAATGGCCGACGGACTCACCGTTCCGTTCGCGCTGGCAGCGGGGTTGACAACAGCAGCGGCCGCCCTCACCAGGGGCACCGGAATTATCGTCACCGCCGGATTTGCCGAAATTGCCGGAGGCTCAATCGCCATGGGCCTTGGCGGGTATCTCGCGGCGAAAACCGATACCGAGCACTACGCGTCGGAACTGGAACGCGAGTATCGCGAAACCGTCGAGCTGCCAGAAATCGAAACCGAGGAAGTCGCTAAAGTGTTCCGCGACTACGGCCTTACCGAGGCGCAGATGGCTCCCATCGTCACGGCCATCACCGGCAATCAGAAGAAATGGGTCGATTTCATGATGCGCTTCGAGCTGGGGCTTGAGCCACCGGATCCGGCGCGCGCCGCCCGCAGCGCTGCGACGATCGCCGCATCCTATATTGTTGGCGGCCTAATTCCGCTCGCGCCATATATCCTGATGCATGCGATCGTTCCCGCGCTTTGCGTCTCGATCGGTGTGACCCTGCTGGCCCTTTTCGTGTTCGGCTCAATCAAGGGCCACTACACGGGCGTGAAACCGTGGCGCGCCGGGATGCAAACCGTGATTGTCGCAGGCCTGGCTGCGGCCGCAGCATTCTTGCTTGCGCGCTTGATCAGTTGATGCAAATTCGTTGACAATGCTCCGCTTAGATTCTTGGCAGCAGGGTTATTGCCGCCGGCGGAATCTGGCGGCTGCCGGTCTCACAAAATTGATCTCTACTTCGTAGACCTTTAACGGCCGTTTTGCATCTATACTTATGTACGAACCCACAGCGGTCCGCCCCTGCCGCGCGGCGCGGGAATCCACGGTGCCACTGTGTAAGGTACGAATCGCTGGGAACTTCGTCTAATGCACTCATAACCCTTGGTAGCCCCGATGGGCGCCGAGGGTAGAAAAAAGGAGACAGCCATGAAGAGCAGTGACTTACACATTCCCCGCTGGATCGCCACAGTCGTTGTATTGGTGGCCCTGATCGGCGGAGGAGTTCTCGCACTCGGATTCAGAAATTGGTCGGGCCATGAGGTTTTCGGCGCGCCGAACCTCGCGCTGACATTGGCGCGGAGCTCGACCCCAGTGCCGCTGGGAAGTTTCGACAACGGGTTTGCGTCCGTGTTGAAACCCGCGCTCCCCGCGGTCGTGAATATTCAGACCTCGAAACTTGTCAAATCCAAACCCTCGCAAATGATGCCGTTCTTCAACGACCCGATGTTTAAGCAGTTCTTCGGCGATCAGTTCGGCCAAGGGCAGGCCGGGCCTCAAACCGAGCGGGAGCACAGCCTGGGTTCGGGCGTGATCGTAACGTCGGACGGCACGATTGTGACCAACAATCACGTAATCGAAGGCGCGACCGACATCAAGGTGGATCTGTCGGACAAGAGAGAATTTCAGGCCAAACTCATCGGCACCGATCCCAAGACCGATATCGCCGTCCTGAAGATCGAGGCGACCGGACTGCCGACGCTAGCGATCGGTGATTCCTCGAAGCTGCAGGTTGGCGACGTGATCTTCGCGATCGGCGATCCTTTCGGAGTCGGCGAAACGGCCACCATGGGAATCATCAGCGCAACCCAACGCGGAGGTCTCGGCATCGAGAACTACGAGGACTTCATCCAGACCGACGCGCCGATCAATCCGGGCAACTCCGGAGGCGCCATGATCGATTTGCACGGCGATCTGATCGGAATCAACACCGCGATTCTTAGCGGCGGAGGTGGAGGAAATCAGGGAGTCGGATTCGCCATCCCGATCAATATGGCGCGTTCGGTGATGGACCAGATCGTCGGCCACGGCAAGGTTGTACGCGGCTATCTGGGACTCTATCCTCAGGATGTGACGCCTGCGCTCGCCAAGGAATTCGGACTCAGTAAGCCCGGCGGCGCGCTGGTTAGCGGACTGAAACCCGATGCCCCGGCGGCACGCGCCGGACTGAGAAATGGTGACGTCATTCTGGAACTCAACGGCCAGCCGATCGAGTCGGCCAATGATCTGCGCTTGCGCATTTCCCAGACGGCGCCGGGCTCAAGTGTGAAGCTTGAAGTCTCGCGCGGCGGCAAAACGCAGAACATGGACGTAACGCTTGCCGAACTCCCGCCCGATAAGTCTGCAGAGCAGGCGCCGGGTGAGAGCGAAAGTGGCGGTCTGGATGGCGTCAACGTGCAGGAGTTGACTCCGGACGCCATGCAGGAGCTGCAGCTGGCTCCCGGAACTCACGGCGTCGTGGTAGAGTCGGTTGATCCCTCAAGCGCGGCTTCGTCTGTCGGGCTTCAGCGTGGGGACGTAATCCAGGAAGTGAACCATCAACCCGTCCGTAACATCGCGGAGTACAAGCAGGCGCTCGCTGCGGCAGGCAAACAGCCGGTGCTCCTACTGGTGAATTCGGGCGGAGTGACGCACTACGAAGTGATCGAGTCGCGCTAAACGCCGGCTCGTGAAACAGAAACAGCGGCGGGGCACGGTGCACCCAGCATCTGTGCCCCGCAGCGTTGGCGTCAAGCGTGCCCGGAACGCCTCAGACTCGACTAGAGCCGTTTAGGGCGTTCCCGGCACGTCGATGCGCATCTCTTTTTTCAGATCGCATCGAAACCAATGTTTTTTTGCCGTGTTCGTTCCAATGCCGGAGTGTACAAAAAAGAACAACTCGGAGTTTCGGCTGTGATTCAGGACAAAAATGCCGCTCCAGGCGCTGGCTCCAGCATCGGTTGGGTTATCGCTTTCAACACGACCGGGGGTAGAATAGTACTTGAGTTCTATTCGCCCCGGCCCTTCGTTCTAGTACTAAGTTAGTTGTGCGGGGAGTTGTGTCGTCGCTCAACAAACAGCCTATCAAGGTAATCGGGGTGAAAGTTATGGCGCCGGTAAAGAATCGACCTGTATTCAGAGAAGCGTTGCTCCCGGAAGGCAAGAAGCGCTGGGGTTCATTCGGCGCTGGACTGGGACTGGAGTGCTTCGCACTCGTGGCCCTGGTTGTGCTGCCTTTGCTGATCCCGCAGAAGTTCGAGGCGGCACAGCACTACTGGGTCACGCCTATCGACGCGCCCGTTATCCAGCCCTGGAAACCGCAGCCGCCACCTCCGAAGCCCGTCGCGATCAAGCGGGAAATCATTAAGGAAATTCCGAAGCCCGAACTTGTCGAAGTGCCCAAGCCGAAGATCTATAATCCAGTGATCAGCACCCCGGTTGTGAAACAGGTGATGACCAAGAAGGTTCAAGCCCCTGACATGGCCGAGGTCGCCAAGGATTTCCCGAACCCGTCACTGGGGAGTTCGGCCATCCCGACTTTGAGGAAGCCTCGCGAGCAGGTTCAGACGGGCGGTTTCGGCGATCCGAACGGAGTTCCGACGAACAACAAGACCGACCGCAACGTGAATATTGCCTCGGCGGGCAGCTTTGACATGCCGACGGGCGCAGGCGTCGGAAATGGCACCGGTGGAGCAAAGGGTGCCAAGGGCGTCGTGGCCAGCACCGGATTTGGCAACGGCGTTGCAGTGGGCGGTAACGGCGGGGGAAATCACGGCACCGTGCAGCAGGGTATATTCGCCGATGAAAAGGCGGGTTCGGCGGCCCCCAAGGTGAAACAAACCGCGGCCGTGTCGAATACAAAGCCGGTGGAGATTCTTTCCAAGCCCAACCCGGTTTACACCGAAGAGGGCCGGGCCAAGAAGATCGAAGGGGATGTGCTGGTGCAGGTTGTCTTTACGGCCAACGGTGAAGTGAAAGTCGAGCGAGTCGTCCGGGGCCTGGGCTATGGCCTGGATGAAGCTGCCGAAGCGGCAGCGCGCCAGATTCGTTTCCGGCCAGCCCTGCAGGACGGGCAGCCGGTTGATTTTCCCGCGACGGCGCGGATCACATTTGAACTGGCGTATTGATTGGCGTACTGAAAGGGGAAAGTAATGCGCATCCGGAACAAGTTTTCTATATCGATCATCCTTTTGGGCGCTCTCGCAGGTGTGGCCGGCGCGCAGACGAAGCAGATGGCTGACCAGACGCAGCCGCAGGCTGGGAATCCGGCCGAAAGCACTGTCACGACCGTGAACCAGGCGATCGACCGAATGATCGCCCGCGAGCACGACGAAAACGCCACGGTGCGGCGTTACAACCCGATCATCGAGACCTACATTCAGGACATGAAACCTGACCCGGAGATGGGCAGCATCCCGGTGAAGGATCACTACTTTCTTGGACAGGCGAACCTGTCAAAAGGTGTCGTGGACACCTCGATGCTCGACAAGAAGAAGGGGAAGATGTCTGAGTTGAATCCCCTGTCGCACGTCTCCGACTTCTTCAGCTCTTCCTATGTTCCCGAGGGTTTTCTCCAGATGATCTATCTGGACACGACCGGCTTCGATCGCCAGCACTACCAATTCGACTATGTCGGCCGCGAGTTCCTGGGGGAGGTCCGCTGCCTGGTATTTGACGTTACGCCCCTGCCGAAGTCCGGCAAGGGCCGCTTCAAGGGCCGCGTATGGGCAGAGGACCAGGGTTTCACCATCGTACGCTTCAACGGCGTCTATACGCCGCTTGCCGGGCTTAACGGTTTCAATCTGCACTTTGACAGCTGGCGCTTGAACGTCCAGCCCGGGCTGTGGCTGCCCTCGTTTGTATTCAGCCAGGAATCGGACCTCAAGGATTTCCTCGGCAACCATGTGCGCTTCAAGTCGCAGACCCGTCTGTGGGGCTATGACCTGAAGAACACCGGCCGCGAAGAAGAATTCAGCCAGATGACCATTGAAGCAGCGACGGCAATCACCGATCAGGCGACCCAGCAGCAGGACCGTTCACCGGTTGAGGCGGAGCGCGAATGGCAGCATCAGGCAGAGAACAACGTACTGGAGCGCCTGCAGCGCACCGGTTTGCTTGCGCCTCCGAACGAAGTGGATAAAGTGCTCGAGACTGTCGTCAACAACATTGAAGTGACGAACAATCTCGACGTCCAGCCGGAGATTCGCTGCCGGGTGCTCCTGACCGGCACGCTTGAATCATTCTCGATCGGCCACACCATCGTCCTGAGCCGCGGTCTGATTGACGTGCTTCCAGATGAAGCCAGCCTAGCTACCATGCTTGCGCAGGAGCTGGCTCAGATCATCGTCACGAAACCTTCGACGGACCAGTGGGGCTTTAATGACACCACTAACGTCTCGACGGTTGAGGCCTTGAATCACTTTTCATTCCGCGATACACCGGCGGACATTCAAGCCGCCAACACCAAGGCGGTCGAGCTGCTGAAGAACTCTCCTTACAAGGACAAGCTCGGTCCGGCAACCTTGTTCCTGAAACAGCTCGACGCGGAATCGAAGGAACTTCCCGCACTGATCAATCCTCACCTGGGCAACGGCGTGACGCTCGGCACCGCTCTGGCGGGTACGGGACCGGCGCTGCAACCCGACAAGGTCGATCAGATCTCGGCATTGCCAATCGGAGCGCGCGTCAAGCTCGATCCCTGGAGCGACCGGGTAGACTTGCTCAAGTCCAAGCCCGTCGCCCTGCTCTCAGCGCGCGAGAAAATGCCGTTTGAAGTCACGCCCTTTATGCCGTTCCTGACTCGCTACCAAAGGCCAGGTTCCGGCGTTGTGGCCGATCCGGCCAAAGCGGATCTGGCAAAGAAGGATCAGCAGCAACAACAACAGCAGCAATAACTGCTCGAAGTGCACACACTCGGTTTCGACACCACCGGCGGGGGTTTCTCCCGCCGGTTTTTTTTGGGGCCATGGCGAAATCGCCCCTGCAATGGCTCGTCTGATCCCCCGGCGTCCACCCAAGGCAGCGACTTGAGGAGACCAATCCGCCCGAATGATTGCCGGTGATCGGCAAGAGCGCGCCTGGGGGCCCTGAGCCGTTCGGTGATAGAACACGGCAAGCACAGCGCTCGCATTTTCTACGATACAATGATGCCGAGGACGGAATGATCCATCGCGTTGTCTTTCATAACAGCCGCATGCTCGACGTCGAAGACGTGCGGCTTTCGCCGGGACAATCCGGTTTGATGTGCGGTTGGGGCCTTTTCACCACGATGCGCATCATCGAAGCGATTCCGTTCGCATTCGAGCGTCATTGGAAGCGGATTTCGCGCGACGCCCAGCGCATACACTGCCCGTTCCCGTTCCTGGAGGAGACAGTTTACGGCCAGTTAAGTGAAGTTCTGCGCGCAAATCAAGTGCGGGAAGGGTGCGCGCGAATCTACGTCATTTACAACCAGGCGGGTTTCTGGCGCAGCGGCGAGGAGATGCCTCCGGCGGACCTTTTGATCTGTTCAGCAGAACTTCCGCCGCACCGCGAACCTGTTCGCCTGGCACTGCGCGAGCACGGGCGCCATGCGGCTTCACCGCTTTCCGGCGTGAAGGTTACCTCGTGGCTCAACAACGTCTGGAACCTGTATGAGGCGCAGCAGGGAGGCTACGACGAAGTCGTGCTGCTGAACGAACGCGGAGAAGTGGCCGAATGCACGGCCGCGAATATTTTCTGCGTCCGCGAGGGCCGCGTTTCGACCCCTCCGCTCTCGTCCGGCTGTCTGGAAGGTGTCACGCGCGGTATCGTGCTTGGAATCGGTGCCGGTGCCGGCGTGTCTGTCGAGGAGCGCACCCTGCGGCCCGAGGACCTGTACTCGGCCGACGGAGTGTTCATTTCGTCCACCAACCGCGGCATGATCGCCGCAGACGAAATCAACGGCCACAGGATCCCAACGGCGCCGCTGCCGATGGTGCAAAAGCTCGAAAAAGCCTTCTCAGCGTACGTGCGCGAATATGTGGAATCCCGCGCCGCCGCGTCGGGCAAGCGCTGAGCGAAGCGCGCGGTCTGTCGGCCCGTCAGTGAACCAGAAACCCTGCGGCACCGATGGCTAACCCGAGCATCCCCAGCACCACTCCCAGTAACCAGAAAATTCGTTTCCGCGTGAGCAGCGTGATCGAACAGATTACCAGCGCGGCTTCGAGCATCACCTCGCCAAGATCGAAACGATCGGCGCGACGGCCTTGGTGTTTTACCTCGTCCTGCGCTTTCGTCGCTTCGGCTTCGATCTCCTTCTGGTCGCTGCGGTAGCGCTCGACTTCCTTGGTGTACTTTTCCTTCATCTTGTCGACCGAATCGGAATTCTGCAGCGCGAAAACGGAAAGCTCGTCAAGAAACAACTCATAGGTGTGCCGGCGAATGTCCTTGGCCTGATAGTAGGCCCACTGGTCGGTGGCTTCAGTCTGGTGCAGAAGCTCTTCGGTGTGGGCGCGATGGCCGAGAAGGGAAACTGCGGCGACCAGGACGGCGAGAATCGCCATTGTCACCGTCACCGGCGCGAGGCTTGCATGTTCTGAGCCCTCTTCGGCGTGTTCGCGCAACTCTTGGAGCTCATCCGGCATTCTTGGTCCCCCCATAAAGGAATTCATTCGATGGTGCGCGCCAAAGAATAGCAGAATTCATCTGGGGTGGGCCATCGGCCAGCTACCGCCATTCGAGCTGATCCGGTACAATCCCGGTGGGGAATGATTCCAGGAGGTCTGATTCCATGACCGAGCTTGCCAGCAAGAATTGCGTTCCGTGCCGTGGCGGCGTGCCGCCCCTTGCGGGAAAGGATCTGGAAGCGCTCGCGCGCCAGGTGCCGGAGTGGAAGGTTGTGGACGGACATCACCTCACGCGCGCCTTCAAGTTCCCAGACTTCCTGCAGGCGCTCGCCTTTGTCAACAAGGTCGGAAACCTTGCCGAGGGTCAGGGACATCACCCGGACATTCTGCTGGCTTGGGGCAAGGCGGAAATCACCACCTGGACACACAGCATCAACGGTTTGACCGAAAGTGACTTTATCCTGGCGGCCAAGATCGACAAGCTCTGAGCGAGCGCGGGCCGGGCGATTTCTTGAACGACTCGCGCGAATCGAGGGAACCGGACATGGGCAAGGTTACAGGCGGAGAACTGGTCGTACGGACGTTGCTGAAGGCCGGTGTCACCAACGTCTTTGGGCTGCACGGGGCGCATCTGGAAACAATTTTTCAATCCTGTCTGGACCATCACATCCCCATTACGGACACCCGCCACGAGGTGGCTGCTGGACACGCGGCCGAAGGCTATGCGCGGGCTACGCGCACGCTGGGTGTGGCGATCGTCACTGCCGGGCCGGGCTTCACCAACGTGATCACCTCGATCGCCAACGCCTACCTGGATCGCACTCCCGTGCTTTACATCACCGGATCAAGCGGTCTGGGCGAAGCAGAGACCAATACTTTGCAATCCGGACTTGACCAGGTCGCCGTGGCCACACCCATCACCAAGTGGGCTCATCGGATTACAGTCACGCAACAGATTCCGCGTCTGGTGGCGCAAGCCATCCGCATGGCTACTTCCGGTCCGATGGGTCCCGTACTTCTGGACATACCGGCCGACGTGCTGGGCGCACAGGTGGAGGAAG
>DATBXX010000045.1:0-2297 GCA_036514055.1 Candidatus Acidiferrales bacterium
TAGGATTGCCTCGGCAGCCCTCAGGAAGTTCTCCGCACTACGATCCTGATCGGTGCTCGCCGGCTTGGCGGCAGCGGAACTAGCCACGTCGCGTGCTGGCTCAGTTGGTCGCTGTTGAGTTTCGATTCGCGGTGGAGAAGCCACGAAATATGTGATGCCACCAGCAACGGCCGCAGCGACCAAAAGCGCAAGAATGACAAGTGGCCACCTGATCATTTGTCCTTCGCCTTCGCTCCCGGCTCGGCAGGTTCGCGCTCGAATTCAGCCTTTATCGCCTGGAACACCGACGACTTCCCGACCTCGACGAGTTTGAGTAACCGCTGATCCTCGTCCGCTGTCCAGTTAATTTGACTTTCGCTGAGCACCGGTCATTTCTTCGCCCTCCGCCCAGCACCGGACTTTAGGGAAATAACTAACCTCTTCGCCGTTCGGGCTACGCTCCTAGGGGGTCGCTCCAGTTCATCTGCGACAGCTTCGAGCGACTCCGATGAGGCGGCAAGCTGTATCAAGCGCCGATCCTCTGCGAAGGACCACCGGGTTTTGGTCCCCGCCTTCGCCATTATGGTTTTGCATCCTTCGTCTTCCGCGCGGCCAGAGCTTGTGCCAGCCGGTTATTCGAAATCGGCCCGCCGCTCGTCCAGCAGGCGATCGAAGAAATTGCCCCTCACATCCAGCCCGCAACTTCCGGGCTCACCAGCGGCTTCCTAGGTTGGGGAGGGACTATTCGATCGGAGAGCTAAGCCGGAACCTGGGTGATGACGGAGTGAGATAGGCGGCGTATCGAGGCGGGTGTCGAGCCTGCCAGAACCTCTCAAGGAGAGCGATACGCCATGAATGAGAATAGCAATGTTGTTCGTCTTCGTCACCCCGACGAGATCGATGATCCCCTGACCAATATTCTGCGATCTGGCGCGCGTCAGTTGCTCGCACAAGCTATCGAGCTGGAGGCCGAGGTGTTTCTTGCCGAGATGAAGGACTTCAGGCTTGCTGATGGGCGAGATCGTGTTGTTCGCCACGGTCATGGTCCCGAACGTACGATCCAGACGGGGATCGGCGCTGTCGAGGTCGCCCGGGTGAAGATTCGGGATCGCGGGGCCATCGGCGACGGCGAGCGGATCCGGTTCACCTCGGCGATCCTGCCGTTGTGGGCACGGCGAACGAAGAGCCTGGATGCGCTTCTGCCGGTGCTTTATCTGCGTGGTATCTCGACCGGGGACTTCCAGGAGGCCTTGGCGGCGCTGTTAGGCAAGGATGCGCCGAACCTGTCGCCGGCGGTGATTTCCCGTCTGACTGCGGAGTGGCAAGGCGAGTACGGGCATTGGCAGAAGCGGGATTTGTCGGCGCGCCGATACCTGTATGTGTGGGCCGACGGTGTATTCCTGCAGGCTCGCATGGAAGAGCACAGCGAATGCATGCTGGTGCTGATTGGGGCTACGCCGGAGGGCAAGAAGGAACTGATCGGTTTCCAGGTTGGCGTTCGGGAAAGCGCGCAGAGCTGGCGCGAACTGCTCATCGATGTGAAAAGACGGGGATTGAAGATCACTCCGGAAATCGCCGTTGGTGACGGTGCGCTCGGCTTCTGGAAGGCGCTCGACGAAGTCTTTCCCGGCACGCGGCACCAGCGCTGCTGGGTGCATAAAACCGCGAACATATTGAACAAGGTCGCGCTGTCAGTGCAGGCGAACATGAAGAAAGATCTGCGAGAAATTTACCTGGCGCCGAGCCGCGCTCTGGCCGAGGTAGCGATCGATGTCTTCGCCGAGAAATACCAGGCGAAACACCACAAGGCGGTCGAATGCCTGACCAAGGACCGCGAAGCACTGCTGGCCTTCTTCAACTTCCCTGCCGAGCATTGGGATCACTTGCGGACGACGAACCCCATCGAAAGCGTATTCGCAACAGTCCGGCACAGGACAGTACGGACGAAAGGCTCGTTGTCGCCAACGACCGCCAGGCTGATGGTGTTCAAGTTGGTCATCGCCGCATCAAAAACCTGGCGACGGCTGAAAGGCACAAATCACTTGCCGAAGATTGTCGCAGGTGTCAGATTCAAAGACGGCATCGAGGTCCTCGAAGTGCCGGAAAACCACGCCGCCTGATCGCGCCGCGTCACCTAAAATCCCTCATAGCTCAGCCGGCGTGCGCCGTGCGCGAGGCCCGCCAGCCAACGATCCTGCGGGCATAAGCGTCGATGACGAAGGCGACATAGACAAAGCCGCTCCATTATTCGTCGGTCTGAGCAAAATTGACCATGTGGCCCTGACCGAAAAGGGCCTACTCGGATCGTGGCCATAGAA
>DATBXX010000046.1:0-2008 GCA_036514055.1 Candidatus Acidiferrales bacterium
CGTTCAACCAAAGCGTACCAAACGCCAACTTCAAGAACGACGTGATCGTCGGTGCCCAATTCTCGATCGCGCTCGAACAACTGCTTAATTTCCCAGTGTTCGCGCCCCACGACTGAGGACGCGCAGAGGAATAAGCGAATCCGGATGGCTTGAGAATGCAGGAAAACAGCTCTGCCATCCGCACCGACTATTTCCGTAAGCGGGTGCCGATCGTTGACCCGCTGGCAAGCAGGCCGACCAGGCCGTGGACGATCCGATAGTCCCTCCAAGCCCTCAGCGTTGAAGCGATGCGCGGTGGTATACCCGGGCGCTAGCGGAGTCCGGGGGTTCTATCTGGTCACGGAACGGAATCTCCGTTCCAACCGAGCCCCGGTCACAGCCTGATGCGGCGTTTGGCCGGTCGTGGTGACCGTCATCGTTGGTCGCCCGATCAGGCCAAGCCGCCCCCAGTTCAGGGAGCCTGAGGGTTGAATTTGCCGATGAAATGGAATTTGTCGGTGATCAGGCTCGCGAGTTCGCTCCGATAGTCGTCAAGCCTGGCGAAGAACCCCTCCACCGCCGCCTTGAATTCGGCGAAGGTCGGAAAATACGCGTTGTAGATCGCGGTTTTCTTGAACAACCACCAGAACCGCTCGATCAGGTTGAGGTTCGGCGCGTACGCCGGCAGATAGACCGGTTTGACCCGGCAATCGTCGCACCCGAGCCACGCCTTGATTTCCTTCGAGTGATTGTAGCTGGCGTTGTCCAGCACCACCCGGATCGCGGTGGCCGCCGGGTGCCTGGTCTGCAAATCCTCCAACAGCAGGATCATCTCGGCGCTAGTGATGCGCCCGGTCGTCTGGCGATGGACGAATTCACGGCCGGGCCAGCTCAACGCGCCGTTGATGTTGATGTTGGTCCGGCCGTGATTGCTTTTCAGTTCCCGGGTCTGGCCCTTGCGGATCCAGCCATACGCGGCGTGCGCCGTGTAGGAGGGATGCGTTCCGTCGACGAAATACAACGGCTGGTCATCGCTGGCCGCCGTCATCAGCGGGCCGAGTGTCGCTTCGAAAAACCGCCGCTGGATCTCCTCGTCGGCTTTCGCCGGCACGCGTTTCGGCTTCTTGTAGACGAAATTCAACCGCTTCAGCAGTTTGGCCATGGCGTGCGCGGTGTAGCTCACCCCGAAGCTCCGCTCCACGAAGGCGCACACCGCTTTCGCGGTCATGTGAAGGCGCGCGTCCAGTTCCGCGCCCAGGGCGGTAAGCTGCTCCGCGGTCAGGGCCGGCTCGCCGCCTTCGTATCTCAATCGCTCGAGACCGGTCACGCCGGCGGTCCGGTACAGCCGCCGATGCTCGCGCACGGTGTCGGCGTCGATGAACAGCACCTCCGCGATACGCTCCGCGGTCCAGCCATCGTCCAGCAACAGCAGAGCATTCATGCGACGATGCACCGGGCTCGGCGTCTGCTGGCGCATCATCCGGAGAAGATGCGCCCGGTCTTCGGGGGCGAGGATTGCTCCGCTCATGGCAGCAGCGAATCGGAAATCAGGCGATTCGCATAGAGGGGGCGGGCGGATTTTCTCGGAGTCGGGGTTTAATACCGTTCCGATCAATCTACCAAGTCGTGCTGCACCTGGACCGACCCTGTCATTTTGCAAATCAATCGGCGGTTTTTTGACATTTTCTTGCGCAGCCCGCACTCACGTGCTTAGCCTCCCCCGGTTGAGAGCGATCATCAGCCATGCTGTGCAATCGGGCCGCGAGTCGGATGCCAGAACGAAACTTTGTGGGTTGATACCGCGAGACCCCTTCAACCAAGGGCTAACCGCTTCCTGGTCAGAACGGCACGACAGCACGCGTGCAGGGTTTGCGAAAGGCCCGCTCCGAAACACCTCCGCATCCATTACACGGGGCAGAGGCAATCTAGGAGGTGGATTTGTCACCCAGGGTCACCCCGCGAGGGCCGGGACCAACGAAGCCCGGCGTCTCGCAGTACCAAGGCCGACCGGTGATGAGGTCTGCTGACA
>DATBXX010000047.1:0-2174 GCA_036514055.1 Candidatus Acidiferrales bacterium
CCTCTATTTCACTACGCCGATGCCGCACTACTTCGTCGGAATGCGCCTCATCGTCACATTCCCCTTCGGCGAAAAGGTCTCCGCCCACCGAAAATTCCTAGCCACGGTCGTTCGCCTCGAGCATCTCGACAACGATAACCGGGGGGTAGCAGTCCGCTTCCTCCTCTAGGAGTATCGGCCGGGGCGCCCGCCCGACACGAACCGTGAGCGCGATCAGGCCATCCGGCCCCCCTCCGCGCTGCCCGCCCCATCCATTGATTCCCTTTTAGGCAAGCAGCCGCCCAATTGCCCTTGTCACCCTACATCCGGCACGGCGACAATGGACTCAAACGCGGGGGTCCGCCCGCTGTTTGCAACTGATTCCACAGGGACGATGGGAAGGCAGGGCGCCAGACAATGTACGACGGTAAACCACACAAGTCCGTGGGCAAATCTGCGGCGGGCGAAGCGGAACGCCGCGGCAACGACCGGCACGCGATCACGGCGTCCGCGGAAGTCGTCGAGCTCGGTTCCGGCGCAAAATTCTCCACCCGAACCACCGACCTAGGCCCGGGTGGATGTTTCGTCGACACCATGGTTCCCTTTCCCGTCGGCGCCAACGTCCGCGTGAAGGTCCACAAGGGCAAGACCCAGTTTGAAACTGGAGGTTTGGTTGTCTATTCGCAGGCCGGATTGGGAATGGGCATCGCGTTTTCCAACATGGAGGACTCCCAGCGCAGCGCCCTCGACGAGTGGCTCGCTGATTTGACAGGAGGAAAGCAAGCAGCTCACCACCACGATTCCGGTTACGCCGGCAGCTCCCCTAGTGAAAACCGCCCTGGCGATAAAACTGCACTTGTCAGGCTCGTGCGGCTCATGATTACAAAAGGCATCCTGACAGAAGCCGAAGGCGCCTCTGTTTTGATGGATCCCTTACTGTAAATCGCCTGCCTGCATGGGGTTGTAGAACGGCCGGGTCCTAGAACTACCCTCATGGACCCGACGTGCAGATAGTTCTCACTCCGGGCATTTTTTCCTCGATTCAGTTCATTTTGACAGCATGCTACTGCGCGTAAATCCTTTCCATTCAATAAGCCATCTAAGCAAGTAGCTGGCAGGCTTCTTGCAACTGTCAGAGCAGGGGGCTCTTCTATGGGAGAACGTCGAAAAGCAAGGCGGTATGAGGTATACCTCCCGCTTCAGGTTTGCACGTCGCTTCAGCGGCCTGCCGAATTCCAAACGGCTCAGTTGCGCGACATCTCACGATCCGGGATTTATTTTCATTCCGGCTCGTCCCTTGAGCCGGGCGCCAACATCGAGCTGACTTTCGCCCTGCCTACCGAGCGCGACCGCGGCACGTCGGTTCTGGTTCGCGCCAGCGCGCGCGCGCTGCGCGTGTCGGAAATCAGGGGCGAGCTCACTCCCGTGTACGGCGTCGCAGCCACCATTGACCGTATCGACTTCGTACGTCCCGTCGTCTCGCACGTGGCAGCCTAAACCCGGCAGCCCGTCCGGCTGCCGGCGGTGTTTTCCTCCTGGGGTCTTCGATACTGCAGATTTCCGCTCGCCCCCGACCACTTCCTTTGCCTTCAAATATGCGGGCAGAGAATCTCCACGCGCGATCCGCCGGCAAACCGCTAAGATAATCTTCGATATGGCTTCCGACGACTCTCCTATCATCGCGCCCCAGATCGAGCGCGACATCCTGCGCCAACTTTGCGCCGGCCAGATCGAATCCAAAGATTGGCACGGCATCATAAATCGCCTTTCCGCTTATGAATGGAAAGATCCCGAACACAAAGTCGTCTTCGACGCCTTGCGGGCGATCAAGAGCGACGACGCACTCACTCGCCGCCAGGAACTTCCAGCACAAGTTACCAGGATGGGTTTCCCCGACGTGGATTGGGGAAAGTATCTCGACGCCGACGCACAACCAGGCGTGCCGATTGAGCAGTTAATCGACGGGCTGGCGTCTACAGAAAACAGCTAGCCGCCCTCAGTTTTTCTGCGACAGTTCGAATTCGATCATCCGCACCAGCGTTTCCGTGTCGCCGCCCACCAGCGGGCGCCCGTCCAGAAAGACGGTGGGCGTACTGTTCACCTCAAGGGCTGCGCCGTCTGCGTGATTCGCGTTCACAGCCTTCTCGGCATCCGGCGAGGACAGGCACGCTTTGTAGGTATCGGCGTCCAGGCCG
>DATBXX010000048.1:0-28928 GCA_036514055.1 Candidatus Acidiferrales bacterium
GATCTGACGATCCGATCCCGATGCTGCTGAAACCAAATCTGGAGAACAACTGCTTCGGCTGCGGCGGCGCGAACGAGCGCGGCATGCAGCTGGCGTTCGAGCAGGATGACGCCACGCGACGGATTCACGGCGTGTTTCGGATCGGCGCCCAATACCAAGGAGGTCCGGGCTTCGTTCATGGCGGGATCGTCGCGACGCTACTGGATGAGGTAATGGCCAAGGTGAATCGATTCGAAAAGGATATCGCGGTGACAGCAGAGATGACCGTTGAGTATTTGAAACCGGTTCCAGTGGAGCAGGAAGTCACAGTCGAGGGCTGGGAAGTCGAACGAAACGGACGGTTAAGGGTGCGGCGGGGCGAGATTCGCGATACTTCCGGCGCCGTGCTGGCGCAAGCGGTAGGCAAGTTTGTCGAGATCAATCCGGCGCGATTCCGTCCGGCGGTGCAGGGAACGCGTTGAGCATGAAATCAAAAGGGGAGAAACCATGGAACTGATGAACAACAGTTTGTGGCGAGTGAAAGTTGGGCTGGCGGAAATGCTGAAGGGCGGCGTGATCATGGACGTTACCAACGCTGAGCAGGCGAAGATCGCCGAGGACGCAGGCGCGTGCTCGGTGATGGCCCTCGAGCGTGTACCTTCTGACATCCGCAAGGAAGGGGGCGTGGCGCGGATGGCTGCGCCGCGCGTGATCCGCGAAATCATGGATACCGTTTCGATTCCGGTGATGGCCAAGGTTCGCATCGGCCATTTTGCCGAGGCGCAGGTGCTCGAAGCGCTTGAAGTCGACTACATTGACGAAAGCGAGGTGCTGACTCCCGCCGATGAAGAGCACCACGTCTGGAAGCACAGCTTCAAGGTGCCGTTTGTTTGCGGCGCGCGAAATCTGGGCGAGGCCTTGCGGCGCATCGCCGAAGGCGCCGCGATGGTCCGCACGAAAGGCGAAGCAGGATCCGGAAATATCGTCGAGGCGGTGCGCCACATGCGCGCGATCGTTGGCCAGATGAAAAAGCTCACCACGCTCGGTGAGGAGGAACTGGTGCATGAAGCAAAGGAACTCGGCGCGCCGTTCGAATTGGTCGCATGGGTCGCGAAGAATGGCAAATTGCCGGTGCCGAATTTTTCTGCCGGCGGCATTGCCACTCCTGCGGATGCGGCCCTGGTGATGCAGCTCGGCGCGGAGTCCGTGTTTGTCGGTTCGGGCATATTCAAATCAAGCGACCCGGCCCAGCGCGCACGCGCCATCGTGAAGGCAACCACGCACTACAAGGACGCCAAGGCCGTCCTGGAAGCGTCCGAGGAACTGGGTGAGGCGATGAAAGGGCTCGACGTCCGTCAAATCGAGGAAAAGGACCTGCTGCAAACCCGGGGATGGTGAGGATTTGACCGGGATCGATAGTCCCGTTGGGTCGCGACCGAGAACTGATAAGGATACGGTTCGCAGCGCAGCGATCGGTGACCGCTAAAATGCAGATCGGCATTGTCGCAATTCAGGGTGACTTCGACGCTCACGCCAAGGCACTTAACCGCCTTGGCGCCGCGCACAGCTTCGTGCGCCGGCCCGAGGACCTTGCCAATGTTGACGGCGTCATTCTGCCGGGCGGAGAGAGCAGCACTCATCTTAAGGTGATGACCGAGGAGGGCCTGTTCGAAGCGCTGAAGGGCTTTGCCGCAACGGGCGGTGCGTTTTTCGGCACGTGTGCCGGCGCCATCCTGCTCGCGCGCGAAGTGCACGGCCCCGCGCAGGCGTCGCTCGGTCTACTGGACGTAAGCATCCTTCGAAACGGCTACGGCCGCCAGCTCGCAAGCGACGTTCATATGGGCAAAACAAAGCTCGGCAAGGCACCGCTCGAGATGGTTTTCATCCGCGCGCCGATTATCGAATCCGTGGGCCAGGGAATCGAAGTCCTCGCCGAAGACGCTGGTCATCCGGTACTGGTGAGCCAAGGGCGTGTCATGGCCGCCACATTTCACCCCGAACTGACCGAGGACACCACGGTCCACGAGCATTTCCTGAAATTAATCGCCCAGCAATAAAGGCGCCGCCGTGCCCGGGGGCGTTTCCCGCGTCCCGAACCCGAGCGGCGATCGGTCGGCCGGGTCCAAAGGCGTGAATCTCTTCCAGGTGAGATTGTGTCGACCTGAATTCCGGACGGACCGGGAGGCTAATCGTAATACTCGGCACCGAGATGGGTGATGAGTTCTTCACCCATCATCCATCGCAAGGTGTTCTTGAGTTTCATCGACTGGATGAACAAATCGTGCTCGGGGTAGAGCTCGCGGGCGCACATGGGCGACTTGAAATAGAAGCTCAACCATTCCTGAATGCCGCGCATCCCGGCGCGTTTCGCCAGATCAAAAAATAGCGCAAGGTCCAGGACGATTGGCGCCGCCAGAATCGAATCTCGGCACAGGAAATCCACCTTGATCTGCATCGGATAGCCGAGCCAGCCGAAGATATCGATGTTGTCCCAGCCTTCCTTGTTGTCTCCGCGGGGCGGATAGTAGTTGATCCGCACCTTGTGGTGGATCTTGCCGTAGAGTTCCGGATAAATGCCCGGCTGCAAAATATATTCGAGCGCGCCCAGCTTGGATTCTTCCTTGGTCTTGAACGAGCCGGGATCATCCAGCACTTCGCCGTCCCGATTGCCAAGAATATTGGTCGAAAACCAGCCATTCAGGCCCAGCATGCGGGCCTTGAACGCCGGTGCCAGCACCGTCTTCAAAAGCGTTTGACCGGTCTTGAAGTCTTTTCCGCCGATCGGCACCATCTTGGCCTTTGCATATTCCTCGAGTGCGGGTATGTCCAAGGTCAGATTCGGCGCGCCATTGGCGAACGGCACGCCCTCGCTGATCGCAGCCCAAGCGTAGAGCATCGAGGGCGCGATGGCCGGATGATTGCTCTTCATGCCCTTTTCGAACGATTGCAAATCCTTGTGCACATCCTCCGCCTTCAGGAACACTTCGGTCGATGCGCACCAAACCATCACGAGCCGGTCGCATTTGTTCTTTTTCTTGAAGTCGCGAATGTCTTCTCGAATCTGCTCGGCGAGATCGAATTTCGTCTTGCCCTTCTTGACGTTCGTGCCCTGCAGGTTCTTGACGAAATTCTGGTCGAACGCGGCTTTCATCGGTTTGATCGTCTTCAGAAATTTCTGTACCTTCGTCAGATCCTTCGCGTCCAGCACGCCGGCCTTCGCGGCCGCCTGATAGGCGTCGTCGGGAAATACGTCCCAACCCCCGAAAACCAGATCGTCGAGATTCGCAAGGGGCACCAGATCCTTGATTTTGGGGACGCGCCCTTCGGTCCGCTTGCCGAGCCGAATCGTGCCCAGTTGGGTCAGCGATCCGACGGGGACAGACTCGCCTCGTCGCACGAGTTCCACACCGGCCATGAACGTGGTGCTGACCGCGCCCATTCCGGGCATCAGCACTCCCAGTTTTCCCTTTGGCGGAGCAATACTCGCGGGCCTGCGCATTCCGTTTCTCCCTGATCGCTTGAAGATCGTGTCGCCGGCTTTTCTTGAGCGAGGCCGAAGGATTTCTCGACGGCTCTCGTACGCGCCCGCTAAACCTTGAGCGATGCGCCGGATGGACCGAAGCAAAACATGATGCGGCATCCCGCAGTCATTTGCAATTCGATTCCGATCGTGGCAAATGCCTCAAGCTATCGGTGAATCGTCGAGGTCTGTGTGTCTACCTGAGCCCGGCCGGATACGGATGGATCAACAATCCGCGCTAGAATGGTGTCATGGCAAAGCAACGGGACGCCTCGTCGCTCGCAAGGATCTTCAGCGCCGCCGCAAACGCCGGATTCCGCCGCGCGTATCAACAGGTTCAGGTTGACGAGCGGAAATACCTCCGGCACATCCAGCGGGCTCACAGGCTGCCGGTTGAATCCTGGCACGACATGTTTCTACTGGGTCCGCAAGTCATCGACCCGATCGCCGCGAGCACCATTCGATCGGCGTCAAGGATAGCCGCGCTCGAAGGAGCGGGACTGGGGCTAGGCGGCTTCCTTACCGTCGTTCCGGACATGGGTATTCTTTCGGCGATCACGCTGCGAATGCTCCAGAAGCTGAGCCTGCTCTACGGTTTTGAATACGCAACCGAGCAAGAAACTGTCGGCCTTTGGATTGCGGCGGCGAGCGCGGCGGGGTTGGATCTGGGGCGCGATTTCCTCGAGAAACAAGCGGTCGAGCGGCTTGTTCCACGCATCATCGACCGGATGGCAGTGAAAGTTGGCGCCGAAGTCGCCGAAAAGTGGGCGGGACGAATCATCCCGGTGGTGAGTGCTGGCGCCGCGGGGGCGCTGAACTACTACTTTATCCGAGGCTGGGGCCGCCGAGCGCAAAGGCATTTCCTCGGCCGCCATCTCTCCGTACTCGCCCAGGCGGCTCGCCCGCAAACACGGACGTTGTCCCCGGTCCCTCTGCTGCCTTCCGCGTCGACTCGCTGACGACGCCAGGCGTGATTCTTCGGCGCCGCGCAAATACACACTAACTGCTTGAGCGTGGCCGAGACTCAGCGCTTCCTCTCGAGAGCTGCGCGATCCCAGGCCCCGAGATTTGCACTTGCCTCGTAGGTACTTTGAAAAAACTCCATAACCGCGGCAGCGGGATCGGCACAATTCCGCACGGCTTCGTAGGGAAGCAGGAACTCGCCGATCCTTGAGTCGTAGTATGCCTGGACCGGCCCGACCTTACTGTCCCGAAAGCCGGGCGGTTCCGGCGCGGCATACGCATAGAACATCGGTGCGTCAAACCCGCCGTTGCCCGGCCACCATCCCACGCTGCTGACCTCGTGTGAGTATGCCTCTCGCTCGATGATGTTGGCGGTCGCGCGCTCCGGAGCGCGGCGCCCAGAAAAACGAGACGCCGCCAAATCGAAGCTGCCCCAGAAAAAATGCACCGGACTTGCCTTGCCGATAAACCGGGCGCGGAATTCCTTGCTGATTGTGTCGACACTCGTAAGCGCTCGCCAGAATCGATTCGCGAATACGGGGTCGTAGGACGCGTGGATCGTGTCTTGATCGAAGCGGATTGGATCCGGGATTTCGACAGGCATCGGCCAAATTCTGGCCTCGATGCGCAGCGCCGCAAGCGTTGCCTTGAACTCGCGGTAAAAGTCAGCCACGCTGCGCGGTGCCAGGGCAACTGTTTTTGTTTCGCCGCGGCTCGTGGTGAACCGCAGCAGGTGGTCGATGAAATCGAACTCAGCCTCGAAGATCCCCAGCTGATAGGGAACCGCTGAAGTCGCCAGTCCCCGCGGGCTGAGGTACAGCGGCACCTCCCACCAGTGATTCACCCGCGGGCTCAGCGCTAATCGCAGTTTGC
This sequence comes from Candidatus Acidiferrales bacterium, assembly GCA_036514055.1. Taxonomy (GTDB): domain Bacteria; phylum Acidobacteriota; class Terriglobia; order Acidiferrales; family UBA7541; genus Palsa-295. The sequence continues at coordinate 5,336 of DATBXX010000048.1, forward strand.
CGACCATCTGCAGCCACAGATGCAGCGTGTCGCGCGTTGCGCTCCATTCCGCCAGCGGCAGCGCCGGCCAAACTTCAGCTCTGGGCAGCTCCGGGATGATTGCTTGGCCCGCCATTTCGCCTCCGGTCGCGCTCACACTTCGATCTCGTCCACATAGCACCATCGCCAGTCCTCGCCGGGCTCAATCGATTGCATGATCGGATGGTTCACGGCGTGGAAGTGTTTCGTAGCGTGTTTGTTTTTCGAGCTGTCGCAGCAGCCGACTTTGCCGCAGATGAGGCACATCCGCAAATGGACCCAGGTATCGCCAATCTTCAAACACTCTTCGCACCCCTTGGAGCTGGGCTTGACCTTGCGAATTTCTTTCACATGCGGACAGGCAGGGGCCATGGCAGACGCTCCTTGTAACTGCGATCTGAAACCACTTGCACTCGACTATGGTAAATCAAATGCGCCGCCGATAGCACACGATTGAGTCCTGTAGCAGCCGCCCGATTTGAGACAACTACTCTGGGCCGCCAGGGGCGAGCACCATCGGCGCATTCTTCCGCCGCTGGTTGGTATTCATTTACTTGATACGATCTGGCGGTCGGCTTACTCTTCCCAGGCGTGCTGGGCCGGGATGCATTTTCGTCTGTCGTGTCCGGGCGCGCTCGCCTGGCAAACGGCTCCGCCGCCAACTGGGCAATCGCATGGATACGCACGCGCCGCCAACACGGACCACTCGCATCCGGTGTATTCGCAGAGCCGACCTGCCCGTCGACACGGTCAAGCTCGCGCGCTTCCTGATCGGCAAGACACTGGTCCACGACCTTCCACAGGGCAGGATCAGTGGGCGGATCGTCGAGACCGAAGCCTATCCTGTAGGCGACGCGGCGGGCCACGCATTCACGGGTCACTCGCTGGCGAACGCCTCCCTATTTCTTGCTCATGGTACGGCGTACGTTCGTTTCACCTATGGATCATGCTGGCTCTTTAACGTCGCAAGCGAAATACCCGGTGTGGGGGCTGGCGCCCTGATCCGCGCGCTTGAGCCTCTGGACGGAATTCAATGGATGGAGCGTCACCGAGGTGTTTCGCGCCTGCTCGACCTGGCACGCGGCCCCGGGCGCCTTGCCTCGGCATTGAACATCGATAAACGCTTCGATGGCATTGATCTCTGTTCGCGGCAAAGCCGGCTCTGGCTTGGCAGCTCCGCGCGGCCGGAGGGAGCAATTGGTATCAGCACCCGGATCGGTATTTCGCGGGCAGCTCACCGCCGTCTCCGCTTCTACGAGCGCGGCAATCCCTTCGTCAGCGGTCCCCTCCGGCTTCGCCCCTAGCCCCTTGAGCGTCCTGCGCTCTGTGCAACCCCTTTCTTCTGTTGCAATTGTGGCAACTCCGGAACTCCTTGCAATTGACGGTTTCGCCCTTCGGGACCACATTGTGAGGGTACCTCTCGGAGGAATCTAATGCGCGTTGTCGCACGCCTCGGCGTGATTGTGTTGTGCCTTGCCGCCCTTTTCAGCTTGCCGACCTCTGCCGCGCATCGCCACGTTCTCGGCATTGTCGGTCAGACCGATCGAGGTCACCTCGACAGTCAAAACGCTGTCACGGGTGCAGATGTCTATTCCTGCGACTCCCTGGATACCGAAGTCGGTGGCGCAATGCGCGTACAGATTGGTCCAAGCCAGGTCTACCTTTCAACCGGCAGTGCCGCCCAACTGGAGGATGATGGGAACGAAATTCAGGTGTTGATTAGCGCTGGAACGGTGGGGTTCTCGGAACCTGCAGCCGGCAACGTCTCGATTCGCACGCCCGCGGGCCTGGTCCGTCCAGCCGGTGGTTCGATCACGGCTGGTGAAGTCACATTCAAGGGAGCGAAGGAAATTGTGATTTCGGCTATGCGCGGAAGCCTCACTCTGGATAATGGCGGCGAACTTCGCACCATTCCGGAAGGGAAGTCGGCGGACGTCACGTTCGAGGACACCTTGGAACAGGGTTGCCATGATCCGGGAGCCGACGAACAGCAATCACCGCGCCCCACCATTAGAAAGCCAATCGGATTTGACATTATCGTGATCGCCGCGGTCGGGGTTCCGAGCTATCTTCTCTGGCGGGAACTCACCGAGAGCGATTCCAAGCCCCACCAGTGAGCCTGTTATCGCGGCGAGCTGCAATTCGGCACTCCCATCTCTCATCCAACGGTGACCCATGCCTGTAAAGGAAAATATAGAATTTGTGAATCGCGCAATCGCGCGCTTCAATGCCAAGGACCTGGAAGGCTACCTGGAAATGTTTGATAGGGCCGTCGTATTTCATGGCCTGTCGCGGCGATTGAAACCCGGTGTGGGCGGCCTGCGCGAATACTACGCAGCGCTCCGGCTGGCGTTTCCCGATATGCGGCTTGCAAGCGAAGATGTGATCGCAGAGGGCGAGAAGGTCGCCAACCGCTATACGTTTTACGGGACTCATAAGGGCGAGTACATGGGGGTCGCACCCACCTCCAAGCTGATCATATCGGCGGGAATGGTGATTCATCACTTCCGTGGCGGTAGGTGCTTCGAAACCTGGCAGTCCACCGACGCGCTCGGATTCCTGACCCAGCTCGGTGTGGCCCAGCCGCTTCCTGCGAAGTAACAGTTCGCTGCCTGGGCACGTCAGGGATCCGCTTGCAGTTCCTTGCCGTATTTCTCGAGCAGGAATTGCACGCCGACGTACCCCATGAATTCCGGCTGGCCGTGTTCCCTTTGTCCTATGTCTGGCTAACGCCCGACTCGCTTGAGCGGAGAGGCTGTGCTTAACCGACCGCCGGGGGCGCAGGTGGGTAGCTTGGAATTCCTCGATCCTAGCGCACGGGCTGTGCAATCAAGGAAATCGCAGCGGAATGCGCAGCAGGCCTGCTGGAAATCGATCGCGAGGCAATCCTGGCCGGAAAAAATCTCCGGCCATTAGGCTGACGCCCCAAATCGCAGACCATGCTTCGCGGACGACGAAACAGATTCACAAAACACACGACTTGCTGAAACCAATCAGGGCGAAAAACGCCGCAACTCGCTTTGGTTCGATCTAGTGAACCAGCGCCATGGCCTCACGAACATGCCCTCGGGCTGCGTTGATATGTTCAAGCGCTCTGCGCTTCAGGCCATGAGTTTCGGGGTTATCTTCTTCTTTGTCGATATCGCTAAACGCCTTGCCCAAAAGCTCATTCGCTCTCCGCAAGCGGCCGCCCCATTCCAGATGTTCATCCACCGCCACATGATCGTCGATGTTCTTACCGTCGTCGATGGAGGCGGCTTTTATCTCCTGTATTGCCTTATCGATTTCCGCGACAGCGTCCTGTTCCTGTTGTTGCAAAGCGCCGTGATTCGGGCGCTGCAAATGTGCCCGAGCATCCCGCAGGTCAGAAAGTGCATGCAAATATGCCGGATGTTGTTGCGCTCCAATGGCGGGAATGGCGAGAGCTACAAATCCAAGCGCGCAGATAAACCGGACCAGTTTGAACATGAGCAGTCTCCTTTTTCAACCAACCCGACGCATGTTCAACCACTTAAAAGCCGGCGTCCATACCGGAACTCCTGTAGACACACCATAAAGCAGCGCGAGAGAGTGATTGGATTTAGCTGGGTGGGGGATTTCCATTGTTAGCGTCGAGCTTCGTCAGCACTGCAGGGGTATTCGGCAGCCTGGAGGGCAACCGGCGCGCTGTGACTCCGGCTGCGCACGTGTGCCGCGGTGTCCTCGAAATTCACACACCGTCACAAAGGACGGCCCGCCGCCGATCGCGGGCTTCAGTCATCCATGTAGGCTACCGAATGAGCCGTCGCGGAAACGATCAGAAGGCGAAACGAGCACCGATCGTCGGAGCAACGTTGTCGGGGTAGTTGTAAGGGACGCCGGGGCCATGCGGAATAGCGATGTCCAGGCCGCCGCTCACGTAGGAATACGCAATTCCGGCGAAACCGTCGAAACGCTTGGTGAAGTGATGGTCTACGTAGAGCGACACCTCGTTGAGCGTGCCCGCGCAAGAACTCCGGAAGTTGGTGACGGGCGTGCAGGTCGGCGCAATACGGAAGTCGTTCTGCCTCTGTTGATACCAGGACAAGGTGATGTCGGTCTTCTCGTCGAAAGCGTATTTCACTCCCGACCACCAGATATTCAGCAGCTTTTGAGTATCGAGGTTGTCGTCTTCGACTCCGCTCATAAAGTAGCCGCCCTGGTCCGAGGCGCCCACACCCAACGGGTGCGACGGGTTGTTCTGCCAGATGTATTCGTAGCCGGCATAAAACTTGAACGGGTCCCATGCATACTTGGCGGTGACCATAATTGCGTTGTTGTCGGTCACAATGCCATAGACGGTGTTGAACGTGTCGATCAGATTGGGCCCCGTGATGGGGATCGTATTGATGCTGTTCATGGTCGACTGAAACGACTGCGACGGACTTTGACTCTGAGGCCCCAGCAAGGGGTTCAATACGCTGATTGCCTGGTTGTAATGTTGGTAGACGGCGTCGGCGGAGAACTTGCCGAGACCTCCGCCGAGGTCGAACCCCCAGGCATTGTTATGCGGCTTTTCCGGCGTGCAGTCGGCGGCAGTCCAGCCTGCGACGCCCGAGTAGCACCCGCCATTACCGTCCGCGAATTTATACATCGCGCCGAAATGGACCGGGCCATAGGTTATGCGATATTTCAGGGCGTCGTCCCAACGGCTGTCCTCGGTGTCACCGCCGCCGGCCATCGTGCCGTTATACCCGATATAGGAAAACGCATAGCTGCCGCCGGCCGGATCGTATTGGAGCATCGCATCTGTACCCAGGGAGCGCTGGCGCCCGAAGGTCAGCGTGCCGAATTGCGTCGATGATATGCCGGCATAGAATTCGTCGTTGAAGGGTTGGCCTGCGCGCGCCCCGTCGATGGCTTCTGAATAGCTAGCCCTTGGAAGGCCGTTGTTGTTGATATCGGTGAGTGACGCGTTGGCGAGCAGGCCGGAATTCGGATTGATGCCAGTGGACGCGTTGAACACAACGGACCAGCCGGGAGCAAACTCTTCCTTGCCTCTGACGCCCAGACCCGTCTGCTGCAGGTTGTTTGGTGCGACGAGGAATCGGGAGTGATTGCCGTTTCGGTTCACCAGAGATTCGCCTTCATAGTTGTAGCCGTTCACCGGCAAGCCGTGGCTGACCCAGCCGATGCCGACGTCATACGCACCGAACAGCGTGACGCCGTGCCAGGTCAGCGCGCAATCGCTGGTGGCGAACTCGTGTCCGCTTGTGCAGGGGTCGGAGGCCTTACGATGCATCGTAATGTCTACCGTGGCGTCCTGCCCAACCGCCGCGCTGATTCCCGTGCGCGTTTCATCGGCAAATCCTTGTTTTGCCGCTCGAATTTCGAGGCGTCCCGGGGGCAGGCCGGACGCCTGAAAGTGTCCTCCGCCGTCGGTTGTGACCGTAAGCGTTACACCCGCGCCGGCGTTCTTGATTGTCACCGAGACATCGGGAAGGGGTGCGCCGGTTTGGTCCGCCACCACGCCGGAAAGGCCCGAAGCCGAAGATGCCGCACCAGCCGTGGACTGCGCGCGTGCAACAGCATTCATACAGAAAAAAATAATCACGGATGCGAAGATAACGGGGCGAGACGTCACGGGTATTCTCCTGATATTTCCATGGGGATAGATCGGGCCGTCTGTACGAAAGCCGCCGACAGTCTGCGAATTTACGCGGTTTGTTCAGATATGTCAAACTGATTTGATTCGATTTTGATTCGCTCGGGCCCGCTCAAGGGCGGTACGGCGGGACATCTAGAAGCTGCTCAGCGGGGAACGCCGGATCGCGTACGGCAAGAACTCGCACATCACATTGAGTCAAGAACGCTATTGTCTGAAGGCGACCCGACTGGCTGTAACCGCCAATGGAACCCCCGCCAGGCAGTTGAAGTGGTGCCGAGGGCGCGGTATTCCAATGCTTTTTCAGAACCCGGAAATGCTACGGCAAGAAGGACAATATTCTCAAAGTTGTGGTTGTTCGCGCCAAACGAATGATATGTTTGCAGATAACGGAGACGTCAGTGAAAACCATTGCCGCCGCGCTGAGCCTAGTGACCGCTGGCCTGTTTGATGAGGGTAACCCGCCGTACAAGCTAGTACCCAGATGTCCGGTGTGTTGAGACGCACGACGCACTCGGGTCAACAAAAACACCCCTGCCAATCGAAAGGACTTAGCAGGGGTTTTGAAAGGACGTTTATGCCACGCAAAACTGCTGCGCTCGGGCGTGGCTGTACCGATGCGGCCTACTGCGGCTTGTAAACGACCCCGGAACTCCCATAGGTGAAGGTGACGGTTTCAGTGAGCGGCTGTTTTTTCTCAAGCGATTTGCCCGGTTTCAAGGTCTTGCCCTTTGTGAGCCCTTTCCTTGCTTTCTTGGCCATGTGTTTTCTCCCTTCACGGTCGTAATCTGAACTGCTCTAGCCAGTCCAACGCAAACGCCGTGCCAACTCGAGCAACTCCGTGTCCTTGCGCGGAACTGCCATTTGGCTCTGCAACATACGCTCGAATCGGCCACTTTGCAAGATGGCCTTGGAAATTAGGGCCTTGCTGAATTACTCAGCACATCCTGAATATTTCAACACATACTCAGGCTCTTCTAACCGGGCTCGAGTTCATCACTCCCAACTCCCGATAAGCCGGATAACCTGACATTGGGGTACCAGAACCCACTTTACCGTCAGCGCAGCAGAGCAGATACAATTAGCGTCTCTGGAAAATCGCTGCCTTTGAATTGAGGAGCATGATGGAGCACAACTTGCATCACACAATCTCGCTTCTCACTCGCACCCCCGTTGCTCTCAATGCGCTTCTGCGTGATTTACCGGAAACGTGGACGTTCCGAAATGAAGGTGAAAACACTTGGAGCGCGTTCGATGTCCTCGGCCATCTGATTCACGGAGAGCGCACTGATTGGTTGCCACGGGCGAAGCTTATCCTGAAATTTGGCGAGACGAAGACGTTTGACTCCTTTGATCGTCGGGGGCACGTACGGGAGAGTCAGGATAAGTCGCTAGGGCAATTATTGGATGAATTTGCTGGTTTGCGGTCAGAAAACCTTAACGAACTGCGCGCATTGAATCTGCGGCAGGAGGACCTCGAGCGACGTGGACGACATCCTGCCCTCGGAGTCGTTACTCTTTCAGAGCTGCTGGCGACCTGGGCAGCCCATGACTTAACTCATCTGCACCAAATCTCAAGGGTAATGGCCCACCAATACCGAGAGGCCGTGGGGCCGTGGAGCGGGTACCTCGGGGTGCTGCAGTGCGCCGGCCACAGCGCTTCTTCATAAACTGTCCAGATGAATCCTCTCTAAGTCGCGATTAGTCGAATAACCGGAACTCTGGGTCCCAGTTAGCGCGCTCATCAGGACTTTGCAGAGACGACGGAGCTTCTGTTGTATTATCGCAGCGACTTTATGCCTGCGCCGTAAATCAAAGCTGAGAGGTCGTCAATGAGCAGTGTACAAGTCGAACAGAAGAGCTTTGAGATGCCCCCGCGAGAGGGGATCAGCATCGCGTATTTTCTCACCGTCGCGGACGTCGAACGATCGGCTCGCTATTACGAAAAGGTCTTCGGCGCTCGCATTCTGACCATGGGTGACGGCAACGCCCCTCCGTACCTCCAGCTTGCGAATATCTGGATGATTCTGAACCTAGGGGGCGGGCCGACCCCGGACAAGCCGACCGTAACGCTCAGCGTTCCCGACCCGAATCACATCAACAGCTTTATGAATTTCCGCGTTGCGGATATTCAAGCGTGCTATGAATTATGGAAAAGTCGGGGAGCCGAGTTTCTCACGGGACCGATCCCCAAGTACGGCGAGATTCGCTGCTACATCCGCGATCCTGACGGTTACATTATCGAGGTCGGACAGAGCACCAGCCTCAAGTACGGCTAGCGCTTGGAGCGGACAGGACGCCGGCTCTGCGCCCGTGTAGTCGGATTGCCGGAGAAGCCGGGACTGCTGCTTGTTGAAGAACTCTTTTGCGCGCGAACCGCTCATTCCCACCCCATCTGCGACGCGCAGTCTAAACGGCACCAAGAATGCTGCCCCTAGTAACGTCACAGAACCGAGGAGTGCTCCGCAGTTCAAGAGATGGATCGGGGCGCCATTGATCGGGAACTCCATGCCTTGGCCGCCCCGAGGCATCGCAAGGTAGAAACTGGGGGCGGCTCGCAATGGTTGTACGAGCCGCCCGGTAGCGTGGAATCGGTCTAGTCTATTTAGTGAGATTCGCGCGTTCTCAAATTGCGTCCGGTTTTGGAGGTGGCGGTGGTGGTTTAGGCGGCGCCGGCGGCTTAGGCGGCGGTGGTGGTAGCTTAGGCGGTGGCGGTGGTTTAGGTGGCGCGTGTGGCTTTGGCGGCGCGTGCGGTTTTGGTGGTGCTTCGGGCTTCGGCGGCGGTTCCGGCTTTGGAGGTGCTTGGAGTTGTGGCATTGCTTCCGGTCTGCCCCCAGCCACGGGGTCCGCAGCCGACTTATTCTCGACTGCCTTGCTCTCCGCGGCCTTGCCTGCGGTGGTATTGTTTTCAGCCGAGGCCCTGCTGGCTGCTACCACGCCGCTGCCCAGCGCTAGAGCCAGAGGTAGGAGAAAACCGATCGAGCGAAGAGTTCGCATGTTTCGTCACCTTGCCTGATCATCCGTCGCTTGCCCGATCTAGCCTTGCATGCTGCGGGTTGCGCTGAGTGATTGGCTACGACATTCGCAAATGATGACACTGGCACTTTGCGTAAGCTGTCCAATAAGAGTCATTTCGGCAGATTCACCCTTTCTGCCACTACGAGCGGACCGTAGCTCCCACCATCCGACGCCCCTCAACGCGTTAGGAAACAGGTTTTCCGGGAAATCGTCATGCCCGTCGGAAATGGGACCTCTGAGGACGATCATCAAACAAAGCAGTGACCCCAGATCACTCGCGCTTGAAGTCCCAGCGAAATCCCGACAACGCGGATTACCGCAAAAGCGGGCACTGGTTCCCACGTATCCGGTCTGTTCCGTTGAGTTCAATAGCCAGGCAGTATATAAGAGCGTCTTGAATTGCTTAGCGGGGCGCGTGACTCGCCCGTGAAGTTCCATCCGACGGTGCTGCTTGATCCCGGCGGCAAAGTGCACAAGCAGTTCCACGTCGAGGGCATACCGCATAGGTTTTTGTTCGATCGCAATGGCAAGCTTCTCGGCGTCGCCATCGACGAGCCTAGGCCCAAACAGTTCTTGGCCATGTTGTCGAAGACCGATCTGTACCCATAAGGGCGGTCCCCATCGAATGGGCAAGAAAAATGTTCAAGTCCTGATTCGTGGGATTGCCGGTATTAGGGGGACTAGAACCCACTCTTCCGATTAGCGCGATAATCGGCCAAGTGAAGGGCGAGCGGTCCAATCTTCCCAGAACCCCGCTAATTGCCCGCTGAGTCTTGCGCGAATCGAAGAGGACCGAAATGATAGCGCATGAGCCTAGGCGCTTAGGTCCATCCGCATAAATTCTTTGAATCAACGCCAGATCGGCCGTCGTTATTTCTCAAGGCTATTGCGGGCGGTGAAAAAGGCCAACGTATACGGCCTTCTCAAGGATGTGCCCCTGTATCGCTTTCATTATGTTTGCGCGAGTTTCAAACGGGTCAGTGCCTGGCTGGACGTCGATCTTAGCGTCCAAGGCAAAAAGTTCAAAGATGTAATGGTGCCGCGGAAAACTGGCTGGCGCGCCTGGACCTCGATAACCAGCCCCGCTTGCGCTGACTTGATAGGCCCCGTTCTGCAACTGAGCACCGGTCGGGACACCTTCCGGCAGCCCGGTCGCCGTGCCTGGGATATTCCAGACGAGCCAATGAAGCTGGTCGTCGGTGGTGTGATTGCGACTAACGTCCGCATCATGCATGTGCAAAAGGAAGGTGACTGTGCCCGGGGGCGTGTTGAGCCACGTGATTTCTGGTGAAGTCTGGCTACCGGCCTGGGTGTATTTCAGCGGAATGTCGGAGCCTTCAGCGAACCCCGTTATCGTCATGATCAAGTGCTTTTGAGTCGTTATGCCTGGTCCTGTCTGAGTTTGAGCCGCGACCATCATGGTCGGTATGAACATGATCATGAAAATCGAAAGCGATCGGCGAAATTGCATCTGCTTTGCCCCCCGTTACTCGTTAGGATTTTCGCGCCCTGGCCGACGCGTATCCGCGACGCAATTGTAGGCTTCGAACAAAAGCATGGCAACTTTGTTACAGGTTCTCAGTTGTCCCTCGCGGCGAGATGTAACTGAATACAATGCTTCGCCGTGTCAGTCTACATGGACAAGCGAGCACTGAAACGTCATGAGATAACTAATCTAGCGTTTGGTGTGATCCTGGTGGCTTTTCTCGCGTACCTGGCTTGGTCTTCGCACTAGTCAGCAGCAACACGGAATTAGATCAATGACCCTCCTGTGTAGTTGCATTTACCTCACTTAGGGTTGGGCGAGTACCAACCTGGTAAAGCAGGAACTTCATCAGCACATTGAATCGATAACGCTACTGCCTGAAGGTGCTGCGATCCGCCAGAAGGACAAGTGGAAGTTGTTCTGCGACAGGGATGGTGCCGAGGGGCAGAGTTGAACTGCCTACGCCGGCCTTTTCAGGGCCGCGCTCTACCGGTGAGCTACCTCGGCACCGGCACAACCCAAGATTCTACGGAAAAGGCGGCGCACTGGAAAGGGAAAAGCGCCCCACTCAATCTGCTCGAAAGACAAAGGCGGTAACCAACGCGCGACGGGAAGATGGAACAAGATCGCATCAGCTCACGCGAGCCGAATCTCTTTTGCCGTACGTAGGCAGGCATTCCTCACGCGATCGTCACTTCATCGAGTCGTCGAACTCCTTCATCCAGTCTTTTGATTTGAGGACCTCGCGGGGCTTGGAGCCATCGGCGGGGCCCACAATCCCGTCCTTCTCCATGAGATCAATGAGTCGGGCGGCGCGGCCATAGCCGACGCGCAGGCGCCGCTGAAGTGTCGATGTGGACGCGCGGCCCATTTCCAGGCATACGCGCACGGCGTCTTGATAGAGTTCGTCGTCAACTTCTTCTCCGCCTTCGCCTCCGTCGCCCGAGCCGGCCATGTCATTATCGTCCTTCGGCGGTTTCAGAAGCTCTGTATTGTAAATGGCTTTTGCCTGATCGCGCCAGAATTCGCAGACCGCCGCGACTTCGTTCTCGTGGACATACGGGCCATGGATGCGGTGCAGGCGGGATGATCCGGCGGGCAAATAGAGCATGTCGCCTTTGCCCAGCAGCGATTCCGAGCCGTTGGTATCAAGAATCGTTCGGGAGTCAACTTTGCTCGCCACGCGGAAAGAGATGCGCGCCGGAAAGTTGGCCTTGATCAATCCGGTGATGACGTCGACCGATGGCCGCTGCGTTGCGAGAATCAGGTGGATTCCGACCGCGCGGGCCATCTGCGCCAGTCGCGTGATGGATTCCTCGACACCGTTTGTGTCCACCATCATCAGGTCGGCCAGCTCGTCGATTACGATCACGAGGTAGGGCAGGGGGCGGTGCTCCTGCTCGTCGGCATTTTCAAACAGCGAAAGCGATTGCCCCTTCTCGAATGTGCGGTTGTACTGCTCGATATTTCGCACGCTGCGCTGCGCAAGGAGCTTCAGCCGGCGCTCCATTTCTCGCGTCGCGTTTCGCAGGACGTTTGCCGCTACTTTCGCGTCCGTCACGACCGGCGTGTACAGATGCGGGATGTCCGCATAGAGCCCCAGTTCGAGGCGCTTCGGGTCCACGAGCACGAGCTTCAGTTCGTCGGGCGTCGATTTATACAGCATGCCCATGAGCAGGGAATTGATGAAGACGCTTTTGCCGGTGCCGGTCGACCCAGCGATCAGCAGGTGAGGCATCTGCGTCAGGTCGGCAGCCCGGATGCGTCCGATCAAGTCCTTTCCGAGCGGCATGGTGAGCTTCGAGGACGAATGTGAAAATTCCGGCGACTCGATCACGTCGCGCAGCGCAATGGTCTCGCGCCGTGCGTTGGGCACTTCGATCCCTACAGTTGATTTTCCGGGTATGCGCTCGATCAACAGTGATTCGGCGCGCAGCGCCAGACACAGGTCTTCTCCCAGGCTGGTAATCCGGCTGTATTTGATTCCTGCCTCGGGCTTGAACTCGAAAGTAGTGACCACCGGCCCGGGGTTGATCTGGGTGATGTGACCGCCGACTTCAAATTCCGAACATTTCTGCTCGATCGCGCGCGCACACTCCTTGAGCTCGGCTTCGTCCATTTTTTCGCCGTGCTCAGCTGCGCGCAGCAAGCTGGGCGAGGGCAGCCTGAAATTGGTTTTGCCGTGCGAGATCTTGGGTTCAGGCGCAGTTTTTCTGGGAGGCGGCGGCGGCGCCGGATCGTGGAACTGAATTACGTGGGGCCCGCGTTCACCCTGCGCAGGCGTGCGATCGATCGGGTCCGCTTCTTCTTCCTCTTCTTCGACTTCCTTCGCCGAGACCCGCTGCTGCGCGACGGGGCGGCGGCCCGCAATCTTGATGTCCTCAACCTGTTTGCGTAGCCGTACGGATTCACGCTCCTCGCGCCAGGCCTTCACGCGAGCGATCCACTGGCCGATCATGCCCTCCCCAGCCATCGGTTTCTTCATCCACGTGGCGGCCGCGCTGAATGAAAAACTGGTCGTCAGGAACAGAGCGGTCAGCAGAATGGCAATCGAGACAAGGTTCGCGCCAACCGGATTCAGGGCGGCGCGCAGCCCCTGGGCGAACAGTTTGCCGAGAAGACCGCCGGCCGGCAGCGCTCCGCGCACGTCCGGCATGTGAACCAGAGTCATTTCGGCGGAGAGCGACAGCAGCAACAAGGCCCAGCCGATGAGTTTCGCGGTTGGAGCCACCATCAGTTGGCTGCGGAACCAGCGCATGGCCACCAGAAACATCCCGATCGGGAACAGGAACGCGCCATAGCCGGCGAGCTGGAAAAACAGGTCGGCGGCATGAGCGCCTACAGGACCAATCCAGTTCCGTGCCGGGCCGGTACCGGGAGGCGCGGCCGAGACGTTGAACGACGCGTCCAAAGGCGAATACGACAGCAGGCTCAGAGCCAGCAGGACCGCCAGACTCAGGCCCACGAAGCCGATCATTTCGTTGAAGCGTTTGTTTTCCGTCGGTGTCAGAACGCGCACAAAACTCTCCTAGGGCGATGGGGGGAAGGCCGCGTCACAAGCGGCGTCGCAGGCCGGCGGCGCAGAATACGCCGCAGCAACCGCGACGCCTCAAGGCTGGGTCGCGCGGGCGCTGTCGCGCGGGACCCATTCGGAGGAACGCGAGTACGCCGATGACTATAGCAAACGGCATTCCGGAGTAAGTAGTCATATCACATGTCGCGTGTTCCAGCAGCCAACCTGTGAAGCAGGGCCGAACCGTCCCGATCAACGCGCACCTGAAGGGTCTTCGCCGCGATTCGAGCTTGCGCCCCCCGGGGAGAGCAACCGCTGCACATCAAAGCCGTCGGCGACTGCAAAAGGCGCGGCGACGTCGGTTGCTGATTGCCCACACGTGTGGATTTCGCAGACACGAACTGATTGCCGCACGAACTCGGAGTGTTTAAGATGCACGCATGTCCATTTGGCGCGTTTTGATTCTGGCTTTCGTTCAAGGTCTAACCGAGTTGCTTCCGGTATCAAGCTCCGCACATGTGGTGGTGACGGAAAAACTCATGGGGTTGGATCCGTCTTCGCCAGAGATGACCCTGCTGCTGGTAATGCTTCACACGGGCACGATGTTCGCGGTCATTCTCTATTTCTGGAAGCAGTGGAAAAGGGCGTTCTTTGAATCCGGCGCGGCCTTTAAGAGTTTTGCACTGCTTTTGATTCTTGCAACCGCCTTCACCGGGATCGTGGGAGAGACACTGAACAAGATCATCGAGAAGTTCTGGTTTCACGGAGCTCCGAACGCGGAAGTCGAAGAACTGTTCAGCCATCTGGAACTGATCGCTCCTGCGTTGTTTGCCGGAGGCATTCTTATCCTGATTGCGGGAGCCCTGGAGAAGCGCGCGGCAATCGCAAGCACAGCCGGAGGCGTGGGTCTGAACGCGAAGCAAGCGAGCCTGATCGGTTTTGTGCAGGGGTTATGCCTTCCGTTTCGCGGGTTTTCGCGCTCTGGGGCAACCATATCCACGGGGATGCTGGCGGGTGTTGTAAAGGTGCGCGCCGAGGAGTTTAGCTTCGCACTCGCGGTCGTTTTGACACCGGCTGTGGTTGCTCGAGAGTTGCTACGACTGGTCAAGGCCGAGCACGTGAATGGAAGTGCGGCGCTGGCCTCGGCGATGCTTCCCGGAATTTTCGGGGCATTCTGCGCATTCGTGGCGGGCCTGTTGGCCCTGAAATGGCTTAGCAAATGGCTCGAGGGCGGACGCTGGTATCTATTCGGTCTCTACTGCCTGCTTGCGGCAGTCGTCGTAGCCGTCCTGCATCATGCGGGCTTTTGAAAACACCTCCTAAGCAGTGCCAAACCTTCCGGCCGCAGTCGTACAGGACTTGCCGGAGTAGCGTTTCTAGATGGCTTTGACCATCGAGTAGGCGTCCCGGCCGTCCGGGTAGTATCCCTTCTGTATATCCCGCTTGCGATACCCGTGTTTTTGCCAGAATGCAATCGCAGGCGTGTTGTCGATTGCAGTTTCAAGTTCGATCGAGCCAACGCCCGCGGCGGCCAAGCGGCGCTCGGACTCCTCCAGCAGGAGCGTGGCCACGCCCTGGCGGCGGTATGCCGGGAGCACATCGATTGTCACGATCGAGCCAACGGCGCGCTCGTGGGCCGTCACGAGAAAACCGGCGACTTCGCCGGGGACTTCCGCGATCACGCAATCGCCCCCGGGCAGCCGAAGGTAGTTGCGCAGATCGGGCCTCGAATAGGCGAGCGCGGGGTCGAAGCACTGCTGATCGATGTGATAAAGCACTTCGAAATCAGCGGCACAGTAGTTGCGCAGTGTAACTTTCATGGGCTGCGCCCAAGATTAAACCCGAACAGCGGAACATCACAGGGAGAACACCAGGGCACAGAGGAAACGCAAGACAGCCTAAACTTCGAGGATCACCGGCAGGATCAGCGGTCGTTTTGAGGTCTGCTTGTTCAGGTAGCGCTTCAGGTCCACACGGATCTTTTCCTTAATGACGCTCCAGTCCATTTTCTCTTCCGGGCTGGATTCCTCGATCGTTTTCAGGATCACCTCGCGGGCCTTGACCAGAATCTGCTGCCCGTCGTCGCTGGGCAGGAATCCCCGGGTCACAATTTCAGGCGGAACCTCGACCTTCCCAGTGTGCTTGTCGATGGCGATAATCGGCACGACGACGCCGTCTTCGGACAAATGCTTGCGGTCGCGGACGACGACGTCGGCGATCTCCTCAAGCGACCCGGAATCCACCATCACCCGGCCAGCGGGCACCGGTTCGCGCTGAAAGGCACGGCCGTCGGCTGTAAATTCGACTGGATGTCCGCTTTCGAGCAGAAATATCTGGCCTGAAACAGCTCCAACCTGCTCGGCGAGCGCCGCGTGCTGGAACAGCTGCCGGTACTCGCCATGCATCGGAATGAAATACTTCGGACGGACGAGTTGGAGGAGGATCTTCATCTCCTCCTGACTTGCGTGGCCCGAGACGTGAATCGGCGCGTTGCGGCCGCCTTCATAATAGACAAGCACACGGCGGCGGAACAGATGATCGATCATGCGAAAAATGGCTTTTTCGTTGCCGGGAATGATGCGCGCCGAAAGAATGACGGTGTCGTTGGCAGAGATGCTCATGAGCCGGTGATTGTCGACTGAGATGCGCGAGAGAGCCGACATGGGTTCGGCCTGGGTGCCGCTGGCGAGCACGACGAGTTTCTTGGACTCGAAGCCCCGGATATCCTGTGGCCGTACGATGCTGCCGTCAGGAATACGCAGTTTGCCAAGTCCGTGGGCAATCTCCACGTTGTCCACCATGCTGCGGCCGACGAAGCCGACTTTGCGGCCCACGCCTCGTGCGACGTCGATCACCTGCTGGATGCGGTGGATGGAACTGGAAAAACACGACACCACAACTTTTTCAGGCGCGGCGCGGAAAAGCTCTTCCATGCGCACGACCACGGCGCGTTCCGAGGGCGTGAATCCCGCGCGCTCCACGTTCGTGCTGTCGCTGAAAAGCGCAAGTACGCCTTCCTGGCCGTAACGCGCAAAGGCGTGCAGATCGAATGGCTTGCCGTCGACTGGCGTCGGATCCATTTTGTAATCCCCGGTATGGATGACGATCCCGACCGGCGTGCGGATGGCAAGTGCGACGCAGTCAATCGTGCTGTGGGTTACGTGCAGGTATTCAATTTGAAACGGCCCGAGAGTGGTGACCTCGCCCGGAGCCACCTCGTGCAGTTTTGCCGATTCAAGCAAGGCGTGCTCTTCGAGTTTCTTGCGCACCAGTGCCAACGTGAATTGGGTTCCGTACACCGGCACGTTGAGATCGCCCAGGATGTAGGGAATCGCGCCGATGTGATCCTCGTGTGCGTGCGTAAGGATGATGGCGCGCACCATGCGCTTGTTCTGTTTCAGGTAGGTGATGTCCGGGATGACGATGTCTACGCCGAGAAGTTCCTGTTCGGGGAACATCAGGCCGGCGTCAATTACAATGATGTCGTCGCCTGAGCGCAGCGCCATCATGTTCATGCCGAATTCGCCCAACCCGCCCAGCGGAATGGCCCACAACGAAGATGCAGCTGAAGATGCGTTCAAGTGTGGCGTTTTCCCCGGTACAGCAGCTGTCATCGTATCACAGCGGCCCGAGGTCCGGCCGGGGCCGAGTGCCGGTGGCTAGGGAGCGCATGAAGCCCGGGGACCAGCCAAAGACCGAAGGAGAGGAATTTCAGAAGGACCCTGCTGACGGCAGCGGCATGTGCCGCGCGCACGGTATCCCGTACAATCAAATCAGTTGCCAACCACAGTCGAGCCTACTGCTCGAGTGCGATTGCTTGGGTGATAAATTTGCGGGCCTGGGCGATATGCTGGATGGCTCGATCTTTCGCGCCGGAGTCGTCTTGTTCCTTCTGGACGTTGTCGTGAGCCTTGTTCAGCAGCTCGACAGCCTTGTTTAAGCCGGCAATCCATCGCACGTGCGAGTCGATGGACGGGTGGTCGTCGACACCCTTGCCGTCGTCGGCAACGGACTTGAGTTCTGTAATGGCGGCGTCTATTTCTACGATGGCGCTCTTCTCCTGGTCATGGAGTTCGCCGCTATCCGGGTGCGCCAGGTAGGCGCGGGCGGCGCGCAGTTGTCCGAGCGCACTATGGTAGGAATCGTACCTGGCAAGTGCGGCGGTCGCACCGAGCAAAACCAGCAGCGCAATCACCGCTGCGGTGAACGTGAATTTGTAGGAGGCTTTCATCTGCGCAATATCTCCTTCGTGGCTGGAATCTCGGCGCGGCGTGTCGCGCTGCGGCCATCAATCTACCATTTCATCGCGCTGGTAAGATAGCTCGGACGGTGGCCGGGCATGAGCCGAATCGCCCGCAAAGCAAGCGCGGAGGACACAACCAAAACGTTTCAAGACGGACGACGCATTTCAGCAAGAACAGGGATGCCGGGATGCGATGGCTGCTGGGTATGGCTGGATTCGCAAATCCGTGGAAAGCCTGTAAGATTGGCTGCCCTCCTGTAAGGCATCGGGAGCGAAACAGGCGAGCTCGGCAACAGCGTCGAGGATGCAGAAAGCATTCCGGCCACAGAAAGAGTCCATGAAACGAATTGCGATTCTCGGTTCCACCGGCTCGATTGGCCGGCAATGCCTTGACGTGGTCGACTCGCTACCCGGTTTGTTCGAGGTAGTGGCGCTGGCGGCGGGATCAAACGTCGCAGTGGTTGCTGAGCAGATCGCGCGGCACCGGCCGAAGCTTGTCTCGGTCGGGACCGAGGACGCGGCAATTAGGTTGCGTGCTTCGCTGAAGGCGCGGGGGGAAAAGGCAGGACCGGCGCCGGAAATACTGTCGGGTTCGCGGGGCATTGAGTGTGTGGCGACGCATCCGGAAGCGCAAACCGTAGTGTCGGCTGCAGTCGGCGTGGTGGGCTTGCGCGCCACCTACCAGGCGATCGAACATGGCAAGGACATTGCCCTCGCGAACAAGGAAGTTCTCGTGGCCGCAGGCGAGGTGGTGATGGCGGCGGTCGCGCGGCGCGGCGTGGCGCTTCTGCCCGTCGACAGCGAGCACAACGCCGTTCACCAGTGCTTGCGCGCGGGAACTTTCCAAGAGGTAAGGCGACTCGTGCTGACCGCGTCGGGAGGGCCTTTTCGCAGGACTCCTGTCTCGCGCCTGGCCAAAGTGACGCCCAAGCAGGCTCTGGCGCACCCGAATTGGAAGATGGGTGAGCGCATCACGGTTGATTCGGCCACGTTGATGAACAAGGGTTTCGAGGTCATCGAGGCGAAGTGGTTGTTCGGAATAGATCTGGACAGAATTCAGGTGGTGATCCATCCCCAATCCACAATCCATTCGATGGTCGAGTTCGTGGATGGTTCAATTCTGGCGCAGCTCGGGCCGACCGATATGCGCATGCCGATTCAGTATGCGCTAACTTATCCGGAGCGAGTTGCATCTAAACAGTGTGCGCTGGACTGGGCCTCTCTGAAACGGCTGGATTTCGAGGTTCTGCCGCCGCGGAAATTCCGATGTTTCGAACTGGCGAAGGAAGCGGCGCGCCAGGGTGGGCCGCTTCCTTGTGCCCTGAACGCGGCGGACGAAATCGCTGTGGCGGCGTTTCTTGAGCGCCGGCTCTCGTTTACCGGAATCGCTCAGGTGATCGAGCGGGTGCTCGAGCAGATGCCGCGTGGTGCGATCGACAGCGTGGACGATGTCCTGGCCGCCGACGGCGAGGCTCGCAGACTCGCTCGACTGGCTGTGGATCGCAAGAGGTAGCCGCGGGCGGCGGTATAGCCCAAGGCTGCGGATCCGGAATTGGCGTTGTTTGGCTTTACGCGCTCAGGTGTCAAACGTCGCATATCGTAAGGCGTTCGAATTCCTGTAAAATCTGCTGAGGGACTATGACCGACACGCTCAGAATGCTCGTCGCCGGCGGCATCGTACTCGGTGTCCTGGTATTGCTCCACGAATGGGGCCACTTTGTTGTAGCCAAATGGTGCGGCGTTCGAGTGGACGTGTTTTCGATCGGTTTCGGACCGCGTCTGTGGGGAGTGAAGCGCGGCGATACCGATTACCGCATCAGCGCGCTGCCGCTGGGCGGCTATGTGCGCATGGCCGGCGACAACCCGGTCGAGGAGCGTACCGGCGCTGCTTATGAATTCCTCTCGCGGCCAAGGTGGCAACGATGCCTGATCGCCATCGCCGGCCCGATCATGAACATTCTGTTGACGTTTGTCGTTTTCATGGGAGTTTTCTGGCTTGTCGGGATTCCGACGCCAGATTATTTCCGCCAACCGGCCGAGGTCATTGCCGTCCCTCACGATGCGTCGCAGACAGGCGTGCAGACGGGGGACCGGATCATCCGGGTGAACGGAGTAAACACGCCCACGTGGAGAGCTGTTTTCGCGCAGGCCGAAAATGCGAAGCCTGGCGACTCGCTGTCCGTGGTTGTGGAACGCGATGGGAGCGAGCATCCGCTCGCCCTGCCTTTTACGCCTCAAGCATCTTCCGATGACCTGTTCGGTTACCCCGCCATGAAGGCAGTTCTTGACGAAGTCCTTCCCGGGACGCCCGCCGATAAAGCGGGACTGCGCCCCGGAGATGTCGTCGCCTCGATCGACGGCCAGCCCGTTGTCACCTGGCCGCAGTTTGTGGACGCGGTCCACAATTCCGAAGGGCGCGAGATTCATTTTGAGGTGATGCGCGACGGCAGGGAAATCCCACTCTCCGTGACACCGGCGCGGACCATGGACCCCGACGGCAAGATGGTGTGGCAGGTTGGTGTGCTTCCAGGCACGCAGGACTATTACGAGCGCGAGAACTTCTTTGCGTCAGCGAAAAATAGCGCGCAATCGACTGTAAACGGGGTTCGCCAAATCGGGAATGTTCTCGGCGGCCTCGCAAGCGGGAAGGTCTCGGTGCGGGATCTGCAGGGCGTGATCGGGATCGCCCGCGAGTCCGGGAGAGCCGCAAAGAGGGGCCCGGTCGACCTGTTGTTCCTTGCGGCTGTGATCAGCCTGAATCTCGGCTTGCTGAATCTTCTGCCCATACCGATTCTCGACGGTGGACACGTCCTGATGCTCGCGATCGAAGGGGCGATGCGCCGTGATCTGAGTATCGCGTTCAAAGAACGCTTCGTGCAAGTTGGTCTGGTTTTCCTTCTGGGCCTTTTTGCCTTTGTGATGTACAGCGACATCATGAGGATTATCCAGACTCATCACTAGCGGCTGCGGACACCCGCCCGTGGTTTTGTGCCTTTCCCGCGACTGGAATCAGGTTTTTGGTATAATGCTGTCTGAGACAATGTCCGTTACACCTTCCCATCGCGTTTCGACCGGCGAGCGCATCAACGATCATGAGCCAGCTGGCAGGCTGCAGCACGAGTTGAGCTCGCGCGGGATTCGCCTGACGCGCCAACGTCGCGTGGTGCTCCAGGTAATGGAATCCGCCGCCCGTCACATGGATGCTGGCGAGATCCTGGACCGCGCGCAGAAGATTGACGCAGACATCACGCGCGTAACCGTCTATCGCACGCTCGACCTGCTGAAGGGATTTGGCCTGATCGACGAGCTCGATCTATTGCATCTTCGCGGACACCGTCATTACTACGAGAGCCATGGCCCGCGCGACCACATCCACGTCGCGTGCATTCGTTGCGGCAAAGTCCGCGAAATCGAAAGCGAGCTTTACGAGGACCTAAAGAAGCAGATTTCGCGAGACTGCGATATCGAAATTAGTATTGCGCGGACCGAGATCGGCGGCGTTTGCGGCGACTGCAGGGCGAAAAGCGTGAGTAACGATTAGGGGTTCGTGACAAGACGTACTTGGGTAGTACCGACCGCCAGACCTGCCGCGCTTTCCTTCCCTAGCGACTTGGTAGTTTTGCGAAACTAGGTCTTCTTGCCGTTTGCCGCCTGGAAATATTCCTTCCCTTGGGCGATGTCCTTCAGGACCTGGTCGCGCAGTTCCGCGGGACTGGAAAACTTGCGCTCGCTGCGCAGGCGGTGCCAGAACCGCACCTCGAGATTGCCGCTGGTCAAGGTATCGCTGAAGTCGAACAAGAATGATTCGACGGTGATCCGCGCGCCGTCAAATGTGGGCCGAATGCCGACATTGGTGGCGGCACGGTAGGTTTTTCCACCAACGTTTGCTTCCGTCGCGTACACGCCATTTCTGGGAAGCAATTCCTGATCCGTGGCCAGATTCAACGTGGGTACCACGAGCTTTCGTCCCTGGCCTGTTCCGCCACAGATCTCGCCTTCCACTGTGTAGGGTCGTCCCAGCATCCGGCGAGCCTCATCCACGTCGCCGTCGCGAATCGCCGCGCGGATGGCAGTGCTCGATACCACTACCCCGTCCTCGACCACCGGCGGCACGATTTCAACCGCGAAACCCCAACGTTTCCCGAGCTGGCCGAGAAGTTCGACATCTCCGGCACCGAGGTGACCGAACCGGAAATTGCTGCCCACAAGGACTGTCTGGGCGCCCATCGTATCCAGGAGAAAACGACGGACGAAATCTTCGGCAGAGACATTTGCGAGTTCCGCGTCAAAACGCATCACCAGTGCAGCATCAATCCCCGCGTCACCGATTGCGGCGAGGCGCTGCTCGAGCGTTTCAAGCAGTGCGGGTGCGTCGGCCGGCCTCAGGATCCTCGCGGGGTGAGGGTAAAAAGTGAGCACGGCGGCAAGCACGCCGTTCCGGCGAGCTCGATCAAGGACCGTGCGCAAAATCTGTTGATGGCCGAGGTGGACTCCGTCAAAGTTCCCGATCGTGACGGCAGCGCCGCTGGGTGGGTTGCCGAACCGCGCCATCCACTCTGCGGCCGAATTGGCAACAGCGAGCGCCATCAGAGAGCGACCTCAATCTGAAGTCCGTCGTAAGCCAGACGAACATGCTCGGGCAGAAGCGCATTCGCCTCCGCATGGCCAAGGTCATGGCAGATGTGAGTAAACCAGGCGCGTTTCGGCTCGAGCTCTTTGACCAGCGCGAGCGATTGCTCGACATTGGAATGGGTGGGATGCGCCACGTAGCGCAGGGCATCGAGGATAAAATCGTCCAGCCCCCCGAGCAGTGCCTTGGAACTCTCCGGTACGCTGCTGAAGTCGGTTAGGTAAGCCATCTTGCCCATTCGGAATCCCAGGACGGGCTGCGTACCGTGCATCGCCGGGATGGGCACAATCTGTGCGCCAAAAAGCGAGAATGGCCCGTCGATCGCGTGCAGCTCGATCAGCGGAAGAGTTGAGCCGGGCTGCGCGTCGGCGAAGATGTATGCGAACTGTGTCCGCAGGAGTGCGAGGGTATCGGCCGCCGCGTAGATCGGCACCACGGCTCGCTGCTTCATATTGAAGGGGCGAATGTCGTCCAGACCCATCACGTGATCGGCATGCCCGTGGGTGTATATCACCGCGTCGAGACGGTCCATTCCGGCGCGCATCGCCTGGAACCGAAAATCAGGCGTCGTATCGACCACTACATTGCGGCCGCCCCAGGCCAGCAGGACCGACGGACGCGTTCGTTTATCGCGCGGATCTTTGGATTCGCACACGGCGCAGTGGCATCCGAGCGTCGGCACGCCCATCGACGTTCCCGAGCCGAGCACAGTGAGTCGAAGTGGGATCATGAGATCAGCGAAAGGATATTACACGCCTGAAGCGGCAACTATCCAGGCGCGGAACCAGGACCGCTGGGACAGAACGGCCTCGACGGCTGGGATCTCGCAGAAGAAAGAAAGGCCCTTGGTCGCAACCCGCGCACGCTGGCTCGGCAGACTCAGGGCGCCAATCCTGTCGGATTGCGAGGTGACGATACCGCCCTCATTGCCAGACCGTCCTGATCGCCGGAAGTTCGGATCGTCACTTCTTGGCGTTCTTCTTGGCCATTGCTTCGGCGGCAGCCTTCGATATCTCCATAAACGTGAGTTTTAGGCTGCCGACTACTTCCATGAGCAAATCGTCATCGACCTTGGCGAGGTTGCCACGCGTCTTCTCGCGCAGCGCATCGAGCATGTCGATCACCTCGCGGGCTCCCTCGAGATCAACATAGGCCTGTCCGGTCTGAGGATCGGCCATGCCGCCCATCATTGCGGCGGCGTTGCGCGTCAGGAAGTCCACCAGCATCTGAAAGCTGCGCGAGGACGGGATTGTCTCCGCAGGGGCTTCCGCGGCTGGCGGGGCGGCGACATCTGTCGCTGCGGGGACTGGCGCGGCTTTTGCTTTCGCGGCTGCCCGTGCGCTCTCGGCCTTTGCCGCAGCCTCTTCTTCGCGGCGCTCCTGCTCGACCGCACCTTCGCGCAAATCGCCCGTTTCGGTGAAATGCCGCCGGTCTACGACCTTGAAGCCTTCTTCCTGCTTGGGATCAGCCACGCTCGAGGTCCTCAATTCTAATTGGCGCTTTAGACCGCAAAGGAAAAGCTTAACACCCGCATGCCCTTGCGACAAGGCAGCGCGCAGCCG
>DATBXX010000049.1:0-3595 GCA_036514055.1 Candidatus Acidiferrales bacterium
AACAGCCCAAGCTTCGCCATCGCCGGCACCAGGTTCATCGGGAACGTGCCTTCGCGGTCGTGCTGTACGATGATGGGCAGAACCTCGTCGTCCACGAATTGCCGCACCGACTTTCGGGCCAGTTTTTCTTCGTCGCTCAGCAGGGAATCGAAGTCCAGAAAATCGACTCCGGAAAATGAAGGCATCAGGTATCTCCCGCGGCATTCTACCGGACTTGCGCCGCCCCGCGCCACCGGTCGCCGGCATGCCGGTTTGCCGCCAACGACACGCGCGGCAATCTGTCCAGGGCATTAACAGTATTAACTCATCGTGACCCGGGTGGGGGGAAGCGGGGCAATGCCCTCGCAATGGGTTAAGATGTTTCCGCCCACGATGGCTTCAGGTATAACCCTCTGTTATCGTTTTCTCGCGGACTTTCGGCCGGAGGAGCTGGATGTCGGCTGCAATTGCCAGGACAACAAAACGCGCTGCTACTCCTGAACCGCGCTCGGCACGGGACGGTTGGCTTTTGGTACTACTGCTTCTCCTCTTCGTACCGCCACTCGTGGGCAGCGCCTACTGGATGTATGTTCAGGCTGCCAAAGAAATCGAAAAAAGGGAACTGGCCGGCGACCTGGTCCGTGCCCGCACGCTCGCCGCGATCGTCGACAAGGACCTTTCGTCCGCGGAGAATATCCTCACGTCGATTGCAGGCCGCGAAGCGCTTCGCCACGATTGGCAGCATCGCAACCTGCCCTCCATCGAACGCGACCTCCAGGAGGCTCGCACCATTGAGCCGGCTTTCCTGTTCGCCAGTGGGTATGAACCTGACGGCACCCTGCGCGTGATCGTCCCCTCCGACCCGATCGTCGGCCGCAACTTCGCCTACCGCGACTGGTTCAAGGGCCTGACCGCGCACAGGCAGCCCTACGTCTCCAATGTCTATCGCACCGACGCAGGCTCCAAACCTCTCGTGGTAGCGGTAGCGGTCCCGATTCTCGACGACCAGGGAAATACGGCCGGAGTATTGATGGCCACGTATAGCGTAGACAACCTCGCCCGGAAATTCAGCGCGCTTGAGAAGGGCGGCTGGCCGGGCTTCGCCATCGTCGACGGGAACGGCGTGGTCGCCGCCTCCCCGAGGGTCGGTGCGCAAAGCGCGCCCGTGAATATGTCGCTGTCGGGCTTGGTCGGACGCGCGCTGCAGGGATCAGAAGGCGCCGGCAAGGTCAGCATCGACGGCGAAAGCAACTTCGTCGGCTTCGCTCCCATTCCGCGGCTCGGCTGGGCTGCCTTGTACGAGCAGCCTGAAAGCCAAGCGCTGGCGACGGCGATGCGCCTGAAACAACAGTTCCGCTCCATGAGCCTGTACCTGGTCTTGATTTATCTGATAACCGCGGCGTTTACGGCCTTCCTGATGCGCAAGGAGATGCGTCTCGCCGCCGCCAATCAGGCGCTGAATCGCGAGCTCGGGAAACAGATCGCCGAGACGCACCGCTCCCGCCAGGAAGTTGACAATTATTTCATGCTCTCACTCGATCCGCTTTGCATCGCAGGCTTCGACGGCTATTTCAAGCGCGTGAATCCGGCGTGGGAAAAAGTGCTTGGCTGGACTACCCAGGACATGGTCTCGCGCCCGTTCACCACATTCGTCCACCCCGACGATCGCGACCGCACCGCGGAGGTGGCTGCTCGCCTGGCGAAGGGGGAGGACGTTGTCCAATTCGAGAACCGCTACCGCTGCAAGGATGGTTCGTTCCGCTGGTTCATGTGGAATGCCACCACGTCGCTCGAAGACAAAGTGATCTTCGCCACCGCGCGCGACGTGACCGAGCTGAAGCAGGCGCAGGAACAGCTCGTCGCCGCTAAAATCGCCGCCGAGCGCTCGAATAAATTCAAGGACCAGTTCCTCTCAACGATGAGCCACGAACTGCGCACGCCGCTGAATGCCGTACTCGGTTTTTCCGACCTGCTCGGCGAGCCCCGCTACGGGGCGCTCAGCGAAAAACAGCAGCGCTACCTCAGCCACATTTCCAACGGCGGTCGCCACCTCCTGCGACTGATTAACGACATACTCGATCTTTCTCGCATCGAAGCCGGGCGGCTCCAGCTTCAGGTCGAAACCGTCTCGCTCGAAACATCCTTCAGTGAAGCCTGCGACACGCTGCAGCCGCTGGTTAGCAGGAAGAACCAGACGCTCCTACGAGGCCCTGCGCCCGGTCTCAGTGTAAAGGCCGATCCCACACGCTTGAAGCAGATCCTGATGAATTTGATCGCCAACGCCGTCAAGTTCACCCCCGAAGGCGGAAAAATCGATCTCTCCGCCAAACGCATTGAGGACAGCGTACGAATCAACGTTCGCGACACCGGTCCCGGCATCCCTGCCGATGAGCAGCAACGGATTTTCGAAGCCTTCTACCGCCTCAGCCACAGCGCTAAAGCGCCGGAGGGCACCGGTCTCGGCCTCGCGATCACCCAGCGCTTGGTCGAACTGCACGGCGGCTCGCTCGGCCTGGAAAGTGAGGTCGGCAAGGGCAGCTGCTTCTACTTCACGTTGCCATGCGTGCCCGAAAATTTGCCGGCCATTGAGCATGAAACGGAGACCAAGACACAAATTGCTCCCGCGTCGCAGATTCTGGTGGTCGAAGACGACCAAACCGCGGCCGCCCTGCTCGAAGCTCAGCTTGTTTCGGCCGGCTATCGCGTGACCTTGTGCACCGACCCGGAAAAGGCGGTCGAGCTCGCCGTCGAGATTCAGCCAGCAGCGGTCACCATGGATATTGTGATGAAGCCAATTGATGGCTGGCAGATTCTGACATCGCTCAAGAGCGACCGCCGCACCGCGCACATTCCTGTAATCGTAGTGACCATCGTCGATCAGCCATCTACTGGCGCTTTGCTCGGCGCCGACGAATACATCGTAAAGCCTGTCGAAAAGCTTGTGCTGCTGGCTTCGGTCGACCGCGCCTTGAGCCGCTCAACTCGCTCCGGACCTCGCTCGATCCTGATTGTCGAGGACCATGCACCCACGCGCGAGTTCATCGCCGAATCTCTGATACACCGCGGCTATCTGGTAGATCTCGCCGGAGACGGCGCTACGGCTCGAACGCGAGTCGCGAAAGCACCTCCGGAGCTGGTGATCCTGGATTTGATCCTGCCCGATGCGAGCGGCCTCGATCTGCTGGCAGAGTGGCGCGGAAATCCCGCCACCGCCGACCTGCCCGTTTTCGTGCTGACGAGCAAGGACCTCACGCGGTCGGAAAAGGAATTTCTCGAATCCAACAGCGCGGCGCTGCTCCGCAAGTCGGAGCGCTGGCAGGATGCCCTGTTCCGGCAGTTGAAGCTGGTGATTCCGCCGGACGTGATGACCCATTCATGAGCCACCCAGTGGTTCCCGGGGCCTTCCGTCGAACCTAACTCGGGCCGAAAACCCTTCTACGACTCTCCGGTGACGGCCTGTTACTTGTTTGTGTCACAACGGGACACAAAACCTGTCGTTTGCGATCGGTTCCCCTAAAATTGAAGTTCGCTAATGCTCTTCGGGTAATTTTCGGAATCGGCAGGCAGTTGGGACCTGGCATCGTTCGATATGAGCCTTTCCTTATATTCGAATCCG
>DATBXX010000050.1:0-3204 GCA_036514055.1 Candidatus Acidiferrales bacterium
ATTCTCCGCGATGGCAAAGTCATATTCGACGGCGACCTTCGCCAATTAGCCCGCAGCAAAGACGAGTACATCCAGGAATATATTTCCTAGGCGCGTAAGGAAAGTGATTGCTGAGCGCTGACCGGACGACGGGAATCCATATTTCGAAACCACGGGCAGAACCACTCGCCGCCGATAAACCGGCAAGCGATCTAGCCCTCCCGCAGTGCTACAAGCGGGTCGACTTTCGCGGCCGCCCGCGCCGGCACGTAGCTGGCAAGCAGGGTGAGCCCCGCCAGCAGCAACGGTGCGCCGACCAGCAAGCGCAAGTCATTGGTACCGACTATGAACGCATCGGCAAACTGACTGGTCAGCGCCGAAAGTATCTTTGACATCGCGAACGCGCCCAAAAGTCCAAGAACCGTTCCGGCAGCTGTCAGTGCGACGCTTTCGCGCAGCACCAGCCGCAGCACCTGTCCCTTCCGCGCGCCCAGCGCCATGCGAATTCCAATCTCTCGGCGGCGTTGCGCAACTGCGTAGGCGGTGACCCCAGCGAGCCCAATTGCGGACAGGATCAGGCCGAACAGGCCAATTCCGCCGTAGGTGCGCAGAGCGGACAGCGTAAAGTACCGGCTGAGCTCCAGGTACTCGCTCAACGTTTGCACATCGATGAGGGTCAGATTCGGGTCGATGGAAGCGATTACGCTTCGAGTGCCGCTCAGCGCATTTCTTCCCGGCTCGGAACGCACAATAATGGAGATGCCGCCGGCTGGAGGCCGTAGGAAATCACGCCTGGTCAGCGGTATGTAGACAATGCGTTGGCGGATCCCGCTTCCGTCTCTCAGATCGGGGACGACGCCGACCACTTCATAGGATTGTTCGCCATCCCAAACCCGCTTGCCGATCCCATTGCCGTTTCCGAAAAATCCGCGGGCCGCACGTTCGTTCAGTATGGCGGGCAAAGTCGTCGGTCCGTCTGTCGGGTTCGGCTGATTCAAGCTCGGTGGAATCAGACTTCGTTGCTCCAGAATCTGTTGATCCCGTTCCGCGAACTCGCGCCCAGACAGCATGGGCTCGTTCAACACGGCAAAATAGCCTGCGCCCACAGTTTCCTCAACCGCCGATAGCTGCACGCGAGCTCCCCCCCGCGAATCTTCCGCAGTCAGCTGGATCGCTGCATCTTCATCTGTAATCGAAAAGGGCGGCTGAGCCGCCAGAGCGAAGCTGCGCACCGTGCCCGAGGCCCTGAACCGCTCTGGAAGTTTCTCGAACAGGGCTTGCGCTTTCTCCGACGTGTAGCCGTCGCGCACCGGATCGATCGATAGAAGAACCATGGTCTTGGGATCGAATTTCGTTTCGACGTCGTTTGCCTGCATAATTCCAAGCACCAGAAACCCCGTAATCAGCAGCAACGTGACCGATCCCGTGACTTGGGCTAGTACCGCCAGGTTACGCAAGCCAAAACGTTGGTGACCGGGCAACAGAAGCGCCGAGCCCTGTTTAAGTGCCGGGGCCACATTGGTTTTGGTGGCTTCGAGGGCTGGCGCCAGGCTGAATCCGACGCCGCACACAATGGCGACGACGAAGGCGAAGATGGCCGCGTGCCAATCCAGGGCGATGTCGGGTGCAAGCGGAGCCCCCGCGGGCTGCGGTAATCTCGAGTTCAACACTGAGAGCCCATAGGCGAGCGCGAATCCCGCTACGCCCCCCAGCAGCGAGAGCAAAATGCTTTCGCTGATCATCTGCCGGATGAGCCGAAAGCGGCTGGCACCTACTCCCAGGCGAATCGCCAGCTCCTTGCGGCGATTGGCGCCCCGTGCCAGCAACATGGTTGCCAGGTTCAGGCACGCGATGGTCATAATCAGCCCCATCAACACCGCGAAGAATCCCTCTACTGCAAGTCGCAAATTTCGGGGAATCGGCGCCCTGGTGCCGGCTGGCACTAAGACTACCCGTTTGGCTTTGTCGGCCTGCGCCGGCGCCGCGGGATCCTGTTGGTCCAGACGGCGAGTGATTCCGTCGAGCCCGGCTTCCGCGGAATCGATGGTAACGCCGGGCGCCAGACACATCATCGCCAGGAATTCTTTCGCATTGCGCTGATGCAGCACATCGTTGGCTAGCTCAGGAGCGAGCCTGGCGGGCACCGTGACCGGGACGAACAGCTCAGATGGATTCAGGGAAACAGCGCCATCGAAATTTCTGGGTGTGACTCCCACGATGGTCGCGCTTTGCCCATTCAGCCGGAGAATCTGCCCCACCGCGTCGGGGGAGGAGTTGAGGCGACTGCGCCAGAAACGATCGCTGATCACGACCACGGGCGCGTCACCGGGCTTGTCAAGTTCGGGGCTGAGAACTCGTCCAAGTTGGGGTTGAACCCCGAGCACGGAAAAAAAATCGGGAGAGACGAGCTGACCGAAGACGCGCTCCGGTTTCGCATCACGGTGGCCTGGCCGGCCGACGTTGAACGGGACGCCGTTCTGCAATGCGGCCACTCCAGTAAACATATTCTTTTGATCCCGATACTGCTCAATGTAGTAATACGAAACCGGCTTCGCGGCTATTACCAACCGGCTGGCGTTCGCAGCCGCCGGCAGCTCTCGAGTCAGCAACGCCCAGCGTGAGCTATACACGTTGGTCGTCAGTCCAATTCCGAGTCCCATCGAAACGACCCCGACCAGCGCGAATCCTGGCGACTTGATCAGCGCCCGCGTCGCATACCGCATATCCTGGCGCATCTCGCTCAAGTATTCGAGGGGCAAACGAATCGCGACGTCGGCGAGCAGGCGGATCAGCCCCAAGGCTCCATGGCGTTTGGCGATGTCTTGTACGACATCCTCTCCGAGTTGCATGACCTCATCGCCAAAAGCCAATTTGAATTCGTGAGGGAATGCCCGGGACAACCGCCGGTAAATACGCCACGCCAGATTCATTCGGTCACCATCCTGCGCTTTACCTGAATGGTATGAACCAATTCCTGCAGACGTTCACACTCCGCGTCGAGCACCCTTCGACCGAGCTTCGTCAGCCGGTAGTAGCGCCGGCGCGCGTCGTCCAGTTCCGGCGCGGGCCGCTCGTCCGATTCCTCGATGAGTTCCGCCTCGATCAGCCGCTTAATCGATCCATACAGCGTGGCTGGCCACAACCGGACTTTTCCGCTCGTGCGCTGCAGGACTTCATTCATGATGCCGTAGCCGTGCTGCTCTCCCCCGGCAAGCGAGAGCATGA
>DATBXX010000051.1:0-2598 GCA_036514055.1 Candidatus Acidiferrales bacterium
ATGACCATCGAACAGAAACTGCCCTTCAACATGAGCGTCTCGATCGGCTATCTGGTGAGCCGCGGTCTGCACCTGCCGGTTTTCGTCGACGGAAGTCTTGCGCCGACAACGGCCCCACACACCTACCAGGTGCTCAATTCCAGCGGTAGCGTGGTCGATACCGATGTAGAGCCCTGGTATACGGCAGCGAACAGGATCAATCCCGCGACCGGTATCATTCTGGTGGGTCAGAGCGTAATCAATTCCTGGTACAACGCCGGCGTCGTCACATTCCGCAAGCCCATGAATCATGGCCTCGAACTGGGGTTGTCCCCTGGGCTGACACAAGCAGTTAAGACACTGTTGACCGTTCGCTGTAAATTCATTGTGCCCGATCCCGGAACGGATTTAGGATGGGCGTGTCGGTGAAGCGGAGACGGGCTCTGCTGGCGAGCATCCCGTTGAGGAATAACCGGCCGGAACTCATCGCGACGATGGGTAGGGCGCAGAACTTTCCGGTGCGCTCTGAAAGCCTGGGTCGTACCCGGCCGGAAAGCGGTAAGTGTCGGCCCAGGCTTAAAAGAGAAAGACACATCGGAGCTATAGATTCCGCCATGCCTGAAAAAACGCACGGTTGTTTTCATGCGGGCGCTCCTGTTGCCTCAGAAAGCCCGTTTTCAAACGTCGCCGGCGCGCGATAGCCGAGCGCCGAATGCAGGCGTTTCTGGTTGTAAACGCGTTCCAGAAAATGCCCGATGGATGCGCGCGCATCGTCCAGATCGCGGTATTCCTGGCGGTGCACCTCCTCGTATTTCAGCGTTTTCATGAACGATTCGCAGAAGGCATTGTCGTACGGATTTCCTTTCCGGCTCATGCTGATCGTGATCTGGCGCTGCTTCAGCAGACCGGTGTAATCGCCGGAAGCGTACTGGATGCCGCGGTCGGAATGATGAACCAGTCCCGGCGCCGGCGAGCGCTGCTCCAGGGCCATATTCAATGCGCCAATCGTCAGTTCGTCTTGCAGCGTGCGGTCCAGCGCCCAGCCGACCACGCGCCGCGAGAAAGCGTCCAGCACCACTGCCAGATAGACGAACTCCCACTCCAGTCGGATGTAGGTGATGTCGGCCACCCAGAGTTGGTTGAGCCCGGTCACCGTCATTGCGCCTGCCAGATTCGGGTATACCGGTCTGCTGTGGTTCGAGTCCGTCGTGGCCACCACGAACTTCCGCTTGCGCAGGCACAACAGATTGTCCTCGCGCATGATCCTGCGGACCCGCTTGTGGTTGACCCGCCAGCCGCGCTCGTGTAGTTCGGCCGTCATGCGCGGTCGGCCGTAACAGCCAAACTCGACGGCGATCCGCTGAATCTCGTCGCGCAAATCCACGTCCGGGTCGGAAACCGGCGGAGCATTGCGCCAGCGATAGAATCCAGCGCGGCTGACCAGCGCCAGTCGGCACAGCCGCTCCAGCGGCAGGGGCGTCGCCAGGCTCATTTCTTTTTCCAGGTACGGGTAGACGAGTTGCGGGTATTCAACGCTTGCAGCTTCCGCTGCTCCTCGACATGCTGCAAGCAACGCCGCAAAAAATCGACCTCCAGCGCTTGCCGACCCACCTTCCGTTCCAGTTCGGCCATCTTGCTGTCGTCGGCCCGCCGCTGCCCGTTGCCCGCGAACGCTCTGCCGCCGAAATCATCCAGCTCCCGCCGCCACCGGTGCAAAACATTGGGATTCACCTCGCAGGCCCTCGCCACTTCGGCCAACGAGGCTCCCAATCCCAGTCGTCGGACTGCCTCTTCCTTAAATTCCTTCGTGAACTTCCGTCGCACTGCTCCCATGACTCAATTCTCCATTCAATGAAAAATGAGTCTTAACTGTTTGTCTCAGTTTTGGGGACAACTCCAGACGCACGCTTGATTCCTCAGCATTAGAGTAAGCGTGCAGATTCTGGTTGTGGAAGATGAGGTCAAATTAGCCGGTGCCCTCGGGGATGGCCTCGAAGCCGATGGTTATTCTGTCCAGGTAGAACACACCGGGGAACGTGGTTTCTACCTGCTTCGGAGCGAATCGGTCGATCTTGTGATTCTGGATGTCATGCTCCCCGGGCGGAGCGGCCTCGATGTTCTCACGGCCCTGAGGCAGAAAGGTGTGACGATTCCGGTTCTGTTGCTGACAGCTCGGGATGAAGTTGCCGACAGGGTCCGGGGGTTGGATGCCGGCGCGGACGATTATCTCGTAAAGCCGTTCGCCTTTCCGGAACTGCTCGCCCGCGTCCGCACGCTGCTGCGCAGAGGGAAACTGGAAACGTCCGGGACATTACAGATCGCCGATCTCGAAATGGATGTATCTTCCCGTTCGACCAGGCGCGGTGGAAGACCGGTCGAACTGACCGCGCGGGAGTTTGAAATTCTGGAGTATCTGCTGAGAAACCAGGGCCGCGTGGTCTCGCGCGAGATGCTCGCGAGGGAAGTCTGGAAGGAGATCAGCCGGCAGGTTCCTCTCGACAATGTGATCGACGTGCATATTGCGCGCCTGCGCCACAAGGTCGATGAAGATTTTGGGAGCAGGCTTGTGCATACGGTCCGGGGCGTTGGATTTATCCTGAAAGAGCAGAGCGGCAACTG